>DASZUU010000020.1:0-63204 GCA_035547425.1 Alloacidobacterium sp. | reverse complement strand
ATGATCCGCGCTTTATTTTTGCCTGGCCTACGGCGCGCTATGCCGTGATGAGCGGAGCTTCGGCGGCGAATACTTTGGTAGAGATCAAGATTCGGCAACTGGAGCGCGGCGGCACGAAACTGAGCGAGCAGGAGAAGGAAGAACTGCTGGCATCCATTAAGGCCACATATGAAGAGCAGACCGATTGCCGTTATGCTGCAGCGCGATTGTGGGTGGATGCGATCATTGATCCGGCAAAGACGCGCGATGCGCTAATCACTGCGCTTGAAGCCGTGGCGCTGAATCCTGAAGTGGCGAAATTCAACGTGGGCATACTCCAAACATAGCGCTTACGGCTCCGCGTAGTAGCCGGCGCTGGCTCGCACTTTCGTTCCGCTTTTATGGGTAGTTACAGTGAGCGCGTGATACTCATCGGCGTTTTCTGTAGGAGCGGAATCGAAGGAAAGCACATAGTAAGCCTGAGCATCGGCGATGCAGCGGTTGATCCCCGTTGCCAGATCGTTGCTTCCCGGCAATACGAGCCTCCGCTATGCGCTGCAAACACCTGGAGTCCCATGTTGCCGTAATTGGCATCCTTCGCCTTTGTAAGCGGCTTTAGAAAGCTTTGATAGAGGAAGGTATATCCAAGAGCTTCACCGGCGCCCAGCGGATCGACGGTATAAAGCGTGACATGCGCTTGCCGCAATTGATTGGTAAATCCGACAACCGTACGAAATATTCTGCGCTGCTGATTGTTCGAGGATAAGAAGGCCGGAGAATCGAGCATAGGCCAGCCGGGACTGATCCAGAGCATCAGCTTGCGTCCCGGTATTTGTCCCTCGTAAGCAATCAGTTGTTCAAAGTAGCGAAGCGACATGTCGAGGCGTTCCGCAGCGCCCGCAGCGCCAGCCGCGCGTCCGATGGCGCGCATGCCGGTATGGGCATTGTCGAGAGCGGCTATGATGGCTTGTCCATCCTGCGATGCCTGCGGTTGTGCCTGGATGCCGGTTTCCGAGACAAGGATCAGGCGTACCGGATATTGCGTATGGCCGTTATTTTGCTGTAGAAATTTTTCAATCTGCTGGCGCTCAAACCCGATTCGTTGATATGAGGTGTTGATGAGGTCGATGACGATCACGACTTCATCCGGTGGATCGGCCATTGCGCCTTCTACGGCGTGAAAGGCCGTAATAGTTTGCAGCTGATGATTGTCCAGGATTTGGAAATCCTGTTGCTGCAGACCGGTGACAGGGTGTCCGGAAGCATCGGTTACAGTTACGTCGAGAGTGATGCGCCGTTCTGCGGCGTGATTTTTTTCGATGTCTTCCGCCGTGCGATGTTGCAGTTCCTTCTTATGAGGGGTGGTCGGCGGATTCTGCGCAGCCTGGGCTCCGCAGGCTAGGCACAACGAGAAAAGACAGCACACAAAGGCGGAACAAGCCCGTATTTTCATTTCCCTCTACTGTATGCCAAAAGGTCGACAAAATGCCTGTCGACCGTATTATTCCGGCCCGACTAATTTACTCTTACCTATCCTCTCGCCTCAATTTACTTTCGCGTGATACAACGTTGGCAAGATGAACAAACGCGACTTTCTCAAGACGTCCGGCATACTTATTGGTGGAGCTACCTTGTCACGAATCGTTTCCGCAGAACAGAATCCATCGAAAGTCGCGCCGCGCACCAATTGGTCCGGCAACCTTACGTATTCAACCGATCATCTCTTCGCGCCAAATGCCGTGGATGAGGTGCCGCAGATTGTGAAGCAATGCAATAAGCTGCGCGCTCTCGGAGCGCGGCATTCTTTCAACGCGATTGCTGACAGCAACGCAAACCAGATTTCGCTCGAGCATTTGCAGGAGACGACCCTAGACCGCAAGGCACATACCGTGACCGTAGGAGCCGGGGTGCGTTATGGGCAGCTTGCTCCGTTTCTTGATAGCAACGGCTATGCGCTGCACAATCTGGCATCGCTGCCGCACATCACGGTGGTAGGTGCCTGTTCCACGGGCACGCATGGCTCGGGAATTCATAACGGCAACCTGAGCACTGCCGTCTCTGCGATTGAATTTGTGACAGCCGACGGCAATACGGCTACGCTGTCGCGGGCCAAGGATGGAGATCGCTTCGAAGGGGCCGTGGTTTCGCTGGGAGCTCTGGGGGTGATCACGCGTATCACGCTCGATCTGCTGCCGACTTTCCAGATGCGGCAGGAAGTTTACGAAAATCTTTCGTTCGACCAGCTGAAAAATAATCTCGATACGATCTTCGGCAGCGGATACAGCGTAAGCCTCTTCACCGACTGGCAGAATCATCGCGCGACTCAGGTGTGGATCAAGAGCCGCGTCAAGCAGGGTGAATCGCACCCGCTTCCGCCGGAGTTTTATGGAGCGACGCTAGCGAAGCATAAGCTGCACCCCATTGCCGGGCATGATGCCACGCCCTGCACCGAACAGATGGGCATTCCCGGCCCGTGGTATGAGCGGATGCCGCACTTCCGCATGAACTTTACGCCCAGCAGCGGAGCTGAACTGCAAACGGAATACTTTGTGCCGCGTGAGCACGGTTATGAGGCAATTCTTGCTGTGGAAAAACTGCGCGACCGCATTATGCCGCACCTGTTTATTACCGAGCTGCGCACGATTGCTGCCGATAATCTATGGATGAGCATGGCCTATAAGCGCGACTCGATGGCCATTCACTTTACCTGGAAGCCGGAATGGGCGGCGGTGAAGGAGATTCTGCCGCTTATCGAAAAGCAGCTTGCGCCGTTCGATCCGCGTCCGCACTGGGCGAAGCTCTTTACGATCCCCGGCACCCAGCTTGAAGCGAAGTATGCGAAGCTGGCAGACTTCAAGTCGCTGGTGCAGAGCTACGATCCGCACGGCAAGTTCAGGAATCAGTTTCTGGAGACAAACCTGTACAGCGCATAACGATGAAAGCCGCAGATTTTCGCCGAATTGCCTTAAGCTTTGACGGCGCGGAAGAAGGATCGCACATGGGTGCGGCTGACTTTCGTGTCGGAGGCCGGATATTTGCGACTTTGGCGGCAGAAAGCCAGGGGTACGGAAACCTGATGCTTAATCCGGAGCAGCAGGCCGCATTTGTTGCAGAGCAGCCGGATTTGTTTGTGCCTGTCTTTGGCGGATGGGGCCGCATGGGAGCGACCCACATTGTATTGGCGAAGGCAAATGAGGATACGCTGCGCGGCGCGCTCACTACCGCGTGGAAACTGCGCCGGGAAAAGAACGAAGCCAGCAAAAAGAAGACCCGCCGCAAGGCAGAAGATTAACGCGGAGCTGGATTCGATGAGTCCGCCAGCGCATAGGCAAGCACTGCCATCACGGCGGCGTTTTCATTCAGTTCCTGCGGATTGACTTTGTCGAAGGTGTCAGCCGCCGTATGGTGATAGTTGAAGTAAAAGCGGCTGTCCTGATTGGGCGCGAACTGAGGCACTCCTTTCAGAAAAGCCACATCTTCGCCCGCATCTTCGCTTGGAGTGATGACCGTTGCTCCAATCGGTGACAGGGCATGCGCTACCGGCTTCAGCCATTCGGCCAGTTCCGGCTTGCCTGCGGCGATGATGCCGATGGGGTGTCCTGCTCCTAAATCAGATTCGATGGCGCCGATGTGATTCTTCAAGTCTGCGGCGTGGTCCTTCGCATAGGTTTCCGCGCCCTCGCCGCCTTGTTCCTCGTCCATCCATGCTATAAAGCGCACGGTGCGTTTGGGATGAATGCCGAGAGATTGCAACAAGTGAATCGCCTGCATGGAGACGACAATGCCTGCGCCGTCGTCGATGGCTCCGGTGCCGAGATCCCATGAATCCAGATGGCCGGAGACGATGACGACCTGCTCAGGGTGCTCGGAGCCTTTCCAATCGGCGATGACGTTGTAGCTCGGCGCATTCGGCAGTGTCTTCGGTGTTAACGTCAAATGCATGCGTACCGGTCCTTGCTGCGTAAGGTTTGCCAGCAGGTCGGCGTCTTCCGCGGTAACAGCGGCTGCAGGAATTTTCTGCATGCCATCGGCATACACTGTTGCTCCGGTATGCGGAAGACGATAGTCTGCTCCGCCAACGGAGCGCACCAGCACGGCGACAGCGCCAAGAGAAGCAGCCACGCTAGGGCCTGCGCCACGGTACAGCACGCCTTGACCATAGGCGTTCAGGCCATCTCCTTGCGCGGCGAGGCGCTTATCGAATTTTTCGTTGAAGAGCAGAATTTTACCTTTGACGGAGCCTTCGGGCAGCTTTTTCAATTCGTCAAAGGAATTCACAACGACGACATCCGCCGACAGTCCATTTGCGTCTGTCGCCGCGCTGCCGCCTAATGCGGTGAGCACAATTTTTTGTGTGGTGCCATCGGTCATGCCGGGCCATATCACCAATTCTGCCGTCTCCGCGCCGCGAACCCAGTGTGTGACGGAGGTCTTCTCCAGTTGAACATCGGCGCCCAAGGCCCGCATTTCATCGGCTACGTAGTCGACTGCTTTCTGCGCCTGGGGAGAGCCGCTGAGGCGCGGTCCGATGTTATCAGTCAGATGACGCAGTTCTTTCAACGCATACTGGTCCTGCATAGCAGCATCGCGCAGCTTTTCCATCGTGGCGATCTGATCCGGCGTCCACGCGCCGGTGGAAGTATTCATGAGCTGCTTTAAGCGGTCCTGTATGGACTGGCCGAAAACAGAAGTAGGCAGCGAGAGGCACAAAATTGCGAAAGAGGCAAAAAGGCGTTGGTTGCGAAGCATAGGCGCATCGTATCACGCAATACGTGTGTTTCATGGTTCGTTTGAAGCCGGTTTTCCTCAGTAAGCTTTCGTTCGTCTGCGCATAAAACGGTATGCTCAAACTATGAGTCCGGCCGCATCTGCTACGCAACGAAAACCAGCAGCCCGCAGGAAAAAGAAAGCCGCATCTGCAGGATGGTGGACATGGTGGCCGCTGCTGGTGGGCATCCTGGTGACGCCGCTCACCGTACGCGCAGCGGGGGTGATGGCGCTGGCGGGGCCGGATGCTTTACGCATGCTGTATCCCTGGGTTCAGCTGGTGCAGAGCCACATTTTGGGATTTCCCTCTGACATAGCCAACACGCTCTCCCAGGCGATGATGTACCTGCAGTTTCCTCTGTACGGATTCTTGATGACGCTGATACTGCGGGCTAAGGGATTGGTTCCAGCCGTTGTTACTGCGGCAATTGTGCATTTCGGAGCGGTAGGCATTGTCGTGGCGCTCGCGCACCTATAAAGTAAGTGGTTGCGATGAGCGAAAGAGTCAAATTGATCGAATGTCCCCGCGACGCATGGCAGGGCCTGCCGAAAGTCATTCCTGCCGAAGTGAAGGCCGATTACCTGCGCACGCTGATGGAGGCAGGATTCAAACATATAGATGCTGTCTCGTTTGTTTCACCAAAAGCCGTGCCGCAAATGGCAGATTCTGAACAGGTGCTCGAATACCTGGACGCGCCGGACGACGTGGAGATTATCGGCATCGTCGTGAATCAAAAGGGGGCGGAACGGGCGATTCGCACTGATAAAGTCAGAACGCTGGGATTTCCGTATTCCATTTCCCCTGAATTCCTGAAGCGCAATCAAGGCCAGACCCCGGAAGAGTCGCTGGATGCGCTCGAAGCCATCGGGCAGGCTGCTTTTAAAGCCGGGCTGGGCGTGGTCGCGTACATTTCGATGGCTTTCGGCAATCCTTATGGCGATGACTGGAGCGTGGATGAGGTGATTGCGGCTTGCGATCTTCTGGCTGACATGGGGATCGAGCAGGTCTCACTGGCGGACACGGTAGGGCTCGCTGCGCCGGAGGAGATATCGCTGCTGGTGAGCGCGGTGCTTTCCGCGAATGAGGCGCTGGAAATCGGCGTACATCTGCATGCCCGGACGGAAGACGTTGCAGCCAAAGTCACCGCCGCCTACAGGGCCGGTTGCCGACGTTTTGATATGGCCATCGGCGGGCTTGGAGGCTGCCCTTTCGCTCAGGACGCGCTGGTGGGAAACATAGCTACCGAGCTGGCTGTGGCTGAGCTGGAGCGCCTTGGCGCCGAGTTGCCGCCGCTGCAACCGCTCGATGGCTTGCGCGCGGCAAGCCATGCCATTGCCGGAAAATTCGGGCCGACGGCTCAATAGCATCTTTCATCCTGAGCGTGTACACTGCTTTGTCCTTGGGAGCGAAGGTAAGCATGGGCCACTATCAGACAATACGCACGCACACAGACAACGACATATTGACCATCACGATGAATCGTCCGGAGCGGCGCAATGCGTTGAGCCCGGTCATGATCGATGAGTTGGTGGATATCCTTCACCGCGCAGGGAACTCGAACTGCGACGCGGTAATTTTGACCGGATCAGGCTCGGCATTTTGCGCCGGATTGGATCTCGATCACCTGGAGAGCATCACGGCGAAAACGCATGAACAGCATCGCGCCGATTCTGAGCATATTGCCGGGCTTTTTCGCACGTTGCATGATGTCCCAAAGCCAACCATTGCCGCAGTGAATGGCGCTGCCGTTGCCGGGGGCATGGGACTGGCTACTATTTGCGACTTTACGCTTTGCGTTCCTGAAGCCAAATTCGGATACACCGAGGTGCGAATCGGTTTTATTCCAGCCATTGTTTCTTCTTTCCTGATTCGGCAGATTGGCGACAAGCGATCGCGCGATCTTTTGCTGACCGGACGATTGATCAAGGCAGAAGAAGCCTATGAAATGGGCCTCATTACTCGTATTGTGAGCGAACAGGACCTGATGCGCGAAGCACACGCCCTGGCGCATACGCTGCAACGCAACAGCCCGGAAGCAATGCGCGCCACAAAAAGGTTATTGAATGAGTTTGTGAATCACCGCCTGAACGAGGAATTAGAAAAGGCTATTGCAGCAAATGCCGATGCGCGCGCTACGCAAGATTTTAAAGAAGGCGTACTCGCATTTCTGGAAAAGCGCGCGCCGCATTGGCCCAGCCGAAAGCTGCCGGTTTCGGCCGGCAAGTAGAAACTTTACACTAAGAATTTTCGCGCTTGCTTTTTTCCTGCGTCGGCAGTTGCTGGTCGGTAGGGAATTCCGGCTTGGGCAATACAGATGCCTCGTATTTTGCCAAACGGAGTGGCCCGCTGGTATCCGGCAACACGGGCGGTTTATGCTGAACGTTTGCAAAGCGAAGCGCGGAGGTGAGATTACCGAAGGTTTTCCGCCGCCAATCACTGATATTTGGCTCATGGACGCCGGTAAACTTTTCCAGGAGCTGTAATACGGACGTATGGTCGAAAGTTTCGCTTGCCACCCAGCCGCCCATCGTCCACGGGGAAATGAGAATACAGGGAACGCGAAATCCACCGCCGATGGGCAGGCCATGGATGAACTCGTGCTTCGTCCCCGCAGGCGGAAATGGCGGAGCTACATGATCGAAGATGCCGTCGTTTTCATCGTAGTTCAGGATAAATAGAGTTTTTGCCCACACATCGGGATTGGCAGCGATGGCATCGATTTTGCTGGCGACAAAGGCAGCTCCATCGGCAGGCATGTAGTCCGGATGTTCTGATTGATAGCTGGTAGGAATAACCCATGACACGGCCGGTAGCTTGTCATTGATGGCATCGTACTCAAACTGGCCCTCAGGGCCACGTACCATTGCTTTTTCGTAAAGCGGGGAACCTTTAGGCGCATCGCGAAACACCTTGAAGGTTTCTAACAGGTTGCATCCGTAGTTATCTTCCTGCTGATAGACCTTCCAGCTGATTCCTGCTTCTTCAAGCCGCTCTGCGTAAGTCTTCCAGGTATAGCCCTCTTTGGGAGCAGTGTTGTTGATGATCGGGCCGCCGTGCTCGCCGTCTGGATCGATGGTTCCTGTAAACCAGTACATGCGGTTTGGCCATGTCGGCCCCATCACTGAGCAGTGATAGTTGTCACAGAGTGTGAATGCTTCCGCCAGCGCAAATTGGAAGGGAATGTCTTCGCGCGTGTAATAGCCCATGCAATATGGACCATGCTGGCCATCTGCCTTGCGGTGAGCGGGCAGCCATTGATCCATCTTGCCGCTGTTCCACGCTTCATGCTGTACTGCCCATGCATGGCTGGTGGATGGAATCTTCTGCGCGCTGGTAGCGCGGGTATTCAGATGAAACGGCAACATATAGCCATTGGGGTGCTCGGCGTCGGGCTGATAAAAAACCGAGCGTCCGGTTGAAAGCCGAAGAGCCTTCGGATCGTCGAATCCACGCACTCCCGCCATCGTTCCGAAATAGTGATCGAAGGATCGATTCTCCTGCATGAGCAGAACAATATGCTTAATGTCGCGGAGAGAGCCATGTCGCGGCGCGCCCTGTGCCAGTGCTTGCTGCACATTTGGCGGCATCAGCGATCGAGCGGCTGCGGCCGCCGTTACACTAGCTGCGCCTTTCAGCAAGCGGCGGCGAGTCAGAAGGGAAGAGATAGAGCCAGTAGCAGAGGGAGACGGATTTTCCATAAGATTATCGACGAATACACCATACTACTCGGATACGAATTTGTTGAGATATCAGGCAATCACTTCATAAGGACGCATCATATCGTTCGCTTCATGTTCGAGAACATGGCAGTGCCAGACATAGCGTCCGGCGTATCCCTGAAATGGAACAATGATGCGCGTCACCATCTCAGGCGGGCACTGTACTACATCTTTCCATCCCATTTCATGCGCAGGTGGAAACATCCTGTCTGCGGTGTAGGTGAGTTTTTCATCCGCCAGGTAGTCGAAGGTGGCAAAGCTCTGGCGATCGAGTATCTGGAAGCGAACCATGTGCAGATGGATCGGGTGCGTGTCCTGCGTGAGGTTAATCAGGCTCCAGATTTCTGTTGAGCCAAGCTTAACGATTTCCGTTACAGGATCAGCCCAGTGCTTGCGGTTCAGCAGCATCACCATTGGTTCACCGTTGTCACCGTCGTATTCATTCAGAGTCATTTCGCGGGTGCGGATGGCCCGGCTTTCAGGAATACGCTCCATCGGGCGCAATGATTTTGGTACGCGACTTTCGTCGCGTACTTTTTCCTTGCCGACGCGAAACTGCATCAACTGAAACGCATCGCTGACAAGCTCGATGTTTTCTCCGCGCGCCTCGCTGAAATCGACAACGATATCGGCGCGTTCTGCGGGCGCCAGAACCAGCCGCTTCATCTCAGCCGGAGCGGCCAGCAATCCCTGATCTGAACCGATTACCTGAAAGCTCTGGCCATTGGAAAAAGCGAGCGAGAAAAAGCGTGAATTCGCCGTGTTGGCAATGCGCAGCCTGTATTTGCGCGCTTCTACTTCGTGATAAGGACGCACCTTGCCGTTTACCACCATCGCGTCGCCCAGATACTCTTGTGCCCACGCTCCCTCATCCGGTGGGTACGGATAGTAGAGTTGTCCTTGAGGATCGAAACTGCGGTCGTAGATAAGCAGCGGCACTTCGTATTTGCCGGAAGGCAGGCCGAGGCTGTCTTCTACGTCATCGCGCAGAAGATACCAGCCCATAAGTCCGGCAAAGATATTCAAGCGGCTTGCGCCCATCGCGTGATCGTGGCACCACAGCCCCGTGGCTTCCTGATGATTCGGATAGAAACACAGCCTGTTCCTGCCCGGTCCATACCAGTCTTCCGGATAGCCATCGCTGATGGCCGGGACGCGCGCGCCGTGCAAGTGCGTGGCAGTGCGCGTCGGTGGAGCATCAGGCATTACGTGCAGAGGATAGTTCAACGGAAGAAAATGCTTTTGCGGCAGGTCATTCCACCAATCGATCAGTACGCCTTCGTCCTTTCGAGCTTCAAATAAAACAGGCGCGCCGCCGTCGCCGTAGCTCCATATCTGCGAGGGCGGAAGATCGCGGTGCATCTTCCACTCGCGACTGCGGATGCTGATCCTGTAATAAGGAGCATCCACAGCATTCAGTTCTGTAGAAGAGCGCCTGCCGATGGGAGACATGCGTTGCGGCAACGGGAGAGGATCGACGAATGACTCCAGCTTCATAGCATCGAGCGTGCGCGCATGTTGCATGGCCCACGCACGTCTGCCAGGTAAACTGCTGCCCGCGGCTGCAAGCGCTGCCTGCTTCATCCATTCTCTGCGGGTCAACAACAAAGGCAATTCCTAATTTCCTTGAGATTTCACGAGACCGGTATCGGGATCGAGAATCAGCTTTTGCGCGTTGGGTGGCGTGTTTTTTGAAAAATCAAACATTCCATTCAATGAGCCGGAAGTTGCATCAAACGAGCCTTGGCCAATGCGCTGACCTTTGAGAAATACATCTTCAATCAGGCGCAGAATGGACGACTGATCCGTGATCGTATGATCGACATAGTTAGCCTTGGCCCAGGGCGAAATTACCAGCAGCGGAAGGCGCGGCCCGAACCCACAGCGCCCATAAGCATGCTTGGCTTTTGGGTCTACGCCGCCGAGCGCAGTCGAACCATTGCCGCATTTGCCTGAGCCGTTTAACTCATCCTGTTTCGTTTCGGAGCCATTCACGGTTGGCCCCATCAGATGGTCGTACCAGCCGTCGGAATCATCATAAGCAATGATGATGACCGTATGCGCCCAATCCGGTTGTTGCTGGATGAGGTTGACCTGCTCCACCACAAAACGTTGCTCATCGAGAGGACTGGAATAGCCCGCATGCCCATCTTCATAGGCCGGAGCCTTGAGAAAAGCAACCGCCGGAAAATTTCCCGCCTTCAAAGCATCGTCAAAATCATGCACATCATATTGATGGTTCGCCGGCCCATCTGCATTTGTGCCGATGGTAGTTACAGATTTGGGACGCGCATGCAGCGGGTTTGCTGTCGATTTGTAGTATTGGAAAGGCTCATGGTGCGGCAGGTAGTCCCGCGTATAGAAATTTGCCAGGGATTTCGAGCTGCGACGACAGCCTGTTGTTCCATTCGGATTGACGGCGGTCAGATCGAAGCCGCCCTGAAAAAATCCCCAGGAAATATGAGCTGCGGTCAGCAGATCGCCGATATTCCGGCCTGTCATATGGACCAGCGCATCGGATGTGCTGGAGCACTTGTCGCCAATCGGCTGCGGATCGGAAATCAATGTGAATCCGCCATTGCCGTCTTCTACCATGCCGCCTGCGGCGTTCTGATCATTTACCACGCCATTCGTCTGGCCGGAAGCAAGGTTAATCGCTCCCGGTGTGGATGGTCCGAAGGTCACATCGAATTGATGATCGCTCATGGAAAAATGCTGTGCGTAATTCCAATAAGCAGTGACGGTATTGCCGTCAAAGTAGCCCATCGTCAATCCGGAAGTAGCGGCAACGCCGTCTTTTCTGCCCGGGACGCGAGGCCCGTCAGCATGACCGACGGATTTAGGAAACAGGTCCATCTTGCCGCGATTAAAAGCGAGCTGCTCGGCGCGATATCCGTGATCCTGGTCGGCGGTGACTGCCTGATCGCGTCCTAAACGGAAGGGATTCGCCCGCCCCGCGCCATTATCCGCATTAAGAAAGTTTGGGTTCTTCGTCAGCAGATCCCCGGATAACCCTTCAACAGAAGGCGTGCCCGGCAACGCATGAAAGGCAGGCTCTCCCGGTGGATTGAGCGCGTGGGGATAGGTCGCAAAATAGTGGTCGAACGATACGTTCTCCTGAAAGATCACGACGATATGCCGGATCGCGTCCTTCGGTTGGATTGCTTCTGCTGTATGTGTTGCCATGGCCGTGAGCGCGAATCCAAATGCTGCAAATCCTATCCGGCGTGAAATCTTCACGGACGATATTCCCTTCATCATGGTGAGTTGTCTTTAAGTTAATGCTTTATGCCCGGCTTTGCACTTTTCTACGCAGCCTGATGGCGGTCGATGCGAGCCTGTGTGCTCAGATGAAGAATAAGCATAATGCACGAAGCCGCAAGCGGAACAGCAAGGCCGGCGCGAAGCGAGCTGTGAAGCGTTGCGATCTGGCCTGTGAGCCAGGGGAACGCTGCTCCACCAAGTCCGCTGATGGCAAAGACCCATTTCGATTCTGAAGGGCGACTGGTAATGGCCAGCACTTTCGATAGGCAGAGAGGAAAAATCGGGGCCAACATCAAGCCGGATAGAGTGGAGCTGACAAGGCTGGTGAGAGGGGTCCGGCTGAGCAGCAGCAGCGCATTGCTCACAATGACAGCGAAGACGCAAAACGTAAGCAGGTGAGTTTCAGAAACATAACGAAGAACGACAGGAGCAAGGAATCTCCCGATGAGCAGCGCGATCCAGAAAAGAGATGTCACGATCGGCGCATATAAATTGCTCGAACACAGCAGCCGCGCTATGTACGTCATCATCCATCCGCTGATCGAGGACTCCACGCCGACATAAAGAAACGCAAACAATGCCAGAGGGGCCAGCAAGGACCAGCGGGCACGGACGCTGCGTGATACCGGAGTCTGGTCGCGCACCATCGACAGGTATGTAAGATAAAACCCTGAAACGGCGAGAGGCAAAATCGTCATTCCTGCCAACGCTACATATATCGTGATTCCTGCGTGCGAGCGCTCCCATATGGTTGCCAGCCCCGGACAGGAGACAGCGCCAAGCCCCCAGACCGCATTTAGCGAGGAAAGCACAGATCCTCGCCTAGCCGGATAAAGCGCACCAAAAATCATGCTGGTAGACGTCATGGATGAGCCCAGGCCCAGGCCGAATAGGAAAAGAAATGCGGACGCAAAATGTCCATGGCAAAACGCAAGCAAAGCGGCGCTCACAATCAAAAGCGCATATCCTCCCACAAGACTGCGATGGAGGCGCGCATGCACAAAAAGCGAGCCGGACGAGGATCCTGCGAATTGCGCGGCCAATAGAAATCCGGAGTGACTATCGCTCAGTCCCCAGGCATGGCTTAGAGCGGGAAGCACACAGCCGAGAAGATTGGTGCCGATTCCCGTAAGGGCGAAGCCAAAATATAAAAGGCCGGTCAACACGATCGGCGGTGTGGCGCTTTGATTCGATGAAAGAGTCATTCCTGCTTTCTTATCGTAATATCCGGCGCCGCTGTTTATTGGCGGGACAGAAGGCTCGCTTCATAAGAGTATGGGAAACGGGCGGCAGCGATGCTCTGCGCCGCCCGTTGGCTTTTACTTTTTATGGAGCGTTACTACCGTCACGCTCTCATGCGGAAAGACATGATGCACGCCATCTTTTGTTAGCTTGGCGGCGGTTTTGAGTGGAACCACGCGCTCCGGCTCATCTTCGTCATTGGCGTCGGATATGCTGCTACCTTGCAGGGTTTGCACGTCTGCTTGTGAAGTTGCAGTAAAGCCGGCGATTTTGATATCGGCTGCAATATCGCGATGCAGGCTTCGATTGACGCAGAAGAGCGTCAACACATCGCCTTTATCGTTCAGCGCGGCTACCACGTCCAGATAAGGCACATGGTCGATGTCGGGAATGCGTCCCACGCCGTTCTTGACCGAGTAGCTGCCGGCATCCGTCTGTACAGCAACCGGGCGCGAAGCGTGTGCTGTCGAGTACATGCGGAAGACATAATAGCCGGGAGCGGCATAGACCTGGCTGCGCTTCTTCCATATCCCGGCGAACTCCATGATGCCGGTCATATCGGAAATCGGCACGATATTGCTGTTGCGCATGAGCATGTTGAAGAAGCCGGCTGTGTCGATGGCTCCGCCCATGTTGGTAAAGCTCGGCGTACCCGGCTGCCGGCCGATAAAGAGCCATTCAGTAAAGGCGATGTGAGCCTTGTTGGCGAAGCTGGGATGCTGGTTGATCTGCTCCTGCATCTGCTTCAGATGTTCTTCAAGTCCAATGGGCAGGGCATATGCTGCCTGCGCGATAAAGTCGTTGGTAGCGTGCGGCGTGCGCACATCGGTATTAGTGACGACGAAGTGGGTCGAGAGATAATCGAACGTCCCGGCGGGATTGGTCAGCTGCGTGGCGTTCCATTCGTTGAAGTGATCAGGGTCCTGGCCGGTGGCGATCAATTTCGCGTCCGGATCAACAGCATGAATAGCCTTGCTGAAAGCGGCTGTGCGCGGGGCGAGCTGCTCAAGCGTCGGGTAGCCGACATTCCAGTTGCCCCAAAGCTCATTGCCAAGCTCCCATGTAAGGCCGCTGTGTCTATGCCAGTGAGCGTTGATGTAGCGCACCCATTCGGCGGCTTCTTCCGGTGTGCCGCTGCCGAGATTCAAGGCAAACTGCGGCTCGGCATTGATGAGCTGGCAGAAGTGCAAGAACTCATCGGTGCCGAAGGTGTTGTACTCAGGAATACCCCAGGCGACGTTCAGCATGTTAATGCGCTTATCGCGCGGACCGATGCCATCCTTCCAGTGGTAGGAAGAAGTGAAATTGCCGCCATAGCGAACCAGCGGCGTCTCCATAGCTTTTGCCATGGCGACTTCATCGGGATCGAGCCCATCCTCGGCGTCGCTGGGCATTAGCGAAAACTGGTCAACGTTGACGGCCTCGTCATTTTCCACTTCGAGAACGAAGTCGGCGGGCTCGAGACGCTGCAATTTGCCGTCAGGAATGTGGAGCGTGAAATTGTATTTCGTCCATTGGTCGGAAGCGGCATCAACGTGCGCACTGGCGAGAATCTCGCTGCCGTTGCGTGGACGGATGGAAACGGTCAGACCCGCTGGCCCGCTGATGTGTTTCGCATAAAGGCTGCCCGTGTAGTCGAGCGTGCGATGCACGGGCAGATACACTTTCTGGCGAATGCCGGTAGATTGTTCCGGCACCCCGAGAATCACCAGAGAACGGGCGGAGTTGGCCGTATCGCTATAGCGGATTTCATATCGATTGCCCTGCCCGTAGTTCAGCGGCTCCCATGGCAGGGGCAATCCAAGGCCGGAAGCCCGAGCCAGCTCCGGCTCTTCATGGAGCATCCGTTCCACATTGCCCGCGCTCCACATGCCCGCTTCCAGGCTTGGGTTCTGCAGAATTTCTGCCCAGAGACCGTTGTAGGTAGAGTTCCCAATGGGCTCAAGAAAGCTGCCGAAGATGGTGCGGGGAATCTCCGTGCCGGCAGATTTTGACGCGTCCACATGAATCGCGGCAGTGGCGGGAATAGGACGGTCGACTGTGATCTGTGCGTTGATTGCAGTGGAAGCGCTTACATAAGCGAGAACAGGCAGTGCTATCTGGGTAATCCACTTGTGTTTCAAAGTGTCCTCCTGAAAATTCTTTACGGGGAAATTGCCCACTCAATATAAATCGTGGCCATGACAATTGGCCATACGCGTCAGCACTCAAACAGTCAGCGCGCCTCGAGGAAGAGAAAAATTCAATTCTCTGAATTGTTTGAATTGCGCATCATGGCCAAAGAAGCTGCGGTGCTATTGAGCTGAAAGTCATATTCGCGAACCACGCGCATAACAGCGCGTCGCGTGTCTTCCGTGTGCTTGCCCTTGTTGTGCAGCACGCGCGAAACCGTGGCCATGGAAACACCGGCCCGCCGTGCAATATCGGCAATCGTGGCGCGTTTGTCAGGAGCAGCGGTGGATTCCGATTCCTGCACGGAATCGAGAGCTTCAATGATGTCATTCAACTGCTGCCACAAGGCAGCAACGCTAAGGTGCAGCTTGTCGGCCACCTGTTCATCCGTGAAGCCGTCGGCGATAAGGTCGAGAATCTCGGCCTGGCGGGCATTGACATGCGCGCGGGGCACGCGATCGGCAAACTTGCTGGCGATATGCGGAGGGAAGTATCGTTCCCCGGCGTAAACCGCATGAATGGCCTCGATCATCTCTTCTTCCGATGAAGCTTTCAGCAGGTAGCCGTGTGTTCCGGTGCGGATCGCCTGGTAGACATCCTCATCGCTCTCATAGGTGGTGAGGACGATAACGCGAGGCGCCTTTTCCATTTGCCGAAGCTCGCGGAGAACCTCAAGACCGTTCAGGCCGGGCATGCGAAGGTCGAGAAGAAGGATATCGACCGTAGAGGCAAGAGCAATGGCCTGTTTGCCGTCGGATACGCTGCCGGCGACCTCAAGATCGGGATACGTCGCCAGCATGCTGGCAAGCCCGGCACGGACTACGGGATGGTCGTCGGCGATGAGAATGCGGATGGGGCCTGCGTCTTCACGAGGCATAATTTTCTGGCTCCTGCTGATCCTCACCATGATAAGCGAAAGACCAGAATTTGCGGCGGTTTTGCGGCATCGGCACCGAGACGAGAATGCGGGTTCCCTGTCCAGGCTTCGTGTCGATTTCGAGTGTGCCGTGAATGCTCTCGGCGCGGCGGCGGATACCGGTCAGCCCGAAACCGTCGTGGTCAGGCTGGGGAACGAAGCCCGTGCCGTTATCTTCGATGACGAGGCTGATGGTGGAGGCAGAATAGATGGCGCGCAGCAACAGATGCGTGGGATGACCGTGCTGAATGGCGTTGGCAATGGATTCCTGTCCGATGCGGAACAGGGAATCGAGAACGCGCAACGGGATAGGTTGGATTTCCCCATCGACAAAAGCATCAATCTTGACCGGCCCCCGCCCGACCATCTGGCGTGCCGTTTGTTCAAGAGCCGTGATGAGGCCGTTGGCTTCTGTGGCATCCGGACGAAGCGTTGTAATGCTGCGTCGAGCTTCGTCATGGCTATGTCGCACTAATTCGCTGGCTCGGTTCAGCTCATCCATCAGCGTTTCGTTCGGGAGCGGCGCAGGACTTTTTGAGATGCGGTTGCGGATGGCGCGAAGCTGAAAGCCGATACCCGCAAAGCTCTGTGCCAGCGTGTCGTGAATTTCATGCGCAAGCCGCTCGCGTTCGTCGATAACGGCGCGCAAACGCCACTCCTCGGCGCGGCTATAGAGCAGATGCACGAGGAAACCGATGCCGAGCATGGAAAAAGCGAGAATGATGAGGTGTTCCGCGCTCCACCATGGCGGCCCGACCAGCACTTTCACATCTTCTGCCGCATTGATGAGCAAAACAAATGGCACTGCATTCTGCGTAAGAGTCGTGTCAACAAGACAGACCCCCCGCAACCGGATCAGGCTCTGGTTTCTGACTTTCTTAAACGTGCTGGTAGCGGCTGAAGAATTAGCGATGGCGCGGAAAATCTGTTCTCCATCACGAAGATCGAGCATAGGACGGCCATCGGCTGTTTGAGATTTCCTGTAAAGAGTGCCTTCCACTTCGATAAACATTGCGTGATAGGCGCCGGTTGCAGCCTGGTCGGCAGTAATCGAAATGGGTGGGCTCGGCACAAATCCTCCAAGAGGCGTTGCGACCGCATGGCGAAGAGCAGTGGTAAGTCCATTTGGAAAAACATCGCCCTCGACTTCGATCACATCTCCGATGCGCAGAGAAAGGCGATCTTTTAGATCAACCTGAATGCCGCCTGTGGAATCCTGAATGTACAGCGGATTGATGAGAACAACAGAGCCGCGCACTCGCGCACGAGCCGCGCGCGTAGTGGACAGCAGCCGCAAACTTTGAATGGTTTGTACCGGAAGGGCATTCGGGTTGGGAGCCGGGCGTACAGGGGGCGGCAGATTTTCCGCAACGGAAAGGAAGCCCTGATTCGTCGGAAAAACTGCGGCGGTCGAAGGAGCCTTTGCGGTGGCCAATAGCGCGGCTTCGTCGCGCGAGAGGCGCTCGGCGCGGATATTGCGCCAGATGCCCCCGGCCACCATGGAACGTAAACCGATCTGTCCCGCTTTGAAGCATTGCGGGTCATGTGCCGTGACTGTGGCCGTATGCGTCGTTCCGATTTCGGTGGCAGAAGCGCTGATATTACAACCGAAGGCTCCAAGCTTCAGGTGGTACCACTTGCCTTCAGTAACGCCGCCCGGCATTTTTACCGGAGGGTACTCGATCCATCCATGTTCTGCGCGGCCCAGCACAAGCACCTGATCGGCGGTACGCAGCCCTGCATAGTAGCCGTTATAGGAATCAACACCGCGTTCGATATCGCTGGCGCGGATAAGCAAACCCGCGTCGCCGCTGCCCAGAAGTTGCATATCCCCTTCTACGGAATAGTCCCGCCAATGCAGGGACCCGGTAACAAATTTTGAGCCGCGGTCGCTGGAGTCATTTTTTATGGCTCCGCGATTCAGGCTCCAGTTACCGGAATATGCTGTCCATTCATTAATGCGCCCGGCTGCAAAGCCATCATGGTAGGGAAGACCGCGCCAGGGGCTTCTGAGATAAAAAATGACTGAGGCTGCGAGCAATATGCCCGCAATGATGAGCAGAAAAGTACGGCTGCGCCAGAATTGGTGGTTGCGGCGCGTGATCATGGTGTGCGAGCCCAATCCATGTTCACTAAATTTCGCGCTTGCGGCGAATCGATATTTTCACGGGTAAGAAGCACAGGCTGCAACTGGATGTTTTCCGGCGGAAGGACACCGCTCCGATGAGCTGAAAGCAATTGCATGGCTTGATAGCCCATCTGGTAGGTATCTTCTGCAATCAGCGAGTCCACCACGCCCTCGCGCATATCGTTAGCCAACTCTACGCTCTGTTCAAAGCCGATAACCTTGGTCTTTTCGTTTCCATCGGATTGCAGGGCATTGATGGTTCCATAGCTGGCAATGGCGGAGAGAGTGAAGACGGCATCCAGATCATGGTGCAAAGCCAGAACATCTTCCGCTATCTGTTGCGCTTCCGTCAGGTTATGCGTGCCGGTGCGGCGGTCGATAATAGTGATGCCGGGCGAGCGCTCTTCCAGCGTGCTTTCAAAAGAGTGGAGGATATCAAGATCGCTGAGTGATTGAGGATTGATGCCGAGGACCGCGACCCGGCCATGCCCATGGAGGATGTCAGCGATGCGCGCAGCGGCCATATGCCCTATGGCTTGATCGTCATTCACAATGTAGGCGACGTTCGGCCGGGGCGGCATCGAAAGCGGTGAAGCGATGATGACGGTGTGAATGCCCTTGGCCACAGCGCGCTCTACCGGGGCAAGCAGCGCTAAAGGCTGGTCAGGCGCAAGTATCAATCCCTCATAGTGCTGATCGATGACGCGATCGACCAGCGCAGACTGTTCCTGGATATCGTCTTCGCTGGCAGGAGCATTCCAGTAGACCTGGATTCCAGCCGGAGCGGCAGCGAATTGTGCGCCCGCGTGCGCTGCCTCCCAGATTGTGAATGCCGTGGTGCGGGGAATGACAGCTACACGGAGTCCCTGGTCTTTGCAGCTTAAAGCCGCAAAGCAGCCGCAAAAAAGCAGCAGATGCAGCCAGAATCGTAGCTTTTTGGTCATTCCGGTATTCGTGAGTCTACTCGAAAAGGTCGGTGATCGTCAGCGCTTCTGCGCTAATGGGAGTTTTGAAGCGCCAAAAGCCGTTACTGAGGAAAATCCCATAGAAATTAAGAATTTATGTTGACAATCCTTAGTGGATTTTTATATCAAGAATGGCGGCGTGTAAGCGTTTCCAAGAAGCAAATGGAAGCGATTACACAACGATTTCAGTATTGCTTCTTTGCTGTGGGGGTAAGTACGGACAAGAGATGGAAGCGCTTACGAATCAAGAACAATATTGGGCGTTTCCCTAGGAAGAACAAACACATTGAAATTTCTTACGAATTTTGACAGAGAGATAGAGCTTTTAGGAGGAGAGATGCACAGAACGATATGGAAACGACTGGCGTGTTTTTGCTGGTCCCTGTTGTTCCTGGCAGGTGGGACTGTTCTGGCGCAAACAGTGCGCGGCGGTCTGGCCGGTTCAGTAACTGATTCGTCCGGGGCTGTAATTCCCGGGGCGAATATTCAAGCCAAAAATGAAAAAACGGGTGACCTTTCTACAGTCATTTCAACATCGAGTGGCCAATATCGCTTTCCTGAGCTTCCGCTAGGCAGCTACGACATTACGGTGTCAGCTGCAGGCTTTAAAAGCTCGGTTTTAAAGGGAGTGCTGGTACAGATTCAGCAGGTTACTGCGTTGGATGTCACGCTGCAACCCGGCGGCGCTTCGGAGACGGTGACGGTTGATGCAAATGCCCCCACAATCCAGACGGAATCATCCGATGTTGGCGGCGTTGTTTCCAGCAAACAGATTGTGGAATTGCCGTTGGCACTCGGTGGCGTTGGCGCTTTGCGTTCGCCTGAGGCTTTTGAATTTCTATTGCCCGGCACCACCGGCCCAGGCACGGCGAACAGCAATAACGGTATTTTCCTTTCCAAAATTGCAGGTGGACAGAACTACGGCAACGAAGTACTGATAGACGGCGCCAGCCAGCAGCGCAGCGAAAATGGATCGTCATTTGACGAAGAAGCGCCATCTGTAGAAGCGCTGCAGGAATTCAAAATTACGACTGCTTTGCCACAGGCCGAATATGGCCGCACAACCGGCGGCATCGAAAACTTTGTCACCAAGAGCGGCACAAACAGCTTCCACGGCACTGCATATGAGATTTTCCGTAACGAAGATCTCGATGCCAACACCTGGTTTAACAATGGCAATCGGGCATATTATTGCACCGGTTCCGGCGATACGCCTGCCTGCCACGCACAATATGCAACGCCGGAAGACAAAAAGAATGACTACGGCGTCACTTTAGGCGGCCCGGTTTGGATTCCAAAAGTCTTTAATGGCAAAGATAAGCTCTTCTTCTTCTTTAGCTGGGAACAACTCGGATATAAAGTAGGCGCTACGAATACAAGCTCAGTGCCAACATTAGCCGAACGCAATGGCGATTTCTCTGGTTCTTTGATTTACCGCACCGATCTGGCGCCCGTGGGCACTAACCCTTGCCAGGGCGATGCGCCGGTGTATCAAGGAGAAATTTTCGATCCGCAGACCCAACGTACCGTATCTACGGCAAATGGTCCGGTCACTTGCCGCGATCAATTTCCGGGAAATAAGATCGATCCCAGCCGTTTCAGCCCTGTAGCACAGAATATTCTGCAGTATTATCCACTGCCTACAAACGATCAGCAGTTCAATAACTTCGTCTATCCCAGCACCATTCCTATCAACAACACAACCTATACAGTGCGCATCGACGCAAATATTTCCGAACGGAACAAGCTCTGGGGATCGTATAGCGCTCGTGAAAACAACCGCACTTCCGGTGGTAATCCATTGCTGCCTGATCCGGTCGATCCGAATACCTGGAAACAGGATTTCCTGACGCATTTTGGCCGTTTTGGATGGGACTATTCCTTTAGCCCGAATCTGTTAAACCACTTGAATTTCGGTACAAACCGCAGCAACAGCATCAACTATGCACAAGCCATTTTTGCCAAAAAGAACTGGTCTCAGGAACTGGGTATTGGCAATGCTGATTCATTCAACTTTCCGCAGATTACCAACGGTAATGTCGTCAATCTCGGCAATCCGCCGCAGAACGATGACAACGTTGATAATGGAATGCGTTTGAATGAAAGTGTGAACTGGCAAAAAGGACGCCACAGCATGGCTTATGGCGTTGACCTGCGCTGGCAGCAGTATTCACCTATCAATGGCAACAGCCCGGTAGTGAATTTCTGCGGGAATGAAACAGCGTCGGCAGCCGGTATTGCTGATGGCTATGGATTCGCCAGCCAGATGCTGGGTCTGGCCTGCGGCGGCAGCCAAAGCATTATCCCGCACCAGTCGCGCTGGACGTCTTGGTATTACGGGCTCTTTGCTCAGGATGATTTCAAGGTGAGCAAAGATCTGACCCTGAATCTTGGCGTGCGTTGGGATGTGGATATGCCCCGTCACGAGGCTAAGGACAACACATCCAACTTCAGTCCAACTGCAATTGATCCGGAGTTCAACATCCCCGGTGCTTTGGTCTTCGGAACAAATTGCCATGGTTGCAACACGGCATGGGCAGATACCTGGTACAAGGACATTGCTCCTCGACTTGGTTTTGCTTATTCACCTTCTTCGTTGCAAGGAAAAACGGTATTCCGTGGCGGCGCAGGCATTATGTACGGACCGCTGCAGTACTCAGACTTCGGCGGTAGCATGAATACTGGCTATCGCGCGAATCCAAGCTGGCCAGACAATGGTTTCGATCCGTCCTATACGCTCGACAGCGGTTTCCCTGCATTTGCCCAGCCGCCAAATCTTGATCCCGGCATCTTCAACGGGCAGCCTGTCAGCGGCTCTTATATCGAGAAGCAGTATGGACGTCCCGCAATGGTCAGCCAATGGACATTGCAGATGCAGCAGGAAGTAGCAAAGGACCTGATACTTACCGTTGGGTATATCGGGAACAAAGCTCAAAATCTGCACTCAAATATTCAGAACATCAACAACATCGATCAGAAATACTTCTCACTCGGCAATCACCTGAACGATCAAGTGGTTGGCAACACGGTTGGCGTAACAGAGCCATTCGTTGGGTTTAATCAGCTGTGGAATGGTGCACAGGTGCAGCGCGCCCTGCGTCCTTTTCCGCAATATGACTACATCGATAGCGGCTGCTGCCTGCAGAACGTGGGCATGTCCAGCTATGAAGCTATGCTGGTCTCACTGGAGCGGCGTTTCCGTAACGGTCTGAACCTGCTGGCTTCGTACACCTGGTCGAAGTCGATTACCAACTCTGACAGCCTATTGCCCAACAATGGCGTCGGTGTAGCCCAGGTACAGAATGTCAACAACCTGCACGATGAGAAAGCAGTCAGCGCGCAGGATGTTCCGCATACAGTCGTGTTGAGCTGGCTGTATGAATTGCCATTCGGCCGTGGCAAGACGTGGCTGAATCATGGAATAGCCAGCTATGCAGTTGGCGGCTGGGAAGTCGGAGCGGTGCAGAGGTATATGTCCGGTCAGCCGTTCTCCTTCTGCTGCGCTACAGGCATCCCAGGCTTCCAGAACTCGATCCGCTTTGATCGTGTGCCTCATTCAGATTTAAAGAGTCCGGCATACCATCAGGGAACTCTGAATCCAATTGGGGCTCAGACCGCCAATCCAGCAACAAACAGTCTCTTTAACCTGGATACGATCCGACAGCCGAACGGCGGAGCGTTCTACGACCAGAACGCCGTCGCTAATCGCGGAGAGTATGGCGCCTTTTCATTAGGCGATATGCCTCGCGTTACCGGCGAAGTTCGTACCCCCGCATACTACAACGAAGACATCAGCATTCTGAAGAACACGCCGATTCATGAAAATATCGTCTTTCAGTTGAAGTTTGAGTTGCTGAATGCCTTCAACCGGCACACCTTCAGCATTCCGGATACAGGACCGAACGATAACCTGTTTGGTGTCCCTAACGGAACGTTGCAGCTGCCGCGCAATATCCAAATCACAGGGAGAATTAACTTCTAGCTGATTTGAAACATGAAGCTCGACGACAAAACATTTTGTCGTCGAGCTTCAGAAAATAAAAGTTTGCAGTGCCTCCCACATGCCTGCCGGTTTTTCCGGCAGGCTTTTTTATGCGGAATTCACGGTCATTTGACAATCGTTACTGCGTTTCTATATCAATTACTAGCGCAGAAGTAACAGTCTTTCTATCTGTGGAAGCGGTTACAGCTGTGTCATAAAGTGCTTTTCGCGTAATTTCCGAAGAGCTTAGTGGGATAACGGAGATTTAAAAGTATAAATTTCTGTTAAGGGATGAAAGCGCTTACGTGAAATAAATATGAGTCGAAAATGCGCGATGCACGATTCCTAAATCGTTAACATTCTCGACTAAATTCGTTGAAAAAAGAAATTCGGATGTACTCGGTTACACGCGTTTCCGAAGATGAGAAACGTAAGTTTTGTGTGCCCGATTTCATCTATTTTCCGCTGTTTTTTGAACCTGATTTGGAGGCAAAATGCGCAAAATCAGTACTAAGCTGGCGCTCGCAGCTATCTTCTTCGCTTCTCTGTATGGAAGCGCGCAGAACACCACCAGCTCGCTGACAGGAACGGTCACAGATACGACCGGGGCTGTCATTGCCGGAGCTGAGATTACAGTTACGAACACCGCAACCGGAGTCGCCACCAAAGCCCAAACCGATGGTCAAGGCGTGTATCGCGTGGGGCAGTTGCCACCAGGCAGCTATACCATGCATGTTGCCAGTTCCGGCTTTGCGGCGCAGGATATCCAGGCATTTACGCTGCTGGTCGACCAGCAGGCGCGTGAGGATGTGAAGCTCGGACTTGAGACCAGCACGCAGTCTGTCACGGTTTCGGCAGGCGCGCAGCTGCTCGATACGGTCAGCTCAAACCAGGGACAAGTGATCGAGAACAAGCAGATTCAGGATCTTCCGCTGAACGGGCGCAATTTCCTGCAACTGGCGCAGCTTTCGACCGGTGTTACGCCGTCGAACACTCCGGGCATGAACTCGCCGGCCTCGGCATGGACAGGAACGCAGACGGTCAGCGTCTCGGTTGACGGTTTGCGTGAGGACGATACCAGCTATCTCTTTGACGGCATTGAAGTGAAGAACGCGTGGTATGGCGCGATCGGCATTCTCCCGTCTATCGACAATATTCAGGAGTTCAAGATAGAGCAGACGGGCTCGTCGGCGGCATTTGGCGCGGGCGGCACGTTTGTGAACATCATCAGCCACTCGGGTACGAACCAGATTCACGGCTCGGTTTTCGAGTTTCTGCGCAATAACGCTCTCGATGCACGCAATTACTTTGATCAGGGCGCTGCTCCGGCTTTCCACCAGAATCAGTTTGGTGCCAGCGTCGGCGGACCGATCCTGAGGAACAAGCTGTTTTTCTTCGGCAACTATGAGGGATTCCGTCAGCTTCAACCGGCAACGGTTTACAACCGCGTGCCTACGGAAGCGATGCTGCACGGCGATTTCAGCGCTGATTCTCAGCAGCTTTACAGCCCCTTCACCGGCTTGCCCTATGCAGGTAACCAAATTCCGTCGTCAGATTTCTCGCCTGCAGCAGTCAAGATGCTGGCATATTTCCCCGCAGCGAATGGCAGCTTTTCCGGCGGCAATAACAATGTGACAGTCGAGAACACAACCAGCAACTGGGACCAGGGCAGCGGTCGCATTGATTACAACATCTCGGACAAAAACACGGTTTTTGGCCGCTTTACCTGGCAGACGATGAACACCACCGAGCCGGGCATCACGTATTATGCGGCGCGTATTTTTCCCTCGCATCCTAAAAATCTGGCGACGGGCTGGACGCACGTATTCAATCCGAACATTGTCAATAACCTGCGCTTTGGATGGAACTACACGGAAACGGGGCAGAACCGCGCTGCCGGATTCGATCCCACACAGGCAAATCCGCTCGGCCTGAACTACACAGAAATTCAACCTGGCTCATATGGTCCGCCGAGCATCGGCATCTCCGGCTATCCAAACCCCGGTTCTGCGGGCGGCACAGAAGTGATCCGTGAAAATCTTTTCATGGGCACCGATGCGCTGACGATCCAGAAGGGCAAGCACACCATTGGCATCGGCGCCGACATCCGCTACGACCCCGTCTACATGTATGAAGACTGGCAGGGAAGCGGGCTTTCGTTCAACGGCAACTACACGGGCGACCCGGTTGCCGATGCCCTGGTTGGCGCACCGTCTTCGGCAGCAACCTCTGTCGGTGATCCAACGCTGAACCTGCGCCGGTGGTATCAGTCCTACTATGTGCAGGATACCTATCAGGTCACGCCGCGGCTTACAGTCAACGGCGGGCTTCGTTACGAATACAGCCAGCCTCCGGTCGATACACGGAACCATGTAGGCAGCTTCGATTGGGACAACGGCCAGTTGCTGACCTATCCGGACACAAAGGCGCTGGGATTGGGGCGGCAGATGGTGCATCCGTCTTATACGAATTTTTCGCCGCGTTTCGGCTTCAACTTCGTTCCAACGTCGGACGGCAATACCGTCATCAAGGGCGGCTTCGGGCTTTACTTCCTGGGCGCGAACCTCAACCAGTGGGAAGTGATGGTGGATACGCCGAAGTATTACTCGGTGCAGAACTATAACAATTCGATCGCAGGACAGCCGTTGAACTTCAAGCTCGATCAGTTGTTCAGCCTGAGCCTGCCGGGAGCAGGGCAGTCGGTTTCCTTCATCGATGCGCATAACAAGACGCCTCTCGCCTATGAGTACTCGCTGTCGGTGCAGAGGAACTTCCTGAAGAACTGGCTGGCCGAGGTTTCCTACATGGGATCAGCGTCTCGTCACTATGAAACGCGCATCGTCATCAACCCGCTACGCCCTGACGGCACCACGGGTTACACCAATTATGCGGGCGCGATCCAGGAGAACCTGAACGCGGGCAACTCTACCTACAACGCTCTGGCATTGCGCGTGGAAAAGCGGTACAGCTCCGGCTTCTCGGTCCTGGGGTCGTATACATGGTCCAAGTGCCTGGGCACTCCGTGGCAGGACCAGTTTGCATGGCACCCGCTGGATCTTTCCAAGGACTATGGCCACTGCACTTACGACATGAACCAGCACCTGAGCGCGAACGCGCTGTATGAGCTGCCGTTCGGCAAGGGTAAGCCGTTCCTGAATCGTGGCGGGCTGGTCAACGTTCTGGCCGGCGGATGGCAGGCGAGCGCGATCGCAACCTTCTACACCGGTCCGTGGGTCACACTGGGCAGCAACCAGAACCTGGGCGCCTTTGTGAACGCGTTGCCGAATGTAACGGGTCCGGTCAATAACTCATCGCTGCATAGCGATCTTGGAAAGAATGGCAAGCTCGGTCCTTATTTCAATGTGCAGAATGTACAGCCGGTGACAACGCTGGGTGTGCAGGGCAATGCCGGAGTCTCGAATATAGAAACACCGGGCAGCGCAACCTGGGATCTCTCGGCCTTCAAGTCGTGGATGTACGCGGACCGCTTCTCTACCACGTTCCGCGCGGATTTCTTCAACGCATTCAACCGTGTGAACTTTACCGGACTGGATACCGGAGTGAACGATTCAAACTTCGGCAACCTGACGGGGGCGAACGCTGCGCGTGAAATCCAGTTCAGCCTGAGACTTGGTTTTTAAAGTCGTTCGTCGCATCGAACGACCTCCCTGGCCCGCCGGCTTTTCCCGGCGGGCTTCTTTTTGCCTGAAGCGCGACCCTGCGCGGCTGGAGTATACTCCGGCTGACTCCCCCTGTCTCTCATATGCCCACCATGTCTTTCCACGTTCGTTGCTGGGGAGGCGCAATGCTTGCGTCTCTGCTCGCGTTCTGCTCTGCCAGGGCGCAAAACAGTTCCTGCCCCACAGTAGTTCCGCATGTTGTCACCCCGGCCGAGGACGCTTACGCGCGCGGACAATATGACATAGCGGAATCGCTGTATATGCAGGCACTGCAACAGCAGCCGCAGGATGCGGCATTGTCAGCGGCACTCGTGCGCACGATGCTGCATCAGGGCAAAATCGCCGATGCGGAGATGCTGGCGAAGAAAGCGCTGGAAGCGAATCCAAATGCGGCTGCTGCATTGACGGCACTGGCGGAAACGCAATATCACAAGGGGCAGCCATGGCTTGCTCTGCAAACGCTCGACGGCGCCATCAAATTGGACAGCTGTTATGCGCGGGCCCATTTGATTCGCAGCCAGGTGCTACGGATCGATTCGATGTATGCCTCGGAGCGCAAAGAATTGCAGATGGCGTATGACATCGATCCAAACGATCCCGACATTAGGCATGAATGGCTGCAGATTGATTCGCCGGCCAAAGACATTGAGGGCACTCTGAACGCATTGGCCACGATGAAAGATGTGGATGCCGATCTGCGCGAAAAGGCAATGGCCTCTGTGCATGCACTGATGGGGCAGCTTACCGAGAACTCGAAAACGTGCGTGAGCGATCCGATTGCTGCGGTTGTTTCCTTGCCGCTGATTCCAATGATGCAGGATGCAAAGCATGTCAGCGCCTATCAACTTGATATTGATCTGCCGCAAGGCAAAACGAAGCTGATCGTGGACACAGCAGCTTCGGGCCTATACATCAGCCGTGAGTTGGCAGATGCGAGCGGTTTCCAGCACGGAGATGGCGACCCGGTCAATACAGTGCGCGCAGAGCGGCTGCACATCGGCTCTCTGGAGTTCCGCAACTGCCTCGTGGGTGTCAGCGATACACCATTTCCAGATAAAGGAAGCGGGTTTATCGGAACCGATGTGTTCGCGCCATATCTGGTGACGCTGAATTTTCCTGCAGCCAGGCTGGAACTCGCGCCGCTGCCTTCGATTCCGGGTGAAAAAGAGAATAGATTGCCGGGCGACCGTTTCCGTGATGGAGAATTGGCCGATTATTCGCCGATCTATCATCGGAATCAATTTCTACTGCTACCGGCGGTCCTCAACCACAAGGAGCGCCGTCTTTATGTTCTGGATACCGGTATGCGCATGAGCACCATGACACCGGTGATTGCCCATGCAATCTCACCGACGAAGGTGAACTTCACGAATCCGGTATCGACAGTTGGGGGTGGCACAGTTCAGATATACCGCGACAACTTCGATTTCCAGTTTGCCGGCCTGGAAGTTGAGAATCAGGGGCATGTGCTCGACTTTGATCCGGCAGCTATTGATGAGAATGCCGGATTCCAGGTAGCAGGATTGCTCGGCTTCGACATTCTGCACGCGTTGACCATGCATCTGGACTACCGCGATGGTCTGGTGAAGTTCGAGTCATCGGGAGGAGTAGACGTGACATCGTCGGGAACGATGATTGCGACGGCGCAGCCTGCGCCTGCTTTTCAAGTCGCAAGCGAAGATTGCGCAAATATTTATGCAAGCCAGACAGGTTATGTGCCGACGAATGTCACGATTGAGGCGAGCATTGTAGGCTGGCTCGATTCGGCGCATGTGAAGCCTGGGCAGCCAGTGGAGCTCAAAGTAACACAGCCATGGGAGGGCGCAGGCTGCAGGCTGCCGAAAGGGGCAATGATTTACGGCAATGTGCTGTCGGCGTCGGGCAGCAAAAATGGCAGTGAACTGGCCGTAATGTTTGATCATGCAGACTGTGAAGGCTCGGCAAAGAAGCCATTGACATTGCGCACGATAGGCGTGGTCGGGCCTCCGAACGAGCGCAAATCCTTTCATGATGCAATGCCGGCAGAAGTACGCAGCGGTGGCCGGGACATTTCGCAGACGGTGGCGTCGATGGGCCTGAAAGAAGATGAAAATTTAAACCCTGGAGGACCGCCGGATACGGTGCATCCAGGGATGGTTATTGGCTTGAAAAATGTAAAACTGGTGACGGAAGCAGGTCCAAAATGCAGCGCATTATTGACGAGCGCCGATCATAGCGTTCGGCTGGATACAGGGAGCGAATTCATTCTGACTATGGAGAATTCGCAGCCCTGAGCGTTAATTGTGTGGTTGTGGCGGCGATGCCGGCTGTGTCGGCGTTGCCGGTGGCGCTGGTGTTGCCGGAGGCGTGTCAGAGACGGCCAGCAGTTCCACGTCAAAAATCAGATCGGCTTTGGGCGGAATGGGCCCACGGCCGTTTTCGCCATAAGCGAGCTGATAGGGAATGAAGAGACGCCGCTTGCCGCCGACGCGCATACCGGCAAAGCCGGTATCCCATCCGGTGATGACGCGGTGCATTCCGACAGGAAATGTGATGGGCTGGCCGTGGTCGAAGGATGAATCGAATTTCGTGCCGTCGGAAGCAAGCCAGCCCGTGTAATTCACGGTATAAAACTTGTTCGGCTCAGCCACGTCGCCTGTGCCTACCTTGGTATCAATGTACTTAAGGGCATAGGCGGTGTGCGGCGCTCCCGGTACGGGCGGAATATTTTTCGGCAGCGCCGGGGAGGCTACGGCATGGTGATGCGTCACAGGCTTCTTAGCCGCAGGTGTTTGGGCGAAGAGCGGGCCGGCAAGAAGCAGGGCGAGAACAGAGGCTCTGATTTTCACATTCTGATAGTAAGGCAAGGACGCAATTTTGCGGGATATGCCAGAATGAAGATATAGCTATCATGTCGAATTTCAACCCTTCCGAGCCCCAGCCCACAGTCGAACCCACAGCAGAAACCAGCGAGTCCTTCGGAGAGCTCCTCTCGCAGTTTGAGCAGAGTCATTCCCATAAGTGGGAAGACGGCGCCAAACAGCTGCAAGGCACAGTGATTACTGTTTCCCCGGAGTGGGTTTTCCTCGATATCGGATACAAAATCGAGGGAGTGCTTCCGCGTTCGATATTTACGGAAAATGATCTTCCGAAGGCCGGCGACCGGATTCCGGTATCGATAAAGGGACGGAATGAAGAAGGCTACTACGAGCTTTCCCGCTTTAAGATTGCGCAGCCGAAAGACTGGACCTCATTAGAGCAGGCATTTGAAGCGAAGACGCCTATTACCGGCACTGTAACCGGCGTGGTAAAGGGCGGCCTGACCGTAGATGTAGGCGTGCGCGCGTTTCTGCCTGCGTCGCGCAGCGGAACACGCGATGCCGCTGAGATGGAGAAGCTGGTCGGACAGGAAATTGTCTGCCGTATCACGAAGCTCGATGTGGCCGACGAGGATGTGGTGGTGGACCGGCGCAGCGTTTTGGAAGAGCAGCAGCTTGCACAACGCGAACAGCGCTATGGCCAGGTAAAGGAAGGCGATATCGTGCAGGGAACGGTACGCAGCCTGGCGGATTACGGAGCCTTTGTGGACCTGGGCGGCGTTGATGGTCTCCTGCACGTGAGCGATATTGCCTGGAGCCGCATCAGCAAGCCCGGCGATGTGCTGACCGAGGGGCAGCAAGTCGAGGTGAAGGTGCTGAAGATCGACCCGGAGCAGAAGCGCATTTCACTGGGATTGAAGCAGCTACAGAAGCATCCATGGGAAGGCGCGGCAGAGAAGTATAAAGTGGGCGACCGGGTGAGAGGCACGGTTACTCGGCTCGCAGATTTCGGAGCCTTTGTAGAACTGGAACCGGGCGTGGAAGGGCTGATCCACGTCTCTGAAATGTCATGGGTGAAAAAGGTGCGCAAGCCCAGCGACATCCTGAAGCAGGGCGACGTGGTAGACGCAGTGATTCTGGCGTTGAATCAGCAGGAAAAGCGCATTTCGCTCGGCCTGAAGCAGGCGCTGGGCGATCCCTGGGCGGATGCGGCGCAACGCTTTCCCGTAGGCTCGCAGATTGAAGGGCCGGTGACCAGCTTTATGAAGTTCGGGGCATTTGTGCAGCTCGTCGAAGGCGTGGAAGGGCTGGTGCATGTCAGCGAGATCAGCGCTGACAAGCATATCCATCACCCACAGGATGTGCTGCGCATCGGTGAACAAGTAAAAGCGCTGGTTCTGGCCTTCGATAAAGAAAAACGGCAGATCAAGCTGAGCATGAAGCAGCTGGTTCCTACTGGTCTGGATGAATATCTGGCGGAGCACAAGATCGGCGATGTGGTTTCCGGCCGCACGATGGAAGATACAGGCGAGTTTGTAAGGGTAGAGCTGGGCGAAGGCATTCAGGGATATAGCCGAAAAGGCAGTGCTGCCCAGGCCACGACAGAAACAAAGGCATCCGGCGCTGTCGATCTTTCCGCGCTTACGGCCATGCTGCAGACCAGATGGAAAAGCGGCAGCACCAGCGGGTCAGCGAAGGCAGAAGATCTGCGGGCAGGACAAGTGCGCAGTTTCCGTATTACGCTCCTGGATGCAGCCGCAAAACGCATCGAGCTGGAACCGGCCTGACAGTAACTCTATTGCGGAATACTTACCTGCTGTAGATTTCAGGCGATCCCGGGGAATTCCTGCTTAAAAGGCAGCTTAAGAGCGGCCTGGCGCGTCTTTGTGTAAGTAAAGAACTGGATGATTCAATTTTGAAGAAAAGCTTTTTTTCCATTCCTCGATGTGCGGCTCTGGCCGCTGCATTGACTACGTGCTCTTTCGCTCCTGCTCTGGCTTTCGGCCAGGATGGGCATGTCCTCGCGTCAAGTGACGAGATTCCCAATGGGCCGCAATCCAGCGGACAAGCGGCGCAACTGCCCGCGCCGGCAGATGCAACTCCCCAAAAATCACAACAGGACCAGGCAAGCGAAGATTTAAAAAAGGAAGAGCATCAGCGCATTTTTGGCGTAGTGCCGAACTTCACCATGATGGATAACAGCAATGCGCCACCTCTAACGTCCGGGCAGAAGTTTCATTTGATGCTGAAGAGCTCAACCGATCCGTATGCCTTTGTCCTGGCCGGTATAGTGGCCGGTATTGGGCAGGCGAAAGACAGCCATGAAGAATATGGCCAGGGCGCGCAGGGATACTTCAAGCGGTTTGGCGCAGCCTATGCCGATGCTTTTGACGGGGCATTCTGGGGTAACGCGGTTCTGCCGTCTCTGCTGCATGAAGACCCGCGATATTTCCGTAAGGGCACAGGCAGCGGCGGCAGCCGCGTCTTGCATGCCGCCCTGTCAACTGTCTGGTGCCGCCGCGACAACAGCACATGGGGGCCGAACTATGCGAACGTCGTCGGCAACATGATTGGCGGCGCTATTTCCAATGCATACTATCCTGAATCGGATCGCGGGCCCGGGCTCGTATTTACAAACACGCTGATCGTAACCGGAGAAGGAGCTTTGGGCGCGCAGCTGGTTGAGTTCTGGCCAGATATTGCACGCAAACTCAGCCATCGGCACAGTCATAAAACCGGAGTCGTTGATTCTACAACGGACACAACGGCTCCTGCGCCGCGGCATTGAACATGGCTTAATGCTTGTCCTTTTTTCCGGATTTTTTTAAAAGCTGACTCAGTGTAGTTTGTGCAAGTTCTTTTTCAAGAGCCTTTTGCGCGTTTTTCAAAATCTGTTGCAGCGAGTGGTTCCATTTACCCGGCCCGGCATGAGCCGACGTATGAAAGACATCTCCGGAGTTGAGCGCCCGGTAAATGTCGGCAAGAGAAATTTCCTTGGCTGAGCGGGCCAGGCGCGAACCTCCGCTGGGTCCCTTCAGGCTTTCGACGATCTCAGCATGTTGTAGTAAAGAAAAAACACGACGAATGACAACGGGGTTTGTATTCAGTTTACGTGCCACATCCTCTGAGGTCTGCAGTACATCCGGTTCGACAGCGAGCAGAAGCAGGGCGTGGACGCCGGTTGCGAATCGGGTATTGATGGCCATACTGCCACGCTACCATAGCTTTTAGGAATCTCTATTGCAAATTGAGCAAATTACGTTTGACCTGCGCGGATCATAGTATGGTTCGTGCTAGCATCAAAATTTCTTATTACTCTGATGGGAGCCCTGGTTTTTGCGCATTCTTTTTGTAGGAGATGTTTTCGGGAGCGCCGGCCGCCGCATTGTACGCGAGCATCTTGGCCATGTCGCCGAACAAAATGAGGTCGATCTGGTCATCATTAATGGCGAGAATGCGGCAGGCGGCTTCGGCCTGACGCCTGCCCTGGCCGACGAGTTATTCGATCTGGGCGCGCATGTTATTACTACCGGCAATCATGTGTGGGACAAGCGAGAGATCATGGAATACATGCAGTCTGTCCCAGTCGACAGCCATGAACGGCCCCGCCGGGTGATTCGTCCGGCGAACTATGTGGCCGGCACGCCGGGACATGGCTATTACCAGGGCCAGCTGGCTTCAGGGCAGGAATATGCGGTGATGAATCTGCAGGGACGTGTTTTCATGGCATCGAGTGACGATCCGTTTCGTACTGCGGATGCATTGCTTAAAAAAATTACGGCCAAGGTGATCCTGGTCGATATTCATGCCGAGGCGACATCGGAGAAAGCCGCGTTGGGCTGGTATCTGGATGGGCGCGTAACCGCGGTGCTGGGAACGCATACGCATGTGCCCACAGCGGATGATCGCGTGCTGCCCGGAGGGACTGCTTATCAGACGGATGTGGGAATGAGCGGACCCTATGACAGCGTGATCGGCGTTGAGAAAGAGTTGGTGCTGCAACGCTTTTTGACCGGGATGCCGGGTAAGTTCGAGGCAGCCAAAGGCGATCCTCGCATGGCCGCTACATTGATCGAGTGTGACGGCACTTCGGGGAAGGCGATGCGAACGCAGAGATTTTTGCTCGGCGAGTAAGACGGCGTACGCGGGTAGCGTTAAGTCGCAAATATCTTCAAACTTCTTATATCCATACTGATATAATGTGCTCATGAAGCCAATCCTATTTCTTGGGAACTCGCTTGAATGTCTGCGAGAGTTCCCAGAAAATGCTCGCCACGATGCCGGCTATCAATTGGAATTAGTGCAGCGTGGCGAACAGCCGAATGACTTCAAGTCGATGCCGTCCATTGGTAAAGGCGTGGAAGAGTTGCGGATTCGAGATGAGTCGGGTGCATATCGCGTTCTATATACGGCACGTTTCATGGATGTAATTTATGTGCTGCATGCCTTCCAGAAGAAGACACAGGCAACGTCCAGGCGAGATATCGAGTTAGCAAAGCAGAGGTTCAGTCAGATAGAAGGAAAACGCAAATGAACAAACCCGCAAAATATACCAGTGTCTGGGACGCCATTTCTGATACTCCCGAAGAGTCAGCAAATCTGCAAGCACGCGCGGATTTAATGCATCAGATTACATCCATTGTGAAAAAGAGCGGATGGACGCAGGTAGAAGCGGCGCGGCGCTGCGGTGTTACGCAGCCGCGCATGAATGATCTGCTGCGAGGCCGCGTTTCCCGCTTCTCTCTGGATGCTCTCGTCAATATTGCTACAGCCATTGGCCGCCGAGTTCGCATCAACATCGAAGCTGCGTAAGTTGCCCTTGCGCTAGAAGACGAATCGCATCGCCAATTGCATACGCCGGGCCGGATAGGCGCTGGTGACCTGCCCGAAGTCTTCGCTGCCCTCCACCGTATCGACGAATGAGCCATTCTCGTGATTCAACACGTTAAATGCCGAGGCGGAGATTCCAATTGTGGGGCTCTTGTCGAGCTCCTTGGGCTGAAGTTTGAAATTGTAGCCCCAACGCAGGTCCAGGTCCGCATAATCCGGACCGATCTCCGAGTTGCGCGGCACATCATCCGGGCGCGCATTGAAGAGATTCGTACCGTAAGAGTCTTCGCCGGTCGTAATGGTCCAAGGCTTACCCGTGTTGGTGAAGACGCCTACTCCAAGATTCAGCAGGTGCTCGGGATTGATCATGCCGTATACGCCGAAATGCTGACGCTGCTCCCAGTCCGCAGGGCCCCATTCCGCATTGGGGGCATATTGATTTTGCGGGAACCAATAGATGCCGCTGGTGTTGTTGCCATAGTGGCTCCAGGTGTACCAGGCAAAACCGGTGAAGCGCTTGTTGAAGCGTCCGCGATAGTTCACATCGAGAGCGCTGCCGTTCTGGTTGCCCTCTGACTGGATCTGACGCAACTGAGAGATATCTGCGTCGGGGCGGGAAGAGAAATCCGGCGGCAAAGGAGCATTGATATCCACCGAGCGATAAAGATTGATGCCTCGATTCATGCGGCCGCCGATGGAGATGGTGCCTTTCTCGCCGACCTTACGGTCAATGGAGATACCATAGTCAATCTGATACGGGGTCCGCAGATTCGGCGCGCGTTCTACCAGTGAAGGCGGCAGAGCATTGAGGTCGGCGCAGTCTTCAATGGGATAGCAGAGCGGCTGCTGATTGGACGAGATTTGCAGGAGACGCAGAGCGGCGTATTGGTAGCGGGCGAGATCGGCAAGAGGGCCTGAACCGGAGCGGTCATAGTAAATACCGCCACCGCCGCGCACGACCATCTCATGCTTTTTGTCCAGCACCAGAGCAAAAGAGAGACGCGGAGAAAAATTATTCTTACCCGGGAAGTTCTGCCAGTCGTAACGAATTCCCGGCGTGAGCGAGAAGATGGGCGACAGCTTGATCTGATCCTGGAAAAAAGCGCCTACTTCTTCCTGGTTGTAGACAAAGCGCGTCTGTCCCTGCTGCATGGAGAAGCCGGAAGGAATGCCGTTCTGGTAGTTCTGAATGGCGGTCGCAGTTAGAGTTCCATCGGAAGCATAGGTAGGACCGTAGGTGTAAGTGCCGGCTGAGTTGGTATTGTCTTCGAGCACGCGACGGCTGAGGTGCGGCAGGTTGATGCCGAACTTCAGATTATGTGGCCCTTTCGTCCAGGAAACCATCTCGTTGGCGCGAAAGTTATATTCGGTGCGCACCTGCGCATTTTGTGCGCTGCCGCTTGTGTAATAGCCCTGCACGTTGACCTTCGGCGCATTCACCACATTCGATACCGGATCGTAGCTGTGCTCCAGCACGATCGATGCCTGGTTCAGGATCGAAGGAGAAACGATGTAATCATCATGCAGGACGATGTCGTCTTCGCGGCCTTCCGTGTTGTAGCCGGCCTCAGGGAGGGTTTGATTGCCTACGCCCTGGTTGCGGTTGGTCGAGTCCTGAAACGCATACATAATCGAAGCGGAATTCTTATCGCTGAACTGGTGCCCTACACGCAAGGAAAATTCGGTATCACGCGTCGGTGCTGCCACGTTTTCATTAAAAATACCGCTGGGATTATCGGGAGTCGGCGCAACCACCGCGTTGACCACGGCGCTCAGGTCTTCTTCTGCGCGGTTAAAGGAAAAAAGAAAGGCGGAATTCTTTGCGTGCCAGAGAGGCCCGGTAACATCGCCTTCGTAGATGCGTCGCTGCTCCGGCGGCTTGCTCGGAGCAAAAGCATTTTGAGCATTCAGGGCGGCGTCGCGGAAGAGGAAGTTCAGCTCGCCGTGATAAGCATCCGCGGCCTGCTTAGTGATGATCTCCAACTGTCCGCGCCCGGGGCGGTAATACTGCGCGGAATACGGATCCTGGTTAATATGCACTTCCTGCACTGCGGAAGGGGAAACCATGGCACGGTTGGCTTCAACGCCGTCCACCATAAGACCGGTTCCTGCCGTCGAGCCTTCTCCTGAATCCAGGAAAGAGCTCATTGCCGTGACATAATCATTGTCAAAAACCGGCATTGCTTTCAGGTCATCCGCGCTCATCACCGCTGTATCGCCATTCTCATCGGAGGCGGTGAGATCCACGTTGGAATTCGCATTGACCTCAACTTGCGTCACGGCAGCGGCAACCGTCAGCGCAAAGCTTACCGGAGTTCCAGCAGTTGCGCCTGCGTGAATATGCTGGGAGGCGGTTTGAAATCCTTGCAGGTTCACAACCAATGAATAGTCGCCTTGGCGTGGCGGCTGTATGCGGAAATTACCGGAGCTGTCGCTCGTCGTGCTGGCAACAACTACTCCGTTTGTGTCGGTAAGCTGCACCTGCGCGCCGGGAATAATTGCGCCGGTTGTATCCGCAATAGTGCCGGTAATGCTGGCGACAGCAGAGCTGGATGCCGGGGTTACAGGCATATCGGCAGCGCGAGCAGACGTGACGGGGCACGCAATAAGGGCAGATAACAGGACAGTACGCAGCAAGGCGGAATCTCCTTCAAGCAAAGCTTAGGACTTGCAGAAAAATTGCCAGTGGTCGAACCGGGTTAAGCGCTTTCATGGAACATCAGGTTTGACTTTCATTCCAGTGAAACGTTTTTATGAGTTTATCCGTTTAGCATCCAGGGCAGCAATCCAATCTCGCGGAAAATCCGCTAAATAATCGGATGGTATGGATTCCACCGTATGCGAGGAAAGCCCGTATTTGCAACCGATTGCCCAGGTTTTGGCCCGCCGCGCCGTCAAAATATCCACATCGGAGTCACCGACCATGACAGTTTCTTCCGGCTGAACGCCGGCTTCGCGGATAAGAGTGGTCAGTCCTTCCGGATCGGGCTTTTTGGTAGAAAAGCTGTTGCCGCCATAAATCTGGAAAAAGTAAGGTCTTAAGCCCAGCGCCTGGCAGATGATTTTTGCCGGATGGACCGGCTTATTGGTGAGCACCGCCATCTGCCGCTCCGGCTTCAGCGCGTCGAGCGCCTCGAAAACCCCGTCATATACGTAGGTGTAATCGAGTTTGTGAACGCGATAATGCGCGAGAAACGATTCCAGCGCCCGTTCCACCAGAACTTCGTCTGCGGGATCGCCAAGCGCCCGGCGCACCAGCATGCCTGCGCCATCGCCGATATATTCGGCGATGATCTCTTCCGGCAGCGGTTGCCGGTCAAACTCAACCAGCATTTCATTGATCGAATTGGCAAGGTCTTTGCGCGAATCGATGAGCGTTCCATCAAGATCGAAAACAATGAGTTTGATTTTGTCAGAGGGGATAGGCATGTTCTCAGTGTAATCGGCGATGCATGTCCGCATCGCCATTACATCTGATAGAGAAAGTGAGTGGCGGAGTTAACTTACAGCGCCCGCCAAAGCGCCCATATTCCGAATCCCAGCAGAACCAGGAAAACATCGAACAGCCCTGCAAACATCAAGCCGCGAATCGCGCCGCGGGAACCACACGTACGCTTTATTTTTGCGTATGGAGACATATTGGCATGAGAGCGGGAACCGGATAAGTGAGCCGAGGAGGAGTATTCCATCGCTTCGAAGACCATGATTGAAACGGCCTTTCTATAAATTTTCAATCAAATATTGTGATGCGATGTTGACAAAGAAATTTGCCGTACATAGCAAACTTTCTTGCCGGATGAACACTTTGCTTTGATGAGAACAGATGGATGTGAATTGCCGGGTCAGATTTTCTGCTGCTTCCAGCGGCCGCGGCGGAAGAGCACGATGCTGGCTGCAGCAATGACGAATTCGGATAAAACGATGGCAAGGAAGACTCCGTGCTCATGCATCTGCAAGTGAAATGAGAGCCACCATGCCAGCGGAATCTGGATTGTCCAAAAACCGAAGAAGTTGACGATGGTAGGTGTTATCGTATCGCCTGCGCCGTTGAAAGCCTGCAGCATCACCATGCCGTAGGCGTAGCCGACATTTCCGCAGCTTAAGATGCGCAGTGCCGCGGCGGCGATGGGCACGACCGCCGGGTCATGAATAAAAAGACGCACGGCAGGCGTGGCGAAAAAGATAAAGAATATCCCGATTGTGCCCAGAAAAGCCATGTTGTAGAGGCCGGTGCGCCATACGGATTTCTCTGCGCGGTCGGGGTGCTTGGCGCCGAGATTCTGTCCCACCAACGTCGCCGCGGCATTGCTGAGCCCCCAGGAAGGCAGAATGACGAAAATCAGGATGCGAATGGCCACGGTATAGCCCGCCAGCGCATCCGCGCCAAAGACCGAAATAATGCGGACAAGTCCTATCCAACTGGTATGCGCAATGGCAAACTGCAGTATGCCGGTGATAGACACGCGCACCAGCCGCCACAGAACGCCCAGGTGAATGCGGAGGTGCCGCGCCAAAACATGGATGCGCTCCGTTCCTTTCATCAGGCGATAAAACTGGTAGAGCACCCCGATGCTTCGTCCGATGAACGTGGCAAGCGCCGCGCCGGTAACGCCTAGCTTTGGAATCGGTCCGAAGCCGAAGATCAGGCAGGGATCGAGAATCAGGTTAATGATGTTCGATACCCACAGCAGGCGCATCGCAATGGCGGCATCGCCTGCTCCGCGAAAAATCGCGTTATTGAGGAACAGCATGACAATCGCGCCGCAGCCCCCAAGGGCAATGCGCGCATAGCCGCTGCCGATCGCGACGATGGCAGGCGTAGCTCCCATCAGCCGCAGTAATTGTGGGGCAAAAATAAAGCAGGGAACGCCGATAACTATGGAAACAAGGAGGCCGAGAAAGATGGCCTGCACTCCGGCAATGGCAGCATCTTCCGGGTCTTTTTCTCCAATTCGGCGCGCCACCATCGCCGTTGTCGACATGGAGAGCCCGATGCCCACCGCGAAGACCAATGAAAGCAGCGATTCGGTAAGGCCGACCGTAGCGACAGCGTCTGCGCCAAGGTGTCCTACCCAGAAAACATCCACTACAGCAAAGAGCGATTCCAGCACCATCTCGAGCACCATGGGAATCGCCAGCAGCAAGATGGCGCGATTCAGGCTTCCTGCCGTATAGTCCTGATGCGAGCCGCGCAAGGCTTCGCGCACGGATGTCCAGAGCGACGGCTGTGTTTCCGCGGATTGTTGCGTAGCATCCATAAAACGCTTCTGGGAGTGTACAGAAATTCGACGACACTGTTGTCAAGATTCCGTTCAGTTATCCTCAGTGACATGCGGAAGACCGTTGTCGCCCTCTCGATTGTTTTTGCCGTGGCACTAACTATTGCTGCTCAGGAAGCGCGCTTTCCCACAAATGAGGACCTGCGCCATATCCACTCATTGAGCCAGCCCCGGCTGTCGCCCGATGGTGACAGCGTATTGGTGCAGGTTGCGGATGCAACCGCTGACGGCGGACGCAGCCATTTGTGGCTGGTAGATATCAAACAGAACACGGCGCGCCAGCTTACCTATTCACCGGAAGCCGATAAACGCGGCGAGCATAACGGCGAATGGCTTCCCGATGGGAGCGCCATTCTTTTTCTAGCCAAACGCGGCGAGCACACGCAACTCTACAAACTTCCGATGGAGGGCGGCGAAGCGCGCGCCTATGACCTGAAGGTAGAGCCGACAATCGACGCCTCGCTTGAGCCGGATGCTCTTCCGCCGAATAAAGAGAAAACAACGCAAAAGAAGGAGCCGATTGAATTAGACGTGGAGCGCTTTTTTGTTTCTCCCGATGGGAAATGGATCGCTGTCATCGCTCACGACCCGCAGACCCCCGGCGAGAAGAAGCAGGAGACGGAGAAAGCCGATGCGCAATGGGTGGACCATGACCCGCACGGCACGCGGCTCTATCTCTTCGAGCCTGCAACGGGCAAACTAACACAGGCAAGCATTGCGCCGAATGTAGAATCTGCCGCCTGGAAACCGCAATCGGATAAGTTGCTGGCGATCACCGAAAAGCCGAACAATGCCGGCGACCTTGGACCCGCAAAAGCTGCATGGCTGTTGACTGCTTCCGATCCTAACCATCCCGAAGAATGGAAGCAGGTCCCCGCAACGGTTTCGCAGGCTGCATGGTCGGAAGACGGCAAGCGCCTCTATTTTCATGCACAGGCAGAGCAGGACACTCCTCCGGGTTACGACGATCTCTATGTCTTTACGCCGTCCGATAACGCGGTAAAAAATCTCAGTGGCAACTACAAGGGCACCATAGGGCACGAAAGCCCGATTTCCTATGAAGGTAAGGTGCTGCAGTCCGTGCAGAACGGGACGCAGGTGACGGTGGCGCGCTTTGCGGAAGGCAAAACGGAAGCTTTGAGATTCAACACCCCAGTCACGATCAATCTCAACACAAATGCACGGCACAGCGGCTGGGTCTGGATCGGAAGCGGCAGCACCACTCCGTCCACACTCTTTTTTGCGGATAAGCTGGAGCATAATGCTCGCGCGCTCAATGCGCCATCCATGCTTCCGGCAAAGTGGACGGATACTCCGTCGCAGCTTGTGCATTGGCAGAACGAAGGCCAAACGCTGGAAGGGCTTCTGTATTTACCTCCGCAAGTCAAAGACCGAAAAGTGCCTTTGATTGTGGATGTTCACGGCGGCCCCACGGGCGCCTGGGAGGATAGCTATGGACCGCTCGTTCCTTTCCTGCTGGGTCATGGATGGGCGATTTTCCGGCCCAATCCCCGTGGCAGCACTGGTTACGGCGCAGCATTTGCTGCGGCGAACAAGAACGATCTTGGTGGCGCGGATTTCCGCGATGTCATGGCTGGAGTCGATGCTGTGCTTGCGCACTACGCCGTTGATCCGGACAAACTGGCATTGATGGGCTACAGCTACGGCGGAGAAATGGCGGGATTTGCGGAAGGAAAGACAGATCGCTTCAAGGCCATTATCAGCGGCGCGCCGGTTATCGATCAGTTCAGCGAATACGGCACAGAAAGCGGTTCGTGGTATGACCGCTGGTTCTACGGCAAGCCATGGGAGCACGATGCTGACGCGTGGAAGCAGAGTCCGCTATCAGGCATAGCTCATGCAAAAACGCCATTTTTATTACTACAGGGCGACAGCGATACGACCGATCCTGTGGGCCAGAGCCTGGAGATGTATCGCGCGCTGAGGCAGATGGGAGTATCCGTCGACTTGGTGCGCTACCCGCGCGAAGATCACGGCCCGCTGGCAAGCGGTATCTTCGGAAATCCCAGCCCGGAGCCATGGCATGGCTTCGATGGCCGCCAACGCATCGTCAAATTTCTGGAGAAAGCGTTTGGGCAATAGGATTTGTCATTCCAGGCGCAGCAGATAAAGCAGATTTTCTGCTGCGCTCCGGATGACAAGCCAATCGGTGGTACTACCGTCCTAGAAAATTCGGAAGACGATACCTGTGCTGAAGCCTTTTGGATTCAGGCCATGGTTGAGCACGCTGATTTTGCCATAGGTGAAGTCAAAAGGTCGCAGATCGATGCGCGGAGTCAATTTGTAATCGACCCCGGCAGCCATCTCCCAGGCAAATTTGTTGCTCGCCACCAGGGGAGCACTTTGAACAGGCTGATAAGTGACATGCGCGACTCCGACATCAAAAGCCGCATATGGAACAAATTTATGCATGGGATAGATAATGCGCGGTCCAACAACTGCAAGATCCTGGTGAAAGGGAGATGGCCCCCATTTCATGACAGAGCCACGGGCTTCTCCGCCAATCCAGCGGCTAAGTTGAATATATCCGCCGACGGTAGGACCATAAAGCCAATCATATCCATAATTTGGTCTGCCCGCGGAGAATTCCCCGAAGATGTGAATACCGCCTTCACCGCCCTTGGTGGCCGTGGCAACCTGCGAGAAGGAACATGAGCACACAAATGTGCAAAAAAGAGCCAAAAAAGTGAATTTTAGGGGGAGTTTTTTCTTCATATAGAACTCGTTCTGTGAATCAGATATTGCAGTGTATCCCCTTGGAGCGAGAATGTACACGTAGCCTGAGACACGAGGCTGGATTGGAAAGTTGTCTTTAAATGAAAATATTATGGGCGAAAATAAAGCGAATATTCCTGTAACTTTCTATGTATCAGCTATTTGTTTCTAATTGCTTGGATACCTATTTTAGCCCCAAAAAGCTGCCGTAAGCGCTGCCAGGATGAGAGCAGGCGGCATTACGAGCATGCCGGTTTTCAAAAATGTCCAGCCGCTGACGTGCATGCCTTCGCGGCGAATCGCAATCAGCCAAAGAATGGTTGCCAGAGAGCCGGTCACGGAAAGATTTGGCCCCAGATCGATGCCGATCAATGCAGAATTTCGCAAAATGCCAGCAATGTGCGCATTCCGCAGACTGGCGCCCGCTATCAGGCCTAGAGGCAGATTATTCATGAGATTCGTCCCAATGCCGATGCCGAGAGCTGAGGCGATCGCCGATGTCATCGGAGGGAGCTTCTGCATTGTCTGTAGCGCGGTCTGTGAAATGCGCAGCGCGCCCGCACTGTTTATTGCCTCTACCAGGATGAACAGGCCGGCAACCAGAGGAATTACGCTCCACGATATTTTCTGCAGGATGCCGAAAGGAGCATGCTTCTCGAATGCGCTGACACAGATGACTATCGCCAGCGAGGCAATGCATGTCGGCAGCCCCAGATCGGAACCAAACGCCGATGTGGCCAGAAGAACGACAGCCACCAACGCAATCCCGATGAGGGCAAGCCTTCCAGGATGTGAAAGATGGCCATCGGCAATATCGCTTTGGATCGTATTGTGAAGCTGATTTCGGCTGCACCAGTGGAGGGCTGCGTATGTGGCGACGATCGAGACAACCGAAGCGGCCAGGAAGATGTGCAGCCATTTGCCCAGAGGAGGTATGTCGCCATGAAACACGACGAGGTTTGCCGGATTTGAAATAGGCAAGACAAAGCTGGCGGCGTTAGCGATGAAAGCGCAGATGAAGAGATACGGCAGCGGTTCTGCCTTCGACTTCCGAACGGCTGCCAATACAGCCGGGGTCAGCACCACGGCTGTGGCGTCGTTGGAGAGGAAAATGGTGACCAGGGTGCCGACGGCGTAGATCATAATAAAGAGCCGGGTGCTGGAGCTCTTCGATTTCTGGATTGCCAGTGTAGCCAACCAGTCGAAGACGCCGTGACTACGCGCCAGCTCCGCCAGCATCATCATGCCTGCAAGGAACAGGTAGACATCGGAGCCCTCCATAATGGCATGCCATGCAATTTTTAGAGGAATAAGACGCAGCGCGGCGATGGCTCCTGCCGCTCCGCAGACCCACCACACTTCGGCAATATTCCATGGCCGAAAAAGCATCAGCAAAATGCCGGCAATCGAGAGAATCCAGATAAGAATGTGAGCTATCGACATGTAAATTTGCGTTGCAAAAGCGCAATACCCTAAATCGAAAAAGTATGAAATTTATAGAGTTTTCGTATGTAAGAGAGAGACTATGCTATTGATTTCGATGATATGCCATCACTGGAATTGATATGTTGACAGCTTCCTTCTGTGCTATCTCTTCTGCCCGCAACCGATGCTCGAAGAAAATGGTCCGACGGGATATTTCCGATTCAGGGGCTTCACCCGCTGCAGGTGCCGTAGTTCTGATACGTTTGAAGAGCTATATGTAAGAGAGGAATGCGGAAGAACGGATGCGGCGCGAATATCCAGACTCTCCCATCGTAGGCGTAGGCGCGGTCATTTTTCACGAAGGCCGCGTATTGCTGGTTCAACGAGGGCAGGAGCCGCTGAAAGGCGAATGGTCTTTGCCGGGCGGCGCGCTTGAACTGGGCGAGACGATGCAGCAGGGAGTCTGCCGCGAGGTGCTCGAAGAGACCGGGCTTGAAGTTGAGCCGCTTACCATTGTCGAGGTATTCGACCGTATCGTTCGGGACGATAAAGGTGAGGTTCAATATCACTACGTGCTGGTTGATTTTCTCTGCCGCGTTCGCGGTGGATCACTCTGCTGCGCCTCGGATGCGGACGATGCGCGATGGGTGAGCCGTGAGGAGCTGAATGGCCATAGTTTCTATCGCGTTGCTCCATTTACGGTGGCGGTGATCAAAAAAGCATTCGACCTTAAAGCTTTCTAAGCAACTCCGCAAAAAATTCAAAAATCTGCACTCGTCCTGCACCTCGCCAAACCGATGAAGAAAGTAAGGACGGGAACCCGATGCAACGTATTCTCATCGTGGACAGTGATCCGCATATTTGCCAGGCAGTTCACAAAATTTTGTCAGCAATGCCTTATACAGTATCGTTTGCGTTTGATGCGATTACCGCTGTTTCCGAGGCAAGGAAGCATAATCCGCACCTGATGATCGTCGATCTCAGCCTGCCTGCAGGCAGTGGTCTGACTGTTGTGGAAAGACTGCGTGCTATTCCAGCGCACGCGACTATGCCCATTATTATGATTGCAGAGCGCGGAGCACGGTTAGAGGCTGCAAAGGTGCTGGATGCCGGCGCAAACGCCTTCTTGCCCAAGCCTCTTAATCCGCATTTGTTGCTGCATTATGTGGGCCGGCTGTTGCCGGCGCGGGATCATGCCTGGTGGGAAACTGCGCAACCGGCTGCTAAATAATGGTTTCAGCGCCTATAAGTCCGGCTTCCAGACGTAAGCATTTGTTTGGGGGAGTCCGATGTGGGCAAGCACGCGGGCGACGAACTGTTTTGCCATCTCGGTAGAGTCGGATGGATGGTTGTAGAACGTCGGAATAATAGGAAAGATGGTGGCTCCGGCATCCGCGGCCAGCGACATGTTGCGTATGTGAATCTTGTTGAAGGGTGTTTCACGTACGCATAACAATAACGGACGGCGTTCCTTCAGGCAGACATCGGCAGCGCGCTCAATAAGATTCTGGGCAAGTCCGTTGGCGATGCCGGCGAGTGTCCCCATGCTGCAGGGCAGGATAATCATGCCATTGGAGGGATAGCTGCCGCTGGCGATCGATGCGCCGATATCGGATTCGGAGTGTTGCTGAATTTTATTGGAGGGGTAGCCGAGCAGCTTTTCAACCAGCGCCGAACGTCCGCTGAAATGCAACTCTTCTGCAAGGACACGGAGAGCATTCTCTGACGCAATGAAATGAACATGCGAAACGCGAGAGTCGATATGCAGGGCCTGAAGAAGCTGTTGTCCGAAGACGGCCCCGCTGGCTCCGGTCATGGCTACTGTCAAATTGAGCGGCTGGAGTGACATGGTACTTTCGTCAGATTAAACCATTACGGCGCTGTTGCCGGCTTTGGCCTATTCCACATCCTGCGGATCCACTTCGCGAGCCAATGAACGGTAATCGCGGCCAGCAATAGAAAGCCGCAGGCAATTCCGGCTGCAACAAAAGGATGTTTGGTTGCCAGCCAGGTGACTCCAACGGCAAGAACATCTTCGCTTGTACTGAGCGCTATATTTGAAACCGGCTCCGGACTGGGCGTGACGGCGGCACGTACCGCCGTTTTCGATCCATGGGCAACCATGGCAATTCCGGCTCCGGCCACTGCCGCTAGAATTTGCATCTCGGGGGAAAGCTGTTCGCTGGCGTGATACGCCAATAAGGCAGCAATAGGCACGCGGATAAAAGTATGCAGCGCATTCCAGACCATATCGAAGGCTGGAATTTTATCGGCGACAAATTCGATGGCAAACATGCATCCGCTGAGGCCGATCACCCACCAATGCGCGAGCATATCCAATCCGACAGGCAACTCGATCCAATGAGCGTGGGACAGCAGGCCAAGCGTCAGCAGGGTTGCATACACGTTCAGCCCGGCTGCAAAGCTGGCTGCGATCACAAGCGCAGCAATCGTCGTGGGAGTGAAGGCATCCATAACTAAATGGTGACCGTCGCTGATTTCGCTTTCCATCCACCCAGGATGGCGCCCATCAGGACCATGCCTATCAGCGACACGCCGGTATTGACTGCCAGGATATGAAAGCCCTTGCCTTCAAAAGCGTATTCGGCAGACCAGGTGGTCAATACAAAGCCAATCCAGGCAGCCGCGCCAATCATAATGCCCCGGATGATTGTCTGCTTTCCGGTGGCCTGGGTGAACCAGGAAATGGCAGCGCCCATTACCAGCGCACTCACAAAAGCCACGACATAGGCAAGCGCTACGCTCGTACCTTGCTGCTGCAGTTGCTCCAGGGTTTTGCCGATACCAGCCAGCCACTCTTTCATAAATACGGTGAACCAGACTGCCTGGATGGCAAAATAGACCAGCGCCGCCACCAGAATTGCGAGATAATTCAACCGCACCGGTTGGGTTTCAAGCATGCGCATCCCTCCCTTGCAGATGTAGTGAGCGATTGTACCTGAGTCCCGTTTAAAATTCTGAACGGTTTATACGGCAATGCTGCGCTGTCGTATATCGTCAATGACCGGCACAACAGCCAGAACCACGAGCCCTGCCGATAGAGGTAGTACAAAAAAGAATCCGGTATGTCTGAATCCCAGGGCTCCGATAACTCCGCCAATAAAGAAAAGAATGATAATAGACCCGAGCAGCCGCAAGGTGGCGAGCTCCGGCTCGATTGAAGTTTCGATTCTGGTGGCAGAAGAGAAGATGATTCTACCCAGGGCGATGCCGATGTCCGTGACTATGCCGGTGAGGTGTGTGGTGCGAATGACGGCATTGGAGAGTTTCGTAATAATGGCATTCTGTAGCCCCATAGTGAAGCAAAGCAGCATGACTGTGCCGAGCACCCGCCCTCCGGAGAAAACGCGTCCGGTAAGCCCGAAAATCATCAACAGCCCGGCTTCTGCAAGAAGTGGCAGCGCATATTCGCTGGCCAGAGCATGACTGCGTGCCCAGCGGATAAATAGAGTCGTGATAAATGCGCCAAAGAGAAACGATGTGAGCGCAGCTAATCCATGGAGGACAAGCATCAGGCTGCCAAGAGCGAAATTGTCTGCCATGGCTGCTACGACGCCCGACATGTGAGACGTGTATTGCCGGACTGCGAAAAAGCCGCCGGCATTGACAGCTCCGGCAACAAAGGCAAGGTAACGGGCAAGGTCGCGATTGGCGGATTCAGTACGTTTGCTGCCGGTCAGTCGGCGCAGGTAAAAAAGCGGCATATTCCATCAGGGCTACAAAAAAGTGAATGGCAGCAAAGTGCAGCTAATAGAAGTATGGCGCAAAGTATGCCTGATAATCAAAGCATGTCTGCATCCAAGAATCGGAACCCCGATGTACCACGGAATTTGAAGCCCTATTTTTTATGCCTTCTGAAAAAAGGCCCGCAATGGAATATCACAGAAGGCAATGAAGGCCTGATGACGAATTATCTTGCGTACCTGCGACGCGAAACCGAGGCTCGGCGCATTATTTTTGCCGGACCCATTACCGATGACGGTGAAATGATCGCGACTGCAATCATTGAAGCAGCCAATGGCGATGGAGCGATGGCTGTTGCCAACTCGAATCCCGGCGTTGCTTCCGGGCACTTTGTTGCAGAACTGCATCCCTGCTTTTTGCCTGCACTCGATGCGTTGCAGGTTTATTACTAACGCAGAAGTCCATTCTGTTTTAGCCATAGATATGAAGAGCGAGGTATATTCACCTGATATGTCAGCAAAAGCCCTCAATACCCTCTGTATCGATGTAGGTGGAACCGGTCTCAAAATCATGTTGCTGGATGCAAACGGCAAGCCCCTTACGGAGCGCTTGCGCACGCCGACTCCCAAGGTCCCTACGCCGGCGCGTGTAATTGCGGCGCTGGAGAAGCTGAAAGCGCAGGTGCCTGCCTTTCATCGTGTTTCTGTAGGTTTTCCCGGCGTGGTTAAACGCGGAACGATTTATACGGCTGTGAACCTGAACCCCAAATGGGTTGGATTCAACTTGCAGGGTGAGTTGGAAAAGCGGTGGAAGAAGCCGGTGCGTGTTGCCAATGATGCCGCCGTGCAGGGCTTCGCTGCCATTCGGGGACAGGGCGTCGAGATGATTCTTACTCTCGGTACCGGGCTTGGTTCGGCTCTCTATACGGAAGGTCATCTGTGTCCCGGGCTCGAACTTGGTCATCATCCGTGGATTAAAAATAAAACGTATGAAGACTTTCTGGGAAAGCATGGGCTGAAAAAATATGGAAAGAAATATTGGAATAAATTGGTTGAGAAAGCCGTGGAACAATCCTCGGCAACATTTAACTGGGACCATCTTTATATCGGCGGCGGAAATTCCAAGGAGATCAAGTTCAAGCTGGCAGAAAATGTAACTGTCATCTCGAATGAAGACGGTCTTCTCGGCGGCGTATCTCTCTGGCTGCACGATTCCTGATCTGTCTGGCTACCATTTTTGCGTCATCTACATCGAACCTTCCGGTTCCATCACAAACCGGGAGGAGACGCATGCCTGTCGAGATTACATGGCAAACGATAGCTTTACGCATCATCATTTCGGTGTTGGCCGGCGCGTTGCTGGGCATAGATCGGAGCAAGCGCGGCAACTCTGCGGGCCTGCGCACTACGATTCTGGTGACACTGGCTGCTGCTGTTGCCATGATCCAGATGAACCTGTTGCTGCCGACAAACGGGAAGCCTCACGATTCTTACGCCGTAATGGATTTGATGCGTCTGCCGCTCGGCATTCTGACAGGAGTCGGGTTCATAGGCGCGGGTGCAATTCTTCGCAGGGATAACCGGGTTGTTGGAGTCACAACCGCGGCGACGATGTGGTTTGCAACAGTCGTTGGCCTGTGCGTGGGGGGAGGCCAGATTATTCTGGGCTCTGTTTCTGTGGTGATCGGCTTTGGAGTTCTCTCGACGCTGCATTGGGTTGAAACAAAGCTGGATGAGCAGCAGCAGGCAACCTTAGTCGTCACCCTGGTGGAAGACGGCATTTCAGAGAATGAATTAAAAGCAATGCTTCTGCCCGCAAAAATACAGGTCCGATCCATCGCTGTGCAGCACAAAGCTGTTGAGCGCCGAAAGAAATTTGAGCTCGAGGTGCGCTGGCCCGCGCACAAGGATGCAAAGGAAAATCCTGCAATATTGAAAGATATTGTGCGGCTACCCGGCTTGATCGAGATGGAATGGGTTCCCGCGGGCAGTGGGATATAAATGCGTCATGCGCGTCTTCAAAAATTATTTTATGGCCTGGCGGCTAAAGATGCGGGAGACAGAAAAGGCTCTTTCGCTTTTATAAATTCAACAGGAATGCCGGGCAGAACAGTTTTCAGCCACTGAGCACAAAGCTCCATGCCCGGTTCCTCTGAAATTTCATGTCCAAGCAGGATGAGGGCTTTATGCCTGCCTTGCGCGGAAGCGTCGCGCGCATATTCTACTGTCTCCCATTCGGATGCCTCGCCTGCAACTAATACCTGCACGTCCTCGCGTTCGAGCATCGCTACCTGGCGAGCCAGACCAGAGGCTCCCGGAAGCAAAGCTACCTGCGTGACCGGCATGTCGGCATTGCCCACGACGCGAATGATTCGCGAGCCTGTTTTTCTCTGCAAAGTTGTCGCCAACTGCGCGACAGTAGTGGACGGCAGCGTGAACACGTGCGGATTTGTACTGCTTTGATATGCCCTCCAGCCGAGTTGCTGAATCACGCCCTCGAGAATGCCGTCCGGCTTACGCATGTGCCACGTATCGTGAAAGCGCCAGACCACAAGATGATGTTCCTGAATATAGGCTAATTTCTGTGCCTGCACCGGATCATTGCCCAGGATGCTTCTGTCATCGCGGTGGTTATAGAACGTAGGTTCGTGGGTAATGATGAGGTTTTTCCCATCAGCGACGGCCTTTTGCAAAACCTCATACGTATCGAGGAAAGTTGTAGCGATACCGGTGACAGGCGTATTCGGATCGCCTGCTTTGATGGTGTCTACTGTGTCAGAAGGCGGCGTAGCTCCTGTAGCTGCAATGATGCGCTTGATCACAGTTTCTGCCGATAAGGGAGCGCCTGCCGTTTGCGCATGTATGGGAGCAAGGCAGAAGAGACACGCCATCAATGGAACAAGCCGAATCTTCATTCTGAACGCAATGCCTCCATCGGGTTTACATTGGCCGCGCGTCTAGCCGGAATGTAGCTGGCAAGGAGCCCGCACCCAGCGAGAATTGCCGCCACGGCGAAGACGGTGAATACGTCATATCCGTGAAAGCCGTAGATAAAGGCGCGTATTACTCCGCTGGCAGCGACAGAGATAGCAACACCGGCGGCAACTCCCACGGCAAGCAGTATGCAGGCATGCCGCAGCACCAGCCAGGTAACGCTGTTTTGCGGGGAACCGAGAGCGAGCCGTACTCCAAATTCACGCGTCCTCTGGCTGACAGAATAGGAAAGCAAACCATAGATGCCGGCAACGGCAATCAACAATGCAGAAAAGCTGAAGATTCCAAGCAGCCTTGCGGCCAGGGTTTGGCTGCCCATAGACTCTTCCACAATTTGTGTCATGGGCGCGACATTATCGAAAGCGACATCCGGCTGTAATTCGCGCACGGCAGCGCGTACTGTCTTTTCGGCAGTATTTGCGGGCAGATTGGTGCGCACCGAGGCGTTCATGATGAAGGAAGCAATGATGGGATACAGAGTATCTGTCGGCTTGAATTGCATGAGATCAAGATCGAATTCCGGCTGAGATGCTTCTCCGGCAGAGACTTGCCGTACATCGTCAGAGACTCCGACGATGGTGGCCCAGCTGCGCGGGTTAGAGAGATTCTTTTCCGTATCATCCAGATTGATCTGCTTTCCAATGGGGTCTTCGTTCGGAAAGACCATTTTGACGAAAGCCTGGTTGACAACCACTACCGGTGTAGAGTCAGGAATATCCTGCTCGTTAAAAAAGCGCCCCCTGATCAGTCGAATGCCAAAGGTCGGGAAATAACCCGCATTCATGGCGCGAACAGCAGCATGTTGTTCATTCGACGAGTCCGGTTTCGGTCTGCCTCGGATCCAGATGGAACTGCTAAAGCTCCAGTTCGGCTGCATGGGCCGCACCGTCTCCAACCCGACGGAGATGATACCGGGTGTATGTTGCAGCTTATTTTCGAGCGGGCTGAAGAAGGTCTGAACAAGATCGGGTGCATTTTTTGTATCGGATGACAATCCAAATGCGCCTGCTCCATGAGTCGGTAAGAACATTTGCCCCGTAATGATTTTTTCGGGCGTAAAGCCCAGATTCGCATGTTGAAGAAGGAGCAGGGTGCGAATCATCAATCCGGCGGCGATAAGCAATGCGAGTGTCAGTGTGATTTCCGTGACGACAATGGCATCGCGCAGTAGAACCTGACGCCTGCTGGTGCCCGATGACGTGCTCGTTTCACGAAGTCCTTCCTGGGTGGATGCGTTTGCTGCAATCCAGGCGGGAATCAGCCCAAAAAAGATGGCGGAGATGCACGAAGCGAGAAGAAGAAAGGCGCAAACCCATCCGTTGATGTGAATGTGCTCGCCATAAAGCAATTTCTCCGAAAGAAAATGTTTTAAGACTCGCAGGATGGCGGATGCGATGCCAAGTCCGGCGGCGCTTCCCGCCAGTGCCAGCAAGACGCATTCCGTTAAAAACTGCTGCATGAGGCGGCGGCGCATCGCCCCCAGGGCAGAGCGAATGGCGATTTCTCTGCGTCGAACATTGGCGCGGGTCAGCATCAACCCGGCAACATTTGTGCAGGCGATCAGCCAGACTGCAACGACAGCGAAGGCCAGTGCAAGAAGCGCAGGCTTTACACTGGCTGTCAATGATTGCCGATAATCCATGACCGCAATCGGATCTTTTGACTCTGTTTTGGGGTTCTCCTTCAGGAGTTGCCGGCGAATCTGATTCAACTCTGTATGAGCCTGGGCAATGGGCACTCCGGGGCGCAACAGGCCGAGCAGGGCAAGGCTTGAATTGTCGCGATCGTGCATCGACTTATCGCGGGTATCGAGCAGCGAATACATCGCGTCGCTACCTACGGAGACGGGAAAGTTCAGCCCCTGGGGCAAAACGCCGATAACTACGTATGGATCGCCATTGAGCTTGACGGCGCGGCCTATAACAGTGGGGTCGCTGTGAAACTGCTTTTTCCATAGGTTATAGCTGACGATCAGCAGATTCGTTCGTCCTGCGTTGGCATCGTCTTCGGTAAAGCCGCGCCCGAGGATGGGATGAACGCCCAGCAGGTCGAAGAGATTCGGGCTGCTGAGGAGCTGCGGGGTAAGTTCAGCTTCGCTTGCTCCTTGCAGCGTTGTGAATTTGAAGGTGTAATATGCCAGGCCCTGAAGGGAATGGGTGCGGGAAGCAAAATCCTGGGCATCCGGCACCGATGTCGGGGAAAATGACTTGCCTCCATCTGTGCTGCCTCCGAGGGCAATCAGGCGGTCGCCATTTCTGTATGGCAGAGGCCGAAGCAAAACCTGATCGATGACAGAAAACATGGCAGCATTGACACCGATACCGAGGGCCAGTGTGAGGACTGCCGTAAGTGTGAAGCCTGGAGTCTTTCTCAGTTGCCGCAGCGCGTACTTTACATCATTCCAGATCAGATTCGTCATTCATCGCCTCACGGAGTTGCAAACACCCTACCACAATGAAGGGAAATCCCGGCACTTAACAACCGTGGAGAAATCGTCAAAACGAATATCGCCGACCCATTTCCGTGCCGTAATCTGGATGGAATGCCACAGACTCTTTTTGTAGCCAGCAGTAATCCTGGTAAGCTCCGCGATTTTTCCGCTGCCGCCGGGATTTTTCAGATATCGGTTGAGCCCTTGCCAAACCTGGAAAAGATTCCTGCTCCGGAGGAAACCGGCCTCACTTTTGAAGAAAATGCGCGTCTCAAAGCCGCCTATTACAGCGCTTTTTTGCCGAATCAGATCGTCATTGCCGACGATTCAGGGCTCGAGGTAGATGTTTTGGGCGGCGACCCGGGGGTACGCTCGGCTCGTTTTGCTGATGACGCCGGGTTCGTTCCAGACGCGCAGATGAGCGCAGATGCCCGCAACAATCTTTATCTGCTGCAGCGCCTGGCGGCTCATTCGGGAGCAAAAATGCCTGCTCGCTATCGTTGCGTAATTGCCGCAGCCCGCAGCGGAGAGGTCTTCACGACAGCAGACGGCGCCGTTGAAGGAGAAATTGTCCCTGAACCGCGGGGCGAAGGGGGCTTTGGCTACGATCCTCTCTTTTATTTGCCGGAGATGAAAAAGACAATGGCGGAAATTGATCTTGTCACCAAACAATCGTTGAGCCATCGCGGAAGGGCATTTCTCCGGCTTCTTGAGCAGATTCGGCATGCATCGGTTTAGCTATTTTGCGATGGAATAGTCCGGATTCTTGACGATGGCTGTTGTGCGCACCAATAATAAAAGGTGACTTCTCTGCAGATTTCATTTGTATTCAGCTATCTTCTTCAGCACGAAGAGGATGCTGATTGCCGCGGATTCAACCAGTTCAACCAGGCGCATCCGGGAAAGAAAAGCTCGTGGATGTTGCCGATGACCGTCGAGTCAGTCAAGGCATAACGGTCCTTTACATATTGCGATGATCATTAAGATGGGAAAAAGCCAATGAGCACAACAGCAGTCAGCCTGCATGAAAGCCGGAAAGCCAGCTTCTGGGGGTCGACGAACGGCAAGAAAGCCGTAATGGCGGTAACGGGCGCAATTTTGTTCCTTTTCGTCGTCGGGCACCTGGCCGGGAATCTTCAGATTTTCGAGGGACCGGCAAAATTAAACAGTTATGGCCATTTTCTACACAGCATCGGCGAGTTGCTGTGGATCGTGCGCGTTATTCTCATCGCGAGCGTGATTCTGCACATTACGGCGACCGTACAGCTGGCGCACATTAAGAAACGGGCACGCCCGGTCGGCTATTCGCGCAAGGAAGCAATCAAGTCGTCCTATGCTTCACGGACGATGTACTGGTCCGGCCCCATTGTTCTGGCCTTTGTGATATTCCACCTGCTGCAGTTTACCGCCGGGTACATCCATCCGGAGTCGCAGTTTATTGAGGGCGAGGTTTACCACAATGTGGTGGCCGGGTTCCAGGTGTGGTGGGTTTCGGCGTGGTACATCTTCTCCATTTGCCTGCTGGGACTTCACCTGCGCCACGGTCTCTGGAGCATGTTCCAGTCGGTAGGCTTCAATCATCCGCGACACACGCCCATTCTGAAGAGCGCCGCGGTGGTGATTGCTACTCTCATTGTTCTCGGATACATCTCAATTCCGATTAGCGTTTTGCTGGGGATCGTAAAGTAAATGACACTCGACGCGAAAATACCTTCCGGCCCGATTGAGCAGGCATGGGACAAGACGCGCTTTGACCTGAAGCTGGTGAACCCGGCGAACAAGCGCAAATATACGCTGCTCGTTGTGGGCTCCGGGCTCGCCGGGGCATCGGCTGCCGCCTCCCTTGGCGAACTGGGCTACAACATCAAGTGCTTCTGCTTCCAGGACTCACCCCGCCGCGCGCACTCGATTGCAGCGCAGGGCGGCATCAATGCGGCCAAGAATTATCCCAATGACGGCGACAGCATCTATCGCCTCTTCTACGACACGGTGAAGGGCGGCGACTTCCGCGCCCGTGAGGCGAACGTCTACCGTCTGGCACAGAACAGTGTGAACATCATCGACCAGTGCGTGGCGCAGGGGGTGCCGTTTGCGCGCGAATACGGCGGCACACTCGCCAACCGGTCTTTCGGCGGCGCACAGGTTTCCCGCACCTTCTATGCTCGCGGACAGACAGGGCAGCAACTGCTGCTGGGCGCATACCAGGCACTGGAGCGTCAGGTGCAGGCGGGTACTGTGACCATGTATCCGCGCACAGAGATGCTGGATCTGATCGTGATCGACGGCAAGGCGCGCGGCATTGTGGTGCGCAACCTCATCACGGGCGAGATCAGCACGCATATCGCTGATGCGGTGATTCTGGCGAGCGGCGGCTACGGCAACGTTTACTACCTTTCGACGAACGCCAAGGGCTCGAACGTGACGGCAAGCTGGCGCGCACACAAGCGCGGCGCGTACTTTGCCAACCCATGCTTTACGCAGATCCACCCGACCTGCATTCCGGTGTCGGGCGATTACCAGTCGAAGCTGACGCTGATGAGCGAATCGCTGCGTAACGATGGGCGCATCTGGGTGCCGCTCAAGAAGGGGGATAAGCGTTCGCCCGATCAGATTCCCGAGTCGGAGCGCGACTACTATCTCGAGCGCCGTTATCCGAGCTTCGGCAACCTGGTGCCGCGCGACGTGGCTTCGCGGAACGCGAAGGCGGTTTGCGATGAAGGGCGCGGTGTTGGCGAATCCGGCCTCGGCGTGTATCTCGATTTTGCAGCAGCCATCCAACGCCTGGGCGAGCATACGATTCGCGAGCGCTACGGCAACCTCTTCGACATGTATCAGCGCATTACGGATGAAGATCCATACAAGGTGCCGATGCGCATCTATCCTGCAATCCACTACACGATGGGCGGATTGTGGGTGGATTATCACTTGCAGAGCACGATTCCGGGCCTCTTTGTGCTGGGCGAAGCGAACTTCTCTGACCACGGCGCGAATCGCCTGGGCGCGAGCGCGCTGATGCAGGGGCTTTCCGACGGCTACTTCATCATTCCGTACACGGTGGGCAACTACCTGGCAACGAACAAGCTGGAGAAGGCGGATACCTCCCGTCCGGAAGTACGCGAGGCTGTTACGGGCGTGCAGCAGCAGATTCAGAAGCTGCTCTCGATCAAGGGCAAGCGCACCGTCGATTCATTCCACCGCGAGCTGGGCAAGATCATGTGGGATGAATGCGGCATGTCGCGCACGGCGAAGGGACTGGAGAAAGCCATCGGACAGATTCGCGAGCTGCGCGAAGAGTTCTGGCAGAACGTCACGGTTCCGGGCAGCGGCGATGACCTGAACCAGAGCCTGGAGAAAGCCGGACGCGTGGCCGACTTCTTCGAGCTTGGCGAGCTGATGTGCCGCGATGCGCTGGAGCGCAATGAGTCGTGCGGCGGCCACTTCCGCGAGGAGTACCAGACTCCGGACGGCGAGGCACAGCGTGACGATGAGAACTATTCGTATGTTGCAGCCTGGGAGTATCGCGGACAGAACCGGCCTGAGGAAGTGCACAAGGAAGAGCTGGTCTTCAACTACGTTCATCCCAGCCAGAGGAGCTACAAGTAATGAAATTAACGCTGAAAATCTGGCGTCAAAAAGGGCCGAAGGACAAGGGCAAGTTCGTCAGCTATCCGGTGGACAATGTGAATCCGGAGATGTCGATGCTCGAATGCCTAGACGTGCTGAACGAATCCCTGATCGAGCGCGGCGAGGAGCCGGTTGCCTTTGAGCACGACTGCCGCGAGGGCATCTGCGGTTCATGCGGGTTCATGATCAACGGCGTGGCTCACGGTCCAATGCCGGCGACGACGGTTTGCCAGCTTACGATGCGCCACTTCAAGGACGGTCAGGAGCTGGTGATCGAGCCGTGGCGCGCGGCTGCCTTTCCGCAGATCAAGGACCTGGTTGTCGACCGGCGCTCGTTTGACCGCATTATCGCTTCCGGCGGTTATATCTCTGTTTCCACCGGCAACGCACCTGACGGCAACGTGATCCCGGTAGGGAAGGAGATTGCCGACCGCGCGATGGATGCTGCGGCCTGTATTGGCTGCGGAGCCTGCGTGGCTGCGTGCCCGAATGCCTCGGCGGCGCTGTTTACCGGAGCCAAGATTGCTCACCTGAGTGTGCTGCCGCAAGGAGCGGTGGAGCGCGATCACCGTGCGGTAAACATGGTGACCCAGATGAACTCCGAGGACTTTGGCGGCTGCACCAACATCGGCGAGTGCACGGCGGCTTGCCCGAAGGAGATTCCGCTGGAAGTGATTGCGACGATGAATCGCGATTTCATTCGCGGAAGCTGGAAGCAGCGCGACAACGAGGTGAGGACCATTCGTCCCATGACGGAATGGAGCAACGGTTCCAAGCTGGATATCGATCCGCACGCCACCAGCTAGCACCCCCTCCCCCTGGTTTTTTCTCTTTTCTTTATTTTTCAATAAGATAGCGGGGGATGATCCCCGCTATCTTATTGATTTTTCGCGACTTAAGTCGGTTCTAGTGTTTTCAATCACTTAGCGGGGGGTCTGTTTTCCTGCTCCCCGATTTCCTTATCCCCTTAGTTTATTTAGCTTTTTAACGCGTAATTCTATGCCATTCGTCGTTGTGACGATTGTCTTTTGTTTTCATGGGGATACAGGGAATAGTAGCAGATGGGGTACTTGACAAGATTTTTGCAGGAGCCGAGGCTAAAGCCCCTTGTTTCAGGCATTGAATTTCACCGGGCTAAAGCCCGGTGCTTCTACCTTTTATTCCTGTCATTCGAATCCCAGGTCTCAAAATTGAGACCTGTACACCCGGCATATGCACTATTTCCGGCGAAGTAAGCCGAGCCCAACGATTGCCATGAAAATGATTGAGCCGCCGTGCATGAGGATGTGGATGCTCCATCCGGTTTGCGCATAGACGGTGGTGACATCGACGAAAGGAATGATGAGGCAAATCAGCAGAAGGATTCCGGCGATGCGATTTTGCTTCATGCCAAGAAGCGCAAAGAGCACAAGCCCGAGGGCGATATCGCGGACTCCGGTGAGGCGAACCCAGGCGAGGCTTCCCGGCGCAGTGACGGGCATGCCGAAGAGCGCCGATCCATGGATGGGGTCAGCAATTGCGATCAGGCCGATGAGGGTGAGGATGAGAGCGAATGCTGCGGCAATCCAATCAAGCAGACGGGAGATGATGATATTGGATGGCATGAGTGGTGCCTCCTTCTTATTGTGTCTCGACTGCCCGGGGAGGATGGGCGCCCAGCGAGTTGAAATCCCAGGCACCCGGCCCGGGCTTTAAGGGGAGGTTGGTACTTGCATAATCCTCTTCGCTTTGCTCAGGGTCAGGATGGGGCGCCCGGTTTTGTCCTTCCTTGACGGAATATTGGAATCCCCATCACTTATACGAGATGCATTCTGCGAGATTTTCTGCGGCTATTACCAGCATGTCAATGTTTCCTTGGTGGGTAAAGACGCCTATCTGGTATTGTGCTTGATATCTCTTCACAGGAGTATTCGTCGAGCATGCGCAAAGCCTGCATTGCAGTAGCTATCTGTTTTCTATGTACCGGCTCGCTTTTTGCCCAACGTCGCGAGCAGAATCTTACGCCCGAAGAGCGCAAGGCGCTGATTGAAAAACGCGAGAGCATCGAAAAGGAACTGGAAGATGTGGCCATTATCGACCGCAAGGTGATGGTGCCGATGCGCGACGGCAAGCGCATGGCTGCCGATATCTACCGGCCCAAGGACACGTCGAAGAAGTATCCGATCATCTTCAGCCGCACGCCTTACAACTTCAACTTCTGGGATGTGCGGCTGGGGACATATCGCGACATGTCGACCGAATTGGATGCGGTGAAGCGCGGCTATGTGCTGGTGGAGATGAATGAGCGCGGGCACTTCTTTTCGGAAGGGAACTACGACATTCTGGGCGCTCCGCTAACGGATGCCGATGACCAGTTCAACTGGATGTCGATGCAGCCGTGGTCGAACGGCAAGATCGGGCTGATTGGCTGCTCCTCGACGGCAGAGTGGCAACTGGCGGCGGCATCGCTGGGAAACAAGGCGCTGACGACGATTATTCCGCAGAGCTTTGGCGCGGGCGTGGGCAAGGTTGGACCTTACAACGAGCAGGGCAACTGGTATCGCGGCGGCGCGGTGCAGATGCTGTTTATCGATTGGCTATACGGTGAGCAGAACCAGGTGCGACCGATGTTTCCGCCGGACATTTCGCAGGCTGATCTGATCAAGGCATCGAAGATGTTCGATCTGGCTCCGCAGATGCCGCCTGTGGATTGGGCGAAGGCTTTTGAGCATCTGCCGGAGAAGGACATTATCTCGGCGGTGGATGGGCCGAAGGGCATTTACTCGGACAAGATGCCGAATACGACAGGCGGCGCGATGATCGAGCGCACGCCGAACGATCCGGCATGGCGCAAGGGCGGGCTGTGGCAGTCGGATACGATGCCGATCAATGTGCCGGGGCTGTGGTTCATGACGTGGTATGACGTTTCGATTGGGCCGAACCTGGCAGCGTATAACTTTGTGCGCGAGCATGCGAAGGGCGAAGCTGCGAATGAGCAGTATGCGATTATTGCGCCGACTCTGCACTGCCAGTACAAGCGCGCCACGGAGCACACGGTTGTGGGCGAGCGCGACATGGGCGATGCGCGGCTGGATTATGACGCGATCACGTATGCGTGGTTCGACCATTTTTTGAAGGGTGAAGACAACGGCGTTTTGCAAAAGATGCCGAAGGTGCAGTACTACACGATGGGGCTGAACAAGTGGCAGCACTCGGATACCTGGCCTCCGGAGGGCGCAAAGCCGGTGACGCTGGCGTTAAGCAGCCAGGGGCATGCCAATACGCTGCACGGCGACGGCGTGCTGGCGTTGCCTGCGGTGAAGGGACAGACTGCTCTGCTTTCGCTATCCGGTTCGGCCAGCGTAGCGAAGACGGATGCGCCGGATACGTTCACGTATGACCCGATGCATCCGACGCCGAGCTATGGCGGGAATGTGTGCTGCGCGGCGAATACGATTCCAGGCAATGGCGGCGCGCTCGATCAGCGCAAGATGGAAGAGCGACCGGACATTCTGGTTTACACGTCCGATCCGTTGACGCAGGACGTGGAGGTTTCCGGGCCGATTACGGTGACGCTGTATGTTTCTTCGGATGTGAAGGACACGGATGTTACCGCGAAGCTGATCGATGTGCAGCCGGACGGCACGGCGTACAACCTGGATGAGACGATTCAGCGGCTGCGCTACCGCGATGGCGATGACCACACAGTTTGGATGGAGAAGGGCAAGGTCTACAAGGTGACGCTGACGCCGATGACGACGTCAAACTTGTTTGCTGCCGGGCATCGGATTCGGTTGGAAGTGGCGGGCTCGAATTTTCCGCGCTTCGATCGGAATTTGAATACGGGCGGGAATAATTACGACGAGACGACGAGCGTGGTAGCGCATACGTCGATTCATCACTCGGCACAGTATCCGAGCACGATGACGATTACGGTTGTGCCGCGGAAGCAGTGAGCGATTCCTAGAGAACTCGCCGGATTTCTTCGGCGAGTTTCTCCCAGGCTTCGAGATCGACAAAGTGGCCGACTCCGGGAAGTGGGCGCCAATCGCCTTCGCAGCCTGCATCATTGAAACTTTTGATGGAGACGGCGGAGGGCAGAGCTCCGTCTTTCATGCCCCAGACCAGAGTGACAGGCACGGGGATTGGCGTTTTGTAGAGCGCATAGAGCCGCCTGTGTTGCGCAGGCGAAAGCAGCGTGCGAATGAAGGCGCGGTAGTATTCGACGGGGCCGTGCATGTCGGCTGCGCGCTGGAAGCGGTTGACTAATTCATCGACGAGCGGGATGTCCATGGCGCCGGGCTGGCCTTGTCGAACGGTGAATGTCCACTTCAGGATTTTTCTGCCGAGGCCGGTGGCGATGAACCATTCGGGGAACCAGGGTATCTGAAAAAAAGGCACCCAGGGGATGCGGAAGGGTTGCCAGTCTTCGCAGGTGAAGGCTGCGCGCACGAGCGTTTTTGGGTGCGTGCAGTTGACGACAACTAACTTGCGAATGAGCTGCGGATATCGATGTGCGAAGAGCCAGCCGAGCGCGCCTCCCCAATCATGCGTGACGAGCAGGCAATTCTGGATGCCGAGGGCTTCGATGAGCGCGCGAATATCATCAGTGAGAGTGAAGACATCGTAGCCGCTTTTGGCGTAGGTGGAGCCGGGATAGCCGCGCAGATCGGGCGCGTAGATGCGGCTTTGCGGCAGCAGCTCCATGATGTGACGCCAGCTCATCCAGCCTTCGGGGAAGCCGTGAATGCAGAGGATGGGCGGTGCAGAGACAGGCCCGGAAGCGGCTACGTGGAAGGTGATGCCGTTGGCTTGAATCTGATGGTGCTCGATGTTGATGGTCACGGTTACGGCTCCGAACCTGATGGACAGCGACGATAACAGAGTTTTATATCGTCTTCCAAGATAATCGTGCGGTGAGGAAAGGCAGCGTTACATGAGGTGTCTCTCTGCTACAATCTGCCATTACATCAAAACTATGAAGCCCAGACATGCTGCCGCTCTTCTGCTCGCATCCACGCTGCCTTTGGCGGCCCAATCTACTGCGAAAACAACCGTGAAAAAATCTGCTGCCGACCCGTTGACCATTCACCGCAATGCCATTGTGATTGATACGCATGCCGACACGACGCAGCGGCTGGTGGATGAGAATTATGATCTGTCCGACCCGCTGAATGGCGGGCAGTTGAACTTTGATGCCGCGAAGAAGGGCAACCTGGGAGCGGAGTTTTTTTCGATCTGGGTTGAGCCTGATCTTTACAAGGGTCATTATGCAAAGCGCACGCTGGAGCTGATCGATGCGGTGTATCAGCAGGCGGCGAAGCATCCTGACCAGATAATGATGGCGTTTTCTCCGGCAGATATCGAAAAGGCGCACCGGGAGCATAAGCTGGCAGCTCTGATGGGCATCGAAGGCGGACATTCGATTGAGAACTCCCTGGGACTGCTGCGCGATTATTACCGGCTGGGCGTTCGGTACATGACGCTGACGTGGTCGAACTCGAATGACTGGGCGGATTCATCGGGCGATGCGGATGATCCGAAGGTGCACCACACGCAGGATGGACTGACGGATTTCGGCAAAGACGTGGTGTACGAGATGAACCGTCTGGGCATGATGGTGGACATCTCGCACGTTTCGGACAAGACATTTTATCGGGCGGTGATTACATCGCGTGCGCCGGTGATTGCTTCGCACTCATCGGCGCGGGCGCTTACGAATGCTCCACGGAATATGACAGACGATATGCTGCGCGCGGTTGCACGCAGCGGCGGCCCGGGCAGCAAGGGCGGGGTGGTGATGGTGAATTACTATTCCGCGTTTATCAGCAAGGCCTATCGCGACGCCGCGCGGGCGCAGGAAATGGAAGTGAAGAAGGCCAAGGACGCGCTGAAGGCGGAGTACGCGAAGAAAGGCAAGCAGGTGACCTATGGCGATCTGGAAAAGCTGGAGCAGGAATATGCGAATAAAATTCCGCGGCCGCCGTTGAGCGCGCTGATCGATCACATCGATCACATCGCAAAAGTGGCGGGCGTGGACCATGTCGGGCTGGGCTCGGATTTTGACGGCGTTTCCGGGCAACTGCCGGAGGGGATCGATTCAGCAGCGGACTTGCCGAAGATCACGCAAGCGCTGATGGCGCGCGGCTATTCGGCGGCAGACTGTGACAAGATTCTGGGTGGGAACCTGCTGCGGGTCTTCCGCGAAGTGGAGGCTACGGCGAAACAACTGCAGTCTCAGCCGGATGCGCGTCCGAAGATCGACGAGCAGCAGCCGTTTCATAAGTAAGAAGTCAGTATCTAAAAACTTTCTGGAGGTAGTGTGTTGAATCGTTTTTTATGCAAGCTGGCGGCTATATCACTTGGAGCTGTGCTGCTGGGCACTCAGGCTATCGCTATTGCGCAGGAGAAGAAGCCCGACGATAAGCAGCATGAGGGGGACAATAAAGAGCAGCCGGTTCCTCCGGAAAAAAGCTCGGTGACGCATCACGATGGAACGTTTGGCGGCAGGACGATTCATTACACGTCGACAGCGGGGACATTGCTGATTCGTGATGATGAGGAAAAGCCCTACGGGAGCATCTTCTAC
>DASZUU010000019.1:0-18452 GCA_035547425.1 Alloacidobacterium sp. | reverse complement strand
GGAGTTTATAGCGCAATTGGATGACCTGCTCGAAGATCGAGTACCGGCAACATTAAAGGCTGACCTCGAAGAGCATCTGCGCGGCTGCGAGCATTGCGTGATCACGATGAACACCACTCGCAAGACTATTGAGATTTATCGCAGCCATGAGCTGTACGAGCTGCCGAATGCTCTGCGCGAGCGGCTGCAGAAGGCCATCCTGGCCAAATGCAAGAAGTGTTAACGCGCTAGTCTGACCAGAAAGCTGAACGGCGACAATAATCACAAACGGCTGTGGCTCAGTCTTTGCCTGTTAGCACAGTTGCGTAATGGATACCTGGCATAAAGAAAAGCGCGGACCATGGAGTCCGCGCTTTTTTGATTGCTGCTTTCGGCTAGAAGTCCAGACGCATTGAGACCTGTCCGGAGCGAGCGCCGCCAAAATCAGACCCGATGGTGCTCGAAATCAATCCAAAGCTGGGCGAGCTGACGTTCATATTGGGATCGCCAAGGTTGGTGTGATTCAGCACGTTGGTGAAGGTGCCTTCCGCTCGCAGCTTGAGCCGTTCCGTAATGGAGAAGGTCTTGCTGAGACCGGCTGACAGATTGACTGTTCCCGGGCCAACAACCGAGCCGACGCGCGCATTGCCGAAGCGGCCAATAGGATTCGGAACAGGGCCGGAACCGCTGCCTGTGGTGCAGGCCGTTCCCGGTTGCCAGCCCGGATAACCGGGGCAAGTGAAGGCTGCCGTATTGATCCAATTGAGGCGCGTCTGGTTACGAGGCTTGTTGCTTACGCCGGGAACAACATCCGCATATTGATTGTGGTGTCCCCCATCGAAGCCTGAGACAGTGCCGTTCAGGCCTGACCCGGTGCCCGAGGTATCGCCCTGTCCGCTGGGGAAGTACGGCGATTCAAATGGGCCAGTTTGCCAGAGGAAGATAGTGGAAAGACGCCATCCGCCTACAGCGGCATCCGCAATCCGCGACATATTGGAACCGAATTCGCGTCCGCGTCCGAAGGGCAGGTCGTAAACCGCAGTTGTATTCCAGCGGTGACGGCGGGTTCCATAAACGTCGCCGAAGTCTGCATTACGATCCAGGATCGAAGTCGCGCGCGAGCCGCCGGTTTCACCCGCAAAACCTGTATTCGCCGGCCCCTGGTTATCGGCAAGCGCCTTGGCGTAGGTCCATGACGAGTTCAGTTGCAGACCCTTCTGGAAGCGGTGATCGAACTCCGCCTGCAGCGAGTGGTAGCTCTCATTCGCACCGGTGGCGCGCGTATAGATACGTCCCCAGTTGGGGAAGAGACGCGCGCTCAACGGCTGGAAGGTTGCTGAAACGGTGCTCGAGAATGGCAGCGTGTTTTCATCCGGAGCCCAGACAAGCTGATGCATCTCGGCGCCGATATAGGAGAGACGAGCAGCGTATCCCGCGCCGAAATCGTGATCTACGCTCAACGACCATTGCTCGGTGTAGGGATCTTTCCAGTTGGTGCTGTTTGCTGTTCCGAAGTAATCCTGCCCATAGCAGGTTGTGCATCCGCCATTGCCTGCGCCGGCATAGATATTGGGCCACTGGTATCCAACCGTGTGCGTCGTCGTGTTCAAAGAATTGGTGTACTGCGTGGTCTGCGCCTGCAGCGTTCCTGTCAGCGAATAGAAGTTGCCACCCAGCATTGTGATGTTATACATGCCGAAACCACCGCGGATCGCCGTCTTGTCGTCGTGGAATGGCCGCCATGCAAATCCGAAACGCGGCATGAACCGCAGATGAGGATACTTTTTGAGGCCCGCGGGATATCCGGCTGCCGAATTACCCTGAACCGGCATGCAGGGCGCGCCGTTAACAACTTTGTTGTTGGTATTATTCACGCCGTCAGGATCGCAGGCATTGGCACTGGCGAGAAAACTTTGAGCCAGCAGGGCTTGCTTCCCATCGGGGTAGATAGATCGACCGGCAAAAGCGATCGATGGATCGAAATTACCGATATCACCGCCTGCATCGCTATATCCGGGATGCAATTCATAGCGAATGCCGTAGTTCAGCGTCAGATCCTGCGAAACCTTCCACTGGTCCTGAGCAAAGAAGTGATAGTGGATCGATGATCCATCGTTATCCTGCTGCACCACGTCATAGAACGTCTGATAGGGCAGACCGGAGAGAAAATCGGCGAAATCGACGCCGGTGAAAAGGCCGGCGCTGTTTTGCGTGTTGTATTGGAATGTTCCGTAGTTATCCGAGCCATTAAATCCGAGCGGACTAATCGCTTCCAAGTGACGGATATCCAAGCCGAACTTGAATTCGTTGTTTCCCTTCGCCCATGTCAAGGCATCAGTGTAAACAAAGGTGCGTGACTTGTTGATTGAAGTCAAACGATCGGCGTCGAGAGAACTGATGTTATTGAAGTCCAGTTCGGGGATACCGTTGTAAAACAGATTTTCCAGGCCATTCAAACCTAATCCCGTAGTAAATGACTTTCCATCGAAGCTGTTGCTGGCACCGTTGCTATAGAGCGTAAAACCAAAACCGCCTTCGTTAATGAGGTGCGGCGTGATTGTCCAGTTTGCGCTCACTTTCAACACGCGAGACTGACTTGTATTCAATGAAGAAGGTACAGACAAAGGTTCGGCGCTATTTGTGGGAAAGTTTTTCCAGGTAAAACGGCCCCACAGCAGAAACTTCTGATTCGCCCCGAAATACTGGTCGCCGCGAATATCGAACTGATCAGAGTGGCCGCTTGTATCTTTATTGACAATGTAGTTTGCAGTGTCGTCATCCACATAATCTGTGGGGTCGCCAACGTTCGGATCGGGGTAAAACGAAAGCAGTTTTTGCGCAGCGGGATTGATAGACGGCAGTTTGGTACCGTAGCTTCCTCCAGTAAATGGATTGGTAAGACCGGTAAATCCGTCCGAAACATACTTTGAAAAATCCCCCTGCTTCATCAGCGTGCTGGGAACCTTATACTGCTTCGTTGTTTGCGCAGGGTGACGCCATCCTTCATATGCGCCATAGATGAAGGTCTTGTTATGGCCGTCATAAAGGTGAGGAATTACAACCGGGCCGCCAAAGCTTGCGCCATAGGTATTGCCGATGAGTTTGGGCTTCTGCGTCGTAATGGGATAGGTATACGGAATTGCATCAAAGGCGGCGTTCTGGTGATACCAGAATGCCGAGCCATGAATGTTATTAGTGCCGCCCTTGGTAGTGACTGTAATCTCGCCGGGCTGACCGAATTCGGCATTGTTCATCGCGCCGTCAGCGCGCAATTCAGAAATCGATTCAGTGGAGGGAAATGCGTCGGCAATCGGTGAATTGCCGGTCGCGCTTTGTACAGTAATTCCATCTACCGAAACTTCTGTTTGAAAGGGCAGACCGCCCTGCACTGAAAAGCTGCCGTGATCCGCCTGCACGCCGGGCAGCGTACCGACAATATTCAATGCGCTGGTGCCGCTGGCGCTGGCGCGCGTGTTTACCGGAAGGTTGGCGACATCCGCAGCGCTGTACACTGCGTTGATCGAAGGTGTTTCTGTATCGATCGCCGTAATCGTATCGCCGGAAACCTGTACTTCCTGTTGCACGCTACCGATAGTCAAGGAAGCCTCGAGGCGCAGCTGTTGACGGGCTGCAAGACTCACCCCGGTGGCTGACCATTTCTGGAATCCGCTCTGGGAAACTTCCACCGTGTAGCGCCCGGCCTTTACGTCGACAAAAAGGTATTCGCCGGAATCGTTGGAGTGCGTTGTGCGCACTGAACCTTCTTCAATACTGGTCAGCGTGATTTCCGCATTCGGTATAACGGCGCCGCCGGCATCTCTGACGGTTCCCAGAATACTTCCCTGAATGGATTGCGCATGGCTATAGCTGCCTGAAATGAGGCAAGCTGCCAAACAAAAGACTAAAAAAAATGCGTTACGCTGTAAAAAAGCACAGCTTTTCATAAAGATTCTGGTCTCCTAAAAGGGCGTTACATTGACTGCTGCACTCATGTTGTCGGCTGTGGGGATTCGACGTTAAAACCAGTAACTCTCGCATACAAAATTCGCCGATGCATCGAGAATTTTGTCAGGACATATTGAGGTATGTAGAAGACAATGCCACAGATATGTGACAGCAGTTTTACAAACTGAGGGGCATTACAAGAAACGATGGCCGAATATTTGCAGGCCGCTATCGAGCCAGAAGGGCCGTCTTTTTCTGCTGCTCCTGCTGAATGGCATCGAGCACGATGCCCGGCGTCAGGACTTCAGGCAGAACCTGCGGCGGCTCCTGCGGTGATGCGGGATAGATGGCATAGGTAGGCACGCCACTGCGCCCCAGGGCATTCAGCGCTTCCGTAATGGTCTGGTCGGCATCCGTCCAGTCGGCGCGGACGAGTGCGAATCCACCATCATGCAGCTTCTTTTGCACATCGGCGCGGCTTAGAATGACGCGCTCGTTTACCTGGCAGCTCAGGCACCAGCTCGCGGTGAAATCCACAAAAACAGGGCGGCCTTGCGCACGATATTTCTCAACCAGTGCGGGAGAGAATGGCTCCCATGCCGTGTTGTGTGCCGTGACAGGTGATTCCGGCACCGCTGCAAAGATGCGCACAGCATAGATCGGTAGAGCCACAGCACATAGCAAAACTACCGCGGCAGCTATAGTAGCGGATGCTTTTGCGGGCCAGCGTCCGAATATCCATGCGGCCACAGCAAGCAGCAGAAATGCGATCAATAAACCGGCCAGCGCGTTCACGCCTACGGCATGCGCAAACAGCCATACCAGCCAGATCACAGTGAGGAAAATGGGAATGGAAATCGCCTGCTTCAGAATTTCCATCCAGGCGCCGGGTCGCGGCAAAAAACGCGTCCACGCTGGATTGAAAGTCAGCAGCAGATAAGGCGCGGCCAAACCCAATGCCAGGGCGGTAAAGACCAGAAAGCTGACCAGCGCCGAATGTGCCAAAGCATAGCCGATGGCTGCGCCCATCAAGGGCGCGGTGCATGGCGTGGCCACAATTACCGCCAATACGCCGGTAAAGAAGCTGCCGGCATAACCATGCTGCGCCGCAAGGCTCGACCCTTTGCTGGTGAGCGAGAGGCCAACCTCAAACATGCCGGCCAGCGAGAGCCCGAAAAAGAAGAGCAGCATGGCGATGGAAGCGACAAAGATGGGCGACTGAAACTGGAATCCCCAACCCAGCTCGCGCCCGCCAGCGCGCAGAATCAGCAGCACTGCTACCACAATCCAGAACGAGACGAGAATGCCGAGCGCATACACCCATCCATGAGCGCGCAGCTTATGCCGCTCCTGCTGCGACGACTGCACCAGCGAAAGCCCCTTGATAAAGAGCACCGGAAAGACACATGGCATCAGGTTGAGAATGATGCCGCCAAGAAATGCCAGGCCGATCACTTTTGTCAGGCCGCCAAAATCGCTTCCGGTAGAAGAAGCCGCAGCTGGCGCGCCCTGCGTTGCGTGAATTTCCAGCGCCTGGCCGTCGGCCAGCACAATGAGGCCGTGCAATTGATCCGGAGCCTTTTGTAGATTCTCGTCCTTCTTCAGGCTGATCTGGATGCCATTGCTAAGCGGCTTCACCGGCTGCGGAGCGGCATTGGCCAACTGGTTCTGATCGAAAGGAAAAAACTGTGCCGAAGTTTCGCGCCTTCCCGTAAGAACCGTGAGGTCGAAGCCCGTTGCTGTCGGCGTGAATTTTGCCTGCAATCCTGAAGGAGCCTGTTGCGGAAGTGTGCGGCTGAGGCGGGCGATCAATTGTTGATCGGCACTGACATACGTTGGCGCAGATGGCGGTGATGCGATGGCTTTGCGCTCAACGTCCAGCGTAGCCTTCCCCGGAATGCACACTTCGCGGCAAACCAGCCAATCTACTCTTGCGCTGAGTGTCGTAGTATTTCCTGCCGGCTTGAAGGCACTGCTTACATGAATCGGAACTGGAAATAGAACTTCGTCCTCGTAGCCGAAATCCATCAGTGGCCCAAGCGGCAGGCGTTTGGGCGCGGGAAATTGCATCGCATTCGCCGTTATGCCATCCGGCAAGGACCACCGGATACGCGGCGGCTCGCCCGAATCACCGGCGTTGACCCAATACACATGCCAGCCTGGATCGAGCTTGAAATACAACCCCGCAGTGAAATTTTGACCCGGATAAATTTCAGCCGGAGGCACGGCAATTTGTACCGTCAGATGCGGCGCCGTGGCTACAGGCGCTGACCATGCCGATGAGGCAAAAAGCAGAAAGCACAAAACCGGAATCAGAGTGCGGATGCGCATGTGTTTCTTCTATTGTAGGACGCGGCATATCCGGCGAAGTTACAGTTCGCCCAATGATGCTTTGGACAGCCTAATCCCAACCGGCGGCCATGCGGTCTTTCAGAATGCAACGGTCCATGACGAGCTTGAGCCCGGCAGCCTCGGCTTCTGCCGCCGCTGCTTCATGCACGATGCCTTCCTGAATCCAAAGATACGGAATCTTCAGCCGGATCGTGTCCTTCACAATATCGGGGATGTATTGCGGTAGCCGAAAGACATTGACGAGATCAATCTTCCCCGTTGCTTCCAGCGCGGCGTCCAGCGTGGGATAGGCCTTCTCTCCTAATGAGCTATCGATCTGCGGATTCACAGGAATGATGCGATACCCGCGGCTCTGCATAAAACGAGAAACTCCCAGGCTGGCGCGGCCTTCCTTGTTGGTAAGGCCGACAACGGCGATGGTCTTCGCATTATCGAGAATTTCGCGGATGACAGCAGGCTCGTTCATATCCTTACTCCAAATCGTCTCCCGGATCAGCCGCTACCGGCACGCCGCCATTGCGGCGCATCAACAGGTAACCCCGGATAAACGGTTCCAGATAGCCATCCAGCACGCGATCCACATCGCCGACTTCCACCTTCGTGCGATGATCTTTGGCCATGCGATACGGCTGCAGCACATAGGAGCGAATCTGGGAGCCGAAGTTGATATCCAGCTTTGAATCTTCCAGCTTCTTCGTTTCGGCTTTTTTCTTTTCCAGCTCGAATTCATACAAACGCGAGCGCAGCATCTTCATCGCCTTCTCGCGGTTCTTGTGTTGCGAGCGTTCGTTCTGGCACTGCACGACGATGTTGGTCGGGATATGCGTAATGCGCACAGCCGAGTCGGTCGTGTTGACGTGCTGTCCTCCCTTGCCGCCGGAGCGATAAGTGTCGGTGCGAATGTCTTCGGGCTTGATCTCTATTTCGATAGAGTCATCGATCTCCGGCGAAACGAATACCGAAGCAAACGAAGTATGCCGCCGCTTGGCTGAATCGAATGGAGAGATACGAACAAGCCGATGCACGCCGGTTTCGCCTGAGAGCAATCCGAAGGCATACTCGCCCGTAATGGTGAACGTTGCCGACTTGATACCGGCCTCTTCCCCATCCTGATAATCGTTCATCTCGGTCTTGAAGCCCTGCTGCTCGGCCCAGCGCAGATACATGCGCATCAGCATCTCGGCCCAGTCCTGGCTCTCTGTTCCGCCTGCTCCCGGATGCACTGTCACAATGGCATTCAGCGCATCGGTTTCGCCGGAAAGCATGGTGCGCTCTTCCAATTTTTCGACGTATTGATTGAGCGACTGAATCTCGCGCTCCAGATCGCCTTCGACCGGCTCGCCTTCACGTGCTAGGTCAAAATAGGCATCGATATCTTCGGTGCGCCGCCCTAATTCATCATCAGCGGCAAGCTGCTCATCAATCCGCTTGCGGTCGCGCATCAGAGGCTGTGAAAGCGCAGCATTCGCCCACAAATTTGGATCGGAGAGCTTCTTTTCTATTTCAGCGGATTCTTTGCGCAGGCGAGCCGCGTCAAAGATACTCCCGCAGGTCGCGGACCTTGTCCCGAATGGGAGTGTAGGCGAATTCGAGATCGTTCAACACTTAGGAGACCTGTCTTTTTATATGATTGTCCCGCAGATAAAGGCGCGCTGCCTGTGCTGCGGCTACTAATGTGATTATCCCACACAGGATAGCGAAGAGGTCGCCGTAGCGCGTGTAGAAGGTTTGATCGTTCTCATAACCATAGCGCGCCACCAGCGATGTCTGCACATTGCGTGGAGCGCTTAACGTCACTCGTCCGCGGGGATCGATGGCTGTCGTGATTCCGTTATTCGTATCGAGCAAAATCCAGCGGTGATTTTCAATGGAGCGCATGCGGGCCATGTTCAGATGCTGCCAGGGAGCGCTGGTGTCGCCATACCAGCCGTCATCGGAGATATTCACGAAGACCTGCGCCCCGTTCTTGGCAAACTGACGCACCTCATCGGCAAAAATCGATTCGTAGCAAATGAAGATGCCGAAGGTATGCCCATCTGCGCGAAAAACCTTACGCTCCGTGCCCCGTTGCAAATCTACCAGCTGTTGCGTCAGCTGTTTCGCGAAGAAAAAAACATTGCGAAAAGGCACATATTCGCCGAACGGCACGAGATGAATTTTGTCGTAGCGTCCGAGAATGTTTCCGTCAGGCGCAGTAAAAACGCCGGAATTAAATGTGTCAGCCTTATCGTGCCCCAGCATGCCTGCAATTACGGAAGCATGCGTCGTTGTCGCCATGCTGCGCAGCAGGTCCACCGTCCGGGGGTTGTCGCTGCTCAATGGCGATTGCGCTTCAGGCCAGGCAACTACACCTGGCGGCGGCACATTTCGCGCACATGGCGGCCTCTGTAATTTCGCCGCAGGTGAAGGCATGCCGAAGTACGCGGGAGTGCAGGTAAACCGGCTTTGCTCCAGAATCCAGGACGCATTCTCGTCCCACACCGGTCCCGGCCATTCATTGTCTGCGCCAACATTGAGGTTCGGTTGCAGCAAAACTGCAAAATCCGTCGTGGGCGAAGGCTTGGGTGCAATATAGGAGCCAACTTGAAGGAGAACGAGCAAAAGAACGGCGCCCACTCCCATACGAAGCCGGGTGTGGACGGAACGCGCAAGCAGGGCCGCCACAAGCAGCGCGTTACCCGCCATCAACACGAAGGAGATTCCATAGACGCCGGTTGCAGGCGCCAGGCGCGTCAGCAGAAAGTTGTCTACTTGCGCGTAGCCCAGCTGGTCCCAGGGCACGCTTGTAATATGTGCTGCCGCCCATTCGAGAGCTGCCCAGAAAAATGGCGTTAGTATGAGCGGAACAAAATTGTTGCGGAATGCCTTCCGGCTAAGAGCTACGAGAAAGGCAAACAATGCAAAATAGAGCCCCAGAACCAGGCTGTACAGCACCAGAATGCCTGCAGCGCCGGGCGCGGGCACATGCCCGTAATAGCGCATGGTGTCATAAATCCAGTAGCAGTTCAGGATGTACCAGAGAATGCCGCATGCATATCCGGCCAAGACGCTGCGGCGCAGGTAGCGCGGTGCCGCCACACTCCAATTTGCCAACAAACCATAAAGCAATGGCACCAAGGCAATCCATGAAAATACAGCGCGCCATGGCGGCATGGGGCCGGCAATAGGAAACGGCAAATCCAGGAGGATGGCGGAGAGCAATCCAAAAAAAATAGGACTGCGAGCATTCGAGCGCATTCAGGCTGAGTCTACCATTTACCAGCATGGCCAGGGTCTCTGCCGACGGAGTAAAATGTTCCCGTGAGCGCCCTCATCACCTTCGGAATGCACCTGCTAACCTGCACTTTCTTCATTGGCCTGGCAGGATCGGCGATTGTCGTCCTGATCAGCTGGCTGAAAATCTTCAAGGACTGAAGATTCGCTGCAAGTTACTATTTTTAAACAGGTTAACGTATAGCGTATTGACGCTGCCTCTCTACCGACATACACTCAGCGATGAGCGCCAGCGGGGATAGGCTTTATAAGCCTGCTCTTCTGTAGACTCGCAACCCACCCATGTCCGCTGGTCAAACGTTTAACGCACCCCAATCTAACCGGGTACGACTAGTTGTCGCCTCCTCGGTAATGCTCACTTTCATTTCTTTCTGGCGAGCCGCGGCCGTGGTTCTGAATGACCTCGGCTCTTCAGCGTTTTATGCCGGTGGAATTGCCGAAGAAGCTGTCGGCAAGGCCGCGCCCTGGTTCATCCTGGGCGTCATGATTTTCGCCTTCGCTGTGCGCGCCACCTACATCGAAAGCTGTTCGATGTTTACTCGCGGAGGCGTATATCGCGTAGTAAAAGAAGCACTTGGAGGCACTTTCGCCAAGCTGAGCGTTTCCACGCTCATGTTCGACTACATTCTTACGGGGCCGATTTCCGGTGTATCCGCAGGCCAGTATATTACCGGACTGCTCAATGAGTTAATGTCCGTAGGGGCCACGCATGGATGGCTGCCTCCGGCGCTGATGACTGCACGGCATACGGCGCGTGTACTGCCCACCAATGAGACATCCGCAGTCTTCTGTGTAGCCGTTACCCTTTTCTATTGGTGGCAAAACATCAAGGGCATTGAAGAATCGACAGATAAAGCTCTTGAAGTCATGAAGATCACCACAATTATGGTGGTTTTGCTTCTCGGCTGGGGCATCTTCTCTGCAATCCACGTTCGGGCCAGCCTGCCGCCGCTACCTGTTCCCTCAAATCTGCATTTTTCGCATGACGCACTCGGCTTCCTGGCAGGGACAAAATTCGCCACAGCTTTGGGGCTTTTTGGCATTGTCATGGCCTTCGGTCACTCCATTCTGGCTATGAGCGGAGAGGAAACGCTGGCCCAGGTCAACCGTGAAATCGCGCATCCAAAGCTTAAGAACCTGAAGCGCGCAGCCATCGTCATCGCTATTTATAGCTTGGTCTTTACGGGCATCGTTTCCCTGCTGGCTGTCATGCTCATTCCGGATGCGGTGCGCGTGCCTGTTTACCGCGATAATCTCATCGCCGGACTGGCCATGTATATGGTCGGCCCCCTAACGCTGAAAATCGTATTCCGCATTTTCGTCGTTATCGTTGGCTTTCTCATCCTATCCGGAGCGATCAATACCTCCATCATCGGCTCCACCGGCGTGCTCATGCGCATTGCCGAAGACGGCGTGCTGGCCGACTGGTTCCGTAAGCCGCACCGGAGGTTCGGCACCAGCTATCGCATTGTGAATCTGGTAACCGCGCTCCAGCTTTTTACCATCATCGCCAGTCGCGGCAATGTCATCACGCTGGGCGAGGCTTATGCATTTGGCGTGATCTGGAGTTTCACCTTCAACTCGCTGGCCATGCTGGTGCTGCGCTGGAAATACAAGGGCGAGCGCGGGTGGAAAGTTCCGCTGAATATCCGTATCGGAAAGACTGAGCTGCCGGTGGGCTTGTTCTCGGTATTTCTCGTGCTCTTCAGCATTGCCGTCGTCAACCTCTTTACGAAGAGCGTTGCCACCGAAAGCGGGGTTGCATTTGCAGCAACCTTCTATGCCATTTTTACCTTTTCTGAAAGAAGCAATAAGCGCAAACACGCTGCTGCTGAAAAACAACTGAAAGAGCACTTTCAGCTTGAGCATCAGGATACGATCGGCCGTGAGGCGCTCGAGATACGTCCCGGAGGCATCCTGGTTACAATTCGCGATGCTGCAAATCCTTTCGCGTTGAAGTGGGCTCTATCGCGCACGAATACCGAAGACCAGGACATCGTAGTTTTAACGGCGCGCATGGTAGGTGCCGGCGGCTCGGAATATATCGATGCATCTGAGCAGTTATTCAGCGAGCATGAACAGATGCTCTTCACCAAGGCAGTCTCCGTTGCTGAAAGCTTTGGCAAGCATATCTCGCTTCTGGTTGTGCCTGCTGGCGATATCTTTGCCGCTTTGGTACAGACAGCTAATTCGCTGGAAGTAACTTCGCTGGTTTCTGGCTTATCAACGAAGATGACGGCGCAGGAACAGGCCTATCATGTTGGCCAGGCATGGGAGAATCTTCCGGAGCCGAAGCGGCAATTTACTTTCTACGTAGTTATGCCGAATGGGGACGCCCAGGGCTTCCATATCGGCCCGCATGCGCCTACTTTACAGGCTGATGATGTGCAGTTAGTTCACAGATTATGGCTTAATTTTCGCCGCGATCCTGAGATGCAGAGCTTGCATCATAGCGACATTGTGACTTATGCACTTACTCGCCTTGCGGTGGAATACGCGCGCGACAAACAAGAAACCCTAAGGGATATTCGCCGCTATACAAAAGACAGCAGCAAAACAGCAACGATTCAAACTCCGGCTACGCCCAAGTTAGGCCCCAAAGAGCTGGATTACTCGATACGAGCACCCAAGCCGTCAACGGGCGATTCCGATCAAGAGATCTAATACAGAACTTTCATTATCAAAATTGTGTAAGTTACTTTAGTAAATGCTCCTCATTATGATGGAAAGCAACTTACATTGAAGCAATTGGCTCATGATCAGCTTTTATCAAGGCTCTCTCTTGGTTACCTAGTTACTGCGCTTCAACCCTATCTTTCCTCTAGGTCTCATTTGTCAATATCGCCTGACTCCCGTAGAGTAGTAAGGGTTGTTATAGGTTTGTCTTTATTTATCAGCGAATAGCATGACTATGTGCAGGTAATTGCCCGTCCTCTACTGTCCGCGATATTACTTTTGTCGAGAATTCCGAATGGAGGAATAGTGGAAGTCAAAACAATTATTGCTGAGTTAGACAAGGAAATTGCACGGCTGAAAGAGGCTCGGACACTGCTTGCCGGCGGAACTATCTCATCGCGAGGCGGAAAACAATCTTCAGTAAAGCCCCGTAGAAGCACCATGAGCGCAGAGGGCCGACGCCGCATAGCAGAAGCAATGAAGAAACGCTGGGCTGAGCGCAGAAAACAGCAAGCTGTCAAAAAGTAAAAAGTAAGATAGCGGCGGCGAACAGGCTCGCAGCCGCTATTTTTTAGCGCAGGCTTTCTCCAGGCGATATACCTTTTACCTGGATGCCGCTGCCTTCCAAATATCTTTCTAAGTCCTTTGGAGTGCCTGTAAGTACCGGAAATGTTCCATAATGAATGGGTAATACCTGTGACACGCCCAGATACTTAGCCGCAATGGCGGCGCCTGCCGGGCCCATGGTGTAGTGATCGCCTATCGGCAACATAGCCAGTTGTGGATGATAGAGATCGCGGATTACCTGCATATCCAGAAAGGCGCATGTATCCCCGGCATGATAAAGCACCGGGCCGCCTTCTACTGTAATGACAAAGCCGGTCGGTTCTCCGCCGTAGATTACATGATTGCCATCTTCAATGCCTGTACTATGCCTGGCTTCTACCATACTTACAGTTACATCTTCATGCTTCCAGGATCCGCCCAGATTCATCTCTACGGTCTTATCCGCTCCCTTTGACTTAGCCCAACCCATCAACTCCACCATGCCTACTACAGTAGAACTGTATTTTTTTGCAATAGGGATAAGATCGGCAATGTGGTCCCCATGGCCATGCGTAGCTAACACCAGATCGATTTTTTCAGGTAATTTATATCCTTTTGGAAACTTGGGGTTATGCTCGATAAACGGATCGATCAGTATCGATGTCCCTTTTGCCGTAACCACATGCACCGTTGCATGTCCCAGCCATGTCACAACCGTGCCCTTCAGGTCTGCCATAAATAACTCCTGCTCTATATTCAGTGAAAATCTTCTTCTCTCACTTTAAGATGCGCGCAAATTCATGCAAAATCACACAGAATTTCCTGTCATTTTCGCGCTTGACGAGCTAAAGAAGCGGGCGTAGCGTTATCTTTATGGGCGAAGAAAAAGCGAATATTCCAGCTTCCCTAAACCTCTTCCCAGATGAGGAGAAGCATCTGGTGGGGATTGCGCGCCTGGCCAGCCATGCTGAAACTGCCGATACCGGGCATCTGGTTGAATATCGCTATCTCAACGTTCGTTCCATCCTCAATACATCTGTTTCCAAGCGCGGCCTACCCTTTGGAAAAAGCATCAATCCATACCGCGGATGCGAATTTGCCTGCCGTTATTGCTATGCGCGATACACACACGAATTTATGGAGCTGCGCGATCCTCAGCTATTTGAGCGACTGATTTTTATCAAACAGAATGCAGCATGGCTGCTGCGCCAGGAGCTGCGCAAGCTGAAGCCCAATGAGGAAATTGCCCTAGGCACCGCCACCGATCCATATCAACCCATCGAACGCCGCGCGAAGGTCACTCGCAGCCTGCTTGAAGTCATGGCGGAGTGCAGCGGGCTGCGGCTCGGTATCGTCACAAAATCAACGCTGATTCTTCGAGATATCGATCTGCTGAAGCATTTCGCAGAACGCAACCGGCTTGTTCTGCACATTACCATTACCACTCCTGATATAAAGCTTGCGCGCATCCTCGAACCGCGAGCCCCGCGGCCTGATCTGCGCTTTCAGACCGTTTCTGCACTACGCCAGGCGGGCTTACGCACAGGAATTCTATGCTGCCCTATCATGCCCGGCATCACGGATACTCCGGCAGCTTTCGATGCAATGGCGAAACGAGCCAAAGAAGCCAATGCCAGCTTTCTGGCAGCTAATCCTCTATTTCTGAAGCCGTGCTCAAAAGAGACATTTCTAGCATTTGTACGGGAGAATTTTCCTGATCTTGAATCGAGCTATGCAAAACGCTACCAGGAAAATGCCTTCACCTCGAAGGCATACCATAAGCGAATCTCCGATCTACTGGCAGCTGCTATCAAAAAGTATGGCTTAGGAGTGAGGCGAGGAGAATGGACATCGCGAACTGAAGTTCCTCCGCAGAACATGGGACCTGTACAGCAATCTTTCATGTTCGACGCTCCAAAACCCTCGCAAGCGGTGGCCCAACCCGATATGCTGCGTCGCAGATTCAGCGCGTAATAATCACTTCGTATAGATTGTCCTTCGCCAGAAAGAAACGATAGTTGCTGAAAGCTGAGAAGAGCTTTTCAATATTTCGATTGGTATAAACGCGCCGAATGGGAAAAGGAGCGCTTTCCTGCATCTCGATCGTTTCGCCATCCGTGATGTGATAGCGGCAGAAAGCGGTTTCCGGCCCATTCTGCCGGGTATGGAACAACGCAAGGATACGACCGCCTGGGCGGACCGCCTGATGGAGATGTTCAATCAGCGGCGCAATCAATCCATCTGGAATGTAATCAAGGGTTGTCCATAGCAGCACAACGTCAAACTGGCGTCCGCTGAAATTCAAATTCTGCTCAAAGAACCCTGCCACGTCAAAGCTCGCTTCGCTGCTGCCTTCCGCGGGAGGGAGCTCAAACCCACCCTTCAACGCCTCGTGAACCACGTCGGCCATCCACACGCTATGACCCATGCTGGTGAGGTGATTGATATTTGACGGCGAGGTTGGCCCGATATCCAACACGCACAACGACGGCTCGGCCTTCAAATGCTTTAGCAAGGCCGACCAACCGCTTGAGTGTCGCGGCATACGCGGACCGGAGAGCAGCGTAGGCTTACGCCCCTGCTCCTCTGACTGGCCGCGGCTGAATAGACTACGCAGCACGCTCATTCCATGCCCTTGAGCAATTTTGTCACCAGCATAGCGACTGGAGGTTAAGAATACGCTTAATTTGTGGAGCTAAAAAGCGCACCGGGCTTCTCTGACTGCGCCGGTGAACCGGCCTGAGATGCGACCGCTGCTGCAGCCTTCTCCACTGATCCTGATGACTGTACTAAGTCTACCTTGCCGGAGAAAATTGCGTTTTCTTCGATCGACAAGCGCGCCGCCCGGAGATCGCCGATCACGTGACTGCCGGAACGAAGCTCGACCCTGCCGGTGGCATTCACATCTCCATTCAATGTGCCGATCACGACAACATCGCGCGCGGCTACATTGGCTTTCACGCGGGCATTGGCGCCGATCGTCAGCCGGCTGTCGCTCAGGGTAATGGTGCCTTCCACCAGACCATCTACCACAAGATCCTCATTACCCTTCACTTCGCCGCGAATCTGGACTGACTTGCCGATTGCGGCAGTCGTGGTGTCACCTGCAGCCATTCTTTTTCTCCTCAAGAAACATAACTGGGACGTTGCCACGACTATACGCAACCGGCATGAAGCCTGCAACCATCGAAGGTCACCGGCCATGTAAAAACAGCAACTTACAACAGGGCGGATCCAAATTCGGGAAAACTTCCCGCTCCAGAACAGCGTCTAACCGCTTAAGCGCATTACAATAACGCGCAGAGTTTGATGAATCGAAAAATGCATGCAAGTCTAGAAGATAAAATAGGACCTTGTAATTTCCTTCTACCCGGCAAGTTTCTGATAGTTGTTGCAGCAATTGGTTTCTGCCTGATCGCGTCCGCCCAGGATGTGCAGCAAAACCCTGTAGCGATCGTTCGCCGCGCCTCCCAGAATGAGCTGAACGCATCGAACGGTAATCACCCGTATCGCTATCGGCTGCACAAAATCGACGACGGCAAAATCACTACAAAAGAGATTGTGGAAACAAAAGACGGCGACGTAGCGCGCCTGATCGCCATTAATGACAAGCCGCTCGATCCGGACGCACAGCAGGCCGAGCTCGACCGGCTGAACAATTTAGCCGCGCATCCGGAACTGCAGGAACACCGCCGCAAGCGCGAGCAGGAAGACAGCGAGCGCGCGAATAAAATGATCCGGCTGCTCCCCGATGCCTTCATTTATAAGTTTGAAGGCATGGTTGATGGGCCAAGCGGTACTTGCTATCGCCTCAGCTTTCAGCCCAATCCGCACTTCAGCCCGCCGGATCGCGAAGCGCAAGTCTATGCAGGCATGGCGGGCGAATTATGGATTGATAAGGCGCAGGAACGCATGGCCAAGCTTGATGCCCATCTTATTGCCGATGTGGAATTTGGCTGGGGCATCCTGGGGCGTCTTTACAAAGGCGGCAGCATACTTGTTGAGCAGGCCGATGTGGGCGATCACCATTGGGAAACAACGCATATGAGGCTGAACCTGACGGGCAAGGCTCTGATGATTAAGCCACTCAGCTTCCAGACAACGGAAGACGCTTCACAATTTGAGCCCGTGCCGCCCGAAATGGGCTACCAGAATGCCATCAAAATGCTTCTGTCCGACAAGACCACGGCACAAGTTGCAGCTCGCTGAAATGGGAATTTTCTTATCGGGATGCATGCATTTTACTGGTGAATCGAGCTGGGCTCCGTCCAGTTCTCCATTCGCAGATTCGGGACCCGCGCAAACTCTCTCGTGTTATTGGTTACTAATGTAAGGCCAAGGAAACGGGCATGGGCAGCAATCCATAAATCGTTTGCGCCAATCATGGTTCCACCTGCTTTGAGAGCAGCGCGTATCTGCGCATAATGAGCAGCCGCTTCGTCAGGATATTCCAGCACTTCCACATACTGCAGGTAAGCATCCAGCGCAGCTCGATCCTGCTGTTGGCGAGGAGATACCTCCACTCCATACAACAGTTCTGCTTTGGTGATAGTAGAAATGCAGACGTCCGCAAGGGGAATATTTCGCAGTTTCTTCAGTACAGCATCATGAGAATGCTTCATGATGTAGGACGAAATGTCCGTATCCAACATATAAACTGGCATTAGGGCTCCCGCTCCTGCACCGGTAAATCTTCTATTCCTTCCATATATTCTGCCGAAGCGACAGGCCCCGATTCCAAATATTCTGTCCAATCCAATGGCCGCGGCGAAAGGATGACATCATTTCCCTGCTTGCGAATGAATACTTCCATCGTTTTGAACTGGAACTCTTTAGGAAGTCGAACCGCCTGGCTGCGATTATTCATAAATATCTTGGCTGTACGCTGCATAATTCTCACCCTTTATCCAGCTTGCCGTATACATAGGTATATGGCAAGCTGAGAACTCTTATCTGGAGGTATTTTTAATGGATCGCTTTCATATCCTCACCGGAGGTCCCGGTTCGGGCAAAAGCACGCTCATCGATGCACTGGAACAAGTTGGATATGCGCGGTCCGTCGAGGCGGGTCGCGGCATTATTCAACAGCAGGTGAGCATCGGCGGGAATGCGCTGCCGTGGATCAATCCGGCTGCATTCGCCGACCTGATGCTGACATGGGAGATGCGTTCGTATGAAATAGCGCAGAAGACAGCGGGACCGGTTTTCTTCGACAGAGGAGTTCCCGATATCGCCGGATACCTGCAATTGAATGATTTAGCCATTCCTTCTTACGTCGAGAAAGCGATTGAGCTCTACGGCTACAACCGGCGTGTCTTTATCGCTCCACCATGGCGCGAAATATTTTCGCAGGATGCGGAGCGCAAACAGGATTTCCCTGAAGCTGTTTGCACTTACGAGGCCATGGTTTCCATCTACACAAAGTACGGTTATCAGCCGGTTGAAATTCCACAAACTACAGTCGAAAAACGCGTGGAGTTCGTCTTGAGCAAAATTGGCGAAAAATAGAAGCCGTTACGAAATCAGGAAAAATTCCCGAACGGATCTTCTAACGACGGGCTTTGTGGTGTAAACAATTCCGCACCATTTTCGGTGATATGCATATCGTCTTCGAGCCGCACGCCAAATTCGCCGCGAATATAAATTCCCGGCTCATCGCTCGTAACCATTCCCTGCTTCAA
>DASZUU010000018.1:0-93985 GCA_035547425.1 Alloacidobacterium sp. | reverse complement strand
TGGCTTCGATCGGGCTTTATGGCGTAACGGCGTATTCGGTGGAGCGGCGCACGAGCGAGATTGGGATTCGCATGGCGCTGGGCGCGGATCGCTCCGCGGTGCTGAAACTGGTGCTGGCGGGCGCGTTTCTGCAGGTTGTGATCGGGCTGGCGATTGGGATTCCGGCAACGGTGCTTGGGGGACGCGCCATGGCGAACCAGTTGTTCGGGATTAAGCCGTATGATCCGCTGGTGCTGCTGATAACGACGGTGGTGCTGTTGACGGCGGCGTTTGTGGCCGCGGTTGTTCCGGCGCGGAGAGCAGCGAATACCGAGCCTATGCGGGCTTTGCGGACGGAGTAAGCGCTATCGCGGCGTGCGGCCTCGAAGAGTTTTTTCCAGGTCTCGCGCTCCGTGCAGAACGGAGTGAATTATGATGCGATCCTGGTTTGGCTCATACACAACTATGTAGGGACGCGACGGAAAAAACAGAACGGGACGATGGGTCAGGTCTGTGCGGCGATGTCCTAGATGGGGAAATTGCCTAAGCGTCTCGAAAATGCTGAATAGGCGCTCTTCCATGCGGTCCGCAACTTCGGGACCTGCCTGCTCTGTAAGGTAATTCCATATCTGGCAGATGTCTTCGAATGCGACGGGCGAAAGAATATACCCGGCGCTCAACGGACAATCTTTTTCATGACAGCAAGTTTCGTTCTGGCGTCAGTAGCTGTTAGAAATTCGCCACGTTCCACCTGCTGAAAACTAGCCTCAATTTTTTGGTGAATCGCTTCGCGATTTTCTGCCAGCCAATCTTCCTGAGCTTCCAATAGGGCAAGCGCGTGAGCGATTACTTCCTGAGGGTTGCGAAAATGTCCGCGGTCTATCTCGCGCTGAATCAGGACTTCAGTATTTTGATCGACGACGATATGCATAGAGTTTCGCACCTCGTTTATTAGTTTAATCCTTTCGTCAATAAGGGGCGATTAGCTCTTAATCACTACTTTCTTTGTTGCGCGGGCGTACTTTGAACCAGATGGGGGAGCCTTCAAAGCCGAAGGCTTCGCGGATCTGGTTTTCGAGGAAGCGCTCGAAGGAGAAGTGGAGCTTTACGTCGCGGTTGGTGAAGAGGATGAAGGTCGGCGGCGCTACGGCGGCCTGCGTCATGTAGAAGATGCGTACCTTCTTCGACATGGGGACCCCGGCACGCTGGAAATCGACGCGTTCGAGGAAGCGGTTCATCTGGCCCGTAGAAACACGCTTGCGGCGCTCTGCGGCAACGCGTACGACGGTGTCGAGGACGCGATGAATGTTTGTGCCCTCGGCTGCGGAGATGAAGATCACCGGCGCGTAATTGAGGTATTTCAGCGTGTGGCGCAGCTGCTCTTCAAAAATGCCGCGGTCGGCGGGCGGCTTGCCGTCGGCGCGCTTTGAGGTGACGAGGTCCCATTTGTTTACGACAATCACGACGGAGCGCCCGCTCTCGTGCGCGTAGCCGCCGATGGTGGCGTCGGATGCGGTGACGCCCTCGGTGGCGTCGATGACGAGCAGGGCGACGTCGGAGGCTTCAAGGTGCTTGCGGGCCATGACGACGGAGAGCTTCTCCGCCATCAAATGCGTTTTGCCTTTACGCCGGATGCCTGCCGTATCGACGATGCGAAGCTGCTGGCCTGCGTGCTCGATGACTTCATCGACGGCGTCGCGGGTGGTTCCGGCGATGGGCGAGACGATGGCGCGGGATGAGCCGGTGAGCGCGTTGAGCAGGGTGGATTTGCCGACATTGGGGCGTCCGATGATGGCGACGCGGGTTTCGTGCTGCTGGAATTCGCCGTGGGTGCGGTGCGGCGTTTCGGCTGTCGGCTGCTCTTCTACTTCGGCTGGCTCGGGGACTTCTTCCACAGGTTCGGGAAATTTGAGGACGGCGAAGACTTCGTCGAGCAGGTCGCCGATGTTGTGGCCGTGCTCGGCGGAGATGGCGATGAGGTTTTTGATGCCGAGGCGGCGGAAGTTTTCCGCTCCGGCGTCGAGGGCTTCGGTGTCGATTTTATTGACGGCAAGAAAGAGCGGCTTGCCGGTCTTTTGCAGCAGGCGGGCGAGGTCGATATCGGGCGAGGCGAGCTCGCTGCGGCCATCGACGACCATGACGATTGCCTGAGCCTCTTCGAGGGCAACTCGCGCCTGGCGAAAGATTTCCGCGGGGATGAGGGCTTCGTCGTCGGGGATGATGCCGCCGGTATCGACAAGGCGGGCGACGCGGCCTTCCCATTCAACTTCGCCGTAGATGCGGTCGCGGGTGATGCCGGGCTCGTCGCCTACGATGGAGCGGCGGGAGCCGGTGAGGCGATTGAAAAGAGTGGACTTACCGACGTTGGGGCGTCCGACGATGGCGAAGACCGGCGCGTTTTCGGCTACGGTTGGTTTTATAGGCTTGCGCGTCGCTCGTTTTTGGGGGCTCAAATTCTTTCTCCTCGGTGACGCGCTGGAAAGGCGAACACTTGTCTATTATAGAAACCAGACTTCGCTGGAATTTCGCCTGTGGCTCCTTTGACCCAAATTGCGCCCGCTTTACCTTCGCTCTACGACTTTTTTGCCCCGAGCGGGGTGCTGTCGCGTTCCAGCCTGCCCTATGAGTTTCGTAAAGGGCAACTGGAGATGGCGCAGGCAGTGGAACGGGCGCTAACGGAGCATAAACACCTGATCGTCGAGGCGGGGACGGGAACGGGGAAGACGCTTGCGTACCTGCTTCCGGCATTGCGTACCGGTCAGCGGGTGATTATTTCGACGGGAACGAAGAATCTGCAGGAGCAGCTTTATTTCAAAGATGTTCCGTTTCTGGAGTCGCTGCTGGGGCCGCTGCGCGTGACTTACATGAAGGGACGGGCGAATTATCTGTGTCGCCATAAGCTCTATGCGCTGCGCGACCAGCCGATTCTGAATGGCCTGGAAGAGATTGAGCAGTACCGCGCCATCGCCGAATGGGAAAAGACAACGGAGACGGGCGATCGGGCGGAGATTGATGCGCTGCCGGAGACGAGCGCGGTGTGGAGCAAGCTGGATGCGCGCAGCGATGCCTGCCTGGGGCAGAACTGCCCGAACTACGAGCGCTGCTTTATTACCGAGATGCGGCGCAAGGCAGCGGAGAGCGATGTGGTGATTGTGAATCACCATCTCTTTTTTGCGGATCTGGCGATTAAGCAGCAGGCTAAGGCTGCTCCCGATGCGGGCGTGCTGCCGGATGCTGCCGCGGTAATTTTTGACGAGGCGCATGAGCTGGAAGATGTGGCTTCGAGCTATTTCGGCATCAGCCTGAGCAATGTACGCTTTGAAGAGCTGGCCCGCGATCTGGAGACGATGCTGCGTGCCAAGCAGGCTTTAAGCAGCGGGCTGCAATCGGCTTCGCAGCTGACGCGCGAGCGGGTGCGGATGTTCTTTGGCGCGTTGCCGATGAGCATGAGCGGCGAGGGGCGCTGGCAGTTTGGCGACCGTGAGGAGTTTCTGGAGACGCAGGGCGATCTGTATATCGCGCTGTTGAATGCGCTGCATCGGCTGGAGGGCGAGCTGGAGCGCGTGCGCGGCGTGGATGAGGCTCCTGGATTGAAGAAGCGCACGGCGGATATTCGGGAGCATTTGAAGTTCCTGATGGAGGCGGATGATCGCAATACCGTCTTCTGGCTGGAGCGGCGCAATGCGGGACGCATGCGCGAAGCGGGCCGAAACACATATTTGCAGGCGACGCCGATCGATGTTTCGCAGCTGTTGCATGAGCTACTGTTTGAGAATTTTCCCAGCGTGATTCTGACTTCTGCGACGCTGACGGTGCAGGGCGGCTTCGAGCATATTCGCAGGCGCGTGGGCATGCGCGATGCGAAAGAACTAGTGGTGCCGTCACACTTTAAGTATGGCGAGCAGGCGCTGCTGTATTTGCCGCCGGATATGCCCGATCCGCGCGATGCGAATTTTCAGGAGCAGGCGGCGAAACATATTCGCAGGGTGCTCGAGTTTTCCGAGGGCCGCGCTTTTTGCCTGTTTACCAGTTATCAGCAGATGCGCGACATCTACGAGCGGCTGCTGATGGAGTTGCCGTATCCGCTGCTGCTGCAAGGCAATGCGCCGCGCCGGGCTTTGATCGAGGAGTTTCGTGCGACTCCGAATGCGGTGCTCTTCGGCACGTCGAGTTTCTGGCAGGGCGTGGACGTGCAGGGCGAAGCGTTGAGCTGCGTGATTATCGATCGGCTGCCGTTTGCGGTGCCGACTGATCCGGTGGTGCAGGCGCGGATGCGTGCGATTGAAGAGAACGGCGGCAAGCCGTTTTTTGAGTACCAGGTGCCTTCAGCGGTGATTACGTTGAAGCAGGGATTTGGACGGCTGATTCGCTCGCTGGAAGATCGCGGCGTGTTGATGCTGCTCGATCCTCGCATTCAGAAGCAGCGCTATGGGCGGGTATTTCTTGATAGCCTGCCGCCGTATCGCATTACGCAGGATATGGCCGCGGTGAGCGATTTCTTCCAGAAGAAATAATTCGTGGTTTGGCCCGCCTTCGCGAGTCCTGCAAAGTGGACTTTCAGAACGAGGATTCCAACAGCCATTGACAGAGCCGGCGCTGCTGCGTGCGAGGGGTGCAGGGGCTGGCCGGAATCCGATAGCATAGGAACGGACCAATGGCTCGCAATCTCTATATTCTGGCCGGAACGCTGCTGTTTTTTGCGTTGATTTGCTTCGGTATGACGTTTTTCGGCCATTCCCAGACAGGCATGCCGGGTACGGGAACGATGTGGATGACCACCGCTCTTTTTCTTACGGTGGGCGGGCTGATTGTGGCGCTGTGCGGGGTGATGACGGCAATGTTTGAGCAGGTAGACCGCCGGGCCGAAGAACGCCGCTACAAAGAGCGCAGTCGCAGGCCGCGTTCGTAGGAAACGGCTACAATAGAGAAAGGGCCATTCTGCCCGAGAGAGTTACGCAAGCATGTATGAAGTGACGGTAGAGCGCGGATTTTCCTCCGGCCATTATCTGCGCAATTACAAGGGCAAGTGCGAGAATCCGCACGGCCACAATTACAAGGTTCGGATTACGCTGCGCGGCGAGCGGCTGGATCATGCTGGCCTGCTGCTGGATTTCAAGGACCTGAAGCAGGTGATGCGTCCGGTGATTGACCGCATCGATCACCAGATGCTGAACGACCTGGAGCCGTTTACGGAGATCAATCCTTCGGCGGAGAACCTGGCGCGGTATTTCTTTGATGAGACGAACAAGCAGCTGGCCGAGATGACCGATGGCCGCGTGCATGTGAAGGACTGCACGATCTACGAAACCGACACCACAACGGCGACGTACTACGAGTAAGCTGCCTTGTACCTGATTGAAATTTATAAATCCGTTCAGGGCGAATCAAGCTTCGCCGGACGCCCGTGCATCTTTGTGCGGCTGGCGGGATGCAACCTGCGCTGCTCGTGGTGCGACTCGGAGTACACGTTCAAGGGCGGCTACAAGCTCTCAGAAGATGAAGTTATCGCCGAGATCGAGAAGCTGGCTCCGGTGAAGCTGGTGGAGTTTACCGGCGGCGAGCCTCTGCTGCAGGAGCGCGAAGTGGTTCCGTTGATGGAGCGGCTGCTGGCTGCAGGTTATGAACTGATGATCGAGACAAGCGGCGAGCGGCCTTTGGATCATGTGCCGGCGGCGGTACACAAGATTGTCGATGTAAAGTGTCCCGGCTCGAATGAGAGCGGCAGCTTCCGCATGAGCAATCTCGATTTTCTGACGAAGCGGGATGAGGTGAAGTTTGTCATCACCAATCGCGGGGATTACGAGTTTGCCCGCGAGTTCGTGCGCCAGCACTCGCTGGAAGCCAAGGTTGGGTCAGTGCTGCTTTCGCCTGCTTTTATCAAGACGCCCACGACGGCGCGCAGCACGGAAAACTGCATGCTCGATCCGCGGGAGCTGGTGGAGTGGATGCTTGCCGATGGGCTGGATGCGCGGTTGAGCCTGCAGATTCATAAGTATGTTTGGGAGCCGCAGAAGAAGGGCGTTTGAGGGCGGCTAAGAAGCAGACTGCTGAAATCCGGTCGGCCTAAAACGCTTAAAGCAAAACCGATGAATCTACATCCAAGTATGCCATCCGCCTTTTAGCGCTTTTAGCGCTACCCGCTTTTTAGCTGCTTACTGTGGCTGCGTCTGCAGATACTTATCGAACGGAATCTCGAAATAGAAAAGCTCTTTGCCCTCGGCGTCCTTGATCTGACGAAAGAGCAGCTTTGCGCCGCGCAAGGGGGCGCTGCCGAGTCCCTGGATGTCGTAGAAGAGAAATCCTGCGTGTGTCGTGTGCGGCTCAACGACCAGGGCTGCGTATTCGAATTCTGAGAAATCCTGTTCGACTTTACTGTTTGGCGTTTTGGGCCTGGTGTGAATTTTGATGGGACCGATGGGGATGTGTTCGCCTTCCTTGTCCTTGAGAGAGATGCGGCGTTCTACGTCGTCCGGTTCGGCGGCGGGGATACGGTCGCCGTGAGCGCTGATGAAATTGATGCGGACATCGTTGAGCGAAATGGGCCGGTCGCTGTTGTTGGTGATAATAATGCGGATGGGCAGGAACTGGTGATCGAGATAATTCACGCGGAATGTCTTGATCTGCTCGTCGCTGTTGTAGGGCACGGCGGCAATGGCGACGCGCTCTTCCTTATGGATGTCGACTGCCGGGTAGGTAGATGCGTCTTTTGCCGGGGGCGGAGCATGCTCGAATGCAAATGATTGTCCGATGCACAGGCCGGCAAGAAGTCCCAGAGACAGAAAAGATCGTACGCGCTTCATCCTGTGGACGATTATCATCAACGGTTAAGACTTCAGTAAAGTGAGATTGGTAAGCGGATGCTGCTTTTCTACAGCCTGGCCCTCGTTCTTGTGCTTGTTGTGGGCTCGCCGTACTGGGTTTTCCGCATGCTTACCAGCGGAAAATATCGCGAGGGATTGAGCGAGAGGCTCGGATTTGTTCCCGGGCGCCTGCTCGGTAATCAGGGAGGCCCTGTTGTCTGGGTGCATGCTGTTTCCGTAGGCGAATTGCTGGCGGCAGCGCGCATGATCGAAGAGCTGAAGAAGAAGCTGCCGGGCCGGCGCATCGTTGTTTCTACGACGACGCGAACCGGGCAAGCGCTGGCGCGGCAGCGTTTCGGCCAGGAGAATACTTTTTACTTTCCGCTGGATTTTGCTTTTGCCGTCCGTGCGTATTTGCGCGCGCTGAAGCCACAGATGCTTGTGCTGATGGAGACGGAATTCTGGCCGCGCCTGCTGGTGGAATGCCGTCATGCGCGGATTCCGGTTGCGGTGGTGAATGCGCGTATCTCAGATCGATCCTGGCCGCGTTATATGCGGCTCCGGTTTCTGTGGAAGCGATGGCTGAACAGCCTGGCACTGGTGATGGCGCAAAGCGAGCTCGATGTAGAGCGGTTGCGGGCTATCGGCGCTGCGAATGTTCGGTTCGGCGGCAATTTGAAATATGACATTCGCATTTCGGAGAAGGCAGCCGTCACCCGCGCTTTGGAAGCGCAGGCGGCTCCGAACGCGAAGGTGCTGGTTTGCGGCAGCACACTGGAGGGCGAGGAGAGCATGCTTCTGGCAGCCGCGCCGCGGGATGCGGTTGTCATTCTGGCGCCGCGGCATCCGGAACGATTCGACGCGGTAGCGCAGCTTTTGGAACGCAGCGGCAGGCCGTGGGCGCGGCGGTCGCAATGGATGGCGGCGCAAAAGCCGCTGGAGCAAGGCTCTGTTTTTCTGCTCGATTCGATTGGCGAACTGGCTTCTGTGTATTCGCTTGCGACGGTTGCTTTTGTGGGCGGCAGCCTGGTCTCGGCGGGGGGGCATAATCCGCTGGAGGCGGCGCAGTTTAAGGCTCCCATCATCATGGGCCCGCACTATGAAAATTTTCGCGCCATGGTAGAGAAGCTGAAATCTGCCGAAGCGGTATGCATCGTTGAGCCTTCTGCCCTGAGGCATACGATCGAGGAGTTTTTCAGGAATCCCACAGAAGCGAATGCCATGGGCGAGCGCGCCTACGCTGTGTTCACTGCCGAGGCTGGAGCCACAAAGCGAGTTGTAGACGCGCTGGCCGCGCAGGTGAAGGGAGCGCGTGGATGAGTCGAATTCTTCTGCCGCTTGTGCCTCTTTACGGTATGGCCATCGCTTTGAAGAATGCAGCCTACGACCGTGAATGGATCACGCCGAAAAGGTTGCGTTGGCCTGTCGTTAGCGTGGGCAATCTTTCGGTGGGCGGTTCAGGAAAGACGCCGCTGGTGATTGCATTGGCGAAGCTGCTCACACGCGAAGGTGTGCATGTCGATGTGCTTTCGCGTGGATACGGGCGCAGCTCGAAAGCGACGGAACGCGTAGACGTTGCGGGAGACGCAGCGCGTTTTGGCGATGAGCCTTTGCTGATTGCGCAGTCGACGCAGGCTCCGGTGTATGTGGGTGCGAATCGATACGAAGCGGGGCTTCTTGCCGAGAGCGAAAATATGGAGCCGGGAGTTCACTTGCTGGACGACGGCTTTCAACATCGCAAACTGGCGCGGGATGTCGATATTGCGGTTATCCATCGCAGTGATCTTCAGGGACATGTATTGCCGGCGGGGAGATTAAGGGAATCGCTGCAAGCCTTGCAGCGGGCCTCGGTGCTGGTGGTGCGTGAAGAAGACGCCGAGGTGGAGGATCAGCTCAGGGATCGCGGTATTCGGAAACCGATATGGCGCATACGGCGCGTCCTGACAGTTCCAAGTGAGTCGAGACGCGTGCTTGCATTCTGCGGCATTGCGCGGCCGGACGAATATTTTCAGGCTCTGCAAAAGCAGCATGTAGAGGTAGCGACGAAAGAAAATTTTCGTGATCATCACAATTACAGCGAGAGCGACATGCGGCAGCTGATCGCAAAACTACGATCCGTGAATGCAGAGGCATTTCTCACGACAGAAAAGGACTTTACGCGGATGCAGCCTGAGCAGAAGAAGCTGCTTGCAGATGCAGCTCCATTGCTTCTCGCCCGGCTTGAGGTTGTGTTTCAGGATGAAGCGGCGGTTTTGAGCGGATTGAAAGAAATGCTGCCTGCGGCATTTCGTCGGTCGCTGTGAGAAAATCATAGTTTGCCAGACATTATCAAGCAGTTGCGAGTGCTCATCGTTCGCCTGGGCGCGATGGGCGATATTCTTCATGCTTTGCCGGCCATCACGGCGTTGCGGGCGGCGCATCCTGACTGGTTTTTGGGCTGGGCGGTAGAGCCCCAGTGGCGCGGGTTGCTGGCGGCATCGAATGCCACGGTACGAAGCGCGGCGATGCCGATTGTAGATCGCCTGCACATTGTGCCGGCGAAGGCGTGGGCGCGGCATCCTTTGAGCGCAGAGACAGTACGCGATATTCGCCGCGTGCGGCACGAATTGAGAAGCGCGCAATACGATGTTTGTGTTGACCTGCAGGGAGCATTGCGTTCGGCGCTGCTGGGCCGATGGGCGCATACCAAACGGCTGATTGGCGAAGAAAAGCCGCGCGAGTGGGCGGCACGGTATCTTTTTGACGAGCCTGTTCCCACGAACGGAATTCATGTGATTGAGCAGGCTGTGGAAGTGACGAATCGGATCGCGCATGAACGGCTTCCTGATCTGTTGCCCTGGCTTCCTGTAAGCGAAGCTGCTGCAGCCCGCATGGAGACAGTGACGGCGACATTCCACGGCAAGCCTTTTGTGATTTTGAATCCGGGCGCGGGTTGGGGCGCAAAGCGATGGCCTGCGGAGCGCTTCGGTGAAATCGCGCGTCGATTCTGGGAAAAGAGCTATGGGGTGGTCATCAATTTCGGTCCCGGAGAAGAGATGCTGGCCAGGAAAGTGAATGCGGCAAGCGGCAATATTGCGCTGGCGCTTTCGCCTGCGTTGGAAGAGTTGATTGCGCTGACGCGCCTCGCCTCCCTGGTGATCGCCGGCGATACGGGACCGCTGCACCTGGCTTCGGCGCTGGGCAAGCCTACGGTAGGTATCTTTGGCCCTACGGATCCGGCGCGCAACGGGCCGTTTGGCGGTGATTTTCGCGTATTACGGCATCCGAAAAGCAAGCGCGATCACACGCGCCGCGCGGAGCCGGAGGCCGGATTGCTGACGATTTCGCCGGATGAAGTATGGAATGCCGCTATGGAGCTTTTACCTGATGGCCGCTGAATGGAGCCGGATCGCACGCCGCATTCGTGTGCCGATGGGATTTATTTTTGCCGGAGTGTATCTCTGGCTGGCGCATCCTACGTATGTCTCGATGGCGTGGAGCCTGCTGCTGGTTGTGCCCGGACTATGGCTGCGTGGTTATGCCGCGGGGTATGTGAAGAAGAATGCGGAGCTGACGATGACCGGGCCGTATGCGCACACGCGCAATCCGCTGTATCTGGGCTCCATGTTGATTGCTTTCGGTTTTGCGGCGGCATCGAAGAGCGTGGTGATTGTGGTATTGCTGGCGATTCTTTTTGCGCTGATTTACATTCCGGTGATTCGTTCCGAAGAGGCGTTTCTGCGCTCGGTATTTGCGGATTTCGATGCGTATACGGCGAAGGTGCCGCGCCTTTTGCCGCGGTTGACGGCGGCGCGGGTAGGCGATTCGGAGCCGGGGCGGTTTTCTTTTCCTTTGTACCGCAAGCACCGCGAGTACAATGCTCTCATGGGTGCGGCGGCCATCTATGCTGTGCTTGCCCTCAGAATTATTTTTAAGCATTAAAAAAGAGTGAGCACGGATATTGAATTGGCTTCGTAGATTTTTTCCTGTTGTCTTTTGCACCCTGTTGTTGGCGAGCGCGCATGCGCAGAACGCGGCGCAACTGCCTGCTCCGCATCCGGGTCTCGCGCTGCCGGCAAGGCAATCGTTGACCTACAGCGTGGACTGGCGCGTTTTCCCTGCAGGCACGGTTACTTTTCGTCAGGAAGCCGACGGCGATGTGCAGCGTATTGTCGTGACCGGTGATTCTATCGGTGCGGTGAATCTTATTTATCGCGTCAGTGACAGGTTCCAATCCTCGTTCAACCGCCGCACGGGTTGCTCCATCGGATTCAGCAAGCAGCTAATTGAAGGCCGCCGCCAGGTGAACAGCGATTTGAAGTTCAACTATGCGCAGGGCAAGGCGATTCTCGATGAGAAGAACCTTGTCTCGGGTATCACGAAGCACCAGGAAAACGCGATTCCTGCGTGCGTCACTGATCTGCTCTCGGCAATTTTCTATACGGCGACGCAGCCTTTGCAGGCAGGGCAGAGCTTTGCGGTCCCTGTTTTCGATGCGGGGAAAAATATTCCTGTCACTATGAAGATCGAAGACAAGGAATCGATCAAGACGCCGTCGGGCACATATCAGACGGTTCGCGTGCAGCCGCTGGCAGATGCCGGCGTGGTCAAAAATCGCGGCAATATCTGGATATGGTATACCGACGATGAGCGGCATATCCCGGTGCAGATGCGGGCGAGGCTCTTCTGGGGAACGATCACGTTCCGACTCACCAACATCGAGCAGAAATAACTTACTGAATTCGGTAGCGTTCGCGCATGAGCCGCTGCAGGCGCGGCTTGTAGATGAGGTTGTAGGCCAGCTCCTTATCGGGGAACATGGCGAGTGCCGCTTTGCGGGTATCCGCCACCATTTCAGCCGCTTCATCGACGGTGAGCTTGTCATCCTGGCTGATGACTGCCATCACCATGTTCATCATGATTTGCAGGCGGCGAATCTTGCGCTGCTCCTCGCGCAACTCTTCGGGAGTTTGTTGTTGCGGGGGAAGATTGCTATTGCCATCCACTTCGCCTGGGCCCATTGCGAGTCCTCCATGGGCGCATCGTACAACGGTAAAGACGCCCTGCAAATGGAAAAGATGCCGGGCGTGCCTGAGATGGCACCGTCATTGGTCCCACGCCGCGGCGGTCACCTGTTTGCCGTCTAAATAAAACGTAGAAGCCCCCAGGAGATCGGTGCGCCAGGTGCGAATGTGCGCGCCTGCGAGCTTATCCAGCGTTTCCAGCTTGGGATGGCCATAGTAATTGTGCCGCCCCACCGAAATAACGGCGTAAGCAGGAGAGACGGCACGCAGGAAATCCGGCGTCGTGGAGGTCTTGCTGCCGTGGTGTCCAACTTTCAGCAAATCGGAATGCAGTTCATGGAAAGCAAGCATCCGTCTTTCGCTCGGAGCTTCCGCATCGCCTTCGAGCAGCGCCGATGTCGAGCCGTAGGCGATGCGCAGCACCAGGGAATCGTCATTCGATGGCGCGCTTTTGGGGACATAGCCGGATGCAGGGGACAATACTTCGATCTCAACGTTGCCGAAGCGGAAGGAACTGCCGGCGGCAAATTGTTGTTTCGGGATGCCGAGAGATTGCGCTTCGCGCATCAACCGGTCGTAGGCGGGTGAATCCGGATTGCGTCCGACCCATAGCGCGTGCGGGCGAAAATTGGCGAGGATGGAAGGCAGGCCGCCGATATGGTCGATGTGGGCATGCGTAATGGCAACAGCGTCGAGCCTGCGGATGCCGCGTGCCCATAAGAGCTGCGACACGACATCTTCGCCGGTATCGAATTTTGATTCCGGCGAAGCGCCAACAAGTCCACCGCCATCGATCAGCAGAGTTTTTCCATCGGGCGTGACGACGAGCAGGGAATCTCCCTGGCCTACATCGATAGCGGTGATCTCCAGCGCGCCGGGGCGATAGAGCAGATGGCGTGGAAGCATGACAAAGACGGCGGCAGCGGCGAGGGAGGTCAATGCAATCGTGATGGCGAACCGCCGCCGTCGAATGATCCCTATGGCCAAAGAGATTGACAAAACCCACGCTGCAATGGCGATAGCTGAAGGAGTGGGGATGCGTAGATCGCCGGTCATCGAGTTGGAGAAAAAATGAATGATCAGCAGAACAAGGTGAAGCATGGCCGCCGAGAGCGCCGCGGGTAGGAATGCAACAGCGGGGATGAGCAGTACGGCCAGCAGTGTGATAATCGCAGAAGGCAGCAGAATCCCCAACAACGGAACTACGAGGAAATTCACAGGCAGCGCGAGTGTTGTAATGCGATGGAAGTAGAGCGCCATGGGCAGGGACATGACCAGCTCGACGACGATGGAAACCAGCAGCAATTCAGCAGCGCGCAGCGAGAGGCGCACGAAGCATGGAATGCTGTTTGCCAGCCGTTTTCCGATGACGAAGCGCGTGTACTCCACGATAAGGCGCAGGCTTACGCGGAATTGCGCCACTCGCGGCGGCAGAGCCGGGTCCACAGGCAAGAGCCAGAGATCATGGGTAGCCCGAAGATACGGCGCAAATGTTTTTTCCGCAGCAGGAGCTGCAATGCCCGCGATTGCCAGCACCGAGAGCAGCGTCATTTGGAAGCCTGCCTCAAAAAGAACATGCGGATGAAAAGCGAGCAGCCCAAGCGCGGCGAAGCCGATGACATTCAGAGAGCTGCGCTCGCGCCACAGCAGGCGCCCGATCAGAAAAAGAGTAATCATCCAGAAAGAGCGCTGCACCGGCTGGCCGAACCCGGTGAAGAGCGCGTAACTGAAAGACAAGAAGACAGTGAGAAGCGTGGCTACAACGCGCGGGAGGCGAAATGCTTTTGCAAGGAAGAAGATGATCCCTGCAAAAATAGCCAGATGCATGCCGGAGACGACCAGCAGGTGAAAAGATCCGGTGCGCTCAAAGCCGGTGCGAATGCCGCGCGAGAGATAGCTGCGATCGCCGGTGAGCATGGCTGTAAGCATTGTGGCGTCTTCTGTGTCCAGCCGCAGAAATGCCGGGAGCTTTGCGCGAGTGGATTGCTGCTGCCCGAAGGTGAGCAGCCGGGAGCTTACATTTTGCTGAACAGAATGCAGCCGGCACTGGAGCGATGGACGGGCAGCGCGAGAAACGATCTTAAAGTTTGCCGCTTTTGCGTTTGCCAATGCGCCGATGCCCTCGTCCAGCATGTAGGCGCGCTCATCCCATACGCCGCGGTCGAGATATCGATCAGGTTGTCGCAAGTTCGTGTGGACCTGTACGAAATCTCCGCAGGCGGCAACGGGCAGCGCCTCATTGAGCGGAGCATACAAGGCAAGTGCTATACCGCCGTTCACGGATTGGCCGTCGACGCTTGTGATCCGCAGCTGCAACTGTCTGCTTTGTTCTTCGCGTGTCTTATCCGAGAATGGCAGCGATGATTCCACGTGCCGCAACGGCCCGGCTTTCATAACCTCGCCGGTAACCATGTGCTGTGCGCCGTCAGCGTACTGGATGAGCTTTGTTTGCGGATCGGATCGCGGCGCTACTTCCGCGCAAAATGCTCCGGATAGTACAAAAACGGCAGCAATCGCCAGTATCGAAATACGCTGTGCTTGATACGCAGCAAGAAGCGAGAGCGCGCTGCATAGACAGCAGCCGATGCATAGCAGCGCGGGTGAAAGCCATACAATGCCGGTTACAGCGATGCCCGCAATGAAGCACAACGCGGCGAAGAAGAGCGGGAGAAAGTGAAAACGAAGTGGCGCGATGACCGGCGAGAATGGCGCGGATTGGACCACAGCCTGAGGCATAGCAGCATCGCCTCAGGGTCAATCCATGGACAGCACCGTCACGCTTTCCAGATGAAATGTCTGCGGAAAGAGGTCCACCATGTGCATGCTTGTGAGGCGATAGCCGGATTCTACCAACGCATGCAGGTCGCGCGAGAGCGTTGGCGGGTCGCAGGACACATAAACCATGGTTTTAGGCCTTACTTTAGTAAGCAGCGTGGTGACATGGTTGCCCAGGCCGCTTCTCGGAGGATCGACGACAATCAGGTCGGGAGTCTCTCCGCGATGCCTGCGCAGAAATTCCAACGTGTCGCTTTGGACAATTTTGCCGGATGCGAGATTTTTCCTGAGATCGCCGGACGAAGACGGGGCTACTTCGACAGAAACTACCTGGTCGAACTGTTGACGAAGCGGCAGCGAGAATAATCCAACGCCGGCATATAAATCCCAGGCGATTCTGCCTGACTGATTTGCGGTGACTAGTTGCAGAAGCGGATCGATGAGAAAGCGATTCACCTGAAAGAATGATCCAGCGCTGACTTTATAGGCATGTGCACCTGCTCGATAGGCGAGCGAAGATTCTCCCCATGCAGCCAGCTTTTTCTCCAGCCGGTTTTTCTCAGTAAGGAAAATAGCCGCTCCTGAAAGCGAAGACAGCTTCCGGCGCAATTGCTCACAGAATTGCTTCAGCGCATCGGATACGTTGCCGCTGCGCCTGCTTGTCCACAGCGAAAGCAGAAGCTCGCTTTGCGAGTCGTTCGTAAAGAATTCGATCTCATCACAATCGGCAAGAAATGGATTTGCGCAGTGAATCGTTTCTGCAATTGCCTGTTCAATCAAAGGCGCGGCGATCGGGCAATGCGTTACTGGAAGATTGTGATGCGAGGAGCGCTTTTTATAGCAGAGCGCAAATGGCTGCCGTTGTATATGAAGCCGCACGCGATTGCGATATCCGAACGGCTCGGCATACACGGGAGAGATATCGGGCAACGTCTTGAGCTTTGCGCGCTCCAGGGTTTCACGCAGGATGCCGAGTTTTATTTCGCGTTGCTGTTCATACGTTGCATGCTGATACTGGCATCCGCCGCATTGCCCGAAGTATTCACAAGGCGGCGCGGTACGTTCTGGTGCGGACTCCAATACCGCACCGAGTTCCGCGTTGGCAAAGCTGCGCTTATCTTCTGTGACAAGTGCTTCGACAAGCTCGCCGGGCAATGTGTATGGAACGAAGATAGTCTTGCCATCAGCGCGAGCCAAGCCTGCGCCGCCGTAAATACATTTTTCGATGCGCAGCTTCATGATTGGCTCATGTAGAAGAGGCTCATGCGCGGAAGGCGATATTTTTCGAGCAGCCGCTTGTGCAGGAACTGCTGCTCGATCTGGCGTATTTGCACAGCCTGCATACGCCGGCGATACGGCGCCAGCTCCCGCGCTGCCTGTTCGCGTACCTGGGTGAGATCAGCCTCCGGCGCAGTGGAGAGCAGTGTGGCGAAGAGCTTTTCTTCGAGCACCGTTAAGGTTCGTTCCAGTTCTTCAATGTCGGGGGGAGTCGCGCGAATCCCTGTTGCCAGGCCGCGCAGCCGCCGGCTTATTTCGTAAGCTGCTTCGAGTGCAATGCCGGTGAGATTTGCGGCCTGCAATGCGTCGGCGCAGGACTCAAGGTGCGCCGCGATGCGCTCGGTTTCAAATCCGGGCGCAGGCTCTTCTGTGCCGCGTGTTGGATGCGCTCCGACAGAGGCTTCTTTCATCTCTTCTACGGCGGCCATCACCTCTTGCGTGCAGTAGGCGAGCCCGTTGACGCGGCGAACGCGCGCGCGAGACTTGCGTGCCTCATATTTTTCAAATGCAGCATCGATGCCGCGCAGCACCGCTTCAAGCGGTACGCCGGCTTCGCGCCAGGTTTCAATCAGCGCCCAGTCGAGCGTAGAAAGCAGAAGCAGCGAGCCGCGCCGCCGCTGAAAATGCTCTTCGATTTCCGTGAAGTAGTTGAAATAATTTTCCACGGCGCTACAACTTCTCAGCACGCGGCGCAGATGCGGCAGCATTTTTCACCGCGTAATTTCGCTCGTAGATGATGCGCAGGCCGTCGAGCGTAAGCATATCGTCCACCGCGGAAATGTACTTCGATTCGCCTGCAATCAGATGCGCAAGGCCGCCGGTGGCAACGCATTTTGTGTCCGCCCCAAGCCTGGCAATCATGCGCTCCAGAATGCTGTCGACCAGGCCGATGTGCCCATAGAAGAGGCCGATCTGCAGATTGTCGACGGTATTGGTGCCGATGATCTTTGCGGGCTTCTTGATCTCCACGCGAGGCAAACGCGCAGCGCGCGCGAAGAGCGCTTCGGCAGAGATGTTCAGTCCGGGCGCGATGGCTCCGCCGAGAAACTCGCCTTTTTGCGAGATAACGTCAAAGTTCGTTGCCGTGCCGAAGTCCACGACAATGCAGGGGCCGCCGTATTTCTGAAATGCTCCCACGCAGTTGGCCACGCGGTCGGCGCCCACTTCGCTGGGATTGTCGGTGAGAATCGGAAGGCCCGTCTTGACGCCCGGTTCAATGAAGAGCGGCTTGTGGTGAAAGTAGCGCTCGCAGAATACGCGGAGAATCCAGTCCATGGGCGGCACCACAGAGGCCACAACAATGCCGCTGACGGATTTGCTGTCCACGCCTTTGCTTTGCAGCAGGCTCTGCACAAGAATGCCGTACTCGTCGGCGGTTTGCGTGTGGCGCGTGCTGATGCGCCAGGTTGCGTGAAGCTCGCCGATGCGATTGCCTTCAGCCATGGGATAAAGGGCGATCACGGTGTTTGTGTTGTTTACATTCAGTACAAGAAGCATCAAGGTCTCACGGAATTTTTGTGTTCGCGCACGCCGCCGGAAAAGACGGTGCGGACTCCCTGCGATGTGCGCACCTGCAGAAAGCCGCGAGCATCCAGCCCGTCGGTCACGCCGTCAAAGCCGTCCATCTCGTCCACGTGCACCTGCTTGCCGCGCACCCAGCTCGATGCCTTCTCCAGCCGCTCCAGCACGGACTGTCTTGCTACGGGTGCATGCACGGGATCGGAGAGCGCCGTCACTTCGCGATGTAGCGATTGTAGCAGCGCAACCAACAGATGCCGGCGCGGCCATGACTGTCCGGTTTCAATCTGCAAGGACGTGGCAATGTCGCGCAGCTCTGGCGGAAATTCGCGTTGATGGACATTGATGCCGATGCCGATCACGAGGTGGCGAATGCGCGTGACCTCTGCATTGAGTTCGGTGAGAATGCCGCAGAATTTGCGTGGGCCGAAAAGCAGGTCGTTGGGCCAGCGCAGATCGCAGGCCAGCGAAGTGACTTCCATCACGGCATTACGCACGGCCAGACCGGCTGCCAGCGAGAGCCATAACACATCGGCTGGCGCGATGCGCGGGCGCAGCAGCACGCTCACGTAAAGGCCGGTGCCTGGCGGTGAAGACCACGCATGCGCGCCGCGTCCTCGCCCAGCTGTTTGCTCATCGGCAAAATAGACGGAGCCGTCGGGTGCGCCTGCCTCGCCTTGCTGCATGGCGTGCGTGTTGGTGGAGTGAATCGATGGAAAGTAGTGCAGCTTGCCAGCGAAGGGCGTTTCAGAAAGGGCTTGATGGATCAGGGATAGATTGAGCAAAGTGTCATCCTGAGCGAAGCGAGAGGCCTGTTTTTCTTCTGAATGTTCCGATGACATAAGCAAAAAGCAGGTCCTTCGCCACGCTCAGGGTGGCAGCACGTTTGATACAGAATGAATTAATAAATCTCAGCCGTGATCTTCATGCTCAGATCGACAGCGACGGCGGAATGCGTCAGCGCGCCAACCGATATGTAATTCACGCCGGCAAGCGCGTACTTGCGGATATTCTCAAGCAAAATGCCGCCGGAAGCTTCGATCGGAATATGCAGCCCGCGTGCGCGCACGATGTCGACAGCCTTCTTCACTTCGGCAGGCGTCATGTTATCGATAAGCAGCGATTCCGCCCCGTGATCGAGCGCTGTTTCCAGCTCATTGAAGGTGCGCACTTCGATATCGATGGTCTGTCCCGGCTTGCGCAGCTCGTGCGCGCGTTTCAATACTTTTTCGATTCCGCCGCCGAGCGAGATGTGGTTGTTCTTGATCAGGATGCCGTCCGATAAGTCGAGACGATGATTCTCACCGCCGCCGCAGCGCACCGCGTATTTGTCCAGGATGCGCAGGCCTGGAATGGTCTTGCGCGTGTCGAGAATGCGCGCGCCGGTTCCGGCAATCTCGTCCACATATTGCTGTGTCATAGTGGAGATGCCGCTCATGCGTTGCATCAGGTTCAGGATGACGCGCTCGCAGGCAAGGATGACGCGGGCATTATGGCGAATGACGGCCAGCGCCTGGCCTTTCTTGACGCGCACGCCTTCAAAAATTTCCGGATGGCTGATGACCTCAAAGCGGCCGCTGTTGGTCTTATCCAGCCGGGCAAATATTTCAAGAAAACGCGGAATGCATCCAAGGCCGGAAACGACGCAGTCCTGCTTGGCGATGATCGTGGCCGAGGCCCGCAGATTCGGCTCGATGGTAACGGCGGTCGTTATGTCGCTGGTGGCTTTGTCTTCCACCAGGGCCTGCTCCAGAATTGCCTCAATCCGTTTACTCTTCCAGTCCATTCCGTCCTCAACTCCTATCCGAGCCGTTCCAGCTTTTCGATTGCGTCCAGCGTTTCCTGGCGCAGCATGGCTGCTTCCGACGCCTGCTTCTTCAACCCTGCTACGACTTTCTCCGGGGCCTTCGCCAGAAATGCTTCATTCCCCAGCTGACGCTCCGCGTTGGCCAAAAGCTTCTCATACTGCTCCAGCTTTTTGCGCAGGCGCTCGCGCTCGGCGGCTACGTCGATCTGTTTTTCGTAAGGTGAGCCCACGGTGAAGCTGGCGGTAGTGCGGGTATTGCCGGAGCCGAGCGCCCATTGTTCCGGGAAATCGATGCTGGAAACACGCGCCAGCTTCTCGATGATAGAGCGATTCGTCTCTGCCAGCTTGCGGATGGCGCCCGAGCCGGTGATCTGAATGGCAACCGGCTCGCGCTCCGGCACATCGAGGTCTTTGCGCAGAGCGCGCACGGTGACGATCAGCTCCTGAAGGATCGACATTTCCGCTTCCACCGCGGCATCGAGCGCCTCTTCCAGCGGCTGCGGATAGCGTGACAGCGCAATCGACTTAGCCGGAGTTTTGCCGTCGTAGACCGCGTGCCACAGCTCTTCTGTGAGGAAGGGCATGAAGGGCGAGAGCAGCCGCAAGGCCGCTTCAAAGGTCTGCAGAAGCGTGGTGAGGGCAGTCTTTGTCGATGCTTTGTCCGCTCCTTCGCTGAAGTCCAGTCGCAGCTTCACAATCTCCAGATACCAGTCGCAGAAATCGCCCCAGAAGAACTGATAAACCAGGTTTGCAGCCTCGTGGAAGCGATATTCGCCCAGAGCCTTGTTCACTTCCGCTGCCGTGTTGTTCAGGCGGGAGACGATCCAGCGCGCCTCAATCGGAGCATTTTCATCCGGTCCCAGGGAATTGACCAACGTATCGGGATGAACAAAGATGCCCGCTTCGGCGGCGCGGTCTACATTCATAAAGATGAAGCGCGCAGCGTTCCAGATTTTGTTGGCAAAGGCGCGATAACCCTCCGTGCGGGCTTCGCTGAAGGCGATATCGGTGCCCGGCGAAGCCATGGCCGCCAGCGTAAATCGAACCGCATCGGTGCCGTACTTGCTGACGATCTCGATGGGGTCGATCACGTTGCCCTTGGTCTTCGACATCTTCTGGCGATCGGCATCGCGCACGAGCGCATGGATATAGACCTCGCGGAAGGGTACAGCATCTTTCAATGTGCGCTCAGAGCCGTCGGCCATAGGCACATCGAGCATGAAGTGGCAGCCCAGCATAATCATGCGCGCCACCCAGAAGAAGAGAATGTCAAACCCGGTGACGAGAAGCTGCGTGGGATAGAAGATGTCGAGATCGTGCGTGTGTCGCGGCCAGCCAAAAACCGAGCAGGGAAGCAGGCCCGAGGAGAACCACGTATCCAGAACATCCGTTTCCTGGTCTAAATCCGTAGCCGCGCAATGCACGCATTGCGCAGGCACATCTCTGGAAACAGTGATCTGCTTACAGGCGCGACAATGCCATGCCGGGATGCGATGGCCCCACCAGAGCTGGCGCGAGATACACCAGTCATGAATGTTGCGCATCCACTCAAAGTACGTTTTTGCATACTGTTCCGGTGAAAACTTGATGTAGCCCTGTTCGACTGCGGCGATGGCTTTATCTGCCAGCGGTTGAATCTTGATGAACCACTGCATCGAGAGTCGCGGTTCCACCACTGCCTTGCAGCGGTCGCATTTGCCCACGGAATTGGTGTGGTCCCTGGCTGCAACCAACAGACCTTCGGCTTCCAGGTCGGCGAGGATGCGCTTGCGTGCCTCGTAACGGTCGAGTCCGGCATACACGCCGCCTTCGGCATTGATGTGCGCGGTGTCATCCATCACATCGATGATGGGCAGACCGTGCCGCTGGCCAATGGCAAAGTCATTGGGATCGTGCGCCGGGGTCACCTTCACGGCGCCGGTGCCGAAATCGGCGCTTACCCAGGCATCTGTGATGACGGGAATCTCGCGGCCCACCAGCGGCAGGCGCAGGCGCTTGCCGTGGAGGTGCTTGTAGCGCTCATCATCGGGATTTACGGCAACGGCTACGTCGCCCAGCATCGTCTCCGGTCGGGTAGTGGCGATGGTAAGAAACCGGCCTGGCTCTTCTACAACCGGATATTGGATTTCCCACAGCTTGCCCTGCTGTTCCTCATGTATTACTTCAAGGTCGCTGATGGCCGTTTGCTGCATCGGGCACCAGTTCACAATGTAGGCGCCGCGATAGATCAGCCCTTGTTCGTACAGCTTGACAAAGGCTTCGCGCACCGCCACGGAGAGGTTGTCGTCCATGGTGAAGTATTCGCGCGACCAGTCGACGCTGGCACCGAGGCGCTTCATCTGGTCGAGAATCGCGCCGCCATAGTGCTGCTTCCATTGCCAAACGCGCTCAACGAAGGCTTCGCGGCCCAATTCCTGCCGGGTCTTGTTCTCCGAAGCAAGCTGGCGTTCCACCATCATCTGGGTGGCAATGCCGGCATGATCGGTTCCCGGCAGCCAGAGCGCCAGGTCGCCGAGCATGCGCCGCCAGCGCGTCAGAATATCCATCTCCGTCTGGTTGAGCATGTGGCCCATGTGCAGACGTCCGGTAACGTTTGGAGGAGGCAGCAGAATTGTGAAAGGGGAGGCGGCAGGCGCGCCCTCCGGAGTGGCTACGTCAAAAAGACGTTCGCGCACCCAGTATTCCGCCCAGCGATCTTCAATCGCTGTCGGGTCATATGCTTTGGGTAGATCGTGCGACATTCTGAAATGTGAACCTAACCTTTCACGATAAAGCATTTTGCCGATAGATAACAGAAAGGCCGCCCCAAAGAGGCGGCCTTTCCCGGCTGAAGCTGAATCCCGCTTAGAACGGATTCAGCTTGTCGAGGCCCTTCTTCTTTTTCTTGGTAGAAGATTCGTTGCTCTTATCGACGGGAACATTCGGATTCTTCTTCTTGCCTTTGGCTGTGCCAGTTTGTACCTGGGCGGGCTGGCTACCGGGCTTTACGTCATTCACCTGATCCGCGGCTTCAGCGGGCTTGTCGATGGGCGGCAGGGCTGTATTGGCATTTGCCGGCGGTCCCACAGGGTTCAAACCATAGGCTGCTCCCGGATTTGCCGGAGCGGCAGGCGTTCCACCGGGAGCGGCTCCATTTCCATTGCCGGCTGCCGGAGCCGCTTCATTGGTCGAGCCTGACGCGTTTGCGCCCGGATTCATGATCTCTACGCTGGTCGAATTGCCGCCGCTGGTGCCGGAAGGAACAGCTTCCATCTCGACTGCGGTTCCAGTATTCGAGCCGGCGCCTGTCGCACTGCCGGAAGCAGGCGTAGCTGCGGAAGCGGTAGTCGTTCCGCTGCCGTAGGTGGGACCGGCGGGAATGGGCTGGTTCTTTATCGCGGCGTTAAACATGGCCACGGTATTGTTGCGAACTTCAGGCGCAGTGGTTTGCGTCTCCTCGGTCAGCGTGGGCTCGCCCACGCGCGCGGCGCGTACCGTCGACGGGCCGGGCTTGACCAGCAGCAAAGCGCGATCTCTCAGCTTGACCGTGGTCCGGCTGCCTTCTTCCGCTTCGCTTTCGGCAAGCTGTTCCTGCGTGGGCTCAGGCACAGGGCGGCCCATGGCAATCAGGCGGTCCTTGGCATCTTCCACGTGCGGAGCCATGGCATAGCGCGTCACGACGCGGCCATAAGCATCGGCGGCGCGGTCGTTGTAAGCCTTCAGGAGTTGTGCTTTTACCTTGGGCGGCAGATTCAGGTGTTCGGCCATTTGCGCCTGTGTGACGTAGGCGTCGCCCAGGGTAATCAGCGTCTGGTCGCTATGGCTGAAGAGCGGATAATTGTCCGCCACTGTCTGCAGACGCGCGATTGTGGCCGGCCAGTTTTCGCGCGAGGCATAAAATTGGCCAATCTCAAATTGACGCTGCGCCAGAACCTCCTGCACGTCCCGCAAACGCTGCTTGGCGCGCGGAATAAGCGGAGAATCCGGGAACTGCTGAATCATCGTCCGGTATTCCTGCTCGGCGTGCATCACGTTCTGCGGATCGCGGTCGGGTTTCGCCATCTGCTGGTAATAGATGTCGCCCACCTTCATCTGCGCCTCAGCCGCTTCCGGAGTATTGGGGAAGAAGGTGATGAAATCCTTGTATTCCTGCTCGGCCTGGGTCAGCGCCGCCGATCCGCCTTCCTTGTACCAGGTGTCGCCGACGGCCAGCTTGGCGCGCATCGCGTATTCGGTATCGGGGTAGGTATTCAGCAGGGTTTGCAGATCGAGTCGGGCCACGTCGTACTTGCCCTTCTTCATGGCCTTCATGGCCTTGTCGAAAAGCTCTTTATCCGGCTGCTTGGAGTTGACGTTAGCCAGCGGGTTGGTGCTCAGGTCTGTCTGCTTTTTTTTCTTCTTGCCGATGGCATAGGATGCGGGCACCATCGCAAAACACAGGCAAACAGCCGAGACTTGGGTCACAAAACGATTCATAACACCTCAAAAACTTTGCGGTTGCTTCCCCGCATCTATCAGCACCGGGGCGAGTTTTATGCTACTCCCCAGCTTTCCACTTCTGCCGCTTTTTGGGCTGCTTCGAGCAGCTTGCGGGCGTTCTGCTCGGCATGGCCGCCGCCAAAGACTGCGTTCCCGGCCACCAGCAACTCGCCTCCATTTTCGACGACAGCGGCCACCGTATCGTGAGCCACCCCGCCATCTACTTCAATCCTATAACTCAGGCCCAGTTCCTGGCGAAGTTCTTTCAATTGGCGCAGTTTCAGCAGCGAATAGGGAATAAATTTCTGCCCGCCAAAGCCCGGATTTACGCTCATTACCAGAACATGATGCACCATGCCTAAAATCGGCCGCAGCAGGGAGACGTCTGTCGCCGGATTAATGACGACCGCGGGCTGCATGCCATGCTGCGCAATCAGCTCCAATGTGCGGTGAAGGTGACGGCACGCCTCATAGTGAACGCTGATCCAGTCCGCTCCGGCATCGGCAAATGCCGGGATAAATTCATCCGGATTTTCGATCATCAGATGGCAGTCCAGCGGCAGCTTCGTCGCCTTGCGCAGCGATTTGACCACAGGCGGTCCCAACGTAATGTTGGGGACAAAATGGCCGTCCATCACATCTACGTGGATGACAGTGCCGCCGCCGCGCTCTGCCGCCGCTACTTCATCCGCAAGCCGCGCAAAATCCGCCGAAAGAATGGAAGGAACCAGCTCAACCATGCTACCGCCAGTGTATCAAGTTCAGCCTGCGACGAAACGGCTGGAATTGAATATTCGGACACTTTCATTTATTCCAGATAGATTTTTCGTCGATGGCCTCGCTTTTTGCATGGATATTCAACGTAGCAAGGAATTTATAGGCGCTGAACATGTAACGCTGCCATTCCGTAAAAGGCATCGTATTGCTGGAATTTCCCGGTCCGCGAAACTCAAAAACAGGAGCAGCCTTTTCAAGATCGCCGATGACGATGGCATCGGTCTTATCTCCCAGTTCTCCGGTACCGCGCAGCCGGTGATCGCCATGAGCATCGATCCACCAATCGGTTCTTTGTCCGCCCTCACCCAGTTTTGCGTGAGCGCCGGTCGAAAGCAGGTCCTGCTTGTCTCTGGCCATCGCTGTCAGCCATTCCCGGCGAGTCACGGGAATCTTTGCCGGTACGTCGAGGCTCTTGTAATCCGTCACCAATTGTTTAATGACGCGATTATCGGGATTCACCGGACGACCGAATGCGATTTTCATCATGTCTCTGCAAATGAAATTCACCCAGTCATCGGGGTGTGCCGTATAGTGATCCAGCTCTTTTTTCGGAATCAGCGAGAAGAGTTTCCCGAAATCTGTGCGCGACATGATGAAGAACAGGTTTTTCACTACATTGATTTGCTTGCTTTGCGTGTCGGCGCCCTTCAGCATGTACATCGTCACAACTGTGACGAGTCCACGAAGTTGAGCCGAGGCTTTGTGGTCCTTGAATGCCGGGTAATTCTTCCAGTTACTGTCAACGATCATGTCTGTGCGCAACGTTTCCACGGTCTTGCTCAGGAACCGGGCATAGGTAACCGCGTCTCGGCTGCCGAGGAATGCTGTTCCCGACTTCTGCGCCTCATTTTGCGATTTTGCCAGTATGCGGAACAGTTTGCGGATGCGCGCTATACGGATGCCGCCCGTAATCTGCGGGAAAGCTGCAATAGGATCGTCGCGATAGTCATACACCGACATGCGGAAGAACTGAAGCACGAAAGGGCCGAACTGAGAGAACAATGCAGGATTATCGCGTCGGCAAACCCAGATGGACCGCGCATCTACATGTTCCGCCTTGCGGCGGATGTTCACGTCTCTGCGTACATCGTCCAGCAGGGCGACATATTCGATCAGCCGCTCCACCTGCGCACAAATAGCGTCGGGAAAAGCGAAGGCACCGTTCGGACGATCCGTACCAATCGATACATGATTGGTCACAAATTCAAGCTCATTGCCATCCGTAACAACTTTCCAAGTAGTACCGTTATGCAGGGTGAAGTTTTTAGGAAAATAAGAGAGCTGCCCCGCGGCGACATCGAAGTCTTCATCGCGCCGGTTAGCGGTAATTGCTTGGACTGTTTCTATCCGCTTGCGATACGAGTCGCACTCGCAGAGCATCTTTTCAATTTTTATAGGAATGCGCCAAACTTTGATGCCCGTCTGAAATTCAAAGCCAACGGCCAAAGCAGTATCTCCTGAATCAAGCTGCGCAACATGGTGCCAGCAACGGCAGAACAATACCACAGCGAATACGCTTTTTGGGAGAAAATCCAGCGTCTTAAGTAACTGCCGGATTTAATGTGTCAGCCAGAGTTTCGGGAGTTGCCCGCTTGTGCCTTCGACCGGGTCGGATTTCGGGAAGGGCAGCTTTGCCATCCGCTGCAAGGCTTCGGCTGAAGGAGCGCTCCGGCAAATATCCCAGTTCTGCTCCGGTGGATAGGCGCCGACCACCAGGAAATCAGCGCTCGCCTCCAGCTTGCAATGCCCGGTTCCTGCCGGAAGCACTGCCACATCCCCGGCGCGAACCGTTATCTCGTGCCCATGTTCGCCGCCCAGCATCAGCCTTGCCTCCCCGCCGGCAAAGCCCAAAACCTCGTGCGCGGTCGAGTGATAGTGGTGGAAATCGTAAACGCCGTTGCGCCACTGCGGCGGCCAGCCATTCTGCCGAAAGACCGTCTCAAACCTCGCCGCCGGATCCTCGCCCTCTACCGGAAGGACGCGATGATAGAGCAGCACAGGCAGATGCTCGTTATTCGGCATCCATCCGTTGCGCGAGAGCTGCAGCGTCTCCGGCGTAGTTGTCGCCGCGAAACTGGAACTGGTGGAAGCAAAGCCAAGCCCGGCTAGCAAGGCGTTAAATCGGCGGCGATCCATGCTGGTCATAGCATTTTGGATGCGGAAGTTTTCGCCGGGATTTACCTCTTTCCGTCAACCGGCTGCAAACGGGAAATACTAGCCGAAAGCCACCGACTAGCGGACAATAGGAACATGGGCGCAAAACCTCCATTTACCGATGTTCCGGGAGCCATTGAAGAGATCAAGGCCGGACGCATGATCGTCGTTGTCGATGACGAGGACCGCGAGAACGAAGGCGACCTGACGCTTGCCGCCGAGCACGTAACGCCGGAAGCCATTAATTTTATGGCGAAATATGGCCGCGGTCTCATTTGCCTTACCTTGACCGAGGAACGTGCCGACTACCTGCGCCTCGGCCCCATGACGCAGCAGAATTCCTCGCGCTTCGGCACGGCGTTTACCGAGACGATCGAAGCCCGCGAAGGTGTGACCACCGGCATCTCCGCCCATGACCGCGCCCATACCATCAAGGTTGCCATTGATCCCACATCGACTGCCAATGACCTCGCCCGCCCCGGACACATCTTTCCGCTGCGCGCCCGCAAAGGCGGCGCGCTGGTGCGTGCCGGGCAAACCGAGGCTTCCGTCGATCTGGCGCGCATGGCCGGGCTCATTCCCGCCGGAGTGATCTGCGAAATCATGAAGGACGACGGCACCATGGCCCGCGTGCCCGATTTGATCGAATTCTGCGAGCAGCACAGCATGAAGATGTTGACCGTCGCAGAACTGATCCGCTACCGCCTGCAGAATGAGCGCTACATTGTGCGCGTGGCTGAAAGCGAAATGCCGACTCCTTACGGCGATTTCCGCATGATCGCCTACGAAAGCGAAGTCAACGGCGGTGAAAGCCATCTCGCGCTGGTGCGCGGTGACGTCAGCCGCGGCGATGACGCCGTGCTGGTCCGCGTGCATTCCCACTGCCTTGCAGGCGACGTGTTCGGGACCACACTGTGCGATTGCCACAGCATTATGCAGCGCTCGCTGAAAGCCATTGCCGATGCCGGACGCGGCGCGTTGATCTATTTGCACAACACCAGCCGCGGCTTCGATATCGACCGCACCGTAGCTCCGCATCGCATCGTTCTGCATCGCGAAGCGCGCTCCCGAGAAGGTCACGACGACCGCCACCAGCGTACTCTTCGCCAGGTGGGGCTCGGCGGCCAGATACTCGCCGATCTCGGCATCCACAAAGTCCGCCTGCTCTCGAACACGCCCACGCATGTTCCCGCGCTGCAAGGCTTCGACGTAGAGATTGTCGAACAGGTGGCCATACCGGAAACAGAAGCATCGGAAGTAAAAAATTAAATCTATTCGCTACGCAGGGCCTGTATCGGATCGACCGATGCAGCTCGCCTTGCCGGCACCCATGCCGCAACGGCTGCCAGAACGAGCATGAGCAGCGGTACCACGCAAAACGTCAGCGGATCGAAGGGCTTGATTTCAAAAAGAAACCGCTGCAGCAAGCCGGTACATAAAACAGCGCAGAGCAGCCCCGCAGCACAACCCACTGTTGCCAGCATCAGGCTCTGCTTGATAATGGCGCGCACAATCTGCTGGCGCGGCTCGCCCAGCGCCAGCCGGATTCCAATTTCGCGCGTCCGCCAGCTCACCATAAATGCAATCAAGCTATAGACGCCGACCGAACCTACGCCCACCGCCAGCACTGCCAGGCCCAGAAGCAGAATAGCCAGCGAACGCGATGCGGATTCCGAAGAGGCAACAACCTCATCCAGCGTGCGTATATGTGTGACAGGCACGCGCGGATTGAAAGCTCCGACGATTCTTCGCAACTCCGCCGCTGCCTGCGGAGGGGTGGTGCGTGTACGCAGCATGACCGTCATTACCGGATGCTCATGCTTTGGGATGATCGGCAGATAGACTTCCTCTTCGATACCGCTGGAAAGACTCGCATGATGCGTATTGCTGACGACTCCGACGATAATCGAGGCAATATCGGGATCGAAAAGCGCAGGCTGTTTTTCTTCTCCCGGCTGCATGATGCGTTTGCCGATAGGATCCTGGTTAGGCCAGAGATCGTCAGCCATTCGCTGATTGATAACTACAGCGCGGCTTGCCCCGGACTGGTCCGCATCGTTCAAAAGCCGACCGCGAAGCAGCTTGAGACCTACGAGGTTGAAGTAGTCGCTTGAAACCGTTGCACCTGTCGCCAGGCGCGCTCCTTCTTGCGGAGTGCGCGGATGGCCTTCCGCATCGTAGACATAGTTCAGATCGCGGCCCGTCATCGGCAGAGCATCGATCAGCGCAGCATTTTCAACGTCAGCTGCGCCGTGTAATTGTTCGACGAGAGTGCGGAAAAACGATTGGCAGTATCCGGGCTGCTTGCAGGCGTCAGCATCTAACGAAACTTCAGCCGTCATGATGTGGTCGGTGCGAAAGCCTGGATTTACCTGATTCAGCGCATGAAGGCTGTGCAGCATTAATCCCGCTGCGGTAATCACAATCACTGACAGGCCGATCTGCCCCATAACGAGCAGCATAAAGGGACGAAACTGTGAGCCTCTGCCGCTGACGCTCAGACCGCCGGCGCGAAGCGTCTGCTGCAAATGCGGGGACGCCATCTTGCAGGCCGGCATAAGCCCGAACAGCAGGCCTGTAAACACTGAAATAACGGTTGCGAATAAAAACACATTCCAGTGCAATCCTATGTCGGCAATGCGAGGCGTATCGGCAGGCAGCAGGCTGGCAAGCGTGCGCAGGCTCAAGGCCGATGCCAGGAGCCCAACGATCCCGGCGAGCAATGCCAGCAGAACGCTTTCTACCAGAAGCTGCCGGATGATACGCCAGCCCGAAGCTCCAAGCGCGCCGCGAATAGCCATCTCGCGCTGGCGCGAAGCTGCGCGCGCGAGCATAAGATTGGCAACATTGGCGCAGGCAATGAGAAGGATCAGTCCCACGACTTCGGCGAGAAGCAACAACCGCGGGCGGGTATTGCCGACAATGGAATCGAGCAGCGGAGTGACCACAGCATCCGAGCCCCAGACATCGGGCATCCGCCAGGGGAAGAGAGGCAGTAGCTGTGGGTGCAGCCTGCGAAGCTCCGCCTGCGCCGCAGCAGGTGATACGCCATCCTTGAGCCGCCCTAAAGCGTGGAGATCATAAGGCTGCTGCCATGGGTCCAGCGGATCGCCTCCCTTGTAAGAAACAGGCGTAATGAATTGCGTATCGGCGTAAGGGAAGTGAATATTGGCGGGCATCACCCCGATGATTCTGCGATCCACTCCATCGATGCGAAGCGATTGCCCAAGAGCCTGCGGGCTGCGCGCAAAGTGCTGCTGCCAATATCCATAGCTGATGATCGCCACCTGGTCGCGTCCGTAAATCGCATCTTCCGGCTCAAAGAATCTTCCCAGCGCAGGGTGAATGCCGAGAGTGTCAAAGATGTTGACCGTAGCCCTTGTCCCGAAAACGCGGTCTGCAACATCGGAACTGCTCACGTTCGATTCTTCATTTGCGCCGTACGCAGCGATGGACGCAAAGGACTGTGAATGATCCTGCAGTGCCTTGATCCAGCCTTTCGGAAAAAGGCCGACAGCCTCAATGGACGCGAGACGGTCCTGCTGCTCGAAGGGCAGCGGACGCAGCACGATCGAATCGAGCAGCGTGAAGATGGCGGTATTGGTGCCGATGCCGAGGGCCAGGGTCAATACGGCCATGAGCGTGAATGTGCGATAGCGCCGTATCTGCCGCAGGCCGAATTTCACGTCCGCCCACAAAGAACGCATCTCCGGCCACTGCCAGGCTTCGCGTCCGCGTTCTTCCAGCAATGCAACGTTGCCGAATTCTCTGCGCGCATGGTGTTCGGCGTCTTCGCGGCTCATTCCGTCAGCCATGAGCATGTCGATCTTCTCTTCAAGATGCTGGCGAATCTCCTCCGAGAGATCCTTATAGATGCGACGGCGAAAGAGGCGCATATCCACTCCCATCCCGCTTCAGGATTCAGCAGGTGTTAAAACGAGGCTGATGCCCTGGAGCATTTGTTCAAAGCGTGAAACCTCGCGTTCGAGGTGCTTCGTTCCCGCAGGCGTAATCCGGTAAACACGCACGCGGCGATTCGTGGCGGAAATCTGCCAATCGGCTTTCAGCAGGCCTGCCTTGAGCAGTCGCTGCAGCGCAGGATAGAGCGAGCCTTCCTCCACCTGCAGCAATTCATTCGAGCGTTGCTTGATGTGCTGCACCAGCGCATATCCGTGCATAGGCTGGCGAAGCACCGACTGGAGAATCATCATCTCCAGAGCTCCAGGAAATAAATCGCGCGGTTCAGGATGTTTTATTTTCTTCATGCCTGTTTTAAACAGGCCTAGAGTAAAACAGTATTGAAGTTATGACAAGAGATTTCTGAAGCAACAGTAAAAAAGCTTAATTTACTTGCGGAAGCGTATCCTCGGCGGGCTGGGGAAGGTCGGCCGCCCACTCTTGTCGGCTCAATTCCTCGCGGAGCTGCGCGATATTCCGGAACTGAATCGCATGCAGGCCAACGTGGCGCGCGGCCTCTACATTTTCAATCTTGTCATCCAGAAAAACGGCTTCATTCGGCGCGATGTCCAGTTTCTCGCAGGTGTAGGTGTAGATCGCCGGGTCCGGCTTGGCGATGCCCAGCTCGCACGACCATGTGTGATGATGAAAGTCGCCGAGCCACGCAAATTCCTGCCGCATGTAGCTCAAAGTTTCTTCGCCCATGTTGGAGAGTATGCCGATGCGAAACCCCGCTTCCGCCAACGATTGCGCCCATTCCAGCATCGGCTCATTGATGGTGCACCACATGAGCACATCATTTTCAATCAGCCGTTCGATGTCTGTAGCCGTCAGCTCAATCGCGGCGTCCTGCGCAAATTGCTGCCAATAGGTGCGGCCATTCAGCTTGCCCATGTCGTATGCGTGCCTGTGTGTCCAGTAATGGCTGTCGAACGTGCTGCGGTCAAGTCCGGTAATGGTAAGCAGATTATTGAGCGCAGATGGCTCCTGCGGATGGCTCAACACCATTCCGTAATCAAAAATGACAGCGCGAATCGGCATGCAGGCTCCTCTTCTTCCATTATGCGCGAAGTTTCGGACAACGTATGAAAAGATACTGGCATGACACTGCAGCGTTTTTCCGCGCGAACAAATTGGGACACAGCAGAAACAGCGCTGTCTTGCGCTCTGCGCGAACGCAGAGAAGCCGGGCTCCCGATTCTTGATCTCACCGCGTCGAACCCTACGCAGTGCGGCTTCGCCTATGACGCGGCTGCTATTCTCACTCCGCTTGCCGCTGCTGAGTCGCTGCTCTACGACCCCAACCCGCGCGGTTTGCTCTCAGCCCGCGAAGCTGTGCGCGCATACTATAGCGCGCATGCCGCCAACGTGGACCCATCGCAGGTTTTTCTCACCACCAGCACCAGTGAGGCCTACAGCTATGTTTTTCGCCTGCTTTGTAATGCCGAAGATGAAGTGCTGATCGCGCAGCCGAGCTACCCGCTCTTCGATTTCCTTGCCGATATCGATGATGTAAAACTTGTACCCTATTCGCTCTTCTACGATCACGGCTGGCATCTTGACCTTGAAGCCTTGCGGCAGCGCGTAACCTCGCGCACGCGGGCAATCGCGCTGGTGCATCCGAATAATCCCACCGGACATTTCGTTAAACTGCGCGAACGCGAGCAGTTGGAAGCCTTCTGCAAGGAATATGGCCTGGCGTTGATCGTCGACGAGGTCTTTCTCGACTATCCACTGGCAAGCGCGGAACACAGCTTCGCCGTCGGTCCGCATCCGGTGCTGACCTTCGTCTTAAGCGGTCTGAGCAAGATAGCAGGCTTGCCGCAGATGAAGGCTGCATGGATCGCCGCCTTTGGTCCAGGCGCGGAACTGCGTGAGGCCCTGGCGCGATTGGAAGTGATTGCCGACACATTTCTTTCCATGAACGCGCCGATACAGAACGCGCTGCCGCATTGGCTCCAGCAGCGCGGCCACATCCAACTACAGATTCAATCGCGCACAGCCAAAAATCTTCATCTGCTCGATGATCTGCTAGCCGCGCAAAGCATGGTTACGCGCCTGGATGTGGAAGCCGGATGGTATGCCACCCTCCGCGTTCCCGCGGTGCAAAGCGATGAGGCGCTCGCGCTCGATCTGCTTCGCGCTCACGGTGTCTCGCTGCATCCCGGTTATTTCTTCGGCTTCTCCGGCAACGGGTGGCTGGTCATCAGTCTGCTGACGCCGGAAGAAGAATTCCGGCAGGGAACAGAAGCTGTTCTTGCCCACATCGAGCGCTTAATTCTGTAGAAACGGATTCGACGCCCGCTCTTCGCCAATCGTCGTAGTGGCACCGTGTCCCGGAATCACCCGCGTTTCATCGGGCAGTGCCAGCACGCGGTCATGCAGCGAGCGCATGATCTGCCGGAAGTCGCCGCCGGGCAGGTCTGTGCGCCCGATCGATCCAGCGAAGAGCGTATCGCCGGCCACCAGCAAATTCTGCGGAGCAAAGTAGAGGCATACGCTTCCCGGCGTATGTCCCGGCGTATGCAGCACCTGTGCCGGATAATTCTCAAGGCCGATGATGAGATGATCGTCGGCGCTCGCATCAGGTGGCGCAACGTCCGGCGTCTGCACGCCCAGCCATCCGGCCTGCATCTCCATCATCTCCAGCAGCGGCAGATCGTTCTGGTTCAGCAGAATCGGCGCGCCCGTCTGCTGCTTCAGCTTCAGCGCGCCGCCCACGTGGTCAATATGCGCATGGGTGACAACGATTTGTTTCACCTTCAGGCCATGCTTCTCCAAACGTGCCACGATCTGCGGAATATTGTCGCCGGGATCGATGACCATCGCTTCGCCGGTCGTCTCATCGCCCAGGATCGTACAGTTGCATTGCAGCATGCCCACGGGGAAAGTTTCGAGAATCATAAAATGATTGTCCGCGAAGCTGCCCAAAAGACGCAAAATGCGTCACAATAAGTCGCTATGGCAATTCGCAAGGAATGGACAGAATGGCACCTGACGCCGCGCGGATGGGAACGCGGCGCCTCGCGGGTACATGGACAGGGCAACACCTGGGTGGAAGAGCCAACCGATCGCGTCCTGAGTTTCGTGTACCAGGAACTGCAAACCGACGAGTCACCCGACATCAAGCGATGGTGCGAAGAAACATGGCGCTCAAAGAAGGCCGACAACATTGACACGCTATTGCAGCAATACGGGGAGCCACCGCAAAAGCTTTAAGCCAACGTCACTTTGCCGGTAGCAATGGCATATACTCCGGCGACGACTTTCAGCTTGTTATCTTTCACCATCGGAGCAATTACAGACGAGGACTTGCGCAGGAGACTCGCCTGCATCTCTGCATTGGTTTTGATGGCCGCATTGAGGTCAGGACCGGCTTTCTCCACCGCAGGCCGAATGTGTGGATAGAGGGCGCTGATCTGTCCCGGCACTTCCTTATTTTCAATCGTCGCCTTTACCGCGCCGCAACCGGCGTGCCCTAGAACAACGATGACTTTTGTTCCCAGCACAGCGGCGCCGTATTCAAGGCTGGCAATAATCTCCGGCGTCACCATATTGCCCGCCACGCGTGCCACAAAAATGTGTCCGATGGTTTGGTCGAAAATCAATTCCACCGGAACGCGGGAATCGGCGCAGGAGAGAACTGCGGCAAAAGGTTCCTGCTTATCTGCATTATGTTTTTTCAGGATTTTCAGGTCGTGTTCGAAGCTGGTCATGCGGTCGGAAACGAAGCGCTCATTCCCATCCATCAATTCTTTCAATGCTTCGTCAGGCGTAAGGCTGCTTTGCGCGTAAAGCGGTTCGGGTGTGATTCCAAAGCCGAATGCGGAAGCGGCGACAAGGCTTGCCGCCGAGGATGCAAGAAAGACACGTCGGGAAACAGCATTCATAAGCGAATCTCCTGACAACTCAATGGAACGGCGCAAACAGAATACACCTCGAAAGATTTCAGAGCGGTTTCACCACCGATCCGCCCTTCATTACCCAGGAAACATGCTCCATCACGGTAATGTCCGTAAGTGGATCGCCCTGGACCGCAACCAGGTCGGCAAATTTTCCGGGCTCAATGGTTCCCATATCCTTATCGAGCGAGAGCAGCGTGGCGCCGTTGATCGTGGCCGCCTGCAGCGCTTGCAACGGCGTCATGCCGCCGCGCACCAGCGCGCCAAACTCTTTGGATACCGATTCATTCACATCAGCGTCATCCACACCATACGCAATCTTAAGGTGATATTTGAGCGCGCGCTGAAAAGCCGGTCCCTGCTCTTTCACAATCGCTATGCCCTTGGCCATGCTGCGTGGATCGCGTCCCTTGGACAGGCCTGTTTCCAGATCATGCTGGAAGCAATAAAGCGTAGGCACAAGCCAGGTGCCGCGTTGCGCCATCATCTGCGCGCCCTCATCATCCAGCATGGTGCCGTGCTCAATCGAATCCACACCGGCGCGAATCGCCGCTTTAATCCCGACCGTGCCCTCGGCATGCGCCATCACCTTGCGGCCGGCGCGATGCGCTACTTCTACAGCGCGAGCCATCTGCTCTTCGCTTAATTCCTGCACGCGATAATCGCTGATGGGGTCCATCACGCCGCCCGTGGCCATCAGCTTGATCCAGTCCGCTCCAAATTTAATGTCGCGGCGCACCACGCGATTCACATCATCGACGGTGTCCGCAATGTTCGGCTGGTCAAGGCCGGGCTTGTCGGGCGAAAGCAGGTCAGCATCGCCATGCCCGCCTGTGACTGAGACAAAGCTGCCGGCAGCCACAATGCGCGGTCCGGTAATGAGCCCCTTTGCTACGCCGTCGCGCAGCGCAAACTGCGGATATGACGGGTATTCCTCGCCTGCATCGCGCACCGCGGTAAACCCATGTGCCAGCCATATCTGCAGGTTGGCAACACCGCGAATCGTTGCCTCGGGCGCAGAGGTCATCAGGTATTTGCCTTCCTGCTGCGTTGTCGGGTCCGAAAGGATGTGCGCATGGCAATCGATCAGGCCGGGCACAATCGTGAACCGGCTCATATCGATCACCGTGTCGCCGCTCGGAGCGCTGGTGCTGATAGCCTTGATCCGCTTGCCCTGAATCACGATATAAGCATCCTTCGTGACCTGGCCGTTGCGCACATCAATCAGGCGCCCGGCATGTACTGCAATTTCTTTTGGGGCAGGTGTTTGCGCTTGAACTGAGGCGCAGGCAAGAACGCAAATCGAGAGACCTAGACGCAGGCTGGAAGAAAAACGCACAGGCAATCCTTAATTTTGGAGTGTGTGCGTGATCTTAGCAGAATCTCCCGCAAAAGCAGCAAAGGCAGGCGATTTGCCTGCCTCGTAGAACTGAACGAAATAAAAGCTACTTTTTCGCGGGAGCAGACTGCGTTGTCGTGGTTCCCTGCAGAACCGAACCGCCGCTGACACGCTTCTGCATCATGATTGTGAGCCCAATCGAGGTCAGCATGAAGATAACCGCGCACCAGGTCGTCAGGCGGGTCAGCAGGTTAGCAGCGCCACGCGGACCAAAAGCCGTCTGCGAGCCCTGGCCGCCAAACGCGCCGGCAAGATCGGCGCTTTTACCCTGCTGCAGCAGTACGACGATGACCAGGAAAATGCAGACAATGATATGGATGGTTAGCAATAGATAAAACATGGGCGGTTTTTCTTAAGAAACCTCAGCAATAGGTCGGACCTTTTGGTGCGGAAGGGGGGACTTGAACCCCCATGCCTCTCGGCGCCACCCCCTCAAGATGGTGTGTCTGCCAATTTCACCACTTCCGCACTCGGTGAAAACGATTGTCCTTTGAAGAGTATAGCAAAGGCTCGCTAAAAATGCCGACCCAGCTGCTGAAAGCTCTCAAGCTCAAGAAAATGCTGCCCTTCGCGCGCTGCATCCACCGTCTCATGCTCCAGGCACCACGTATGCGGATGGCGAATAAAAATCGCATGCAGCCCCGCCGTCAGCGCCGGATTGATATCCGATTTCGGGCTGTTTCCGATCATCCATGTCGTCTGTTGCAGCAGTTCATATTTCCGGCAAACCGAGTAATACGCGTCCGGATTCTTCTCCTTGGGTACTTCGACCGAGGTAAAGTGCTGCGCCAGCCCTGACCGCGCCAGCTTATCGGTCTGCTCCTCGGCATTGCCTTTCGTCATCAGGATCAGCCGGTGCCGCGACGCCAGCTCCGGCAGCACTTCCGCTACTCCCGGCAACAGCTCGATCTCCTGCTGATGAATCGATTGCGAAAAGCTGACAATGCGCTCGTGTTTTTCCGCCGTGATCGGCTCCGTGCTCAATCGCTCAAAGCAGGTAATCAGCGAGTGTTGAAAGCTGCTGACGCCGTATCCGCGCTCGCGCACCGTTTCGCGTTCCACTTCATTCAGCGCTGCGCGCACTTCTTCGCGCGTGTACGCGTGATGGTTCAAGTACGAAATAAATGCGGCAATGGCGCGCTCAAAGTAGATGTTGTTCTCCCACAGCGTGTCGTCGGCGTCGAGCAGCAGCGTTTGCCCGGGAGCGAACCTGGAAAGAGTGCCCATGTCTTTCAAGAGTAACAAAGCAGAAGGCTTATATTATGATAAACAGATACGAACCTGCCTGTTTATCGGCTCTTCACCGCATCTTTTCCTAAGAAACCGGGTTGGAATGAGCCAGAGGTGCAAGAAAGCATCTTAAGAAGTACGGCCGGAATGATGAGCCAAAGTGAATTTTAAAGAAGGGATAGCCCTTTGGTTTGCAGGAATTCCTGTGATTACTTTTAAGAGACGCCATATTTTTAAATTTATTTGCGCCTCGATTCTATTTTTATTGGTAGCTTCCCGGGCGCAGGGCGATGCAACTCTTCTTTTGGAAGAGCCGTTCGGCGGATTCGGCGATATGAATCCGACGGGTCATGCCGCCATCTATCTCGACCGCGTCTGTGCTGCCTCTCCCACCGAGCTGCGCCCCTGCGAGCCCGGGGAACAAGGCGTTGTCATCAGCCGGTATCATCGCATTGGCGGCTACGACTGGATAGCCATTCCCCTCATCCCCTATCTTTACGCGGTCGATGACCCGCGTAATATCCCGACGACGATCGATGCGGAACAGGAGATGCAGCTGCGCAATCGCTATCGCCGCGAGCACCTGCTTTCCGTGGCTCCCGATGTTCCCGGGCGCGAAATTCCCGGAGGTGAGTGGATTCAGCTTATCGGCTCCTCTTACGATCGCAGGATTTACGGCTTTCAAATTGAAACCAGCGAGCGGCAGGACCGCGCCCTGATAGAAACCCTGAATCGGCGCAGGAACAAAAGTCACTTCAATCTCTTCTTCAATAACTGCGCCAATTTCGCTGAAAGCATCCTCAACTTCTATTACCCGCACTCCATTCATCGCAACTTTATTGCCGATGCCGGATTGATGACGCCTAAGCAGGCTGCGCGCAGCCTTGTGCGCTACAGCAAGCATCATCGCGACCTCCAATTCAAAACCATTGTCTTTCCCCAGGTGCAGGGAACCATCCACCGCAGCGACCCTGTGGATGGCGTCATTGAATCGCTGGTCAAATCGAAGAAATATGTACTGCCTATCGCCATCCTGCATCCATTTGTCGCCGGCGGTCTGGCCGTCGCCTATCTTGGCGATGGACGTTTTCATCTGGATCCCCATGCGCAGGTATTCGACCCTGCGCGCTTTGCTGAGGGACTCGAAGCATCGGCCAAAGAGCCTGTTTCCTCAGCAGGCGACGGCGCAACCACGGCGCAGCCCACGTCGTTTGCATCGGGCGCATCAGGAATGCACGCTACGCCCGATCGCTGATATTGAATCGGGTACCGCATATCGGGATAAGCCAGCGCTTTTCATGCTCTCGACTCGGATGATCAAAAATTATCCAAAAATTTGTAACAAATGGATTGACAACTATGGAATTCCGCAAGCATCCTGTTACGTTTTCTCAATGGTTGTATGCCTCCCTGGCCTGACGGACCCCATGCCGTCAGGCTACTTTTTTGCTCGCGCAAACAACACTCCTATAATTTTCGATAATGGCTACGAACGAGAGAAACCAAAGACCGCTCGAATCCGGCATCGTCACCGATTTCCACGACCGCATGAGCTATTCCGGCTATCTCTGTCTCGATGGCCTGCTGGCGCAGCAAAAGCCGCTCTCCCATCCGCAGCATCATGACGAGATGCTTTTCATCATTCAGCACCAGGTATCGGAGCTGTGGATCAAGCAGCTCATCCACGAATTGACGGCAGCCATCCGCTACGTGCAGAAAGACCAGCTCGATCCCTGTTTCAAAATTATCTCCCGCGCCAAGCTCATCCAGATGCAGCTGTTCGATCAATGGGCAGTGCTTGAAACCCTCACACCGTCCGAATACATGGAATTTCGCGGCGTTCTTGGTCACGCCTCAGGCTTCCAGTCTTTCCAGTACCGCAAGCTTGAATTTCTGCTCGGCAACAAAAACCGCGACGCGCTGAAAGTCTTCGCCGACTTTCCCGAAATTCACAACGATCTGCAATCGACTCTCGAAGCGCCCAGCCTCTATGACGAATTCCTGCGCCATCTTCAAAGGCGCGGCCTGCCGGTTCCGGAAGCCAGCGTACAGCGCGACTGGTCCGAGCCATATCAAAAGAGCGAGGAGCTTGTCGGGGTCTTCCGGCAAATCTACGAGCAGCCGCGTGAGCACTGGGACGCGTACGAGATGTGCGAAAAGCTGGTCGATGTCGAAGAGTACTTTCAGCTCTGGCGTTTTCGCCACATGAAGACAGTCGAGCGCATCATCGGCTTCCGGCCCGGAACCGGCGGTTCTTCCGGCGTAGGTTTTCTCCGTCAGGCGCTCGACCTCACTTTCTTTCCGGAACTGTTTGCCGTGCGCACAGGGCTCAGGCAACGATGAGCGCTTCGATGCAGCAGGCAGTCGATGCGCTCGCCGGCGCTCCGCTTACCGAAGAACTTGTGCAGCAACACATCGCGCCCTTGTTCTCCCGCGTGCTCGCCTCCGATCGCGTGTACCTCGCCAACCATTCTTTAGGAAGGCCGCTCGACCGGATGGCCGACGATGTTCGTGAGGCCATTGCTCTGTGGGAGACGAAGCTGGGCGATGCCTGGGATCCATGGCTTGAAGAACAGGAAGCTTTTCGCGCGCGCATGGCTACTCTGGTTGGCGCTCCTCGACCGGACTGCATTGTGCCGAAAACCTCCGCCGGGCAGGGCCTGCGAACCGTGCTGAATGCCATGCCCGGCAAACCTCGCATATTGAGCACCCGCGGCGAGTTCGATTCCATCGATCTCATTCTGAAGCAATACGCCGCTCTTAATCGCATCGAGATGCGCTGGGTCGAGCCTGACGCAGATGGGCGTTTCACCGTCGAGCGCGTCACCGAGCAGCTGCGCGATGACACAGACCTCGTCGTCATCTCGCAGGTCATGTTCATGACCGGGCAGATTGTGCATAACCTCGCAGCGCTGGCCGATGCCTGTCACGCCGTCGGCGCCCGTCTGCTGGTGGATGTTTATCATGCAACCGGTGCAATCCCCGTCGATGTGGCCGGGATGCGCGCCGATTTTGCCATCGGCGGTAGCTATAAATACCTGCGCGGCGGCCCCGGCGCTTGCTACTTGTATCTGTCGCCGGACATGCTGGCTGGTGATCTGCGTCCGCTCGATACCGGGTGGTTTGCCCGGGAAAATACCTTCGGATACGAGCGCCCCGAAATACCTGTTTTGCGCCCCGGAGGCGATGCCTTCCTCGAAGCTACGCCCCCGATTCTCACCTGGTATCAAGCCAGAAGCGGCCAGCAATTCACTCTGGCTCTCGGCGTGGACCGCCTGCGCCGGTACAGCCGCGACCGTCTTATACGCCTGAAAACCTATCTGCAGGAAGCAGGAATCAGCTCCATAGGAGCCGACGACGACCACGCCGCCTTCCTCGCCCTCCAGCTGCCGGATGCGTCGACAATCGCCGCAAAGCTGGCCGAAAAGGGCATTGTGACCGACGCCCGGGGCAAGTGGCTCCGCCTCTGCCCCGATTGCCTCACGCGCGATGAAGAATTGCGAGCCACAGCCCTGCAACTGAAGCAGCTGATGGTCCCGCATAACTTGTCACCCTGAGCGGAGCGCCGCAGGCGCGTAGTCGTAGAACTGCTTTTCTTTCCCCACGGAGGGCAAGTCCTCAGCAATAAAGGCGAAGGCACATTTGTCAAGTCCATTCGGGAACTAAACTTATTAAAATCAATAGTTTACGTGTGCAGGTAATTATGCGTAAAATTGGTAAAATGAAAGAAGAGGGGCGAGAAAGACCTCCTCACAGCTAAATCGTTGAAAACAAACGATCTCCGTACAGAATAAATTTTGTAAACCATTGAAAATAAAGTATCCCCGTACAGAATGGGGAAGGGGGTCAAGTGCGAGGCGGATGAAACCGTGCTTCGTTCAGCGGACAGCCCTGGCAAACAGCCGTCCTTCGGCAGTGCCGCTTTCCCAGTTCCACCACGAGGGCATGAAATTCGTTGTAATGCTGCGCCAGCGTTATGGCATTGTCTCCGGCAAAGGCATCCAGAGCCAGCCGCTGAATCTCGTCATAGCGCGCTTTTTCCGGGAGCAGGCCATGGCGCGTGACCACCCGGCGCAAATACTCATCCACCACCATTACCGGATGCCCCAGCGCATAGAGTAGTATGGCGTCCGCCGTCTCCGGCCCCACGCCCGGCAGGGCCAGTAGCTGATGCCGAATCTCAGCCGTCTCCCCTGCGGCAAGTTGCGCCAGCGAACCCCCATGGCGGGTATCGAGAAAAGCGACAAAAGCCTTGATCGCCGCAGCCTTGCGAATCATGAAGCCGGACGGCTGGATCAAAGTACGCAGTTCTTCTTCGGAAATCGCGCGCAAGCCGTCAAGATTGAGAACGCCCCGAGCCTTGAGGTTGGCAATCGATCGCTCGACTGCACGCCACGAGGTATTCTGCGTCAGATACGCGCCGACAATGATTTCGAGCTGCGTATCCCCGGGCCACCAGTACTGCGGCCCATAAGCCTCCACCAGCTCCGCATACATGCGCCGGAGCAGGGAAGCAGCGCGGTTCATAATGCGTCTGGATTCTGCCGTAATTGCAGTTTCCAGCCCAGCAGCTTGGCTTTGAGCGCCTCGGCTTCAGCTTCAGGAACCATGCCCTTATTCTGGTACAGGATGGAAAGGCTGGTATGCGCAAGCACATCGTCAGGGTCGATTTCGGAAAGCCGCTGCGCCACCTGAATGGCTTCATCAAGCTCGCCGGCATCCTTCAGAGCGCGAATCAGCCCGTGCATCGCGTCCAGCATGGACGGGTCATCGGCGAGACAGGCGCGAAAATCGGCAATAGCCCCCGGGAGGTCGCCGTCGGCAACTTTTTCAATAGCATCGTAGTACTTGTCTTCCGCGGAATGCGCCATGTTGCTATCTATGATGATAGCGCTCACGATTACACCCGAGGAAATGCATGAAGAGTCTGACAGGAAATGTAACAACGCATACGGAATATCTTTTCTTTCACACGAAAAAGCGGCGCGAGATCGTGCTCATCACTCCTCAACTGGAGGAGATTGTTGCTCGCAGCGGCATCCGCGACGGCTTCTGTTTCGTCTCCGCCATGCACATTACCGCTGCCATCTATGTGAATGATCTGGAGAATGGCTTGATCGCGGACATTCAGGACTGGCTCGAAGAGCTTGCGCCGGCGCGGCCCGACTACCGGCACCACCAGACCGGAGAGGACAACGGCGATGCGCATCTTAAGGCGCTCCTGCTGCACCATGAAGTGACGCTGCCCATCACCGACGGCAAGCTGGACCTCGGCACCTGGCAACAGGCCTTCTATGCGGAGTTCGACGGGCAGCGCCGCAAGCGCGTCATCGTGAAACTGATGGGAGTGGCGTAGCCGCAGCCTGCTCCGCTGCGGCGGCTGCTGGTATAGCGGCAGTGACTGCTTCCGGCCGCGTCGACGGGAGATGAATCACCGGGGTGGGGGGAACAGTTACATGCGGCAGTACGATGATATCCACCCGGCGATTCTGAGCGCGTCCATCGGGGGTAAGGTTGGTGGTTGCAGGATGAAATTCGGCATAGCCTGATGCGGACAGGCGCGCAGGCACAAAATGATGATCCACAATAAAGAGTCGCGCCATGCGTGTAGCTCTTGCGGTCGATAATTCCCAGTTGGAATCGAACTGCTCTGTATGAATCGGCACATTATCGGTGTGGCCTTCGATGCGAATGTCATAGGGAGTGGCGCGCAACGCTTCCGCAATCTTGCCTAAGGTCGCAACCGAATCCGGGTGTGGGGTGGCTGACCCGCTTTCGTAAAAGCCGGCCTCCCGCAGAGAGATCACCAGTCCGTCGCGCCCGATGCGCAGGGCAACGACATGTTTCGCAATCTGGTTGGAAAGCAGCCCTTCCAGATGCTTCTTGATTTGCTTAAAATCCTGCTGCACTTCCGGCGGAGCCGCCATCATCTCATCGCCCATGACAACATTCAGTGGAGTGACCGTAGCATCCTGGGAGGCAGGGACGGAGCCTGTATCATTATGCGCCGCCATGTCTGCTTTTTTTGTGTCAATGGATTGAAACAGACCAAGCGCCTTGAATGCGGAGTTAATAGAAGCCGCAGCTTCGGCCTGCTTCTTCTGATCTGCCTTCGAAGTCGCGTACATCACGACAAAGAAAGCGAAGAGCAGCGTAATGAAATCTGCGTAGGAGACAAGCCAGCGCTCATGGTTGAGATGATGTTTCGTTTTGCGCCGTCTCATGCTGGCTGCCCTTCCATGATCTTTTTAGGCTGCTGCTGTTCGGCAAGAAAACTCTGCAGTTTGATTTCGATCATGCGCGGGTTCATGCCTTCCATGATGGAAATGACGCCTTCCAGAATCATTTCCTTGATGCGCTGTTCTTCCGTCAACCGGAAGCGCAGCTTGCCCGCTGAAGGCAGAAAGAAAATATTTGCCGAGCCGACGCCATAAATCGTTGCGACGAAAGCGACAGCGATACCGCGTCCCACTTCCTCGATGTGATCGAGGTGCTGCATCACCTGAATCAATCCAAGCACGGCCCCGATAATGCCGATGGTCGGCGCAAATCCGCCGGCTGACTCGAAAACAGACGGGATGGATTCTTCGCGCTGGGCGTAGTTGTCCAGATGCAGTTCCATAATCTTGCGCAGCTCCGCCGGTTCCGTGCCATCGACGGCGAGCGTGAGCGCCTGCCTTAGAAAAGGATCGGAGATTGTCGGCAGATCCTGATCGAGCGAGACGATACCGCTGCGGCGCGCCTTATTGGCAAAGCTCAACAGCAGCTTGATGGTCGCATTGCTGTCAATTTTCTTTGCGAAGAAGACACTCGCCAGCCTCTTGAAAGCAGTTCCCACGGTTGCAAGAGGAAACTGCAGCATGACTGCTCCCAGTGTTCCCCCCAGCACGATCATGGCTGCGGTAGGCTGCAATATCTGCCCTACATGGCCGCCTTCCACCAGCAGGCCAGCAATAATGCCGGCCAACGCCACAACGATTCCACCAAAGCTGCTTTTATCCATGATGATGTCTTTCTGAATAGTGAGAGATCTTTTGCTTATTGCTCGCTTCTGCGCTTACGTATCTGCAATGCTTCTGCAGAGTCATCCGGCAGTTCCGATTGCATCGATGACTGAGACTGCAAGCCGGACGTGTTGCCGGCTAAGGCCGCAAGGCCGGACAGGCCGGCGTCTCCGGCCTGCCGCAAGGCCATAGCCAGCAAGGCCGCGCGATAGGCGGTGACACGCCGGATCACTTCTTCGCGTGTCTCCGCCACGACGATCTTTTCTCCGTGAATCAGCGTGAGCACCGTGTCCGGCGAAGATTCCACATATTTCATGAGGTCGCAGTTGACGACCATCGTCTGTCCATTCAGCCGTGTGAGTTCAATCATGCGCTGTCATACCTCCGGCATCCTGATGGATGTATCGGCATGACGGAAGAAAGATTGATGATTCATATAGAGTGTGACCGTTTGCTCCGGCTCGATACGCACGTTGCATGCCAAACCACAGGGTCGGGGTGAAACTTGCATAAAGTGCCCTCGCACCGCGCCGATGAAGGCAGTGGGTAACGTGGTTCCTGTGGAAACGGTGACCCGGTCCTGAACATCGCGTTCTTCTGACCGGCCAGGCACCCCCAACGGGTAACCCTATTCACCAAAATGAGGAGCACAACAATATGTCACTGGGTGTCCTGAATAACATCTCTGCAATCTACGCAGAGAACAACCTGAACCAGACACAGTCGAGCCTGCAGAATGTTCTCACGCAGCTCTCATCCGGTTCGCGCATCAACTCCGGCGCGGACGATGCCGCCGGTCTTTCGTTGGCTAACGGCCTGCAGGCAAACTCCACCGCTCTTGCGCAGTCGGCTACCAACGCCAGCGAAGGCGTGGGTCTTCTGCAGGTGGCAGACGGAGCGCTTTCGCAGGTAACAAATCTTCTGAATCGTGCCGTAACACTGGCGACGGAAGCATCGAACGGAACGCTCAATACGTCGCAGCTGCAGGCCGCGAATCAGGAATACGATTCGATCCTTGCGGAAATCAACAACATTGGCGCTACGACAACCTATAACGGACAGCAGGTTTTCGGCGGTGGGGGCGTACAAATCTTCACTGGCGATTCGACAACCCTCGGCTCTTCGACCGACACGTTGAATATTGCTCAACTGAAGAGCAGCTCTGTTGGCGACCAGGGTGGAACCATCACCAACAATCCTTCGGGCGGCAATGTCTATAAGAGCGCAGCTCAGGATCCGACCGGTACCTATGGCGGCGCGACCGACAAGATCGTCTTCCAGGAAGGAACTACCGGTACACCGGTAACGGTGAACATTGCAGCCGGATCTACCATCACCGATATCGCAAACGACATCAACCATGCCAACATCAACGGTGTTTCCGCCAGCGTTGTGAGCGATGGTACGAGCGATGGAAAGTACTACCTGGAAATCCAGGAGAACGGCGCTAACCTGCAGAACTTCACGGGCGTCGGTGCAACCAACATCTCCTTGACATTGGGAACAGGCGCTACGGATCTTGCTTTCTCCGCTCCCTCCGGCGGCGCTTCGAACGGTATCAGCTATACGACAGGTACCTCGGTCGATCTGTCCGCTACTGACCTGACAACGAATGCGCAATCGGCGCTGACCAGCATTAACAGCGCAATTTCCGCAGTGGCAGCACAGCGCGGTTATCTCGGATCGCAGATCAACACCCTCAATTCAGTAGCAAATGTGGAAACCACGCAGCAGGAAAACGTCACTTCGGCATTGAACTCTGTGCAGGCCACCGACTATGCTTCGGCGACCTCCGACCTGTCGAAGTACGAAATCCTGAGCCAGACCGGCATCAGCGCGCTGGCGCAGGCAAACAGCACCGAACAGATGGTAACGAAACTGTTGCAGTAGTTCTCTGCGGGTGTGTAAAACAGGGGGCCAAATGGCTCCCTGTTTTTTTCTAAGAGCCACTTAATCCGTCTACGCGCAATCAGGTCTATGAATTGCAGTGAAGCGGGTAGCGATGGCAGATTCAAGTTCAAGGTAAAAAGGACGATAACGGTGTTATGGGAACAGTAGGGCTTTCATTCGGATCACCGACGGGCGGCGCAGGCTTCGACGTAACCTCGACAGTCAACCAGATTGTTTCCAACATGCAGGCGATCGAGACGCCGTGGAAAAATCAGCTCACCACTTTGCAGTCGCAGGATTCAGTGCTTACCAGCATCGGCACCGATCTCAGCTCGCTTTCGACGGCAATGCAGTCTCTCACGGATTTTCAAGGTGTATTGGCTGAGAAGCAGGGCTCCAGTTCGGATACGAGCGTGCTGCAGCTGACTTCAGCTTCCACCTCCGCCATTGCAGGCAGCCACACCGTCATCGTGCAATCGCTGGCCACAACCAATTCGTATGTCAGCGATACCATTTCCAATGCCGGAGATACTCTCAGCGGAAGCCTTACCATTAACGGCAAGAATATTACGATTGACTCCACCAACAACACATTGTCCACGCTTGCTGCTGCCATTAATTCCGGCAGCTTCGGCGTGACGGCAAACGTGATTACTGATTCTTCCGGCACGCGCCTTTCATTGGTGAGCCAGACCAGCGGCGCAAGTGGAGCTGTAACCATTGGAGGGACGTTAGCAGATGCCAGTAATGGTTCTGCTGCGATCAACTTCACGCAGACGCAGGCAGGGGCAGATGCACAACTTAAAGTAGACGGCGTTTCCGTTACGAGTGCGTCGAATACGGTCAACAATGCCATTCAGGGCGTGACATTCCAGCTGCTAAGCGCTAATCCAAGCGAGAGCATCCAGGTAGAAATCACCAATGACAACACGGATGTGGAGTCGGCAATCAACACGTTTGTGACGGATTACAACAAAGTTATGCAGGACCTGAATACGCAGGAAGGGAATGATTCCAACGGCAATCCTGAGCCGCTTTTCGGCAGTCCGACAATCTCCCTTCTGCAGCAATCGCTGCAATCTGCCCTTACTTTTCTGCAGCCAGCGAACGCCACCGGCACCAATGTTACTATCGCGGCCACCGATATTTTTTCGGGCAGCATATCGATTGGAGTCGGTGGCGCCGCGCAGCAGCAGATCAATATTCCCGCCAATGCCACGATGGCGGATGTGGCGGCAGCCATTAATAGCGCAAACGTGGGTGTCACCGCTTCGGTTATCACTTCGGGATCGAATGTAACGTTGAGCCTCACGAATGCAATATCCGGCTCGGCGGGGGCGATCAGCGTTGATGCCGGCAATTTGACGGACACAACTACGGGCAAGACTGTGACCTTCAGTTCACCGCAGTCGAGCGCGATCAGCTCGATCACGCAGCTCGGCATCTCTGTTGGAAATGACGGCACATTGAGCCTGGATACCGATACGCTGGATAGTCTGCTGAACAGCAACTATCAGGACGTCATGAATTTTCTCCAGCCCAGCGGATACTATGCATCCTTTGGCGGAAACTTTACCAGTATTCTCAATAACCTCGGCAGCAGCAGTTCCACTGGAGCCATCAAGCTGGCCTTGCAGGAAAACTCATCGATGGAATCACAGCTGAACACCAACATCAGCAATGAGGAAACTACGATCAGCGCCCAGAAAACGCAGCTGACGAATGAGCTGAACGAGGCCAACTATACACTGACCGCAATCCCGCAACAGTTGCAGCAAGTCGATGAAATGTACAGCGCTATCACAGGCTATAACGAAAAATAGAAACGGACGGCAGATGCCCATCCAGAATTATCAGCAACAGTCTCTCGCGGGAAAAAATCGCGTCGAGTTAGTCGTAGCCCTTTATGATGGCATGGTTCGCTTTTTGAATCGTGCCATCGAAGCCACCGAAGCGGGCAATGTGTCTGAGCGTCGTATTGCTGTAAAACGTGTCCTCGATATCCTGATGCATCTGCAGTCGCGTCTTCGCATGGATGTCGGCGGACCGGCAAAAACACTCTCGGAGTTCTATGCCGCTGTTTTTGCTTTGTGCCTGGAAGGTTCGCGGCTGGCTTCCCCGGATCGCTTTCGTGAAGCAATCACCTGCATTATAAATGTGCGGGAGGCGTGGCAACAGGTTGCGCAGTTGCCCGAGTCGCAGGAGCAGCCAATGATGACTGTGCCGGCAAGGCAGCCCGCACGCAATGCCTCGCATTTAGAATCGGCAAGCTGGACAGCTTAACCTGCAACCGAGAGCTCTTCTTCCAGCAATTGCTTTTGGAAGAGGCTCGCGTAGTGGCCGCCTTGCGCCAGCAATGATTCGTGTGTGCCAACTTCGGCGATGCGTCCATCCATCAACACGGCAATCTGATCGGCATGCTGTACGGTGGAGATGCGATGCGAAATCAGAATGGTTGTGCGGCCTTGCATGACGCGCTGCAATCCCTCCAGGATTTGTTCTTCTGTATACGTGTCGACGCTGGCGAGCGAGTCATCGAGGATCAGGATGCGGGGATCGCGCAATATGGCTCGAGCCAGCGCCGAGCGCTGCTTCTGTCCGCCTGAAAGAGTTAAACCGCGTTCTCCCACCATAGTTTCAAATCCATTGGGGAACTCTTCAAACTCTTTACGTATATGCGCAACTTGTGCCGCGTTCAAGACTTCTTCCATCTCGGCATGCTGCACGCCGAAGGCAATATTTCCGCGAATCGTTTCGCTGAAAAGAAATGTTTCCTGCGGCACAAACCCGATATTTGCGCGCAAAACTTCCAGCGGATACTCACGAATCGGGCGATCGTCAATCAAAATACCGCCGGCCGGCACATCGTAAATGCGCGCTATGAGATTCACCAGTGTGGATTTTCCCGAACCTGTGGGCCCGACAATTGCAAGACTGCTGCCTGCTGGAATCTGGAGCGAAATATCGTGCAGCACCTCGGCTTTTTCATAAGAAAAGCTCAGGTTGCGGAACTCAATTTTGCCCTGCAGCTCAAAGTCAGCCGGAATAGAAAGATCGGCATCGCGGTCGTCAATTGTCGGCTCGGCTTTCAATAATTCGTCGATGCGTGTAACCGAAGCCGTGCCGCGCTGGAAGATGTTCACGACCCATCCCAGAGCAATGATCGGCCAGGTCAGCATCAGCATATAGGTGTTGAAGGCAACAAAATCGCCGACACTGATGCGATGTGTGAGCACCTCATGTCCGCCGACAAGCAGGGTGATGGCCATAGCCAGCCCGAGAATGAACTCCAGCGTTGGCCAGAGCATGCCCATAAGCTGCACCAGCCGCAGCGCCCGGCGTATATATTCCTGGTTGGATTTCTCAAACGATGCAATCTGGGCTTCTTCCTGCGCGAAAGCGCGGATCAGCCGCGCGCCGGAGAAATTCTCCTGTGCCTGTGCCGAGATATCAGAAAACATCGCCTGTATCCGCTCGAAGCGCTCGTGAATTTTGCGACCCATGGCCTGCACAAGAACACTGGCCAGCGGCAGCGGCACCAGCGCAACCAGAGTTAGGAAGGGGCTGATTTTCAATAGAAAAAATAATGCGCCAATCGAGAAAAGAATTGTATTGGCGCTGTACATAATAGCGGGACCAAGCAGCATGCGAACGGCATTGAGGTCGTTCGTCATGCGCGCCATAATGTCGCCTGTGCGATGTTGCTGATAGTAGGCAGCCTGCTGCTTTTCCAGTTGCAGAAACAGGTCGTTGCGCAGGTCAAACTCGATTTCACGCGAGATGCCGATAATGATCCAGCGCGTGAGAAAGAGAAAGACGCCTTTGGTTAGCGAGACGCCCACAAGCAGGCCGGCATACAGCCAGATCTTTCTTTCCGTGACTCCGCTGTTCAGATCATCGATGGCGATGCGAATGACCTGAGGGAAAAATATCCAGATCAGGTTGCTGAGGACGACCGACACGCCTCCCCAGAAGAAGCTGCGCCGGTAGCGGCGCATGTAGGGGAAGAGAGGCTGCAGTCGTTTCAGCATGTGTATTATCTGATTCTTTCAGGACGATTTCGTCGCATCAAGTGGGAGTGCGCAGCAATAAATAGCTGCCTGCCAGGGCAAAAAGAACATCGGGGGACCAAGCCGCGAGGAATGCAGGCAGCATATTGACATTCCCCATGGCCTCAAACATCCCATCGACAAACAGATATGCAATTGCCATGCCGATGGCGACGGCGATCCCGGTCAGGGAACCTCGCCTGCCCATGGAAAGTGCGAAAGGAACGGCGAGCACCGCCATCACAAGCGTAATGAGCGGATAGGCGATTTTGCGGTTTAGCTGGACGCGCAGGCGCATCGTATCGAAGCCGCTTTGCCGCATGTCCCGTATATATCGTTGCAGCTCGCTAAAGCTCATTTCCTGCGATGGCCGTATCTCTTTTTTGAAATACTGCGGGGCTTCTACAACTTCAGGAAAAGTGCTCACTTCAAATGTCCGGAAGCTTGTTACTTCTTCGCCATTAAAGCTTCGCTCCCATCCATGATCGAAAATCCAGCGATGAATTTGCGGATCCCAATGTGCTCCGGCAGCGAAGATACGGCGAGACAAGGCGAATGTTGCAGGATCGAATTCAAATACTGTGATATTGGCAAAGCGATCGTTATCGGGGTCAAAAAATTCGTAATAAAAGATACGACCAGGCTTACCCGGTTGCTGCACGCCAAACATCCATTTGCGATCCGGGCGCTGATACGTCTGCGCGGGGCGGCCTTTAATGATGTTATGGAGCGCCTCCTGCTTGCGATTTGCAGCCGGAAGATAGCCTTCATCAAAAAGAAACAATGAAATCGAAAGCACCGAAGCGATGACAAAGATCGGCACAACGATGCGATAAAGGCTTACACCGGTCGCCTTCATCGCCGTCAATTCATTGGTACGGTTCATGCCGCCAAACACAACCAGTACAGCGATGAGCACGCTCAGCGGGGTAATGAGATAAATAAGCCCCGGAGTGAGGTTAAAAAGATACTCGCCTACAATCGTGAGCGGAGTCTGGTTACGAATGATATCGCCCAACAGCTCGAAGAACGTGAAGACCAGCATCAGCATGACAAACGCAGTCAGCACAAGCACCAGAATCGAGAGAAACTGGCGGATGACATATTCATCGAGAATAAGAGGAAAGCGACCGCGAACATGCCGACGGGAGACGGATCGCTCGGCAGCGGCAGGAGCACCCTGCGGCGTAGCCGACTTTTTCCAGCGAAACCATGAGCCGACGGAAGTGATGGCCGTGAGTGCGGCGCCTCCGGTGGACATCTGCCGTAGAAAGTAGATTCCGCAAAGCCCGAAGAGGATATTCGCCATCCAGACACCCGCAAACACCGGCAGCTTATTTTGCCGCGCCAGCGCCACTCCCATGTTGGATACGAAGTAATACAGAAACACAAGCAGAATCGTGAGGACGAAGCCGGCTCCTTTGCCGCCGCGTTTTGACGAAATACCCAGGGGGACGCCGACCAGCATCAACACCAGGCAGGCAGTCGGATACACATAGCGACGGTGCAACTCAATCAGAAACCACCTTCCCCCCGGCTGGCCGATATGTTCCATTAACTGCCGGTTTGACATGGCCTGTACCGGCGCATCGCTGTGCCCCAGATGCGGGTCGTCCGTCGCGCTGGTTTGCAATGGCAGATCAGTCTGCGCGAAGGTTGAAACATTGTACTGATCGGGCTGATCGGAAGAGGTTTGATGCTGTGTTCCATTGCGCAGGCGCATCGTGAGCGTCTGATTGTCGGTGCTGGCGACGGTCGCTTCCTCCGCGGTTGTAACCCGCGGCGATACAGGATCCGTCAGGTCGGCGAGAAAGACGTTCTGCCAGCGTGCGGCGCCGGTTCCTGACCGCACATTTTCCACGTAAAGTACAACGTTTTTCAGGTCTTCATAAAAAACGCGCGGCTGAATCTCGTACGTGGCCTGCGTATTCTTCAGCTGATCTTCAAGATGCAATAACTGCGTGGTAGCTTTTGGCGCAAAGTAGAGTGTGGTGGCAAGCCCCACTCCCCATGCGGTTACGGCAACAATCGAAACAATGCCTACAAAACGCCATACTCCCACACCGGAAGCGCGCATTGCTGTAATTTCGCTGTCCGCGGCAAGACGGCTCAAGCCGAGCAAAATGCCGATCAGCACTGCCATGGGAATAACGACAGTGAACATGTTGGGCAGCATGAGCAGGAAAATTTCGGCAACTGCGCTTATCGACGTGCTGTTGCGAACCGCAATTTCCAGCAGCGGGCCCAGCTCTTTCATGAAGAGGACAAAGGTGAAGAGCGCGCCTCCCAGGAAGGCGTACGTGAAGACCTCTTTCAAAATGTAGCGGGTAAGAATGCGCACAAATTCTATGTCCGCTATTAGTTTACAGGTGTCAGCGAGAATGCCGGTAGACGAGATCCAGAAGCTCGTCATACATGGCCTCGGCGCTTTCCGGGCCCTTCTTGATTGCATCCGTGGCGCAATGCTGCAGGTGATTGCGCATAAGGTGACGGCTGGTTCCTCTCAGGGCTTCCTGCACGGAGGAAATCTGTACGAGGATATCTGCGCAGTAGCGCTCCTGCTCCACCATTTTTTCCAGGCCGCGAATCTGGCCTGCAATCCGCGCCAGCCGTCGCAGCGTGGCTGCTTTAATCTCCGGATCGACCACGACTGCCTTGCGCTCATCTCCGCAGGCGCAGTTCACCGCTGATTTTTTCCCGCTCATATTCTGAAGCTCCGAATCCTTAAACTATTGCTCAATACACTCACCGAGCTAAGCGCCATCGCAGCGCTGGCAATCACAGGGCTGAGAAGAATCCCCATCAGTGGATACAGCGCTCCGGCTGCAATCGGAATACTCAGGACGTTGTATCCCAATGCCCAGCCCAGATTTTGGCGCATCACACGAACTGTCTGGCGCGCCAATCGGATTGCATCGAGAATCTGGTGCGGCTCACCGCGCAGCAGAATCGCATCTCCTGCTTCGCGGGCGAGGTCCGTTCCGGTTCCAACGGCAAGTCCGGCGTCAGCTTGTGCCAGCGCTGCCGCATCGTTGATTCCATCGCCTACCATAGCGACTTTATGGCCTTTAGCCTGCAGCTTGCGGATAGCGGCAACCTTCGCATCAGGAAGCAGCTCAAACTCCACTTCATTGATACCCGCAGCCTCCGCGATGTGTCGCGCAGCCTGCCTGCTATCTCCGGTGAGCATCACAGTTCTCAGGCGCAGTGAATGCATCGCCTCGATCGCTTCCTTTGCTCCAGGACGCAATACATCTTCGGCATACAATCGTCCGCTGTATTGGTTATCGACAGCAATATAGAGCGGCGTCGCAGTCGCGCTGAGTTCCACCTCCGGTACAGAAACTTCAAGATCACGCATCCATGCAATGTTGCCCGCAGCTACAGTTTTTCCATGCACCGTGCCCGAAATGCCCTTGCCGGGAATCACGCGCAAATCACTTACGGGCGTAAGCGAAAGCTCTTTTTCCCGCGCTTTCTGCAGAACTGCATGCGCCAGGGGGTGCTCGGACTGCTGCTCCAGTGAGGCTGCAATCGCAAGCAGGTTATCTTCGGTCCAGCCGTTGGCTGGAAGAATCTCTGCAATTTGCGGTTTGCCGAGCGTGAGCGTCCCCGTCTTGTCGAGCACAACGGTATCGACATGCGCCAGCCTTTCCACACTCTCACCGCCTTTAAACAGAATGCCCAAATGTGCGCCGCGTCCTATCGCGACTGTGAGTGCCGCTGGAACCGCAAGGCCCATCGCGCATGGACAGGCAATAACCAGTATCGTCACCGCAACGGCAAAGGCGCGGGTTATACCTTGTGATGGGTCAAGCCAAACCCACAGCAGAAGTGTCATAGCTGTCAGCGCGAGCACGGCGGGCACAAAGATGCTGCTTACCCGGTCTGCCATCTGCTGCATCGGAGCCTTCGAGCTTTGCGCATCTTCCATTAACCGCAGCATCTGTCCAAGCACACCCTGCGCGCCCACCGATGTTGCGCGATAGGTGAGAGCGCCATCATAGTTCACCGATCCGCCAACCACTCGATCTTCAGGCTTTCGCGGCACAGGCATTGATTCGCCGGTGATCAATGATTCATCTACGCTGCTTGTTCCAGATAACACGATGCCGTCGACAGGAACGCGTTGCCCAGGGCGAACCACAAGCACATCGCCCGGCTGCACAGAGGCAAGCGGCACTTCTATCTCCTGCTCATTCCGCAGGATGCGCGCTGTCTCCGGCTGCATCTTTGCAAATGCTTCGAGCGCGCTCAATGTGCGGTGCTTTGCGCGAGCCTCCAGCCATTTGCCAAGCAACAGAAAACCAAGAATCAGCAGCGCCGATTCGTAATACATATCCGGTTGCAATCCGTGCCTGAGAAATAACTGAGGAAAAACTGTAGCGACAGCAGAATAGAAAAACGCCGACAGCGTGCCTAGCGAAACCAGCGTATTCATGTTGCTGGAGCCATGCCACGCCGCCTTGAAGGCGCCGCGATAAATCGGCCATCCAGCCCAGAACATGCCCGTGAAGGTCATTACCAGTAAGGAATATGCAAGCGCCGTATGCGGAATCCGATAGAGCCACGGCATGCTGCTCATGATCATGCGATCGACCATGTTTCCATGGCGGGACATCAATGGCATGGAGAGCAGCATGGCAATTGCCCCAGCCAGAAGAGTTGCAATTGCTCGTGCTCTTAATGAGCGTTCGCTTCCCTCATTATCATGCGCATGATCGCCTTGCTCCGTCGGCAGGGCGGCATCGTATCCGGCCTCGCGTATCGCGTCGATGAGCTGTGCGGGCTGCGCAATGGCCGGATCGTAGCTGATGCGGGCGCGATGATTCATGAGGTTCACTTGCGCTGCGCTTACTCCCGGCGTTTCGCGCAACGCGCGTTCCACGTGAACCTGGCATGCCGCGCAGCTCATGCCCATCACCGGCATGATTACAGTTTTTGTAGCAGTGGACATTTACTCCTCCACATGAGCAGAGAACCCGGCCTTTGCAATCGAAGCAAGTAAAGAGGGTGTTATGGCTGTATCCGCTACGGAAACGCGTGCCGCTCCAAGGCGCACTTCCTGCACTTCCGTGCCTTCTACTTTCTGCAATGCCTGCGTTACACGACGAATGCACGCTCCGCAATGCATTCCATCGATTCGCAGCGTAATTTCATTCATAGATATACCCCCCATACCTATATGATAGCGAAATGACTGCAAGGATGCAAAAGCCGAGCTTAATCGCCCTCGGGAAGAAAACGATAGCCGATGCCGCGCACGGTCTTCAGAAAAACAGGATTGGTGGGGTCTTCTTCAATGTAGCGGCGTAGGCGAACGACAAAGTTGTCAATCGCGCGCGTATCTGTGTCTTCGCGCACACGCCATACCTGTTCCAGCAGCTCCTTACGGGAAATAATGCGCCCTTGATTCCGCACCAGGTAGCGTAGGAAGTCAGCTTCCATCAGCGTCAGGTGAACCTGTTTATCCGGAGCCGTCAGCTCAAATGCCTCAAAATCGATGCACCGCCCACCAAATTCAAACTTTGCAATTTCATCCGATTTTTGCTCGGTTGCCTGAGCCGGGCTATGCCATTTCATGCGCCGAATCAGGCCATGCAGACGCGCCAGCAAAATGGAAAGATCGAAGGGCTTCGATAAATAATCATCTGCTCCAGCCGCAAAGCCTTTCAGCACGTCTTCCGGACGGCCACGCGCGGTCAACATTAAAATAGGAATGTAGTTTTCCTGCTTCCGCAGTTCATGTGCCACCTCGAACCCATCTTTGCCGGGAAGCATGACATCCAGCAGCACTGCATCAAAATTTGCCTCAGGGGACGACAGCATGGCAAGCGCGCTTTCGCCGTCATTTGCGATCTCTACGTCAAAACCTTCTACCTGCAGGTTAAACAGTAGGCCCTGCGCAAGGTGGGCTTCATCTTCTACAACCAAAATGCGGGCAGTTTTCTTTGGCATGATTCCTCAACTCGATTGAGTATTGCTGATAGGCCCAAGCAGGCGCGGCAATTGCAGGCGAATCGTCGTGCCGCGCCCCTCTCCGGCGCTTTGTGCCACTGCGTCGCCCCCATGCTGGCGCGCAATCGTACGCACCAGGAACAGCCCAAGCCCGGTGCCCTTCGTCTTCAATACATTGCGATGTGGAACACGATAGAAACGCTTAAAAACCCGCTTCAGGTGTGCCGAAGGAATGCCGATGCCTTCATCCGAAATATTCAGCACTACCCATGCATCGCCCTCTGTGTACAGCGAAACTTTCGCCCGAAGCCCGTTTGGAGAATATTTCACAGCATTGCCAAGGATATTTTGTACCGCAGTCTGCAGATCATCCGGGTTTCCGCGCACGAGTAGAGATGCGTTTGTCTCGCTTTCGAATTGAATGTTTTCCGGCGCCAGATGATAGCGCCGCAGCGTTGTATCGATCGCCTCTTGTACCAGAGTGCGCATATCCAGTTCTGACTGAATCTGCTTGCGCGAGCGCTGCCCGACTTCTCCGGCCTTCAGAACCTGCTCCACCGTGGCAAGCAATCGATCGCTGTCCGCCAGCATAATTCCGTAAAATTCCTGTCGCTGCTCCTCGCTTAGCGCCCGCCGCTGCAGCGTTTCCAGATAAAGCCGGATGGAAGCAATCGGCGTCTTCAGTTCGTGCGTAACAGCATTCAGAAAGCTATCGTGCCGCTCGTTCCGCCGCACTTCTCGCACAAGAAAAATAGTATTGAGCACGAGGCCGGCAATCAGCAGCAGAAAAAACGGCACTCCGACAAACATCGGCCAGTCGCGCCGCCAGTTCAGAATGATCCATCCGACGTTCAGCGCAACCGCAAGGCCCACCATGCACACGCCGAGCGTGATGAAGAGAATCATGGCGGGTCTGCGTCGTGTTATGCGCATGAAAAAAGTGAAATGCCCGCTCAGTCTTGGCTGAGCGGGCAAATTTCAAAGTTGATTGTATTTTAAGCTGCGCCGGCAGGGCGTGGATTCTTCGGATCGTACTGCGCAATTTTGATGTCGCGCGCCAATCCAAGCGCCTTCAACAACCAGATACCGTAATAGTTTGGATCGAACTCGTACCACTTCAATCCGTGCCGAGCCGATACGGGATGCGCATGATGGTTGTTATGCCAGCCTTCACCGCCGGTAAGCAGAGCCACCCACCAGTTGTTGCGGGAATCGTCCCGCGTCTGGAAACGCCGCGATCCCCACATGTGGGTAGCGGAATTTACCAGCCAGGTAGCATGCAGGCCCAACGTTACGCGGAAGAAGATGCCCCAGAGCACCCATGTCCAGCCGCCAACAGCGAGCAGTCCCAGGCCTACAACTGTCAACGGAACCCAGTGGTATTTGCTGAGCCATACATGAAAGCGGTCGCTCGTCAGATCAGGAGCGTAACGCGCCAGCATCACTGTTTGCGCATGCAGCGATTCGCCGCTCAGAATCCAGCCCACATGCGCCCACCATCCGCCTTCGGTCGGTGTGTGCGGGTCGCCGATCTTATCGGAATGCTGATGGTGCACGCGGTGCGTGGCTACCCAGAAGATCGGTCCGCCCTCAAGAGAGAGTGTGCCGCATACAGCCAGAAAATATTCAACCCACCTTGGGGTTTTGTACCCGCGATGCGTCAATAACCGATGGTAGCCCATACCGATGCCCATATTAATGGCGAATACATATAAGACTGCCGCAGTCAGCACCGCTCCCCAGGAGAAGAAAAATAATGCTGCGATGGCTCCGATATGGAAAGCAATCATGAAGATGCTTGTGATCCAGCTTGTCTTACCGCCTTGTGCAGCGCGGCCAAGGGTAGGCAAATCCGATTTTGGGTTATAGCGTTTCGTGGTAGAAGGTGTTTCCACTACGGGGGGTTCTAATAATTCAACAGGCATGCGAAAAACGGCATCCTTTAGGGATAAGTCCCTATTTAGACCGTATCAGCACAGCGGGCTTGAACTTGTAACACTTTTGTACTTTTGCAAATGTCGGTTTTCTGCAGACTTCTTATGATCGAAGACGGGTTGGCTTGAAATATGAGCGATGACTTAAACAATCCCGGTGCAATTCTGATTTCCCGGTTCCAGCGGCTCAGCCTGTTGTCCAAAGACGTGAATCCGGTTTCGCCCGGCTACCTTGGCGTTTGCCAGCGCTCGTTCAGCCTCTTTCAGCACAATCAGAGGTGAGCGTCCTCGGCTGCTGGCAATTCCCACGCTGGATGTTATGTGAAATACATCGCGATGAATGTGGTATGGCTTGCCGAGGACGGTAGTTTGCAGCCTCTCCGCCATGGATGTCGCCTGTTCGGCGGTACATCCGGGGAGTCCAATGAGAAACTCGTCCTCCCCGCCGTGTCCAAGAATGTCGTAACTGCGGAGGTAGCGCTTCAGGCGATCCGCAAACTCCCGCAGCACCGCATCCCCCGTGCCATATCCATATTCGTTATTGATTTCAGAGAATTTATCCAGATCCACCACCATGAGCGTGAGCGGAGTCCGGTTGCGCTGCACGCGGTCCGTTTCCTGAAATAACAGGCGCAGCATCGCTTCTCGACTCAAGAGCCCGGTCAGGCTGTCGTGCGAAGCATAGTAACGTACCGTATCCATCTGTTCCTGAAGCTGTTGATAAAGATACCTGACCCGCTCGGCTGTGCGCAGGCGAATCAGCAGGTCTGTCTCATTGATCGGCTTCAGCAGGAAATCGTCCACGCTTGCCTTTGTGGCCATTTCGATCTTTTCCGAGTTGGGTGATCCGCTCATGAGCATCAGCCATAAGGCTTGCTGACGTGACCGCCGCCGGATTTCAGCAATGACTTCAAAGCCTTTCATGGAAGGCAGATCGTAATCCAGGATGGCAATCTCCGGAGCTTCCGGACTATTCAGCCTTTTAAAGGCAGCCGCTCCATCTGTCCATAACTCTACCCGGAAGTTCCAGGATTCAAGCAGCGCCGAAAGTGCTGCGGCAGATTCAGGATTGGCATCAGCGAGCAGAATTGTTGAGGTTTTCCCCTCAGAAAGCGTCATGAAAAAAATTCCTTATGGTACGGAGATTATCGGCGGCCATTCAGGGGGACGAGAGGAGACAAAGAAGAAAATTTTTCCTGAAAAGTGAAAAAAATTGTTGACGATTAGGGAAAATGAGCAAAAACTTCCTTATACGCACAACCGGGAAGCCTAACCAGGCATCAATTCCCATAAGCAAGTTGCAAAAATTTCATAGGCGTCATCCCTTATAGGATGGGTAAAGCAGTTGTCGCTCCCTATTCTGTGCGGATCATGCTCCCAGTTAAACCTCCAACGCTGGAGTTTTGAGCTATGGCCTTCGCAGTTACCACCACCCATGCGGTTCCGCAGAAATTACTTCCTGCCCGTGTCCGTACCCTCGACGTCAAATTGACCGTCTGCTTTCACTGCTTCCAGGTTCTTGGTGCTGCCCACACCAAAGCTGAGAGCGCATTACTTGAATCAAAACATATCTGTAAGGAAAAACTTGACGCCCAGCGTCCGGCGGTAGCTCTCCCCTTTAACTAACTACTAAGAGGCTTGGAATGCACAAAAACGCGCTCAAAAGGCGCGTTTTTGTGCGCAAATTGCCGATTTTGGCTTAGTAATCGACGTGCATGCGAATGCTGGGAACCCACACCGGGCCGCGGTCGCGGTTATACCCGGGATTATTGATGTGGCTTAGTCCCAGGGCGAAATAAAGACCACTGGTCACATGCCAGTTGTAGTAGCTTTCGACGATATTTTCCCGTCCATAATTCAGCTTTCCATCGCCCAAAAGAAACCCTAAACCTCCATATTTCAGATAGTTCTGGTGATCCTGCTTAATGGCGTTGGAAACAAATGCAATTCCAATTTTATCGATAGGCCGATGCCAGTCAGCGCCCGTAAAATCGCCCCCAAAAGCAACAGTTTGGTCGACTTCGGTATAGGCAAAGGATTCATGTTGGCCTTCATTCCATCCGAAGCGGCTGAAAACACGGAGGTTAGTGGTGATTTCCTGCTCATTGTTCCAGCCAAAACCGTACTTTACGGCGCTGAAATGCTCATGTTTTGTGATGATTGGCGTCGGATCCGTGCCATTCAGGTAAGCTTCTACGGCCTCCCGGTATGACCCCATATGCGCATGGTTGACGAAGCTCAGAATGCGGGTCGTACCTTTGCGCCCGGGCAGGAGCGATCGCCGCAGCTCAAATTCCATGTTCTGTCCGCTTGCTCGCGAAAGAGCCCAGTCCAGATCGATGCCGTTCGCGACGGTTGGCATGGCCGCGAGCCCGTAGCGGGCGCTCCAGCTTCGGTCATCATATTCGGCAGTAGCCGCGACAGTGTAACCGCGAGTATCTGCGGCATAGTCCCATGCCCCATTGTTGTCTACCGTCCAATTGGTGAACTGCAGGTGGCTATCACTTCCGATCGAGTTGATATCGAAAACATCGGGCATGCTCATCTTGCCGATGCGAAACTCAAGGCGGCGCACCGGTACTTTTGAGGCAAAGGAAAGAAAGCTGGGGGTGGAATCTGTGGTTTCGCTGGTAAGCCCGATCGTCTGATGAATTTCGCCGCGCGCAAGATAGGGAGCCGAGCCCAGATTGGGATTCCGCACGACGTCAAGGTTCGTAAAACCAGCCAGGCCGAGGGCCTGGCTGAGCCCGCGGCCGCCGGCGCTCTCAAAATCCACGATGAAATCGGTGTTATAGCGCGTACTGCGATGCGGCTGGTAGCCGAGAAAAAGAGTTCCGACCAGCGAAGTTTTGTATTCACCCGCGCCATGGAGGCTGTTTTCGCCCTGATAAGGCGCATGGAAAGGAGGATGGGCCTGAAAGATGATATTCGACTGGCCGGAGATCCACCACCGCGTCGCATCGCTGTGAGAAAACACAGTTGTGCTGGGGGCTTTTTGCTGCTCGATTTTTTGAGGCCCGCCCATATCTTCTGAAGACAGCGACATCGTAAGCTGCGGCTTTGGTTCCTCGGGAAGAGAGGCACTTATCTGTGGTTTTGCCGGCAGAGAGCACAGCGTCAGGCACAAAATTGTCATCAACTGGCGCAAAAAATCTCCTGATGATTCGGACGAGGCATACAGAGTTGATCTTGACTGGTAACTATTTCGGGAACATTACAGAGCGGCGTTTTCCATCCGACGTCAATGTATCACGACGGAATTGGTTGAAAGCTTGATCGACCTGGTGAGGGCCTACTTGAAATGATGAATGATTCTACTTCCTTCCGGCGAGAACTCAGAAATATCTCGGTACTGCCTTGAGTACAGCTCAATGACGAATGTCTTCAATTGCCTTTTCCAGAAAAGAGGAAAGCTCTTCCTGTTGGGCTTCGTTGAGCTTGCGGCCCAGCGATGTCAGGTAGAAGACGTCAATCGCGACCTCGCCTTCAGTATCGATGAGAGCCACTTCAATATTGCAGCGAGACTCGGCAAAGGTGAGAGCGAGCGCGCGCAGCAGTCCCGGCGTGTCCTGCGCGACAACCTGCAATAACGTGCTGTGCGTAGACGATGTATTGTCGAACGTCAATCGAGTCTCTACCCGCACCTTTGTATGATTGCGGCGATTGGCATGACTGCGCGCGCGCAATACCGTTTCGATGGGCACATGCTGTGAGATGACATCACGAATGCTTTTCAGGAAGCGGTCGATTTCGCTGGGGTTCAATTCCAATGTCTGGAATGGATCGGTGAACTGGAATGTATCGAGGATCGTTCCGGCAGCGTTGGAAAACGCATCGGCCTTGATGATGTTCATGCCCCAGGCTGAGAGCACTCCAGCCATATCCGCAAAAAGCATGGGGCGATCTGCTGTGATGAGCGTGATCTCATTCAACTGGCGAACAGTGCGAAAGGAAAGCTGCACAGGTTCGGCGGGCAAGGCAAGGGCCATCTTAAAATGGCTGCGAATCTGATCGGGCAGGCGCGTCTGCAAATAGCGCTGAGGCAAGCCCTCGAGAAACAGCTTCAATTCGTCGCTGCGATCGGGAGTAAGAGCAAGGATGCGATTCAACAGCCCGGTATCGGATTCGACGTGATAACGCTCCTCATCCACGCTGCGATCGAGGAAATTCGAGGTTGCAATATAAAGCTGCCACAGGTTCTCGGCTTTCCAGGGCGTGAGCGCATCGGGAGCCACCGCTTTGATATCGGCATAGGTCAGCAGGCAAAGCATCTTGAGCTGCATCTGGCTGCCGATCTTTTCTCCGAAGGTGCGGACATTTTCCGGATCGAAGATATCGCGGCGCAGCGCCTGAGACATGGCCAGGTGATTGCGGATAATGCGTCGTACTGTCTCCCGCTCTTCCGGATCGAATTCGAGCCGGGCAAAGAGGCTTTCTGCCAATTCCACGCTCTGAACACAGTGATCGCCGGTGCGACGCGCCTTTCCGGTATCGTGCATCAGCAATGCCAGGAGAAAAAGATCGAGGCGCTCGATTTCGGGCAATAAGGTTGCGAACCGCTTTTCCCAATCATGCACCGGCTGTCGCAGCGCATGAACATTGTCGATCACAAGGAAGGTGTGCTCATCGACGGTGTAACGATGATACGAATCGCGGATAACCAGCGCGTCAATGCCGTGGAACTCGGGGATGACAAGCTCAAGTACGCCCAGCGCGTGCATCGTGCGCAATGCATGTGCGGCATGCGGTCCCAGGAGAATTTCACGCAGGCAATTCCATAGGAACGGCCCTTCGGGCATCTGCACGGCCAGTACCGGGAGGGCTTCAGCGATGCGGTCTTCCGCATTCTGGCTAAGCTTGTAACCATGAGCGGCGATCAGGCCGAAGATGCGCAGCACGCTGTCTGCATCGCTGACCGTTGCGCCTTCATTCAGTTCGAGGCGCCCCTGTTCCAGAAAAAACTCGGTTCCGGCCACAGGTGTGCGACGGCGGCGGAACTGCTTGTAAAAAGAGCGGCGAGGCGGCGGCACATCGTCCATCAAAAGAGAAGTGCGGCGGAAAATAGTCCGCGCATGACGGTAGTAGGTGCGCATCCAGTATGCGGGGTCAGCGCTGCCGCGGGTTTCGAGCCCGATACTTTGCTCTGCGGCTTCGTCCTGCGCATGCCAGTCGAGGGTATTGTCATCGCGTCCGCAGCGGTAGTGGAGAAAACATCGAGCGGCAGAAAGAAAGTCGTATGCGGTTTCGAGATCGTTGTGAACAGTGAAAAAATTATTGCCGGAAGGCCGCGGCCAGCTTTTTTGTTCCTGCAGTGAGAAGAGCAATGTAAGCCATTGCGAAAGGTGATAATCCCGCAGTCCGCCGGGACACTCCTTGATATTCGGCTCGAGATGAAAGATGGTATTGCCGTATCGGGCGTGGCGCGCGCGCGCCATTTCGGCGAGATTTTGTATGATTGTGTTCCATTCGCGCAAAACCAGCGAGGGCAAAAGGTCGTTTTCCAGACGTTTGTAGAGAGTGTAGTCGCCGCAAAGATAGCGTCGGTCGAGCAGGGAAACGATGAACTCGAGATTATCCGGATCGACGCGGTCGCATTCTTTCCATGTGCGGGTTGCCGGGCTGGCACGAAGCCCGATATCCCACATGGCCTGGGAGCACGAGCGAATAATATCGCGGTACTCGCGTTCCACGCTGTCATTCGCGCAAATGAAGAGCACGTCTACATCGGAAAAAGGGAAAAGCTCTTTGCGGCCGAAACCACCGGTAGCAACCAGTGTGATGCTGGCAGGTTCCGATCTCTCTTCAAGCAGCCCTGTCCAAAGCTGACGGACGACCTTATCGACGATCGTGGACCGGCGGCGAATCGATGCCGACCCGTCGCCGGAACGCTCGAAGGTAAGACGCAGGTCGGCTGTCTCTTTTTGATACGCGTCCCGCATCCGCGGGAGGGATAGCGACTCAGGCGTCATGCGGCTTCCAATAAATGCAGTTTGTTATGAATGAGGGGCGGCGATTTCTATCCGCGCTTTGTCGAAGCATGGAAAAGGCCGCCGCGTCTGTCGTGCCTGGTCCCTCGGTTCTCGTTTATAGAGAGTCGCCATTCTGCATGAAGAATACCGGCGGTTCTTGCCTGCCGCAGAATGGTGAACTCTCATCGGATGGCTTGCATGCTAAAGCGCCGAAGGCCCGCGTTCATCGTTACGGATACGAATCGCTTCATCAATCTTTGAAAGAAAGATTTTGCCGTCTCCGATCTTTCCGCTCCGCGCCGAGGAGAGAATGGCTTGTACCGCCTTCTCCACCAATTCGTCGGGTACGACCATTTCGAGCTTGATCTTCGGTAAAAGATCAACCGTGTATTCGCGCCCGCGATAAAACTCTGTGTGGCCCTTCTGGCGTCCATGGCCGCGCGCTTCCAGAATTGTCATGCCCTCAATGCCAATTTCCAGGAGGGCGTCCTTTACCGCATCCAGCTTTGACGGTTGAATCACTGCTTCAATCTTCTGCATAGTGTCGTCTCAAGTGTCTCAGGGTAACAGGTTGCGTATCATTTATGATGCGAAATCGTAGCCTTCTTCACCGTGCTGTGTCAGATCGAGACCTTCCACCTCGTGATCGCGCGAGACACGCAGCCCGATGGTGAGATCCACCAGCTTCAAAAGAATCAAGGTTCCAACAATCGAGATGATCCAGGCCAGCGCAATGCCGACAAGCTGATTCAACACCTGATGCCAGTTGCCGTCTACCGCGCCGGAGGGCAAAGGATTCCCGTTCGCATCCTTGAAAATGGGATTAATAGAGCTGGAAGCGAAGATGCCGGTAAGAATTGCCCCGAGCGTGCCGCCGGCTCCGTGAACGCCGAAGGCGTCGAGAGAATCATCGTACCCGAACCAGTTCTTGACCTTGATGACCATGAAGTAGCAGAAGATGCCGGCGCAGAGACCGATCACGATGGCCGACATGGGCTTGACGAATCCGGCTGCGGGCGTAATGGCCACGAGGCCGGCGACCGCGCCTGAGATTCCGCCGAGAGCGCTGGGCTTGCCGTTGCGAATCCATTCGGCAATCATCCAGCTGAGGGCTGCGCCTGCTGCCCCGAAATGCGTGTTGACGAAGGCGCTGGTGGCGAGAGGTCCGGCGTTGAGCGCGCTGCCCGCGTTGAATCCGAACCAGCCCACCCAGAGCAGGCAGGCTCCGATAAAACTGAGCACAACGGAGTGCGGCGGCATGGCTTCCTGCGGATAGCCGACACGCTTGCCGAGATAGAGCGCGCATACGAGCGCGGAGACGCCGGAAGTGACGTGAACCACGGTGCCGCCTGCGAAATCAAGCGTGGGGAAGCGGCCTCCGAGGGAGGCGTTCAGCAACCCGCCCTTGCCCCAGACCATGTGCGCCATCGGTGAATAGACGAGGACGGACCAGAGAATCATGAAGACAGCCATAGCGCTGAATTTCATGCGCTCGGCAAAGGCTCCGGTGATGAGCGCCGGTGTGATGATGGCAAACATGAGCTGGTAGACCATGAAGGTCTGCAGCGGAATGGTGGCTGAGTAGTCGGGGTCGGGTGTAAGGCCGACGCCGCGCAGGAAGAGATGGTGCAGCCCGCCGATGAAGCTGGTGCCCGAATCAAAGGCGAGGCTATACGTCACCAATGCCCAGAGCACGGTAATGATGGCCATCATGGCGAAGCTCTGCATCATGGTGCCGAGCACGTTTTTCTTGCGGACCAGGCCGCCGTAGAAAAGCGCGAGCCCGGGGCCGGTCATCATCAGGACCAGGGCAGCGCTGACGAGCATCCAGGAATTGTCGGCCGAGGATTGAGCGGCGGCAATCTGAGTTTGCAGCTTGGCGATTTGATCGGATGTCGAGGGAGTGGTTGCAGACGTTTGGGCGAGGGCAGACGAGAGGCTGCCGGTACAAAGAATGAATGCCAAAAGCAGCTTCACAATACGAGGGTGCATATCACTCCATCTGGATTGTTGATATAGACCAATTCCACCGGTTTATACCGGGTAAAAGCTAAATAAATGCAAACGATAGGCGGCTGTGGGCACATGGGGATGTTGCCGGATGCCCATATAAAGAAAATTTGTTGAATCTATTGCAGCTACTTTTACATACTTTGCGAAAATCGCAAACATCATTTTTCGACCTATAAATTTTTTTTATTCACCGCTTTTGGCGGCGGTAGAAAAGTTGGAGTTTGCTGCTAATCCCTTCAAATACAAGGTGAAGCGGAGTTATAGTAGAGATATGAGTGAATTGGCGCGCGACCGGTATTTGTTTGGATCGTTAGAGAGCAGTGCGAAGAACCGCGAAAAGCTGCAGGAAGTCAGCTACGGCTACGATCAACCGGATGGAGTGTTCCTGACTTCGCTCGACGCCGCAATCAACTGGATTCGCAAGAACTCCGTGTGGCCCATGACCTTTGGCCTCGCCTGCTGCGCGATTGAGATGATGTCGATGGGCGCGTCCCGTTTTGATGTTGCGCGTTTCGGAGCCGAAGTTTTTCGCCCTTCGCCGCGGCAGTCGGATCTGATGGTGATTGCAGGCCGAGTCTCTCAGAAAATGGCGCCGGTCATCCGTCGCCTTTACGAGCAGATGCCGGAGCCCAAATGGGTGATTTCCATGGGCGCCTGTGCGACCTCGGGCGGTGTTTTTAACAATTACGCGCTGGTGCAGGGGGTGAATCAGGTGATTCCCGTCGATGTATACGTGCCGGGCTGCCCACCGCGCCCAGAGCAGCTTTTATATGCCATTACCCTGCTGCAGGAGAAAATTCAGCGCGAGCGCGGCAGCTTAAAACGCGTTTTAAACTTGCAATAACTGAAAAGATTCAATAGTTTAGATATGCGCGAAGGCCGAAGCGTCTTAGATGCTTCCGCAGCCTGAAAGAAGCAAAGTTCGTATTTCCCGGATCGATGGTTTACTGCGGTTCTGTAATCACTGCAAAGATGCTTGAACCAGGCTAGAGGTTCCGTTTCAGGCAACTTATTGAAGAATTTATGCTCTAAACGTAATAAACGTGTGATAGCTTGTTATACCGTCGTGGTTTATTTTTGGCAGCAATGCTTCCAAATACTTCGGGGCATTGCTGTTAGACCTCATTTTTGGTTCAGTGTGACTTCAAAAAGTATGGTTTCGGAGGATAGACGCATGCAATCTCGTCCGTTAAGTTCCGTGAGCCGAATTCTGCTAGTTGGTTGTGCCGTAGGACTCGGAGCTTCGAGTCTTTTCGGGCAGAGTTCGACCCCAGCGCCGGCTGCCCCGGCAGAGCAACCGGTTTCCCGCATCGATGTATTTACGGGTTACTCGTATATCGCGCCGCATGGCACGGTGAATACGCCACTCCAAAACGGTACGATCTTCAGCGATCGCTATTCGTCAGTTGATCTGGGCGCTATTGGAAGCGTTGCATATTACTTCAATCGCTATTTCGGCGGCCAGGTAGAATTCGGCGCTCATCCAGATGGCCGAAATGATGGAGCCTATACCATTCAGGGTGGTCCCATTTTCCGGTACCCCACCTCGGAAGGGATTACGCCTTTTGTTCATGCATTGGCCGGCGCTGTAAAGCTTGCCGGTCCCAATGATTCGCCCAGTGTCTGGCACGCATATACCTGGGGACCGGCTCTTACAGTGGGCGGTGGTCTGGATTATGATCTGCCTTTTTGGAATCATCACCTCGCACTGCGCCTTTTCCAGGCTGATTACGAATATTGGCATGCAAATTTCGGACCGCAACCCCGGGATGGTGGACGCGCCAATGTGGACAGCGCCCGCCTGAGCACCGGTATCGTTTGGAAGTTCGGCAACATCGTGCCTCCTCCGCCGGTTCAGTACACCTGCTCAGCGAACCCCTCCACGGTTTATCCGGGTGATCCGATCACCATCACCGGTACGGCAACCAACCTGAATCCCAAGAAGACCGCGACCTACAGCTGGTCGGGACAGGGCGTAACCGTCAAGGGTGACACAGCTACCGCGAATGTCGACACCACTGGCCTGCAGCCGGGCAGCTATACGGTTACCGGTCACGTAAGTGAAGGCCAGAAGGCCGGTCAGTTTGCAGATTGCACCGCGAACTTCACCGTCAAGCAGTATGAGCCTCCGACAGTCAGCTGCTCGGTCAATCCGTCGAGCGTGAACCCGGGTGATAGCTCCACGATCACGGCAACCGGCGTCAGCCCGCAGAACCGCCCGCTGACATACAGCTACACGGCATCAGCCGGCTCGATCAGCGGCACCGGCAACACTGCAACTCTGTCCACGACGGGCGCGCCCGCAGGCACGATTACAGTGACAGCCAATGTCTCTGACGATAAGGGTCAAACGGCATCCGGTACCTGCTCGGTGACGATCAATGCACCGGCGCCTCCGGCTCCGAAGACGCAGACGCTCTGCTCGATCAACTTCGATCGTGACAAGCGCCGTCCGGCTCGCGTCGACAACGAAGCCAAAGCCTGCCTCGATGACGTGGCGCTCAACGCGCAGCGTTCGTCCGATGCCACGGTCGTGGTGGTGGGTAACGCAACAGCTGACGAACAGGCAGCTCCGAAGGGCAGACGGCATCACAAGGCTGCTCCGGCTAACCTGGCCGCTCAGCGTGCAGTCAACACGAAGGACTACCTGGTGAAGGAGAAGGGCATTGATGCCAGCCGTATCCAGGTTCGTACCGGCAGCGCGGGAGCGAAGGAAGTTGAAAACTACCTCGTCCCGGCTGGCGCAAACTTCGACTCAGACGTACCAAGCACGACTGCAGTCGATGAGTCCACCGTGAAGGCACAGCCCCGCAAGGCGCTGGCAACACGCCACCATCACCACAAGAAGGCAAGCAAGTAACAGAAAACACGATGTAAAGTAATGGAGCCAGCCGGGAAATCCGGCTGGCTCTTTACTTTTGGGAAAAATCTGCAATAAATAAAAAATCTGCATCGAATATAGAGAAGAAATGCTGGCCCGGTGCCGGAGAAGCGAATAGATTGTTATCAGGACATATGAGAAGTAAGTTGCGGCAAATTGTTTTTCTTAGCGTAAGTATTCTCCTTGGGTTCTCTGGTTTCAACGCATTTAGCGAAGTCCCGAATTGGCGGCCCGTGGGCCCAAATGGCGGTGACGCGCGGAGTTTTACCGCCGATCCATCTAACTCGCAGCATCTTTATCTGGGAACGACTACAAGTTGGATTTATCAGTCGAACGATGGCGGGTCGAATTGGCAGCGCCTGGCGAGACTTGGCAAATCCGATGATCTGGTAGTCGATAGCCTGCTGGTTGATTCCTCTGACCAAAAGACACTTTTTGCCGGAGTATGGCAATTGGGACAACGCGGCGGTGGTATTTATATCAGCCACGATGCCGGCATAACCTGGTCTGCAAATGCAGAGATGAACGGCCAATCGGTATTAGCGCTGGCGCAGTCCACCTCGGATCCTAAAACACTTGTTGCGGGAACATTGAAGGGCGTATACCGCAGCGAGGATAGGGGGGTGCACTGGAAGGAAATCTCTCCGCCTGAGAGCGGCGAGATCCATGAGGTCGAATCCATTGCTATCGATCCTTATGATCCGAAAGTGATCTATGCGGGCACGTGGCATCTTCCCTGGAAGACATCCGATGGCGGCATTACCTGGCACAACATCAAACAGGGCCTGATCGACGATTCTGATGTATTTTCCATCATCATCGATCCCACGCGGCCTACAGTTGTTTACACCAGCGCCTGTTCGGGAATCTATCGCAGCGATAACGCCGGAGAGCTATATCGCAAGGTGCAGGGCATTCCTTCCACGGCGCGGCGCACCCGTGTCCTGATGCAGGATCCTTCGAACCGTAAGGTCGTTTATGCCGGGACAACGGAAGGGCTTTACCGCACACTCGATGATGGAGTGAACTGGTCGCGTATCACTGGGCCCGACGTCATTATCAACGACATCTACGTCAATCCAAAGAACCCGCAGCATGTTCTATTAGCCACCGATCGCAGCGGTGTGCTGCAGAGCAACGACGGCGGTACAACTTTTACGGCTTCGAATAGCGGATTTTCGCAGCGTCAGGTGGCTGCCATTCTTGCAGATGCGAAACATGAAGGCACGATTTATGCCGGCGTGATCAATGACAAGCTCTATGGCGGAGTCTTCGCGACCGAAGATGGTGGCGCTACCTGGCAGCAGCGCAGCAACGGCTTGAATGGCCGCGATGTATTTACTTTGGCTGAGGCCGATAACGGCGTTCTGCTGGCTGGAACCAGCCACGGTATCTTCCGTTGGAGCGGGTCCGAGTGGATGCCGGATGGCAATCTTGTTACCTATACGGACAAGGTCACATACAGGGTAAGAAAAGGAAAGAAGGTTAAATCCACGATACAGGTTGCGCACCCCGGCGATCCCATTAATTCGCGCGTGAACGATATCAACACCGCCGGTGGAATCTGGTATGCCGCGACATCGGATGGCATTTACCGCAGCGAAAATCAAGGCTCCTCCTGGACCGGCCCGGTATTAAAGGGTGACAACTATCGCTACGTTTCGGCGAAGAGCGATGTTGTTCTTGCCGCAAATCATCGCCAGCTCATGGTTTCCAATGACAATGGAACCAACTGGCACGAGATCACACTTCCAGCCAAACTCACCTCTGTACAGGCAGTTACCACAGCTCCTAAAGGCAGTCTCTGGGTCGGAGGGCGGGAAGGATTGTTCTACAGCGAAGATCAGGGCCAACATTGGCAGCAGTCCACAATTCCACTTGCAGACATCAACGGTTTAACCTACAACACGGCTATGGACAGGATTATTGTCACTTCCTGGCGCTCGACGTTAGTTTTTGCCGTGGATGACAGCAGTAAAACCTGGAAGTGGTGGAACACCGGATGGACAGTTCGTTCGGTCCAGTCTTTGGGAAACCGTTTGATTGCGGCTTCGCTATATAACGGGATTGTGGTTGAACCGCAGGCAGTTGAGGCGGCCGCATCCGTAGCTGCAAGTGCTACCGGATCGCAGCGATAACGCCTTGTGATTGCGCTACGGCTTTTTCGCGCTTCTGACCTGGTAACGCTTCACGAGATCGATCAGATATGTTTCCCTGCAGGAATAGCGTATTCAAAAAGCGAATTACGCTATTACTTGCAGCATCCGAAATCTCTCGCTGTCGTGGCGGAAGAAGACGGCGCGATAACCGGCTTTTGCATCGGGCAACCATATCTGTTTGAGGGAAAGCTGATAGGGCACATTATCACCATCGATGTGCTTCCGGCTTCGCGCAAGCGGGGCATAGGCAAACAGCTGTTCCGTGATATGGAAGGGCGCTTGCGACAAGCAGGCGCTTTATACATGAGGCTTGAAGTTGCCGTCGATAACCTGCCGGCGCAGGCGTTTTATGTCGATATGGGATTTGAGCGGATCGGGCGGATTCCCGGCTACTATAACGGCAAGCTCGATGCGCTGGTAATGGAAAAATCTCTTCTCAGTGGCGAATAGCTGCGGCTACAGCCGAACTCAACTCTGTTTTTTTCTCTTCGGTCAGCGGGCCGGATGATTTCCATAGCACCTGGCCGCTTTTATCTACGAGAGCGGCAACAGGCTGTTTCTCATCAGAAATACGCAGTGATTGGCGAAACTGCTGTTTATTAACGTAAAGCGGAATGATCCAGTGCCAGGTTTCGGGATCGGTTTCAACACTGCGCAGGGAGGAGCTATCCCACCAGCGAAAGAGCATGTTCTCCTGATTGGAGACGGGCATCTTGTAATAGCGAAATTGAAAATTCATATGCTGGAGCGCTTGCGCTGTCGGCATCCAGCTTTCAACTTCCTGCGCCTGTTCCGGTTGGAACGAAATAAGAAGCAGATTGACCTTCCCCTCAAAGCCGGAAGGCAGATTGATTTTTGTTTTATCGAGGCTTTCGGCGGCAATAGCCGGAAACATGCCTGGGTGCGACGCATCACTCTGCTGTGACGCGCGCAAAATGGGCAGAACAACAAAACAGACAGCCAGAAACAAAAGCAATCGGATGCGTTGATGCAATCGGGAAACCTTGAATGTACTTAAGTGTAAAGATTTTCTTCTTGACGCATAGTATCAGTGCCGCGGCTGATTAAAAAGCTTAACTCTGAAAGCAAAGAATTTACGGCAAAAAGCAGCCTGCCTACGCGAAATAGGCGATTGCATTATCATAAAGAGTGATGAGCGCAAATACAGCATTCTCAACGGAGCGGCGGCCATTTGCTACCGATGACGCAAGACTTCAACCGATTGCGGAAAAGGTCTTTTCCGGCGAGCGGCTCAGTTTCGACGATGGTGTTGCCTTGTATCGCTCTCCCGACATTCTGGCGGTCGGCTGGCTGGCAAACTTCGTAAGAGAAAAGCTGCACGGCAATATCGCCTACTTCAATGTCAACCGGCATATTAACCCTACAAATGTCTGCGTAGCAGCGTGCCGACTTTGCGCTTTCGGCCGTAAAAAAGATGCTCCCGGTTCCTACACCATGGCACTGGAGCAGGCGTGGGAAACGGCTGCCTCCGGCTACAGCGAGGCGGTGACAGAGTTCCATATCGTCGGCGGCCTTCATCCTGACCTGCCGCTCGAATACTTCATGGACCTGGTGCGCGGGCTGAAAGAGCGCTTCCCGCAGGTCCACATTAAAGCCTTTACCATGGTCGAGATCGCATTCTTTGCCCGCCGCGCCAAGCTTTCCATCCGCGAAACTCTGGAAAAGCTGCGCGATGCGGGTGTCGATTCCATGCCGGGGGGCGGCGCGGAAATTTTTGCCGATCGCGTGCGGCACATTATCTGCGACCACAAAATTGACGGCGATGAGTGGCTGGACACGGCACGAATTGCGCATCAGATCGGACTGAAGTCGAATGCAACCATGCTCTACGGCCACATCGAAAACGAGGAAGACCGGGTAGATCATATCCTTCGCCTGCGCGCTGTACAGGACGAAACGCATGGCTTCCAGACGTTCATTCCGCTGGCATTCCATCCTGACAACACGCCGCTCGAACACCTGCCGCGCACCACTGGCTTGACCGACATTAAGCAGATTGCCGTCAGCCGTCTCTTACTCGATAATTTTCCTCACATCAAAGCTTATTGGCAGATGATGACGCCCAAGATAGCGCAGATTGCTCTGCGCTTTGGCGCTGACGACATCGACGGTACGGTGATTGAAGAGAAAATCTATCACGATGCCGGGGCGACTACTCCTCAAGGCATGCGGCGCCAGGACCTCATGCGCCTCATTCGCGAAGCAGGCCGCGAGCCGTTTGAGCGCGATACCATGTATCGCACAGTCACTCGTACAGAAGATACCTTTACCGTCGCTGTTTAGTGTATCGACGGCTGCTCGCAGGTTTCCGGCAAGGGTGCGGGCTGACTTACCTCTGCTTGCGCGAGCAACTGCAGCGAAGAGGCGTCTTCCATCGCTGCCCGCTTTTTCGCCGCCTCTGCTTTCAGCCGCTCAGCTCGTTGCTTGCGTACTTCGCGCACAGCTACCAGGATTAATCCGGCAAATGTAGCTCCCAATAAAGTAATTGCAGGCCAGCCGTGGAGTTGCGGAACCTGGTTATAAAGCAGCGCCAGCCCGACAAAAACAAAGAACACGTGCGCGCAAAAGACGTGGAGCGATGCTTTTCCCAATGTGCGAAACGGCTCAATATTCACAATGGGCAGGAGAAATCTGCGCATCCAGTAGAAAACAATGGTGAATGTCACCAGATTGATGACGCGCAACGGACCGATCTGCCATTTGTCGAGCTTCATGCCAAGAGCTTGCTGCGTCAGGTGAGGCCCCAGCCATTCATGCCGAATGCCAATGAAAAAGAGGCATACGACAGCGCAGAGGGCCACGACATATCCCGGAATGCGCTTCAATGGAAATTCGCCTTCCGCCGATTTGGCTCCCAGCCAAAGGCCAACAATCCAGACTGCTTGCCAGGCAAAGAGATTGAATGCTCCCGTTTCCTGCAGAGGAATCGGCAAATGCGTGACATGCACAATGACTTTATGCACCACATCGCGTAAGCCGAATTGGGCAAAAACCCAGAAAACTCCGCTGACTGCAAGAATCCTGCCCCACCCTCGCTTTACGGCAAATGACAGCAAAATAGGCGTAAAGAAAAGAAAAATCACATACATCGGCAGAATATCGAGCAGGGGCGGGCAGTAAAGCAGCAGCACGGACCCGATAATTGCGACAAATGGATGCGCGAGGTAAAAATTGAGCAGGTTGTAGATGGCGGCGCGATGCGTGGTAGCCGCGTAGGCGGCTGCTACGGTGAATGCAAGTGCAAGCATCAGCAGGTGATAGGCATAGATGCGCAGCGAACGCCGCCACAGCTTCGTTCTCAGCGCAATACCGTCCAGATGAGCCTGCCGCATATAAACGCGACTCACAAGCAGCGCCGAAAGAAAAACAAATCCTTCGGCGGACGAAACAAAGCCGATAGGCTGGTTCACAAAGTCGCTAAAACGTGTCGGCAGATGCGTCAGCGTCATCCAGACGAGGAATAAGCCGCGCAAAGCATCAAGCTCAGGGCGCCTTTGCGGTTTGGGAAAGTGTACTGCCAGCACAAATATCTCGATTTCGATGGGGACGCTACTCATTAGAACCCTATGCAGTTGAATGGGTTGCGCCGATCGTTTTGCAGCAATGAGCTTCATTTAGTTAGACGCGAAAATCGCTGTTGAATCTTTTCTTTTCGTCAAGAATCTTTATGTCAAGACATATATGAGTCGCACAACCGATGCCAAATCTAAGTCAGATACCAGCGGAATTCACCTATGGCTCGTTTTATGGAAGGCTTTCCGCTCGGTAGAGGCGCATGCTCTTCAAGATATAGCCGCTCACCGCTTAGGCCTGAGTGATTTTGGGGTGCTTGAGGTTCTGCTGCATAAAGGACCGCTCACTGTAAAAGAACTGGGCGCCAAGGTCATGCTCACGAGCGGATCGATGACTGCGGCCATCGATCGTCTGGAGAAGCGCGGCCTGGTGGAACGCAGCGGACATAAGGATGACCGTCGCATACGCATGATCTGCCTGACCAAGACAGGGGAGGCTTTTATTCGCGATGTATTCGAAGATCACAAGCAGGCAATGGAGGATGCTGTAGCGGGCATTGAGAAAAATGATCGTGAAATTCTCATTCCTATGCTGCGACAGCTCGGGATGCAAGCTGCGCAACAACTGACAAGTAGCAGGAGAAAACATACTGCCGTGAGGAGCGGTGGAAAAGCAATCAAGAGGTAAAACAATGTCCGAATTGAAAAAAGTGCTTAAAGTTTATGGACCGGGATCGAACCACTGGGTAGGAGACGGCTTTCCTGTTCGCAACATGTTCCCTTCGAATGGATTGCAGGCGGAGATCAATCCATTCCTGATGTTGGATTACGCCGGGCCATCGTATTTCGAGCCGTCGACGAAATCGCACGGTGTCGGTGAACATCCTCATCGCGGATTCGAGACGGTCACGATTGCCTATCAGGGTGCAGTGGAGCATCGTGACTCAGCCGGCAATTCCGGCGTGATTTTTCCCGGCGATGTGCAGTGGATGACAGCCGCGTCCGGTGTTGTGCATGAAGAGATGCATGAAAAGGAATTCGCTAGAAACGGCGGCACCTTTGAGATGATCCAGCTCTGGGTGAATTTGCCGAAGGCGATCAAAATGTCTGCGCCTCGCTACCAGGGAATTACAAAAGAGCAGATTCCCTCGGTGGATCTCGGCAATGGCTCGTATGCAAGGGTCATTGCAGGCGAGCTGAACGGAGCGCATGGACCGGCCAAGACCTATACGCCGGTGAATCTGATTGACGTGCGCCTAAAAGCCGGCGCCAAGGCCGAGTTGCAGATTCCAGCAGGTCATCATACCGGCGTATTTTTGCTGAAGGGCGATGCAATTCTGAATCGTGAAGAGGCGATCAAAGGCGAAGCAAAAATAGCCACGCTCAGTCCTGAAGGCGATGCTCTCATGCTTGAAGCGAAGGAAGACTCGACGCTGCTTGTGCTGAGCGGTGAGCCCATCCATGAGCCTGTCTTCAGCTATGGACCATTCGTGATGAATACCCGCGACGAGATCATGCAGGCGGTTCGCGATTATAACGATGGCAAGATGGGACATCTTGCTTAAATAAAAAGCCGCCATCCTGAAAGATTTAATTCAGGATGACGGCTTTTTATTTTAGTATGCGGCAACGCCTGTTACACTCTGGCCGATGATGAGCGTGTGAATATCATGCGTGCCTTCATAGGTCTTCACCGATTCCAGATTCATCATGTGGCGCATAATCGGATAGTCATCCGTGATGCCGTTGCCTCCGAGGATATCGCGCGAGAGGCGCGCGCATTCCAGCGCCATCCATACATTGTTTCGCTTCGCCATGGAAATATGTTCATGGCTTACCTTGCCGTCGTCTTTCAGTCTCCCCACCTGCAATGAAAGCAGTTGCGCCTTGGTGATTTCTGTAATCATCCAGGCAAGCTTTTCCTGTATAAGCTGATGGCTGGCGATTGGCTCATCGCGGAATTGCTTTCGCACAAGCGAATATTGCAGCGCTGTGTCGTAGCAAGACATGGCAGCTCCAATCGCACCCCAGCTAATGCCATAGCGCGCCTGGTTGAGGCACATAAGCGGCGATTTCAGGCCGCCGGTGCCCGGCAGAACATTCTTGACGGGAATATGCACATCCTGCAGCGAAAGCCCGGATGTTACCGAAGCGCGCAGCGACCATTTTCCATGCACGTCATAAGCAGAGAACCCGGGACGGTCAGTTTCTACCAGAAAACCGCGAACGCGATCGTCTTCATCCTCAACCTTTGCCCAGATAACGGCGACATCGGAAATCGTGCCCGAGGTGATCCACATTTTTTCGCCGTTCAAAATATACTCATCGCCAACTTTGCGGGCGCGTGTTCGCATGCCTCCGGGGTTGGAGCCGAAATCCGGCTCGGTTAATCCGAAGCATCCAAGTTTCTCTCCCTTAGCCAGCAGTGGCAGCCAATAATCTTTTTGCTCGTCGGAGCCGAAGGTGTAGATGGGGTACATGACCAGCGCAGACTGCACGCTCACAAAGCTGCGGACACCGGAGTCGCCTCTCTCAAATTCCTGCATCACAAGGCCATACTCTACGTTTGACATGCCGGCGCAGCCGTATCCATGAAGATTAGCGCCGAAGAAGCCAAGCTCGCCCATCTGGGGCACAAGTTCACGCGGAAAGCGGCCTTCGCGGTTACATTCTTCGATAATTGGGATGAGATTGTCTTCGATAAATTGACGCGCCGTATCGCGCGCGAGGCGCTCGTCCTCGTTGAGAAGCGCGTCGAAGCCGATGAAATCGACGCCCTTAAACTTAAATGCCATTGTGTGTGCTCGCTCCGTTCTGAAACTACCCAGACTAGCAGAGCAGCCCGAACACAGGCAAAATACTATGCTGGCTATGCAAAGGCTTCTTTCCGTGTCTTTCTTGTGCGAAGCCACACTTCTATGGCAATCGTATTGATGGAAAAGCCGATCCAGAAAGCGATGCCGAAGAATTGTCGCGGCGTCCAGTGCGTCAAAGAACTTGTAGCGAAGAATACGCCCATCACCGGCCGGGTAGTTGCAATGCCAAGAAGAATGGCAACAGCCCTGGCCATCCACTGCTGCTCATGATCGGAATCGCCCTGTCGCATAAACCGCCAGGCGCGAACAAGAGAAAAGAGAAAAAGGCTATTGAAAAAGAGCACTGCCGAGCGTTCGATCCAGCCCCCGACGGCATAGCCGCTCATGAGATAAGCGGTGATGCCAACAACAATCCCCAGAGGGAACAGCATTTTTTCCACTCGCTTCGATGCTCCGAGCCTTGGACTGAAAGCAAACGGTAGCAGGACCACGAATAGTAGGGCAGGCAGAATATGCGCCAGCGTAAGAGCCGTATGCGATGCAAAGGCAGCATCCAGGCCAGCCATCTGCGGCGGTCCGCCCTGCGAAGGATGAATGAGAGCCGTAAGGCGGCGGATAACCACAGCCACCGCGATGAGGACGCAAAGCCAGAATCCGATTTGCAGCAGGAAAGGGAAGGCATCGGTGCGAAGCCAGGCTTTGCCTTCAGAACGTGAAAGAGCGCGCATGGAGCTGACCTCCATAAATGGAATACGCAACGCAGCCGTTTCCAGTTCGCTGATTTTCAGGTCAAATATTCTTTGATGAACGGGTCGTCGGAATGCACGAGATCGTGTGTGGACCCATCGAAAACCAGCCTGCCTTCATTCAACACCAAAAAGCTGGTTTGAGGATCGGAATGCCCTTCCGGCAACGGCTCCATCTTGTTGGTTTCACGGTTAAAGCAATGCGAAGCCAGCGTGAAGGCGTCCTGCAGGCGATGCGTCACCAGCAGGGAACTGGTGCGGTAGACATCGCGCTGCTTGATGACTAATTCAATGATGGTGGTCGATGTAATGGGATCAAGGCCACCGGTAGGCGAGTCGTAGAGCAGCAGGTCAGGCCTGTTCACCACGGCGCGAGCAATCGCAACACGGCGCCGCATGCCTCCGGAAAGCTGGGAAGGAAATTTATCAAGAGTATGTTCCAGTTCCACAAAGCGAAGGGCTTCGACAACGCGCTGGTTAATTTCTTCTTCCGGCACGTGATCTTCCGTGAGGCGATAAGCGACATTGTCCCGCACCGTGAGCGAATCAAAGAGCGCGCCTTCCTGAAAAACTATGCCGATGCGCGAGCGCAGCGAATACAGTTGCTGCTCCGGCATACTGCTGATCTCTTCGCCAAAAACGAGGATGCGGCCTGAGTCGGGATGAAGCAAGCCATCCGCCAGCTTCAGCAATACGCTCTTGCCCACTCCGGCGGGTCCCAGCAAAATGCGCGTTTCTCCCGGCTTTACGGTAAATGAGATGTTCTGGAGCACCTGCTTCCCTTCAAAGCCAATCGAGACATTCTCGAAAACAACAACAGGCTCGTCAGGCGCAGGTTTTTGAAGATCGGGTGCAACGGCTGCCTGGCTCATGCGTACATCACCTGCCGAAAAGCCCGATCATAAAGCGGCTGATAACGAAGTCGGAAGCAATGATGAGCACCGAAGATACAACTACTGCCTGCGTTGTGGAGCGGCCTACGCCTTGTGTGCCGCCTCGCGTCGTCATGCCGTAGTAGCAGCCAATCGTGGCAATAATAAGGCCGAAGATCAGCGGCTTCACCATGCCCTGTACCAGGTCGGCATAACGCAGCGATTGATAGGCATTATGAAAATATTGCGAGCTGTCCTGTCCCAGCAGAAAGACAGAAACCGCGGCGCCGCCGAGAATGCCAATCGCATCGGAGATGATGGTGAGAAAGAAGAGCATGACGATGGTGGCCACAATGCGCGGCATCACCAGTTTTTTCAGCGGATCGGTGCCGAGCGCGCGCATGGCATCGATCTGCTCCGTCACCATCATGGAGCCAAGCTCGCTGGCCATGCCGGATGCATTGCGTCCTGAAACCATCAGGCTGGTAAGCACCGGCCCCAGTTCTTTAATCATGGAAAAGCTGACCAGCTGCCCTGTTACCGCGGCTGCGCCGAATTGCGCGAGCGTAGCAGCAGATTGCAAAGCAAGCACGCCGCCGGTAAAAAATCCGGTAAGAATGACAATGGGAATCGAGCCGACGCCTATAATATCGGCCTGGGTGAAAATATCCGCGCCGTAAAACGGGCGTCTGAAGAGATTGCTGAGGGCGCGGCCCGAGATCAGCGCATATTGCTGCACTGCGCTGACGCCTTTTTTTGCAGCTCGATCAAGTGTAGCTATCGCCATGATTTCGTCATTCGCTTAGATGCACAGTCGCAGCTTGCGGCTCACAGAGTGAGGGTACCATATAGGAGCAGCCGGATGGTTGCGCCTACTCCTTCACTCGCTTCTTGATCTCGATATTCAACCGCTTGATTTTCTGGTTGAGCGTGGAAAGTGGAATTCGGAATTGCTCCGCGGCTTCCGTCTGGTTCCAGTTACAGCGCTCTAACTTGTCAACAATGATGCGGCGTTCTATGTCTTCGATAATGTCGAAGAGCGATGCGTTCGGGTTGTGTTCCAGCAGGCTGGAAGAGTAGCTGCGCCCGGTAACATGGCCGGGCAAAAGATCGGAGTGGATGGTCTGCGTAGAAGAAAGCACCACGCCCCGCTCAATAATGTTTTCAAGCTCGCGGACATTTCCCGGCCAATCGTAATCGACGAGTGAACGAATGGCATCCGAAGTAAGCGAGCGGATGGGCAGATTATTCTCTTCCGAATAGCGTTTCAGGAAATGCGTAGCCAGCAGGGGAATATCTTCACGTCGGCTGCGCAGCGGCGGCAGGTCGATGGTGATGACGTTCAGCCGGTAGTAGAGGTCTTCACGGAATTTGCCTTCGCGCACTGCCTGGCGCAGATCGACATTGGTTGCCGCAATGATGCGGACATCGACTTGAATTTCCTGCGTGCCGCCAAGCTGCATAAAGCGGCGGTCCTGCAGTACGCGCAGAATCTTTGCCTGCGTATCCATGCCCATCGTGGCAATTTCGTCGAGAAAAAGAGTGCCGCCGTTGGCTACTTCAAAGAGGCCTTTCTTGGTGGCAATCGCCGAAGTAAAAGATCCTTTGATATGCCCAAAGAGCGTGGACTCCAGCAGCTCCGATGGCATCGCGCCTGTGTTGACCGGGACAAAAGGCTTATCACGCCGCGGTGAATTTGCGTGGAGTGCCTTGGCAATCAACTCTTTACCGGTGCCGCTTTCACCTTGAATCAATATGGTGGAGCGGCTGGGCGCAACCTGGGCTACTAAATCGAAGATGCGAAGCATCGCTTCACTCTTGCCCACGATGTTTTCAAAGTTGTAGCGCTGTTTCAGCGCGCGCTTGAGCTGAACATTTTCTTCTTCCGCGTGGTAGCGCGCAATGGCCGCGCGAATGTCGGCAAGCAGCTTCTCATTGTCCCACGGCTTCTGAATAAAATTCTGCGCACCGGTACGGATAGCCTCGACAACGTTATCGACCGTGCCGTAGGCCGTGATCATAATGATTGGCAGCGCGGGCTGGCGCTCGCGTATAAGGTGCAGTATCTCCAGGCCGTTTTTGCCTGGCAGCGCAAGATCCAGAAGTACCAGGTCGTAGTTAAACCCATCGATCTTTTCGATGCCGGTATCGCCTTCGGGCGCGGTTTCGACCGCATATCCTTCAAGCGTGAGCAGTGTTTCCAGCGATTCGCGGATCGCTGCTTCATCATCAATAATCAGGATGCGATGCGCATTTTCTGGAGAGGATACGGGTAAATGAGGGACTGCAAGTGTGCCTTCAGACATGCGCAGGTTTCCTTAACATGGGGAATTCGAGCAGGAATGTCGTGCCGGTGCCTACCTGGCTTTCGACATGGATTTTTCCGGCATGTTCCTGGATAATGCCGTACGTGACGGCGAGACCCAGGCCGGTGCCTCGGCGCTGCCCTTGTTTGGGAGCGCTCTTTGTAGTGAAAAACGGATCGTAAATGCGCTGCAGATGCTCCGGCGCAATGCCTGAGCCGCTGTCGGAGATGGAGACAGCGATATGCCCATTGCTTTCCGTGGCAATGCGCAGCGTGCCTCCTTCGCTCATGGCGTCTTTAGCGTTGAGAAAGAGGTTGAGGAAGACCTGCTGCAGTTTACCGGCGTTGCCTAGAATCGGCGGCAGGCTTGGATCGAGCTCCAGCATAGCGGTAACCTGTGCTGTTTTGAACTGATGCTCAAGCAGCGATAAAGTTTCCCGAATGATGGCGTTCAGATCGGTTTCGCGGAATTCCGTGCTGCTGGTGCGCGAAAAATTGAGCAGGTTATTGACGATTTCCGAAGCGCGAAACGTCTGCGACGTAATCTTTTCAAGTAATGGAGAGAGACGCTCATCGCCGCGAAGCTGCTTGGTGAGCATTTGCGTATACGACGAAATAACCGCCAGCGGCGTATTCACTTCATGCGCGACACCAGCCGCCAGCAATCCAATAGAGGACAGCTTTTCTGCCTGGCTTAGCTGCGATTCAAGCTCCGTGCGCTCCGTAATGTCGTCGAGCAGAATGATGCGGCCCACAGCTTCAAAGCTGCGGGAAACCAGCGGAGCCACGGCAATATTAGCAGTGCGGGCTTCGCCTTCGCGCATTTCCAACCGGAATTTATACAGATTGTGTACGCCCGGCTCGTCCTTCACCCGCTGGAACTCCTCCATGAAGGACGGCGGCAGCACTTCCGAGAGATGCTTGCCCAGGGCCTCACGGCGCGGCAGCGCGCAGAAGACCTCCATCTGCGCATTCCAGCTTTCGATGCGATCCTGCAAGTCAACGGCAAGAATGCCGACGTTGATGGATTCAACGATGTTCTCGTTGAATTCCTTGAGCCGCTCGTATTCGGAGATTTTTTCTTCGAGGCTTTGATAGAGGCGGGCGTTCTGGATGGCGATGCCGATGTAGGATGCCAGCGACTCGAGTAGCTCCATGTCCTCGCTGGAGAGGAAATCGCCCTCGGAAGTGCGGCCCAGACCAATTACGGCGATGGTGCGGTTTTGCAATCGACAAGGCAGGTAATAGTTGAGGTCGAGGACTGCCGTCGTATGGCGTTCGCTATCCGTAAGGTGCAGGGCCTGCTGCGGATTTTCAAGGAAGATGTGCGAGCCTGCGCCGGGAAGGTCAAAGTCGAAAAATCGCAGATCAAGCGGCTCTTTGCCTTCAAGAACAGTTTGCTGCAATCCGTGTCCTTCCGCCAGCCTGTATTTTCCGGAGGGCTCGGCGAGAAAAACTGCGACGCGGGAAACCAGCAGGGTATGCTGCAATCTTTCAACGATGGAGCGCAGCAGCGCCTTGAGGTCTGTCTGCGAGCTGAGGCCCCGGCCAAACTCGATCAGCGTTTCGCGGTAATCATAGCGCTTGCGATCGAAGATGCGGTCCACGCGATCCTGAATGCCGCGCTTCAGCGGATCGAAAAGCTGCGCTGTAATGATGATGGCGATAATCAGACCCCATGTGCCCGCGCTCGGCAGCTGCTTGCGGACAATTTCTCCGGCCAGCGCGACCAGCCCAAAATAAAGCGCCACCAGCGTGGCCGTAGCCAGCGTGTAGGAAACCCCGCGCTTGAAGATCAGGTCCGTATCCATCAGCCGGTAGCGAATAATGGCCCAGCTGAAGGTGAGCGGCAGAAAAATCAGCGCCAGAACAATTACTTTGAGCAGCAGATCGGGAATCTGCCAGTCCGCCATATAGGGAATGGCAAAAAGGACGGTGAAAGGTGTGATCGCCAGCAGCGTGCCGCGTGTCAGCCATTTGAGCTGCTGGCGCCGTAAAGGCTGCTTTTCCTGCTGGTATCGAACAAAGAAGAGAATTGCTGCGAGTACGTAATACAGCGCCTGGTAACCCACCGTGAGCTGATCGAGGCGATGTTGCAGCAGCGCTGTCGCCGACCATAGCTGGATCGCCATGAGCTGCAGCCCGATCACAAAGCAGGCAGGCAGGTAGGTAAGAATCACCAGCCAGCGATGGAGGCGCCGCTTTTCAGCAAATGTCTCTGCAAAATGCAGAAAAAGCGCCGGCTGTAATGCGCCCGCGACAATGTTGCCCCAAAAGATTACCTCATCCAGCGCATTGAGTTTGCCCGTGTACTTGAACGCGTAAAGGACAAACGAGGCCAGGCAGAAGATATAAAAATGCGTGGCGTGCTGGGCTGTCCAGCGTCGGAAGAGGACGTAAAGCCCGATCCCAAGATACACCAGCGCAATCAGGCGAAAACCTTGGTTATTACTGCGGTCCACCGGGGCAAGAATCAGCGGTACCTCGGGGAGCTTTACCCCGGACCGAATCAGCGTGTAATGAATTGTTCCGTAGGAGCCGGTAAACAGCATCTGCCGCACAAGCGAGGCATAGCGCGGAACGGTGTGATCATTGGCCTGAATAAGAAGATCGCCGGTTTTAATACCGGCATGCTCGGCGGGGCTGTTGGACAATATCCGCTGCGCCTGCAGGCCGCCGCCGGCCTCCGTCCACCAGACGCCGTCCGTCGGAAGCGGGTAATTATTTTCCTGAACGAAATTGAAAGCAGCAAAAACCCCGGCGGCTACCGTAAAAAAAGCAAGCAGTAGGACAGTAATACGGGTTTGCAGAGACCTTTCCATGGACGTCGTTCTGGAAGCGAGACGGGTTCACACGATTTCCAAGCAAATCAATTGCCAACCGCAGACAGGCACGACTTGTTCCAGCTCCCAATAAGTATACCTATGATTTTGCGTGGGATACAGAATTGCGTTGGAAATAGAAATGATTCGTGGAGCGAGAGTTAGCGCGTAAAGAATGAATTTTTATGTATTTTCCTATGGGAAATCATATGAGGTTGTTGCCGGAAAAAGGAGCTGGGTGGAACCGATTACAGACACTTCCGCAGCTGAAAAAAGCATCTTTTGGCTGCGAAATTGCCTCTTAAAAACGGTGAATATTTGGTAAATTTTTAGTCCGTCGTAAGACGGTAACGAGGATAGAGAATGGCCCTTGCAACCTGGATGCTAGTCGATGGTCCCCAAATTAATGAGCGGGATATCACTGTGGATCAGTATCGGGTGCATTTCCTCAAAACAGGAAGCGGGCCCCATCTGGTTCTGCTTCATGGACTTTTGGGAACTGCCGATGCCTGGCGCCCCTGTCTGCCCCGTCTTGCTGAAGATTCAACAGTTTACGCCGTAGATTCACTGGGAATCGGCTTCTCCGAGCGCGTTCCGGGACTGGATGCCGCTCTTTGTGCGCAGGCTGACCGCGTAGCGTTGTTTCTTGAAAAAGCAGACATCGAAAAAGCCGATATCGTGGGAACCTCGCACGGCGGCGCTGCGGCCATGATGCTGGCTGCACGCCATCCGGAACGCGTGAGAAGCCTTGCCTTGCATGCGCCGGCAAACCCGTTTTCCACTATTTCCGATCCGCTCGTGCATTTTTATCGCTCCCCGTTGGGGCGCTGGTTTGCGCGCCAGGTTCCGTATTTGCCCGAAAAAGTGCAGGAATTAGCTCTCGGCCGCATGTATGGGGATAGCAGCGTGCAATGCCAGGAAATTCTGGATCGTTATATGACCTCGTTGCGGGTGCCGGGTACGGTGGCCCATGTCATGAATATTCTGGATTGCTGGTTCGAGGATATGCGGAAACTGCAAGGCATCCTGGACCGGATAGCGCAGATTCCCACGTTGCTGTTATGGGGCACGCTCGACCGCGCCGTCAGCCTGGAATCCGGCTATATTTTGCAGAAAAAGCTGCAGGCAGAGATGGTGATTTTGCCGGGCGTTGGACATTTGCCCTATGACGAGGCGCCCCTTGCATTCGCCGACGCGGTGAACGGTTTTCTTCAGAAAATCGACCGGTACGCGACACGGCCAAGGCCGCAGCTTGTCACTCCTTCGCGCGTTTAGTGAGAGTGTTCGTCGGCTTTGTTGGGGCGAGTTGCCCAAAGAATCCCGACAATAAAGATGGTTGCAAACGACACAATAGCAAAGAGAGCCAAGTTGTTTCTCCTCTAAAGTAAAGAAAATCCTGCCAGAACAGCATAACTCAACCCTGCTGCTTTAAAGAAGAAATGGAATGAGAGCGCGTACATGTTGACGGTATGCCGTGTATTCTTCTCCAAATCGCTGAATCATGAATTGCTCTTCCATCAGTGATTTCATTTTTAGTCCCAGTCCGACCAGGAGCCATCCGAGCAAGCTGCGCATCAGCCCATATTGAAGAACTGTGCCCATCAAGGACAGCAAAATACCTGTGTAGATCGGGTGGCGGACGATGCGATACGGCCCGCGTTGGATAAGGGTGTGATTCTGCTTAATGGTTACGGCGCCGCTCCAGTTGCTGCCGAGAATCAGCCGCGCCCAGATGCTGAAAAGAATCCCCACGCATGCCAGCACAAAGCCACTTATCGCAAGATTTTCATGGACAGGAAAAAGGGCGAGATTCAGCCAACTCACGCCAACATCTTTGCTGAAGACAAGATAGGCTCCGCAAACAAGCATAAAGAGATACCAGATGCGTCCCTTCGAGGATTGTCTCTGCACCGTCGGCTTTGTCATCAACGCCATGGCCAGCCATACGAATACCAGGGCCATCCATAAATGAGCAGTAAGTGCGCGAATGGAATCTATCGAATGAAATTGATTGGAAAGAAGCATGGTCACCGCCGACAGGCACAGATTCCCGGAGCGAATACTCATCCTTACGTTGAAAGACGGCGAATGGCTCCTTTATCAGCGCGTGGCCAGCAGGATTCGCAAATCGCGCAAATTGTTTTCTGTGGGACCGGTCACAATGGTGTCGCCCAATGCCGTAAAAAGCGGGCAACAGTCGAATCGGGCGAGGTTTTCTTCCGGCTCGAAATGATACTGGCGCGCGCGTGCGATCGTAGTGGTATCGGCAATGGCTCCCGCTGCCGGGCTGTTGCCATCGATGCCGTCGGATCCAGCGCTGAACACGGCAAGCTGCCGGCCCTCATACTTTGCCAGATCGAATGCTGAAGCCAGCGCAAATTGCTGGTTGCGGCCGCCACAGCCCGGGTGCGGGCCGAGCTTAACCGTGACCTCACCGCTTGAGAGCAGGCAGAGACGAGGATGCTCGGCGCGCAGCTCATGGAAGCGCTTCAGAAGATAGCGCGAGGCGTCAGCATAGTCCCAGTCGTCGCAGCTGTTGTCGATGACGACGCGGAAGCCCAGTTCATGGGCGCGATCTCGCGCCGCGCTCACGAAATCGTGATTGGAAAGCAATGTATCGAACTGCGTATGCGCGAAGGCTGCATCGGCATTTGCGCCGTGGGTCTCATCTGCGACCGTAGGCGAGAGCGACTCGAAATATTCACGAACAGCCGAAGGAAATTTCTCCGGGAGATGATATTTCGCCAGCACTTCTCTGCAATCCGCCAGGGTGGACTGATCGGGCAAAGTAGGCGACGAGGCTACCGATCCAAGATCTTTCAAGGGAACATCGGCGAGCAGCAGCGACAATTTTTCCGCTTCCGGCGCGGCCAGCGCCATCCGCCCGCCTTTGACGGCAGAGAAGTATTTGCGAACAGTATTGATCTCCGTAATGCCGGCGCCCGAGGCGATCAGCGTTTCATGAAATGCGATCGTGTCTTCAAGCGAGATATTCGCATTGCGCGGCAGCTCCAGCATGGCAGAGCCCCCGCCGCTGATGAGAAAAAACACAAAGGTATCTTTCCGTGCTCGCTTCAGCAGCTTCAGCGCGGCTTCTGCCGCGGCAAAGGAGTCCTCGTTCGGCAGCGGGTGTCCACCGGTAAAGTAGCGAATGCGCCAGTTGCGTTTTTTGGGCGCTGTGGGGGCTGAACAAACGCCGCGTACATGAATTTTTTTCGGCAGCCGCTCGAGCAGCGCATTCAGCATGCTCATGCCTGCTTTACCAAATGAGATGACAAATACTTTTTTGTATCGATCCAGCGGAACTGAAGTCGACTTTAGAACAGAAGACGGATGGCGTACAAGCGTCATGCCGTCAAAGTGAAGATGACGGTCGAAGGCTTTGCTGATGTTGCAGGCATCCATCGCATACAGAAATATGTTCTCTGCAGCTGCGTGCAGCTCGTCGAGGCCGGTATTGGTTTCAGAGATCATGGAAGTGTGTTTGCAGCCAATTCCGTATGGCAGACTGAACCTGGTCCAGTTTACCTACGAAAAAATGTTCTGCGTCATCGATCCAGACCATTTCTGCCGGCTGTGCCGCTGTGCGGAATACTTCTTCAACTTGTACACGTGGCCCGTACTGGTCACGCGTGCCGCTGATAAACAGCTTTGGCTTGGTACACGATGCGAGGAATTTGTAGTGATAATCGCGGCCTTCGGCGTGAACGGGCAAGCCCAGCGCAATCATTCCCCGGATGCGCGGATCGCCGCAACCAACGCGCAGGCCCATCGCCGCGCCAAAGGAAAAACCGGCAAGAAGAATAGGCCGCTCGAACTCGCGCGTCAGCCAGTCGAGAGCTGCGCGCACATCATCCTGCTCGCCGTGCCCGTCATCATGCACACCTTCACTTAAGCCGGTGCCGCGGAAGTTGAAACGCAGGACGGGCAGATGGAAGCTCTGAAAAACTTTCATAGCGTGATACACAACTTTGTTGTGCATGGTGCCGCCCCCCAGGGGGTGTGGATGACAAACGAGCGCAGCATAAGGCGCATCGTCCATGCCTGCATTGAGAAGCGCTTCCAGTTTTCCCTGAGGTCCGCGCAAGTCTTCAATTGTGCGGAGCACGGATGAAGTGGCCATGGTCGTTATTTATTGTAGACGGACAGCTATGACCATGCAGCCTACGGTATTCTGAACACGATGACGCTTGATCCGATTCAATTAACACGGCAGCTGATCGATATTGAGTCGATCACGTATAACGAGGGCGCAGTGGGCGCGTTTCTTGCTGATTTTTTGGCGGAGCGGAAATTTGCCGTCGAGCGCATGCCCGTAAGCCAGCATCCTGAAAGCCGCTATAGCGGCGAGCGCTTTAATGTGTATGCCGGGACAGCCGGAGAGACGCCGGACATTGTTTTTTCCACGCACATGGATACGGTGCCGCCGTTTATTCCCAGCAGCGAAGATGAAACGAACATCTATGGGCGCGGTGCCTGCGACGCCAAAGGCATTATTGCCGCGCAGATTGCAGCTGCGGAGCGTTTGCGCGATGCCGGAATAAAAGCAGGCCTGCTTTTTGTTGTTGGAGAAGAACGCGATTCCGCCGGCGCGAAGGTGGCGAACGAGCAGCCCAAAGGCAGCCGCTTCCTCATCAATGGAGAGCCTACCGACAATCGCCTCGCCATCGCCTCAAAAGGCGCATTGCGCGTGTTGATCCAGGCCAAGGGTAAGATGGCGCATTCCGCCTATCCGGAGCTGGGGGAGAGCGCCATCAACAAGCTGGTGCAGGTGCTCGATCGTGTATTGCATCTGCCGCTGCCCGTTTCCGAGGATGTCGGTCCAAGCACGCTGAACATCGGCTTGCTTGAAGGTGGCCGTGCCACGAATGTCATTGCCGACCACGCAGAAGCGCAACTGTTGATCCGCCTTGTAGGGCCATCGGAAGAGACACGAAATGCGATTCTCGATGCGGCGGAAGGATTGGCGCAAGTCGATTTCACATTAGAGATTCCATTCATCCGCATGCGCCGACTCGATGGCCTGCCAACAATGGTGGCTGCTTTTACGACAGATATTCCGGCGCTTTTGAATTGGGGCGAGCCAGTGCTGTTAGGGCCCGGTTCCATCCATGTAGCCCATACTCCACATGAAAAATTAGCCAAGGCTGAGTTACTGCAGGCAGTCGATCAATATGAGCAGGTGGCGAAGCGTCTCGTAGGATAAGCCATGACACGCGTACAGCGATGGGGAAAAGCAACAAAAGCAACGCTGCTGGGCTGGGCAGTGGCTTTTATGCTTACATCGCTGATCCAGATTGTACAAGTGATTCAAAGCAGCGGCCATGACCTGCAACTGGTGCTGGCCGCGCTTGGTTTCAGCATTGCCGTGTGGCTACTGCTCACCTTCGTCGGCGCTCTAGTGGTGTGGCTCTGCGTTGTGTCTCCTGTCGCCCTGTTTTGCGCGGAAGCCCCTTTGCTGCTGTATCGCACATGGGTGACGATTGCTGCCATTGCGGTCGGCGTTGCTGTAGCGGCGTACCTTGCGCATGCCTGGACCTATGTGGATCGCGCCGGAGTCGGAGCAATCAATGTGTGGGCAGGCGTCTGCTTTGCTGCCGTATTTTCCGGTGTGACAGCGCATGATTACTTCCGCTTTCTATCGCGCAACGTGCGCTCATAGCCGCCCGGCGATAGACTCAGAGAGATGAGTTCCTACAATTCGCTCGAACATGCCGCATCCTCGTATCTGCGCTCCGCTATGCACCAGCCGGTGCAATGGCATGAGTGGTCGGCTGAAGCCTTTGCGCTGGCTGCAAAAGAGGATAAGCCGGTGCTGCTCGATATTGGAGCAGTCTGGTGCCACTGGTGCCATGTCATGGACCGCGAATCGTATGAGGACGCTTCGCTTGCCGAGGTCATCAATGAGCACTTCATTGCCATCAAGGTAGATCGCGACGAGCGGCCCGATGTAGACAGCCGCTACCAGGCGGCAGTACAGGCTATGAGCGGACAAGGCGGATGGCCGCTCACGGCAATTCTTACTCCTGACGGCAGGCCATTTTTTGGCGGAACATATTTTCCGCGTGATGACCGCTATGGCAGGCCGGGATTCGAGCGAGTGCTGCGCACGCTGGCCGATGTGTGGAAGACGAAGCGCGGGGAGGCGCTGGAGACAGCCGGCAGCGTGCTTGCAGCGATTGAGCATGGCGAGAGCTTCTCCGGACGCGGCGGCACTCTCAGCCTGGAGCTGATCGATAAGCTGTTGACCAGCGCTTTGAATCAGTTTGATTCGCGGCATGGAGGCTTCGGCACGCAGCCGAAGTTTCCGCATCCGGCAGCGCTTGATCTGCTGATCGATGTGGCTTCGCGCACCGGCAATGAGGCAGCAAAGCAGGCCGCAACCGTGACCCTCAGCAAGATGGCGGCAGGCGGCATCTATGACCATCTCGGCGGAGGCTTCCATCGTTATTCGGTCGATGAGCGCTGGGTCGTGCCGCATTTCGAGAAGATGCTCTACGACAATGCGGAGCTGCTGAAAAACTATGTGCATGCCTTCCAGTCATTCGTTGATCCGGAGTTCGCCCGTGTAGCCCGGGACATGATGCGCTGGATGGATGAGTGGCTCACCGACCGCGAGCGTGGAGGCTTTTACGCCTCGCAAGACGCTGACGTTTCGTTAGACGACGATGGCGACTACTTTACCTGGACGCGCGAAGAGGCCACCGCGGCACTCAACGAAAATGAGCTTGCGGTCGCCGGCTTGTATTTCGATATCGGCGAAATGGGCGACATGCACCACAATCCGAAAAAGAACGTGTTGCATGTGAAGTACACGCCTGATGATATTGCGCAGCGGCTTTCGCGCAGCGTCGATGAAGTGCAGCGCGATCTGCAGTCGGCGAAGAAGAAGTTGTACGCAGCGCGTTTGCAGAGGCCGGTGCCGTTCGTAGACAAGACTGTATACACCAGCTGGAATGCACTTGCTATTTCTGCCTATCTTGAAGCTGCGCAGGTGCTGCAGCTGGTTGCGCCGCGCAATTTCGCCCTGAAGACGCTGGACCGCATTCTCGCCGGGGGTTGGAACACGGCGGATGGACTGGCGCATGTGATCGCCTACGCAGACGGGCATGAGTCAAGGCAACGTGTTGCCGGAGTGCTGGACGACTACGCTTTTCTGGTTCACGCCTGCATCGACGCGTGGCAGGCAACGGGCGAGCTGCGCTATTACAGCGCTGCCATGGAAATTGGCGAGGCAATGGTGACTCGGTTTTACGATGTGACCGGCGGCGGTTTTTTCGATACCGAAACTCCAAAGGGTGAAGTTCTCGGCGCGCTCGCTGCACGCCGCAAGCCGTTGCAGGATACGCCCACCCCGGCAGGGAATCCAGCCGCCGCCGCGGCCCTGCTGCGGCTTGAAGCGCTTTCCGGGCGCGAAGATTTCCGAGAAAAGGCTGAGGATACGCTGGAACATTTCGGCGGCATCGTCGAGCACTTCGGTCTTTATGCCGGAACCTATGGTCTTGCGCTGGCGCGGCTGCTGCTGGCTCCGGTGCAGGTCGTCGTCATTGGAAGCGATGACCAGGCGCGTCAGCTTGCGGCCATGGCGACAGCTCGCTACGCGGTGAACAAGAGCGTGATCGTGCTGCGAAAAGAGCAGGTGACACCCGATAATCTGCCGCCTGTGCTTGCCGAGACGCTTCCAGCCTTACCCATGCTGCAGGATGAAGCCGGCTTCGCTGTCGTCTGCCGCGGAAACAGCTGCCAGCCTCCCACGCGCGAGGCGGAAGACCTTTTGCGCGAACTGAGTGAGGTCTAGTCCTGCTCTACATGCCTTCGCCGGTGAACGGATTGATCTCGTTCGGCTTGGCTGAGGTAGGGTCGACTGCCGCTTTTGCAGCGTTTTCCGTTGCCTGCATGCCGATGGGTCCCTTTGCCCCGTAAACGCGCAGTGGATCACCCGGCAGCATGCTGTGCTCGGCCAGCGCAATGCGGATGCGGCGCTGTGTTTCCCGCATCGCGGCCCATTGCTGATCCGCCTTGGTTTTTAGCTGAACCGGGTAGATTACCTGCGAGCCTTTAATGTTATCGACGCCGAGCAGCACTGGGTCTGCAATGAAGACATCCTTGTAAGCAGGATCATTGCGAACGCTCATGGCCACTTCCTTGAGCAGAGCCAGCACCTCGTCGGGATTGGCGGAGAAATCAACCGAAACATTGATCGTTGCGACCGAATAATCCCGCGTGAGGTTAGCTACGGTTGTGATCTGTGAATTGGGAATAACATACAGCGTGCCGTCGCCATCCCGAACCGTGGTCTTGCGCAAAGAAAGCGATTCGACGATGCCGGAGAGACCGGCAAGCCGCACTTTATCGCCTACGTTGTACTGGTCTTCCACGAGGATGAGCACGCCATTCAGGCAGTCTTTCACGATGGTCTGCGCAGCGAGGCCGATCGCCACGCCCGCCACTCCGGCGCTGGCCAGCAGCGGTTCCAGCTTGAAACCCAGCATCGGCAGGACCTCAAGAGCGGCGAGAAAAACAATGAAGCCGATGCCGGTAGCGCGAATTACCGAAGCCAGCGTGCGCACCTGCGCTAATCGTGCTGTATTGGCGGCATGCCGCTCGGCCACGCGAACAACCCGATTCGTAATGGCCTTCAGCACCCGGACCAGTATCCAGGCGATAATGGCCGTTATCACAATCTTCGGAAGCACGCGATATACAAAATCCGTCAGATCGTTAAAGAACTCGGCATTGAGTTGCGAAAGCCGGGTGCCGTCAAAAAATGCTGAAATTGTGGAATCTATAGCGATCATGGACATAGCGGATATTTCTATAATGACCTGATGCGATGTTTCGATGCCAGTTTGTACCGGCTCCGATCGTTTACCGCTTTCTTAATCATCGGCGGCAGTTTGCTCACAACTCAGGCCCAGCAACAGGTGCCCACAGTGCCTCGACCTACTGCTCCCGGTTCTCCTGGGCAAGCCCCCAATTCAAGTGACGATAACGATCAGGATCCCATGTCGCGCCGTGCTGCAATATTACAGGCACAAAAGCGCAATGAATTACGCCAGCAGGACATAGTAAAAGACACAGCAAAGCTATTGACTCTGGCGCAGGAACTGAAAGTGGAGGTCGATAAAAGCAACAAGGACCAGATGTCGATGTCTGTCATCAAGAAAGCCGAGGAAATCGAGAAGCTGGCCAAGTCCGTGAAGGAGAAAATGAAGGGAAGCTGATGTGGAGGCGATCGTTCAATCCATCTGCACATACTGAAATCCCAGGCCCAGCAGCATGGTAGTGACAGTTGCATTCGCATTCTTTCGAGCATTCTCAAGAATGCCGTCGTCCAGCGCTGCTTGTTGCAGCTCTTGCTGGGCTTTGGAGCGTACTTCGCTTTCCAGGTTTGGATCGGCGGCCACGAGCAAGCCGGTTTCACGCGAATAGACACGCGTCTTTGCGTTGTCAATGGTTGTGGCGAAAACTTCCGGAGCGGGCAGATGGATGCGGATGATGCGCCCGTCAATCTGTACATCGCTCGGTTTGAGATGGCTGAGATCGATGCCGGCGATCGTCTGACCGTGAACCACCAGGAGGAGCTTGTCTCCTGTGAGGAAATTTGGCAGATAATTGTTTTCGCGCGATCCTTCAACGACCTTATCCATGGTGTAAACCACAGTTTCCAGCCGCTGTAACTGCTGAATTTTAGAGACCACCGTAGGCAGCGAAGAGTCAATCGTCAGGCTGCGTCCTGTGACTTTGGCGGCAATCTCATTCCACAGGCCATGGGTGGCGTGGCGAACAAACCAGACCAAAGCTGCCGCTCCGATAATGAGGCCGAGAAGAAGAGTAAGAATGATTCCAATAAAGCTTGTTCTTCGTGGCGGTGGAGCTTCCACGGAATCCAGAAGTGAGTTTATGCTCATGGCTGCTTTATCTGAAGGTTGTGTCGGCCATAATGTTGTCCAAAAAAAATAAAAGGCGCGCCCGTGCGAGAGCGCGCTTTTTAAAA
>DASZUU010000017.1:0-100289 GCA_035547425.1 Alloacidobacterium sp. | reverse complement strand
AATATGCGAAAAGATCGACCATTGCGTATGCGCCACTACAAAGCTGGAATCCACCGGAAAAAGCGAAGGATCGAGCACCTTTCGAATACCGGCAACGTAGATGCCGGCATCATCCGCAAATGGATGAAACCCATGAATCAGCAATACACAGGGGGTCAACAGTAGCAGCGCCCCGGCGTGGCTCAGTGCTGCGCTGCGGGATGTATGCGCTGCGGGCGCTTCTTTTATTAGCGGAGAAACCGCCCGATCCAGTACAACAGTGCTCAAAATAACAACCTCGCCGAAAATGGCAGGAAAGAATGCAGGGCTCCACCAAAATAGACGTAAAAAGTGGTCTGCGTGTCGCAGGGCCGCACAACTTATCTTTCTGAGAAGATGAAAGACGAAGCAGATTCGTTGGATGAAACGGAAAAGTGAACGATATGAATCCTCTTATAAGTCCTTCCCGGCTCGCAACAAAGCTTGATGATCCGAATACTGTGATCCTCGATGCGACCCTGCCTCCAGTCGGTGTGCATCCTCCCGTCGATACCCATGCCCGTTATCAGTCTGCGCATATTCCAGGCGCTGTTTTCTTCGACATCGATGCGCTTTCCGATCATTCCACAACGCTGCCTCACATGCTCGCCTCCGCAGAGGACTTCGCAGAAAGTATGTCCTCCCTTGGAATCAGCGACCGTATGAGAATCGTAGTGTATGAGCAGGAAGGTGTATTTTCTGCTCCGCGAGCCTGGTGGATGCTTCGAGTCTATGGCGCGCAGAATGTCTATATTCTGGATGGCGGCCTGCGCGCATGGGTCGAGGCCGGTTTTCCCGTTAATAACCATCACGTAAAGCGCGAACGGGCCATCTTCCAGGCACAGAAAAATGAAGATGCCGTCAAAAATTTTGCGCAGATACAACAACTCATCGCCGCTGGAGGCCAGATTCTCGATGCGCGCTCTCCCGGACGCTTTAATGGAACCGCACCCGAGCCCCGTCCGGGCATTTCCTCCGGCCACATGCCCGGAGCTACCAATACTCCCTTCACGGAGTTAGTAGAAAATGGCCGCTTCAAGCCTGCTGAGGCCCTGCGCGAGTACTTTGTTCAAAAAGGTGTCGATATTGAACAGCCCGTCACCACCACCTGCGGTTCCGGAGTGACCGCCGCGGTCATTGCGTTGGGTCTGGAAATAAGCGGAGCCAAAAATGTGACTTTATATGACGGCTCGTGGGCAGAGTACGCGCAACAGCCGGAGGCCGAAATCAAAACAGAAAAATAAGCCGGAAATGAGGCGGAAGTTACATTCCGCCCAGTTGTTCGAGATCGATCGATTGATAGTCTCCGCGCTCAACCCCTTCGCGTATCTCTTTCGGCGTTTTGCCCAGCTTCGTCATCTTGTATGCGTAAGCGCCTTCTTTCGCGCAGGTTGAGCATTCTGCGCCATGCAGGCCCTCAAAGCAGCTGTGCAGGCTCGTGTGTCCCAGCGCCTTATCGCAATGGCAATAGCAGGGAAGCTGATACAGCACCTTGGGCACGCGCGCTGCCTGCTGGTACACCTTCACTTGCCATGGATATCGAAACGCTTCGCCTTGAAGCTGCTTTCCCGAAAGAATCGGAGGCATTTGCCCGGCCTGGGTCGGCGGTGCCGGATGATAAGCAGGAATATCGTCTGCCGGATTTGACCACTGCGCATAGCTTGCAACCGTAACCAGACCAACCACAATACCCAACACCACTCGATTCATGCCTTGCTCCTGCGTATTAGATTAGCGCAGGTTTGCAGTTGCTGGAAAAGTAAGAAAAGAACAGAGAGCGTAAGGAAAAATCAGAATTAGAAAAAAAGACGGCACGAACATTGCTGCTCGTGCCGGGAGGCCAGTGACGCAACTTATAAACTTTCTTCTTGCTGGAAGAGCACCGCTCAATTCCTCGCAAGGTGTCTTACATTAACTATAGATGCCGCCGTCTGTCACTGTGTTGCAAAAATTTCAGAAAAATATGAGATCACGTACTTTTTCTTCAATTTCATGTAGTGTATCCCGTGCTACCGGATTGCACAAGTTCTTCTTTCAAGAAAAAACCATGAATTGCAAAAAAGTTTCTATATACATGAGGCACAATGGCATCAAAGTGCAGCGGAACTGGAAATAAAGACATGGAGAAAAACAAAAAATCTGCTGATTCTAAAAGAGAAGAGGGCAAAAAGCAGGGACGGGAAGGAATCATCCGAACCAGCTTGCTGATCCTTGGCTCTGCCGTTTTTGGTGGGATTGCAGTCGTTTTATGGAACAGAAGAGCGTTGACGAATATCCAGAATCCGCCCCCGCAAAGTGGCCAGGAGTCCATTTCTGCCGATAGCGATGCTATTTATTGAAGATCAGAGTTTCAGTTTTTGGAATAAATAGCGTCAATAACAGCGGCTAATTGAAAATCTTTCTCCGTCAGTCCCCCGGCATCATGGGAAACCAGGGCAAGCTTCACCCGGTTATAACGGATGTCAATGTCCGGATGATGTCCCGCAGCCTCCGCTTTTTCCCCCACCGAATTGACGAAGTGCAGTGCCTGAACAAAATCGGGAAACTGGAATTCGCGAACGATTTCTCCATTGACCAGGTTCCAATGCGACAGCTGGCTCAGCTTTTCCTGCACGGCTTCTTTATTGAGCACGGTCATAAGTTGTCTCCCGGAGCAAGCGTTATACGATCAGGCTTGGTTTCGCCGCTATAGGCAAATGGGCTGAAACGTGTGTGCTGGCTGATTTCATTGCGAAGGTCGATCCAGAGCCGGTCCGGCATACTCAAATACACCTCCACAACTCTGGGGTCGAATTGAGTCCCCGAGCAGCGCTGTATTTCTGCTCGAGCCGCAGTAAAACTGCTCGCGCTGCGATAGGGACGGTCAGAAGTTATAGCGTCGAGTGTGTCGGCCACCGCGAATATCCTTGCCCCCAGGGGTATCTCTTCGCCTTTCAGCCCGCGTGGATAGCCGCTGCCGTCATAATGTTCCTGATGCGCGTAGACAATTTCTGAGGCTTCACGCAGATAGGGAATTTTGCACAAAATCTGGTAGCCTCGCGCGCAGTGATCGCGCATGATGCTCTGTTCTTCGGGTGCAAGTTTGCCCGGCTTCAGCAGGATAGCGTCCGGTATGGCCATCTTTCCAATATCGTGCAGAAACGCTCCTCGCGCGATTGTTCGGATCTCCGGCGCCGAGAGGCCCATAGCCCGCGCCAGCGCCACTGTATAGCCGGTCACTCGCTTCGAATGGCCTTCCGTTTCCGCATCTTTCAGATCGAGCGCATCGCCCAGCGCTTCTAGGGTGATGTCATACGAGCGTTCCAGGTCCGCAATGGCGCGGCGCAATAAATCCGTGCGGGCCATAACCAGTTGCTCCAGGTTCGACTGGTACATGGAATTTTGCTGGGTCAAACGCCGGTGTTCCAGCGCCCGCTGCACAGTTGCCAGCAACTGATCTTTCTCAAACGGCTTCAGCAGATAATCATATGCGCCCTTGCGTATGGCGGAAATGGCCACCCCTACATCGTGAATCGCCGTAACCATCACCATGGGCGTCTCCGGCTGGATCTCGCTTGCCCGCTCCAGAAGCGTCATGCCGTCTAGTCCCGTCATCATAATGTCGGAAAGGATGAGATCGTATGGCGCGTCGCTTTCCAGCCGCTCCATAGCCTCGAGCCCGTTGCTGGCCAGGATCGGCTGGTAATGCTCTTTTTCAAGCATTGCGGCTATTACCGTGCGTACATAGGGCTCATCATCGACAACCAGTATTCTTTCAGAGGCCATGCAATCCTTCTCGATTTCGCCAGCAGATATAGGAACGTCAGGACATCACTTCATCGCATAAAACAGCGCACCCGGATTAAACGCTACCATAGATGGTAGCGTTTACATTGTTCTCATCAATGAATCGTGGGAGAGCTTTGTACTTTTTTGGGCCCGCAGGTAATGAACCTTGCGTCGCGATACTCATGACTGGAATCACAACAGCTTAAAATAGCACCAAAAAAATAAAAATACGAGAAGCAGAAACTTGTTTTTCTATTCCTTTTTCCTTCATTTAAACTGAGGTAGCACATTTATTTTCCCAATTTGGGAAGGGGCGCTCTTGACCATTCACCGACGCGCATTGTTCGACGATGGTACTGCCCATATCGTGGCTACCCAGGCCGAGGAGCGTTCCCTCAAACAGGTGCAGCGTGACATTTACGATAGCCACTGCCATCGTGTCTTTTCCATCGCTTTTCACATGACCGGCAACGAAGTCCAGGCTGAACAGCTGCTTGCCGATAGCTTCATCCGCGCATTTCAGGCCGAGCCGAAACCGGACGCCGCAACCATCGATCACGCCCTCGTATCAGAACTGCAATCGCGCTTCTCATTGGCGCCTGAAGAAAGCGCGCCCGTCGATAACACGGTGGCTGTAGGGGCAGGAAACATACGCCGTACCGATCTCGAAGAGGCTATCCGCGAACTGCCTCCGGTAGAGCGCCTGGTATTTCTTCTTCGCGATGTGGAGAGCTACACTCCGGTAGCCGTTTCTCAGCTTCTTGGCATGCCCGCAGCCGAAATAACGCGCACCCTGTTTTCAGCCAGAATCCGCCTGCGCGGCATCCTGGCCGAATTACAGAAGAGCAACGCCGCCTGATCAGCGGTTTTTCTCCGTCTCCTTTGCTGCTTTCACCTGCGCTCTGCGCGTCGTGGCCCAACCCTCCTTGGTAGTTTGCCGGGCGCGGCCCAGCGCCAGCGAATCCGCCGGAACATCTTCCGTGATGCAGGAACCGGCTGCAATATACGCGCCTTCGCCCACAACAATCGGAGCCACAAGGGTCGTATCGCTGCCGACAAAGACGTTGTTCTCGATTAAGGTTCGGTGCTTTGCCGTGCCGTCGTAGTTGCAGGTGATCGTGCCTGCGCCTACATTGACGCCGCTGCCTATCTCCGCATCGCCCAGGTAGCTTAAATGCCCTGCCTTCGTGCCTTTGCCGATGCGCGACTTCTTGATCTCCACAAAGTTGCCGATATGAGCTTCTTCGCCGATATCGCTTCCGGGGCGCAGCCGCGCAAATGGTCCAAGCTGCGCTCCGGCATGAATATGAGAGCTCTGGATTACGCAGCTGTTCTGAATCACCGCATGATTGTCGATCGTGGAATTCTCGATCACGGAATACGAGCGGATGCGGCAGTCTTCGCCAATCTGCGTTTCACCCAGCAGCTGCACAAATGGCTCGATAATCGTATCCGCGCCGATTTTTACGTCAGCGTCGATCACCGTCGTTTCCGGGCGATAGATGGACACACCCTGCGCCATCCATTTGCGAGCTGTCTTCAATCGCATCGCGGCGTCCAGATCGGCCATCTCCGCAAGCGTATTGGCGCCAAGCACCTCTGTGGCCTCCGCTGCCTCGATCGCAACCACGCGCTCTTTTTCCTGCACCAGGATCTTCGCCATATCCGTCAGGTAATACTCGCCATGCGCATTGTTCGTAGTCAGCTCGTTGATAAGGCGGAAAAGCGGTTCGGTCGCAAACGCATAGATGCCGGAATTGATCTCCCGCACCGTCTCCTGTTGAGGCGTCAGCGCCTTCTGCTCCACAATTGCCGTCACTTCAGCCGACCCCGCCGATTTACGAACCACTCGTCCGTAGCCGTGCGGATCATCGGGCGCAGCCGTAAGAATCGTCATCGCCGCGTGTTCTGCCAGGTGGAAGTCCCGCAGTTGCACAATCGTTTCCGGCTGCAGCAGCGGCACATCGCCCGAGAGAACAAGGATATGCTCGTATCCCGCCACTGCCTGCCTGGCCGTCTGGATCGCATGGCCCGTGCCCCGCTGTTCGCTCTGCGTCACAAAATGGACGCCGAGATGAGACACCGCGGCCTGTACAGCGCCGCCTTGATGCCCCACCACCACAAACACATCCTGCGGTGGAACCACGTGCGTCGCGGCGCGGATCACATGTTCTATCAGCGGCCTTCCGCCGATCTGATGAAGAACTTTGGCTCGCTTCGATTTAAGCCGCGTGCCCTTACCCGCGGCCATAATGACAATCGCAAAACGCATTTCTACTGCTCTCCTTGACTGCCGGGCGCGCCCGGGCCTTGCCGTGGCGCTCCGGGAATGGTGATGTCAACAGGCATCGGCGCGCTCATCCCCAGTTCCGTAAGCGGCGTGCCGAACTCCTGCTGATTGCCGACTACCAGCACCGCCAGCTTTGAGGGATCGATATACTTTCTGGCAACGCGTTCCAGGTCGGCGATGGTGACGTGCTCCACTCCTTCGCGATACTTATCGAGGTAATCTGCCGGATAACCATAGAACTCCAGCTTTGCCGCCTCGGCCAGCACTTTCTCTTTCGTGTCGTAATTGAAGATGAACGAATTCAGCACCTGGTCCTTTGCGCGCTTCAATTCATCGTCGGTAAACGGTTTGGTCTTGAGCTCGTCAATCTCCGCCAGCATCGACTTCGCCGCCTGTACCGTGCTCGGGCTCTTCGTCCCCGCAACTACACGGAACATTCCCGGATGATCGTACGAGGCCCCATAGCCTCCGCCTACCGCATAGGCCAGCCCTTGCTTGGTGCGAACGTCTTGAAAAAGACGCGACCCGAAGCCGCCGCTGAATATCTCGTTCATGACCGACAAGGCAAAATAATCCGGATTATTGCGCAGCGTGCCCAGCCCGACAATATACACATTGCTCTGGTTCACATCGCTTTTATCCACGACATACACGCCCCGCTTCGGTCCCGGAAAGTCTCCCGCGGGCTTCGGCCATGCCGCGCCGCGCGGCAGGCCTTCAAAGGTAGCGCGCAGCGTCTTTTCCATGGCTGCGGAATCGAAATCTCCCTCGACCCCGATGATCATGTTGTTGGGCACGACTGTCTTGTCGTGCCACTGCTTCAGGTCATCGAGGGTGACCGCCTTAATCGTCGCCAGCTCCGGCTCGCGGGTATAAGGACTGTCTTTACCATAGACAAGCTTTGCTGCTTCTCTCGCTGCAATAGCGCTGGCGTTATCGTTCCGTCGCACGATTCCAGCAGCCGCCTGCTGCTTGGCCAGCATCAGTTTTTCCTGGTTAAAGGCCGGATGCTCCAGCAGATCGACAGCAATGCGATAAACCTCATCCTCATCCTTCGTCAGGCACGACCACGACACAGAGGTCGAATCCACATCGCCGCCGGTTTCCACTTTGGCCGCCTTGGCTTCCAACAGATCATCCAGCGCATCGCCGTCTTTGCCGGCTGTGCCGCTGGTGCGCCACGCATCGCCATAGAGTTCGACGAGTCCTGTTTTGGTCGCAGGCTCATCCCGCGATCCACCCCGCATTTCGATAAAGCCGTTGATGAACGGCAACTCATGATCCTCCTGCAACAGAATCACCAGGCCGTTCTTCAGCTCAATGCGCTTCGGCTGCTCCGGATGAAATGCCCGTAGCGGAGGAATCGGAATCTGTTTCCAGGGCTGCGACTGCTGCGCATGAAGAACGGATATGCCGACGAGCAGGGCAGCGAAAGCGATCATTCGGGTGCCCCATCCTGACCCTGAACGTAGTGAAGGGGAAGGATGGGAAAAAATTCTGACCATTCCGTGCATGCCTGCAAACCTTGGCGATCTTTGCATTCTTTGCGGTTGATTCGGCATCATTGCGCGCCTCCCTGTGCCTGCTGTCCGGCTGGGGCTTTCGGTGCCTGAAATTCCACCATCGCATAGGTCCGGTTTGTATCCACAAAGGTCTTATTCGCCACGCGGCGGATGTCCGCCTTCGTGACCGCATCGATCTTCTTTAGCTGGTTGAACAATTCGCGCCAGTCTCCGTATCGCAATTGATAAATGGCAAGCTGCTCTGCCAGTCCCTGATTATCGCCAAGCCCGCGCAGCAGGTCGGCCCGCGCTCGCGTCTTGAACATGGCCAGCTCCTCATCGGAAACATCCGTGTTCTTCAGCTTGTCGATCTCTTTGTGAATCGCCGTTCGCATCTCCTCCGGCGTATGCCCCGGATTGGGCACGGCAAAGAAGGCAAACAGGCCCGGATACTTATCGCCGGGGAAGCCGCTGAAGCCTTCAGCCTCAGCCGCAATCTGCTGGTCGCGCACCAGGCTGCGGTAAAGCCGCGACGTGCGGCCATTCGAGAAGATATCCTGGATCGCGTCGTACACCGCATCGTCAGGATCACGATAATCCGGCTTGTGGTAGCCCTCAAGATAAAGCGGCTGCGTCTGTTCTTTCAGGATGACCGATTTTTCCGCCGTCTGTGGCGGCTCCACCGTGCTCATCTCTTCCGGCTTCGGCCCCGCCGGAATTGCGCCGAAGTATTTTTCCAGCATGGCCATGTCATCCGGCTTCACATCGCCGGCAACCGCAACCACGATATTCGACGGCACGTAATACTTTTTGTGAAAAGCCTCTGCCTCGGTCGCCGTAATCTGGCTTAGCTCGCTCATCCACCCCACGCCCGGGCGGTGATATGGATGGGCCACATACGCCGTCGCCAGGAACTCCTCCACCATGCGGCCAATCGGGTTGGAGTCCGTCCGCATGCGCCGCTCTTCCATCACCACATCGCGCTCCTTGTAGAACTCGCGCGGCACCGGATTGGCAATGCGGTCGCTCTCCATATAAGCCCACAGCTGCAGCCGGTTCGAAGGCATGCTCCAGAAATATTGCGTCGCATCCAGGCTCGTCTCCGCATTCAGACCGGTAGCGCCGTTGGCCTCGGCAATCTCGGTGAACTGGTTCGGAACAACATATTTCTGCGCCTCAGCCTGCGCCTGCTCAAACGCCGCATGCAGCTGCTTCAGCTTCGCCTGGTCGCGTCCTACGCGCTTGCGATATTCCGTGTCATACGCCGCGTAAGCCTGCTCTACCTTATCCAGAGCTACCTTCTCTGCCGCATAGTCGGTGGTGCCGATGTCCTTGGTGCCCTTGAAGGCCAGGTGCTCGAACATATGCGCCAGCCCCGATTCTCCGCCGGGATCGTTCGCATCCCCCGCATCGACAATCGTGAAATAGGAAAAGACCGGAGCATCCGGGCGTTCGCAGATAATCAGCGTCAACCCGTTCGGCAGCACTTTCGTCGTGACGCGCTTCTCGAAGCTCGCCAGATCCTGCGCCTTCGCCCTGAACGGAGCCGCGCACAGGAGAGCAATGCAGCCGGCTAGAAGTATCCGGCGCATAAATGGAAAAAATCTCATCGTTCCTCGCAACACAATGCAACTTTGACGCTAATCGGCGCCGATTGTAGTGTCAAACCGGAAGATAAGGATTGCTTTTCCGCCATCGAAGAATAATCCGGTACGCAGGCGATCGCAGCCATATCCGGCAGCCTCTTGATTCGAAATCACCTGAAAGATCATCGCGGCGGTCACACTTGCATAAAGGCGCTGCAGGCAGATATTCTGCCGCCCTGAAGGAGCCTTTCGGCCATGAGCACTCTTTCTCCTCGCTTCGCTGCCGCGCCGCTCATCCGCCGCTGTGCCGTTCTCGGAGCAGGCACCATGGGCTCCCGCATCGCTGCGCATCTTGCTAATGCCGGGCTTCCTGTCGTGTTGCTCGACATCATTCCGCCAGGCGCAGATGCAGCCAATCCCAATTGCATCGCCGCCTCAGCCCTGCAAAGCCTGCTCAAAGCAAAGCCCGCAGCTTTTTACGAAAACTCCAGCGCCGCCCTCATCGCCATCGGCAACTTTGAAGACGATCTGGCGCAACTAAAATCCTGTGACTGGATCATCGAAGTCGTCACCGAAGACCTCTCCATCAAGCAGGCGCTGCTTGAAAAAATCGCGCCCCATCTGCGCCCCGACGCCATCGTCACCACCAACACCAGCGGCCTTCCCGTAGCCTCCATTGCCGCACGCATGCCGGAGAGCTTCCGCTCCCGCTGGTTCGGCACGCACTTCTTCAACCCGCCGCGCTACATGCGCCTGCTCGAAATCATCCGCACGCCGCAAGCCGATGCGCAAGCCGTCGCAGCCGTAGCCGATTTCGCCGACCGCCGCCTCGGCAAATCCATCGTCTTCGCGCATGACACGCCGAATTTCATTGCCAACCGCATCGGTGTCTTCGCCATGCTCACCGCCGTCGATCTGATGCAGCAGCTCGATCTCACCATCGAAGACGTCGACGCGCTCACCGGATCCAGCATCGGCTGGCCGCGCACCGGAACATTTCGTTTAGCGGATATGGTCGGCATCGACGTCCTTGGCCACGTGGCCCGCAACTTTAAAAGCGATAAAACAGAAGACGCCGTATCTACAAAGCTGCCGCCCTTCATCGAAACCATGCTTGAGCGCAAATGGTTTGGCGACAAAAGCGGCCAGGGCTTTTACAAAAAAGTCCCCGACGCCCCAGACCCCAAAAATAACCGCTTCGCGCTCGACTGGAAAACGCTCGACTACCGCCCCGCCACGCGCCCAAAATTTCCGTCGCTCGAAATGGCAAAGAACGCCGAAGCTCTTCCCGAGCGCCTGCAAATGCTCATCGGCGACGGCCCGAATCAAAGCAACGACAAAGCCGGCATTTTCCAGTGGACGCTCCTCACCCGCATCTGGAACTACGCCGCCGACTGCCTCCCCGAAATCGCCGACGATATCGCCTCCATCGACCGGGCCATGCGCGCTGGCTTCAACTGGGAGCTGGGCCCTTTCGAAATGTGGGACGCCATCGGCGTACTGCAAAGCGTCGAACGCCTGCGTGCCCGCAGCGAGCGCATCAGCCCGCAAGCCGAAACCCTTCTCGCCTCCGGAAAAACAAACTGGTACCACTCCGGCGAAAACGGCCGCACGCAATTCGATCTCGCCGCCCGCAACTACAAGCCCATCACGCTGTCCGAAGGCATCGCAAACATCGCCGCCTTCAAGCGCTCCAACGGAGTCATCCGCAAAAACGCAGGTGCCTCGCTCATCGACATAGGTGAAGGCATCGCCTGCATCGAGCTGCACTCCAAAAAGAACGCCATCGGCGACGACATCGTTTCGCTCATCACGCAAACCCTGCAGCCCGAGAGCGAACACGTTCGCAACTTTCGCGGCTTCGTTATCTCCGGCGATGCCTCCGATTTCTCCGTGGGCGCAAACCTCATGCAGCTTCTGCTGGCCATGCAGGAAGCGGAATGGGATGAAGTTGATCTCGCCGTCCGCGCGTTCCAGCGCATGACCGCATCCATAAAGTTTTGTCCACGCCCTGTCGTCGCCGCGCCGTTCAATCTCTGTCTCGGCGGAGGAACAGAAATTTCCCTCCACGCCGCCGCGCGTCATCCACATGCCGAGCTATATATGGGCCTCGTCGAAGCAGGCGTAGGCCTCGTTCCCGCAGGCGGCGGTACCAAAGAAATGGCTCTGCGCGCCATCGACGCGGCTGCAAAAGAATCCAGCCTCAACCCCATCGAAGCGCCGCTCAAATTCGCTTTCTCCGCAGAGTTGCAGGACGCCCTGCGTCAGCGCTTCGAAACCATCGGCATGGCCAAGGTTTCTACCTCAGCCGCAGAAGCCCGCAGTCTTGATCTGCTGCAACCATCGGATCAAATCAGCGCCAATCGCGATCGCCTGCTGCTCGATGCCCGCGCTACCGCCATCTATCTCGCAGAATCCGGCTATGCAGCCCCCGCGCCGCGCACGCAGATTCCCGTACCCGGCGATCAGGTGGCCGCCACGCTGAAACTAGGCATCCACCTCATGCGCCAGGCCGAATACATCAGCGATCACGACGTAAAAATCGGCAACCACATCACGCGCATTCTTTGCGGAGGCAGCCTCACGCCGGGAACATTTGTCACCGAGCAATATTTGCTCGACCTCGAGCGCGAAGCCTTCCTCTCCCTTTGCGGCGAACGCAAAACGCAGGAGCGTATCGCCTTCACCCTGAAAACCGGAAAGCCGCTCAGGAACTGAACATGCAAACAGACACACTCCACTGCTGTCATCCTGAACGTAGCGAAGAATCTGCTTTTCTATCCTCGCGACTGCACAAACCATGGCGGCCCAAGAAGAATGCAGGCATGCAAAACTTCTATCTGCGTCTCGTGCTCGTCCTGCTCCTGCCCATTACCCCATGGCTCGCAATCGCGCAGGAATCGGAACAAGTCCTGCGCGGCCACAAAGGCGATCAGGCCTACGCCTTTCGCCTCCTGCCGCCCGCAAGCTTTCCATCGACGCCCGCGCCTGTTCTCGCTGACCTCGAAAAGCGGCACTGCATGATTCCGCAAAGCTACGAAGCCCGCGGCCCCGAAAATGTCATCCACGGAGCCTTCCGCGAAAAAGGCTCAACCGACTGGGCCGTGCTCTGCTCGCAGAACGGAACCTCCACCTTGCTCGTCTACTGGTCAGGCATGGGCAAGCCTGCTGAAATTGCCGCACAAGCTGACACCGATACCGCCGACCCGCACGACACCACGAACATTCTCGGCTACGCCCGCGGACTCGACACAGCATCGCCCGGCAGGATCAATGAAACACTGGTCAACCGCCGTCACGGCCCTTTCGATCATGACGGCATTCAGGACGAACACATTGAGAAGACCTCCGTCATCCACTACTACAAAAACGGCGCATGGATGACGCTGCAGGGAAGCGAATGACATCTTCGCGTTCTTAGCGTCTTGGCGGCAGATTTTTTTGAAGTCGAGGTAAACCATGAGAGAAGCAGTGATCGTCAGCAGCGTTCGCACCGCCGTCGGCAAAGCACCCAGGGGCGCATTGGCCTTCACGCGCCCCGACGATCTGGCCGCCATCGCCATTCAAGGCGCGCTCGCAAAAATCCCCGCGCTCGATCCGAAAGAGATTGAAGACGTCATCATGGGCTGCGCCATGCCCGAAGCCGAGCAGGGAATGAACGTCGCCCGCATCGCCGGCCTGCGCGCCGGGCTTCCCGTAGAAGTCTCCGCCATGACCATCAACCGTTTCTGCTCTTCCGGATTGCAGTCCATCGCCATCGCCGCCGACCGCATCCGCTCAGGCAGCGCCGATGTCATGCTCGCCGGAGGCACCGAGTCCATGAGCATGATCTCCATGGGAGGTCGAAAAGTCAGCGCTAACCCATGGCTCATCGAGCACTATGCCTATACCTATTTATCCATGGGCCTCACCGCCGAGCGAGTGGCCGCAAAATACGGCATCACCCGCGAACAGGCCGATGGGTTTTCCCTGCAAAGCCACATAAAAGCATTGGCCGCAATGCAGTCCGGCAAGTTCGACGAAGAAATTGTACCTGTCGCAGTGACAAATGCCACGCCGACCAAAAATCCCGCGAAACCCGAAGTAAAAGTAAGCGAATTCAAACGCGACGAAGGCCCGCGGGCCGACACATCGCTCGAAGCGCTGGCGAAACTCAAGCCCGCCTTCCACGCCAGGGGAACCGTCACCGCTGGGAACGCATCGCAAACCTCTGACGGAGCCGCTGCCGCCATCGTCATGTCCGCAGAACGAGCGCAGGCCTTGAACCTGAAGCCGATGGCAAGGTTCGTCAGCTTCGCCACCGCCGGATGCCTGCCGGAAGAGATGGGACTCGGCCCGGTCTTCGCCATCCCCAAAGCTTTGAAGCAGGCCGGACTCACCCTCGACCAAATCGACCTCATCGAGCTGAACGAAGCCTTCGCCGCGCAGTCGTTAGCCGTCATCCAGCAAGCCGGGCTCGACCCAAACAAAGTCAACGTCAACGGAGGAGCCATCGCCCTGGGCCATCCCTTAGGCTGCACCGGAGCCAAACTCACCGCAACGCTCCTGCACGAAATAAAGCGCCGCAACCTTCGCTATGGGCTAGTCACCATGTGCGTAGGCGGCGGCATGGGCGCCGCCGGCGTTTTTGAGAATTTGAATTAAAATAAGTTGTATTTTGTATTTCTCGATCTCTACAACATATGGAATTATCACCCAGAGAAAGTATTGAGGCAGCCATCCTGAAGTTGAAAGAGGATGGACATACCGTCCAACTGCAAATGCATGGTATCCAAGGAGAACAATGGTTCGAAATTGATGGCCACATGTTGATTTCGTGGGAGAAAATGCAGGCTTTTGGGAACGGGGCATATACATTTGATGAACTGAGAGCCGAGTTGCCGGGTGCCCCATCCTGAGCGCAGCAAAGGGTGGGATATAGCATTGAGCGTGCTACTCAGGCTGAATCACCAACAATCCTTTCACCTGCTCAAAGTGCCGCTTGTTAAACGTAACTACTCCGCTGCCGCGCTCTAACGCTGTAGCAGCCACAATCACATCATAGAATCCGATCATCTTGCCTGAAGATTCCAGTTCCGCCCAGAGGCGCGCATGCTCATAAGCAATCTGCTCGGTATAAGGAATAATGGGCACCACGGAGAGAACGGCTTCAATATATTGCCGCCGACGTGTCTTATGTACGCCTTTAGCCTGCTCCACACCATGCCAGAGTTCGGCTACTGTGACGGCAGCAATTTCAAATTGCTCGTCCGGACGGGAAGCAAGCCATTGCCGGAGATGGAAAGTGCCTTTCTCACCGTTGATAATAACGTCAGCATCCAGAATCAGCGCCATTTGTCTGCCGGAGCTTGCAATGCTTTGCGCGCTGCAGCCAGATCATTTCGCCACTGACGCGCCTCTTCATCGGACAACCGTGTCATGGCCAGGGTTTCCGCTAAAATGCGCCCCGAGCATACTCTTTCGCCGTCCGGCACCAGCCGCGCAACCGGCGATCCAGTCCGAAGCAGAACATACGTCACATTCTGATAATGAGCGCGGTTAACGCAATCGGCAAAGTTGCGGGCCGCGTCCGTAATGCTGATGGTCATCTTTTTCACAAAATCATATTATCAGATTTTACAAATTACATATTTTCATCCCAATGAGCCCACGAAGAAAAGGATGGAACAGCACATTGCAATGTGTCACAATTTGTGCCACATTATCTCTATGGCTGCCAAGATGGAATCCATGACCATTCGGGAACTGCGAAACACACGCAGGCTCGAAGCCTTATTGCGAGCAGGCAAGACAGTCAGGATTCTCAAGAGAAATCATGTAATTGGACGAGTTATGCCGGAACAAGAGCCGCAGGATACAAAATTGACCGAATGGCCTGATTTTGAAGTTCGCCGCAAGAAGATATTCGGCGACCGTGTCTTGAATGCGGTTGAAGACTTCCTCAAGGATCGTCATCGCGATTGAATATCTACGTTGACACCAGCTTTCTCGTATCCATTTACATCAGCGACATGCATTCTTCGATTGCTGATAAATTGCTGATATCAAGCAGAGGTGCGCTTTGCACACCTCTGCACCGCGTCGAGTTTGCGCATTCTATTGAGCAGAACGTCTTCCGAGGCCAAATCTCCTCGAAAGCTGCGAACCAGGTATATGCCGAATTTGAGCGAGACTGTAATTCAGGGATTTGGCGCGAAGTGGATCAGCCAGAATTGATGTTTGTTGTTGCTACTGACCTTGCTCGAACTCACATCGCGAAACTCGGCACGCGCACTCTCGACACTCTTCATGTAGCCTCTGCTCTCGAACTTAAGGCTGAGCGTTTTTGGACTTTTGACGACCGCCAGAAAAAACTGGCCAAAGCCGTTGGTCTTAAAATCTCCTGATCAAACCAATCTTCACAAAACAGGCGTACGATGTTCCGTTGATCACAAGGAGCATCCGAGCAACATGGCCACTGCAACCACCTCCGCTCCCGCAAAGACCATCACCGGCGGCAGCTTCCTCATCGAAGAGCGCCAGCCCGCCGACATTTTCACCCCCGAAGACTTCACCGAAGAGCAGCGCCAGATCGCCGAAACCGCCGCGCAGTTTGCCGCCAACGAAGTCCTCCCCGCAGCCGAAGCCATCGAATCCAAAGACTTCGCCACCACCCGCAGCCTGCTAAAAAAAGCCGGCGACCTCGGCCTCATGGCCGTCGATATCCCCGAAGCCTACGGCGGCCTCGCCATGGACAAGGTGACCTCCGCCATCATCGCCGACCGCATGTCCGTGCTCGCCAGCTTCTCCGTCGCCTTCAGCGCCCACGTCGGTATCGGCACGCTGCCCATCGTCTGGTACGGAACTGACGCACAAAAAGAAAAATACCTGCCCAGGCTCGCCACCGGCGAATGGATCGCCGCCTACGCGCTCTCCGAAGCCTCATCCGGCTCCGACGCCATGAACATCCGCACCCGTGCCGCGCTCTCCGACGACGGTCGGCATTACATCCTCAACGGTGAAAAAATGTGGATCACCAATGCAGGTTTTGCCGATCTCTTCACCGTCTTCGCCAAAATCGCCGACCCCAAAGACCCCGACCCCGCCAAAGCAAAAATGTCCGCCTTCCTCATCGAGCGCAACACGCCCGGCCTCACCGTCGGCGCAGAGGAGCACAAGCTCGGCATCCGCGGCTCCTCCACCTGCCCGCTCATTCTCTCCGACTGCAAAATCCCCGCCGAAAATCTCCTCGGCGAAGCGGGAAAAGGCCATCACATCGCCTTCAACATCCTCAACATCGGACGCTTCAAGCTGGGAGCAGCCTGCCTCGGCGGAGCGCGCACCTCGCTCGCCAACGGAATCAGATACGCGAAAGAACGCAAGGCCTTCGGCAAGTCCATCGCCGACTTCGGCCTCATCCAGCAGAAAATAGCCGACTCCGCTGCCCACATCTTCGTCGGTGAAGCCATGACCTACCGCACCGTCGGCATGATCGACGCCGCCCTCGCCGCCATACCCGAAGCCGAAGCCCACAACTCCCGCGAAATCCAGAAGCGCATCGAGGAATACGCCGTCGAGTGCTCCATCCTCAAAGTCTGGGGCTCCGAAATGCTCGACGCCGTCGTCGACCACGTGGTCCAGATCTACGCAGGCTACGGCTATGTCGAAGAGTACCCAGCCGAGCGCGCCTACCGCGACTCCCGCATCAACCGCATCTTCGAAGGCACCAACGAAATCAACCGCCTCATCATCACCGGCTTCCTCATGAAGCGTGCCACCACCGGCCAGCTCCCGCTGCTCGCAGCCATCAAGCAGCTCATGGACGAAGTCATGTCCCCGCCCTCGCCCAGCTTCGACGACGCCGAGCCCGACGCCCTCGCGCGCGAAGCCTCCATTCTCGCCAACGCAAAAAAGCTCGCGCTGCTCGCCGCCGGAGCCGCCAGCCAGAAATATATGACCACCCTCGCCGATCAGCAGGAGATCATGGCCGACCTCGCCGACATGCTCATCGAAATTTACGCCCTCGAATCCGCCCTGCTCCGCGCCAGAAAAATGCGGGTGCCCCAGGTCCACGAAACCGGGGTCCCCGACACGCGCGGTGTTCGCGTGTTGGGGTGGGAAGGGGACCTGGGAACGTTAGCCACGCAATACTACGCAGCCCACGCCATCGCCGTCATCGAGCAGGCGGCTCGCCGTGTCCTCGCCGCCGCAGCAGAAGGAGACATGCTGCGCACACAACTCGCCATCCTGCGCCGCCTCGTCAAGCACGAGCCGGCCGACACCATCCAGATAGGCCGTGCTCTCGCCGCCCACGCCATCACCGCCGGCAAATACCCCTTGTAACGAAGCTGTAACTGTTCCCGCCGCATCGAGATGCAACAAAATCACTGCCATAACGAAACAAAATGACAAAACTGCGGTCTACATCTACAAACATCGTCTGCATGCAAAACAGTAATCAACTTGACAGCGCCCCATCTCCCGCCATACAACCTAGCCAGCAGCGGGCAACAGACCCGTCCGGCATGAGCGTGCTGTTTCATCTCGATTTCGTTTCCGGGAGCGAAGGCAGCCAACTGTTGCAGGCTCGCAATTCGCAGCCTGTTTGCTTTTTTGATAGCAAGTTCCATCAAATTTCCCACAGTTTCACAGGATGGCCATGTTTGACACACTCTTCAAGCCGCGCACTCTCGTCTCGCGTCTGGCTGCGCTAGCCGCCGCCGGGCTCTTCGCCGTAACCGTTTCTGCCTCCGCGCAAATCGAATCCCAGGCCGTCGTCGCCAATCGCATCACGCAGGTCATCAACCCTGACAATCGCGTCACCCTGCAGCACAACGTGCACCCGCTCGCGCAGGCGCGCTTCGATCAGGGCGCAGCCTCCGGCTCCATGGCCACCGGACGCATCATGCTCGTCCTCAAGCGCAGCGACGCGCAGGAAGCTTCTCTCAAGCAATATCTCGGCGACCTCCAGAATCCCAACTCGGCCAGCTATCACAAGTGGCTTACCCCGGCCCAGTTCGGCAAGCTCTACGGCATCAGCGATTCTGACCTGACCACCGTCACCGCATGGCTGCAATCGCAGGGCTTTACCGTCGATAAGGTGCCGCAGGCCCGCAACGTCGTCATCTTCTCCGGAAACGTCGCGCAGATCCAGCAGGCCTTCCACACCTCCATCCATAAATTTGTTGTGAATGGCGAAACTCATTTTGCCAACGCCACCGACCCGCAAATCCCCGCCGCCCTTGCGCCCGTCATCGCCGGCATCGCCCCCCTGAACGACTTCCGCCCGAAGCGCGGCATCACGAAACGAACTGCCGCGCACTTCGATGCCGACAGCAAGACCATCAAGCCCAATCTCACATTGGTGGACAACAACACCGGAACAAATTACCTCTACGTTGACCCTGCCGACGCCGCCACCATTTACGACACGCCCAACTCCACACTGAACGGCAACTACTCCGCCATCAGCTCTTTGCTCGGCGGCAAAAGCTATGACGGCACCGGCATCACCATCGGCATCGCCGGCGACTCCAACATCGTTGCATCCTCCGTCGCCAACTATCGTGCCGCCTTCCTGCCCTCCTCCGCCGCCGGTAAAGTCACCACCATCGTCGACGGCAATGATCCCGGCATCACCGGCGACGCAATCGAAGCGCTGCTCGATCTCGAAGTCTCCAGCGGCATCGCTCCCGGCGCAAACATCAATTTCTACACCGCAGCCGATACCGACCTGCAGAGCGGTCTCTTCCTCGCCATCTTCCGCGCCCTCGATGACAACAACGTAAGCATCCTCAACGTCAGCTTCGGCGCCTGCGAGGCCTTCCAGGGTACAAGCGGCAATGAGGAAATCTATAACGCATGGGAACAGGCCGCCGCCCAGGGAATCACCGTCACCGTTTCCACCGGCGATAGCGGATCGGCTGGTTGCGACAACGAGAATCAGGTAACCACTGCGTCCAATGGCCTTGCCGTAAACGGCCTCGCATCCACACCCTATAACATCGCCGTCGGCGGCACAGATTATGATACGCTGCTCTCGAACTTCTCTAATTACGTAAGTACCAGCAACAGCGCCTCCAATTTCTACCGCACCGCCAAGGGTTATATTCCTGAAGTCCCCTGGAACGACTCTCCATCAAGCAACACCACCATCAGCGCAAACACGCCTTATAAAGACCCCAGCAGCGGCAATACCAATATCGTCGCTGCCGGTGGCGGCCTCAGTAATTGCGTCGAATCTTCTGAAGATGCCAATGGCAACATCACCTGCACTTCAGGCGGTTATGCCCAGCCTCCCTTCCAGACCGGCGTTGTTTCCAGTTCGCTCGCCGGCAGCGGAACATCCGCCGTGCGCGCGCTTCCCGATGTCTCTCTTCTAGCAGCCGATGGCAGTTACACAGCCACCTGGGTCGTCTGCGCCGACAGCACTTCTGCTCCGGCTTCCGATGGCTCGACCTACACCGACTGCCAGACTCCATTCAACTCAAACACAACCTTCAGCGGCGTAGGTGGAACGTCAGCCGCTGCCCCAGCCTTTGCCGGTATGCTTGCCCTCGTTGCGCAAGCGCAGGGCGGCGCCCGCCTCGGCCAGGCCAACAATGTTCTCTACAATCTGGCAAGCCAGGCGTCCCTGTATAACGCTGTTTTCCATGACACCACAACCGGCAACAATTCCGTTGTCTGCACTTCCGGCTCGCTTGACTGTGGATCGAACGGCTTTCTTACCGGCTTTAACACCGCCACCGGCTACGATGGAGCCAGCGGTCTCGGCAGTGTCGATGTCTCGCAGCTCATTGCCAACTGGACCAAGGCCAACTTCGCTTCCACCACCACCGCATTGCAAGTCACCGGCTTTACCAGCGGAAATTCAATAACCCACGGGCAAAATCTTACCTTCACCACTACAGTGACGAGTGCGAAAAACGGAACGCCGAGCGGCGACGTCAGCATCATCAATGACAGTGGCCAGGCAAACAACGGAGCTCTTCCCGGAGAGTTCCTTACTCTCACGAACGGAAGCGCCAGCGGTTCCACCGGCGATCTGCCCGGCGGCACGTACAACGTCTATGCCTACTACGGCGGCGATGTAAACCATACCGGCAGCAAATCGGCTCCGGTTTCCGTAAATATCACGCCCGAGCCCAGCTCCCTCGCCTTTGGCGCCTTTATCTACAATCCCAAAACGCAGGCCGTTCTCTGCAACGACTTCGACAGCACAGCCAAAGCGTGTGCGGGAGCAAGCATCCCCTACGGATATGCCGCGTCATTTAACGCCCAGCCGGTGGGACAGTCCGGTTCGAATACCTCGGCTACCGGAACCATCAGCTACTTGGATTCGGCCGGCAGTCTGACCTATAACTACAACGGTACTGTCACGACCGCAAACCCCATCAATGTTCCGCTTGCGAACGGCGGTATCGCTACGTACGACAATTGGTATTACCAGAATCAATCATTGTCCGTCGCGTCGCATAGTCTCTCCGCCTCCTACTCCGGCGACAGCAGCTATCAAGCCAGCTCCGCCTCTGGCTTGTCTTTCGCCGTCACGCAGGGAGCAACCACCACGATTGCCCAGGCAACACAATCTTCATCCACCATTACTTTGGAAGCACAGGTCAATACCGAGAGCATTGGTGTGGCGCCGACCGGCACCGTCACTTTCAAAAATGGCAGTACGGTTCTGGGCACGGTGCAAACCTCTTCGGCCACCGGCTTTGTTTCCAATGGATCGGGGCAGGGCAGCACCATCGCCGCGCTCTATAAATTGCAGATACCGGCCAGCCAGCTGAACAGCTCCGCAAGAGTTGCCGGGCTCGATCACAGCGCATTTTCGTGGAAGCTCTCGGGAGGAATCGCGGTAGCCTGCATCTTCCTCTTTACCATCCCGGCTCGCCGCCGTAGCTGGCGGACTCTGTTGGGCATCGCCGTCTTTGCCTTGCTGTTGTCCAACGTGATCGCCTGCGGCAGCAGCAGCAACAACAACAATCCAAATCCGCCGAGCGGTGGAACCATCACCGCCGTATATGCGGGAGACGCGAACTACTCCACATCCACGTCAGCTGCTGTCAGCGTGACCGTCTCTCAATAACAAAACGCCGGAACCAAAAACCGGGTACCCCAGGTCTCGCCTCCGAGACCTGGGGATAACACAAAAAGAGCCACAAATCCGCGAAGCAAAGGCGCAGAGCGCCTTCCGGGTAGAAGCACCGGGCTTTAGCCCGGTGAACAAAGGACAGGAAAGAAGAGGGCCTTCAGGCCCGGGCTTTCAAAACCCTGTCAAGCCCCAAAGCGAAAATAAATCCCGCAACCAGATGATAATAAAAGGTTTAATTCGCCGGAAAGTTGGCATAGAATTATGCCCGAAACTGATATCCTGAAAGAGTAGGGCAAGACGACAGGATCATCAGGCCCACATCTCCATGAAAAATCAAATACTTGGAGATATCGCCTTTGGAATCAGATATTTGCGCCGATTCCAGCCAAAGCCTTTTATTTTGAGGAATTTGCAGCCACCCCGGGGGGGTGGCTGCCATGAAAGAAAAGTACCTACTGCGGAGGCCGCTGCTCCAGCTGCGGGTTGCTGTTGTCATCGAACGACCGCACCTGCCCTACCTTGTGCGAAGTTGTGACCGTAATCGGCGACTGCAGCTTGAAGTTGATCAGCGTTTCCGGCTGAATCTCCACCTGCTGGCCGCGAGTAACCGCATTCACGCCCGCCCCCGCGCCGCCGCCGGCTACAGCTCCGATCGCCGCGCCTTTACCACCCCCGGCCAGAGCACCGATGATCGCGCCCAGCGCCGCGCCGCCGCCGGTCTTCATCGCAGTGTTCTTGCCGCGCGCCGTCCCTTCACGCGAATAGGCATCCGTTACCACCGGAATCTGGCGGCTGCGGGTGCTGATCTGTGTCAGTTCGATAGAGAGCAGGGAGCTGCCCTTGAAGTGGGTCGCGTCCTTCGCATCCACCACGCGGCCCGTGATCGAAGCTCCTCGCGGAATGGCAACCATGCCGTCGGCCACCAGGTCCGTCGCCAGCGAAGCGCGGAAGCTCTGGTTCGGTTGCGCCGTCTTGCTGCTCAGGTCGTCAGTAATGCGCACCGGAATGACCGTGCCTGCCGGAATCGTCACCGTCTTCGCCACCGGTTGCGGCGGCGGCGGCGGAGGAGGCGGTGGTGCCGGAGCCGATTGCTGCACTGGAGCAGGCGTCGGAGCCGGGGCTGGCGGCGGCGCGGCCTGGGCTACCTGCTTCTCCTTGTGCCGCTCGCGCTCGCGCTCCCGCTTCGTCGGCGCCGGAGCAGGAGCAACCGGGGCCGGGGACGGGGCCGTAGCCGCCTGCTGCGGCGGTTGCACTATTAAATTGTTGACGACGGTTTTCACTCCGTCCACGCTGCCCGCGTCATTGCCCGCCAAGGCGCGGGACGCGTCATCGTTGGCTACGCCGGAAAGAGTGGCGACGCCATTGTTCACCGCAACCTGAATGTTTTGCCCATTCAGCGCGCTTTCTGCGGAAATCTTTGCCTGCACATCGCTGGCAACTTGCTGATCCGTACGCGCCGGCTGCGAGGCCTGTTCTTTTTTGCATCCCGCTGCCCCAAGCAGCAGGGAAGCAGTCAGCAGCGTTACTTGTGCGAATCGAATTCCGGTGAGCATCGTTTTCATAGCAACCCAATTATCTCCTGAAAACACCCTCTATGGCTCAGATGGCAGCGCGAAGTAGTGTCGCGGCATCTCATTGTCTAATATGACGAAATAGGACCCATAAAGGTTCTAATATCTGGTAGTATCCGTTTGCCAGCGAAGGAGAAAAGATTATGTCGGATGAGAAACAGTCCAGTGGGTTCAGTTGGTTTCTGGCCGGTCTTGGCCTTGGAGCTTTGCTAGGCGTTCTCTATGCCCCCAAATCGGGCAAGGAGACGCGTGAAGATCTGGCCAGCAGCGCCCGTGAGGGCTCAGAGTACCTGAAGCAGCGCGGACGTGAAGCTGCCGATCAGGTGAATGTTTATGTGGATCGCGGACGCGCCCAGGTCAGCGAATATGTAGACCGCGGCAAGGAATACGTTGAGCGCGGCAAATCGCAGCTGAACGACATTGTCACTCAGGGAAAACAGTTCGTAAATGAGCAGGGCGACCGCGTTTCCGCTGCCGTAGAAGCAGGACGCGCCGCCTATCGTTCCACCACGGAGTCTGCTCCCTCGGAAGAGCCGTTGCATTGAGAGGCTGAAGAAGAACGCCAACCCCCCACCCGCGAGATTAAGAATATGCAGGCAATGCAGATCGTATTTACTATCGTTACCGCTGTTGGCGTTCTACTCCAGGCCTTTGTTCTTTTGGCGATGTATTTCGCCATCAGGAAGACAACCCACAAGGTGCACGATCTCTCCGATCAGTTGAAGCAGCACCTGATTCCAGCGCTGGCCACGTCGCGCGATCTGATAGAGGACATTTCTCCCAAGATCAAGGTGGCTACAACGAATCTGGTTGAAACCAGCCAGGTGCTCCGTTCCCAGGCTGACCAGATCAACCGGAAGGTAAACCATGTTGCCGGTATGGCTGAAGCCCAGCTATCTCGAGTCGATGAAATGGCAACCGCTGTTCTCGACGGGCTTACGCAGGCTACAGCCGTCGTGCAGCATGGCATCACTACCCCCTTGAAACAGGTTTCAGGCGTATTGAATGGCCTGCGCGCCGGGTTCGATGTGTTGCGAAAGAAGGAGCGTCCATCGCACGTTGAGAGCGATGGCGGCAACTTCGTCTAGCTCTACTGGTCCAGGAATTTTCTCACTACAGGATTCATCTTTTCGCTCTCGCAGCCGGGAGCCATGTGCCCGCAATCGGAATCCAGCACCAGCGTCTGCGCATGGATAAGCTTGGCAAAGCCCAGCGCCGGCAATGGATTGACCATGTGATCCTGCGAAGCGTTCACGATGAGCACCTTCGCCTTTACTTTATTGGCGGCGGCGAAGATGGTGCTGCCTTTGGCAATGTCATGGCCGATCAGCGCCTGCAGCAGGCGGAGATAGTCATTGGCGTCGAAGAAGCGATCGCCGTCCGTCGTGATCTGGTCGAAGTATTGCCGGAATCCCTCGCGCGTTGTGTGATTGGCGCGAAAGTTCGGCGTGGCCAGATTCATATTGTGGATGAGCGCAACCATCGATAGCGGCGGCGTCTGTATATATTTGCCATCCTTGTAGGCAGGATCAGAAACCAGAGCCTTCAGCTCCATGTTCCAAAGCAGCAGATCGTAGGAGCTCATCTGCGGGGTGCCGACGATCGGAATGGCAACATCCATAAAATCCGGATAGCTCACCATCCACTGAAAGGTTTGCAGGCCACCCATCGAAATGCCCATGACAGCATGCAAATGAGTGAGGTGGAGTGCCTCGGTAACGAGGCGGTACTCCGAGGTGACCATGTCGCGGATAGAGAATTCAGGAAAATCGGTGCCGTGCTGCGTCGTACTATTCGATGGCGAACTGGAAACGCCGTTGCCGAGCGGGTCGACGGCAATCACAAAATACTTCGACGTATCGATATAGGAATCCGGGGTGAGGGTCATCGCTACGTCGCCGCTTTTCCCGGTAAACCAGGCGGGGATGAGCACTGCATTGGAGTGAGTGGAATTCAGCGTCCCCAGGGTCCGGTATCCAATCTTGCAGTCATGGATGACGCTTCCATTTTCCAGCTTGCAATCGCCCAGATGAGCAAACTGGAGTGGCGGAATCGTTTGTGCGGGGAGAAACGCCGCAAATAAAAATAAAACGAAAGAAATCAGCACATGTCTCATTTCGATTGCTATTCTAAATGCCTCGGATTTCAATTCCTGTTTCTGGAGATGAATCATTGCGGTCTGCCATTTGTTCTGCTTTGGTTTGTAGTGTTCTGTTTTCCGCAATCGGCATGCGTGCGCAAACAGCTTCATCCACTTTCAACAATACCCTGATGCCGCAGCCCGCGAAGCTGACTGTGGAACAAGGCAGTTTTATTCTTAAGCCTTCCTTCAGTGTTGCCGCAACACAGTTTCATGATGAGCGCCTGGATGCAGGAATTAGACGCATGCTTCACCGCCTGGAGTATCAAACGGGCGTGCCTTTATCGAAGACGATCGGAAAAGATGCTTCAAATGCATCTCTGGTGATTGCAGTAAAAGGCGCGGGAGAAGCAGTTCAGTCGGTGGACGAGGACGAATCCTACTCCTTAAATGTGACTGCAAGCGGAGTGAAGCTCGAAGCGAATACGGTAGTGGGCGCTCTGCGTGGCATGGAAACCCTGTTGCAGCTGGTGCAAACAGATCATGCAAATTACGTTATTCCGGCGGTGAACATCGAAGATTCCCCCCGTTTTCGCTGGCGCGGGCTCTTGATTGACGTTGGCCGCCATTTCGAGCCGATCAGCGTTATTGAGCGCACTCTCGATGGCATGGCGGCAGTGAAGCTGAACGTCTTCCACTGGCACCTGACGGAAGATCAGGGTTTCCGCATCGAAAGCAAAATTTATCCCAAGCTCACAGGCATGGGCTCTGACGGATTGTTCTATACACAAGAGCAGGCCAAAGAAATTGTTGCTTATGCCCGCGCGCGGGGAATTCGTGTGGTGCCTGAGTTTGATATGCCCGGCCACAGTATGAGCTGGTTTGTCGGCTATCCGGAGATATCGAGTGGGCCTGGTCCGTATCAGATCCGTCGCGAGTTCGGCATTACCGATGAGGCAATGGACCCGACACGCGACAGCACCTATAAGTTTCTCGATCACTTTATCGGGGAGATGACTACGATCTTTCCCGACTCATACATGCACATTGGCGGCGATGAAACCAAAGGTGTGCAATGGATGGGAAATCCGCGCATTGTCGATTTCATGCATAAGCATGATCTGAAGGACCCAGCAGGGCTGCAGGCATACTTCAACCAGAGATTGCTGAAGATTCTCGAAAAACATCATCGTCATATGATCGGCTGGGACGAGGTGCTGAACCCTGCGCTGCCAAAGGACGTGATGGTGCAATCGTGGCGCGGCGAGGAGTCGTTAGCCGCGGGAGCGAAGCAGGGTTATAAAGGCATTTTGTCCGCTCCGTATTATTTGGATGCAATGAAGTCGGCGGAGCAGCATTATCTTGCCGATCCACTGCCATCGACTTCAGACCTTACCCCGGAGCAGCGCGCGTTGATTCTCGGCGGTGAAGTCTGTATGTGGGGCGAACAGATTAACGAAAGCACGATTGACTCGCGTATATGGCCGCGCACGGCGGCAATTGCCGAGCGGTTCTGGTCGCCTGAAAATGTTCGCAATGTAGATGATATGTATCGCAGGCTGGATGTGATGTCCGTGCGTTTGGAGGCATTCGGATTGACGCACCTGACTCATCAGGATGCAGGCTTGCGGGCGCTGGCAAATTCGCCGAATATCGACGCGCTGCGCATTTTTGCTTCAGTATTGCAGCCGGTAAGCTTTGGCCGGCGCTATCAGGGGCAGCACACATCGCAGCTGACGCCGCTCAATCATCTGGTAGATGCAGTAAATCCTGATCCGCCTTCGCGCTATGAGTTGGAAGTGCTGGTTCGCAAATTCCTCGAGAGTCCATCGCAACATGAAGCGGAGCGTTATCAGCTGGAAAGTGCTTTCGCCGCATGGACTGCGGCTGCTCCCGCTGTCCAACAGCAGGTAGCGGCATCACCTCTGCTGGCCGAAGATGCTACGGCGCGAGCGCAGCAATTCGCGCAACTGGCACAAATCGGTTCAGAAGCAGTGGCGCATCTAGCAGGCGGCAGCGCAGCTCCAGCGGATTGGAAGCAAAACAGCCTTGCGGCTCTCGATGCTGCTCAAAAGCCGCAGGGGCTGGTGCTATTTGCTGTGATCGATCCAATCCGCAAGCTCGTGGAAGCGGTCCAATAGCTGCGCAGGAATTGGTCTATTTAGACGAGGCTGGTCTGCGGATCAGCCTCTTTCATTTGCTGCTTGTACCAGGCGACAGTGCGGCGGAGACCTTCTTCAAAGCTCACGAATGGTTCATATCCAAAAGCTTCACGTGCGGCATGAATGTCGGCAAGAGAGTTCTGGATATCACCGGCGCGTTCCGGCGCATAAATTGGCGGTTCGGTAAAACCGGTTAAATCGGAGAGAATTTTGTAGGTTTCATTGAGAGTGTGGCGTTCTCCGCAGGCAACATTGAAAATTCTTCCCGCCACTTTTTCAGCAGGCGCCTGCATTGCGAGCAGGTTAGCTGAGACTGCATTGTCGATATAGGTGAAGTCGCGGCCCTGTTCTCCGTTGCCAAAGATGGTTGGTCGTTCTCTATGCAACATAAGCAGTGTGAATTTGGCCATTACACCACTGTAAGGAGAATCGGGAACCTGCCTGGGTCCAAAGATGTTGAAGTAGCGAAGACAGACAGTTTCGAGTCCATACACTTGCCAGTAGCTGCGCATATAGAGTTCACCGGCAAGCTTTTGAACCGGATAAGGCGCGATGGGCATGGGTGTCATGGTTTCTCTGCGCGGAAAACCGGGTTGATTCCCGTAAGCCGAAGACGAAGCAGCATACACGATGCGCTTGACGCCCGCTGCGCGGGCGCCTTCGAGCAGGTTGAAAGTGCCGTCGATATTGGCCGTGTGGCTGGTGCGAGGATCTTTTATCGATCGAGGCACAGATGGCAATGCAGCTTGATGAAAGATGTAATCTACGCCTTCGCAAGCTTGTATGACGGTATTTGCGTCGCGCAAATCCCCTTCAATAAAATCAATATCATCAATGAATTCGGCAAGGTTTTGCCGGCGGCCTGTCTCAAAATTATCGAAGCCGCGAACGTCATCGCCACGTTCGAGCAGTGCCTGGCTGATCCATGAGCCAAGAAATCCAGCGCAACCGGTTACAAGATAACGAGCCATATCTCTTTATCGTAGCTGCTTGTTCAGCCACTGTGTAAGAGCTGCAAAATCAGGCATACTGGAGATGCATGGAGTCCTTAAGACCATTTAGATTAGCTCCCTTTTTCAGAACCCGCATATGGGGTTTTCACGATCTTTCACCATGGTTCGACTATAAGACCGATGGCGAACCGATTGGAGAAGTTTGGCTTACCGGCGAAATGTGCGCCGCTGAAACTGGCCCTCTCCAAGGCCGGAGCCTGAAGGAAATCACGGTGGCTCATAGCGAAGCATTGCTTGGCAAAGGGCATGCGGGCGAAGAATTTCCATTGCTCGTCAAAATACTTTTTCCGAAAGAAAAACTCAGCGTGCAGGTGCATCCGGACGACGCCATGGCTCAGAAATATGGTGAGCCTCGCGGCAAAACCGAGTGCTGGTATGCGCTTGATGCACGGCCCGGAGCTGAAGTAGCTCTCGGCATCAAGCCTGGAACCACGCCGGAGCAGGTGCGCGCCGCAATTGAAGCATCGAGCCTGGAAGAACTGTTGAACCAGGTCCAGGTGCATAAGGGCGATATGATCTATGTGGACGCAGGCACGGTGCACGCGGTTGGTCCCGGCGCCGTATTGCTGGAAACGCAACAGACCAGCGATCTTACATATCGCATGTATGATTACGGACGTCCGCGGGAGCTTCACCTCGACAAATCCATCGAAGCTATGCGGTTAAATACCGATGCGGGAAAGAAGATTGCGAAAAATGTGAATGGCCATTCCATTCTGATCGATCAAAAGTATTTTCGTGTGGAGCGCTGGAATGCAACTGCTCCGTCTGCAGAAAATGCTTGGGCGGATGTTGTGCAAATTCTTTTCGTGGCTGAGGGCAAGTTGAGTATTTCGGGCGAGGGCTTCGATCCAATCGCGCTCGACCGTTGCCAGGTAGCTGTGATTCCCGCCGGTGCTAAAGACTGGACTGCAATCGCTGAAGCAGCAGATATTATCCGAATTTTCCCGCAATACGCATAACTAAACGGAGACAGATGTCGAAGGCAATTGATTTCAGGCCAATCATTCTTGCCGGTGGAAGCGGAACCCGCTTCTGGCCGCGCAGCCGGAAAGCCCGCGCCAAACAGGTATTAGCGCTCGATGGTGAGCGTACCATGATCCAGCGTACTGTGGATCGGCTTGGGCCGCTCGCCAGGCGTGATGATGTATGGGTCATCACAAATGATCTTCTGTCTCCGGCAATTTGCGGACAACTGGATGTAGTTCCGAAGGAGCAGGTCGTCTGCGAGCCTGCAGCGCGCAATACTGCGCCTGCAGCGGGTCTTGCAGCTTTTATTGTCGAAAAAAGCAATCCCGATGCAATTCTGGGAATTTTCCCGGCCGATCACGTGATTGGTGACGAGGCAGCTTTTCTCGCTGTGCTTGAGCATGGCATTAAAATCGCTGCTTCCGGCGAAAATATGGTTGTCATGGGTGTGACGCCGACTCGCGCCGAAACGGGTTATGGCTATATTGAAACGGGTGAAGCGCTCGGCGACGGCTCGTTGCGCGTGCGCCGTTTTACTGAAAAGCCGAACCAGGCTCGCGCCGAGCAGTTTGTTGTAGCTGGAAATTATCACTGGAACAGCGGCATTTTTATCTGGAGCGCTCGCACTCTGGCGAATGCGATCCGCGAGCATCTTTCAGAAACGGCTCCGCTACTCGAAGAAATTGCAGCTGCATATGGAACGCCCGAGTTTCGCAGTGTTTTCGAGCGGCTCTATCCGCAGTGCGAAAATATCAGCGTTGATTACGCCGTATTGGAGCCCCGCTCGGCTAAAGGCGAGCATCGTTCCAACTTGTATTGTTTGCCTGCAAATTTCGGATGGAATGATCTTGGTTCATGGGCTGCCCTCTACGAACATCAACTTTCATTAGGAAAGCAGTCAGATAAATCCGGGAACGTTGCCGAATCGGCGGGCAATCTCACGCTGGACGCCCGAGGCAACTATGTTTATAGCCCCAATAAATTTGTTGCCCTTGTAGGTGTAGAGGACATTGTCGTCGTGGAGACGGAGGATGCAATTCTCATTACTACGAGGCACCACTCCCAGGACGTGGGCAAGATTGTGAAACAACTCGCTGCCGACGGGCGCAAAGAACTCATCTAACCTTCCGGAGAACACAGCAGCATGAGAAACACGACTGCGGTCAAGTTTGGAACCGACGGCTGGCGCGGTGTTATCGCCGACGATTTTACTTTTGAAAATGTTCGCTCCGCCGCTGCTGCGATTGGCAGTTATGTATTATCCGGCAAAGACCCCGGCACAGGCGTCTGCATTGGATATGATACGCGTTTTGGCTCTCCGGCTTTTGCTCACGCCGTGGCGGAAGTGCTTTCTGCCGCGGGTATTCCGGTGAAGATTGCTGATCGCATTACTCCGACACCGGCTCTCTCCTATGGCGTTCGCGCGCATGGAGCGGCGGGTGGAGTGATGATCACTTCAAGCCACAACCCTTATCAATGGAATGGCGTGAAGTACAAAGCCTATTATGGCGGCTCGGGTAAGCCGTCGATCATTTCCGAGATTGAAGGTTATCTCGGTAAGCCTCTGCCGCAAGCAGCTGCTCCGGCAACGATTGAAACAGTTGATTTTCAGACTCCCTACATCGAAGCCATCTCACGCTTTGCCGATCTCGATCTCATCCGCAAATCGGGCTTGAAGTTTGGTATTGATTGCATGTACGGCGCCGGGCGAGGCGTGCTGGCGGGCATCTTCACAAAGATTGGCGTCGATTATGTCGAGATTCGCGCCAACGTAGATCCGCTCTTTCCTGGGATCAATCCTGAGCCAATCGAACCCCATATTCGCGCTATGCAGGAGACCGTGGTTGCGGAGAAGTGCCATGCCGGGCTTGTGACGGATGGCGATGCAGACCGCATCGGCGCGGTCGATGAGCATGGCAACTTCGTCGATCCTCACAAGATATTCGCCGTTTTGTTGCAATGGCTGTTGGAGCGGAAGAAGTGGCCGGGCGATGTGACTCGCGCCTTCAATACTACAAAGATGCTCGACCGTATCTGCAAGCGGTATGGACGCACGCTGCATGAGCATGGCATCGGCTTCAAGTATGTCTGCGATTTGATGCTGGAAAAGGACATTCTCATCGGCGGCGAGGAGTCAGGCGGCATCGGAATCAAGCGCCACTTGCCGGAGCGCGATGGCTTGCTGAACGCGCTGTTAATTGCCAACGTTATGGCTGAAGAGGGCAAGACGCTTGGCCAGCTGGTAGAGCGTTTGCAGGAAGAATACGGCGAACATGAATATGGTCGCATCGATCTGCACATCAACGATGAGCTGAAGAATGCCACAATTGCCAAGGCTCGCGCCGGAGTGAAAGAGTTTGCAGGCATGCCGGTGGAGCGAGTAGAAGCGCTGGACGGCATCAAATTCTTCCTCAGGAATCCGGAAGCGGAAACAAAGCCGAATGCAGCGGAAACATGGCTGTTGTTGCGCGCTTCGGGCACCGAGCCTTTGCTGCGTATCTATTCGGAGTCGTGCTCGAAGGAATCAGTGACAAAGCTGCTTGATGCCGCTCGTAACTTTGCGATGAACAGTCTGCGCTAGAATCTAAAGTCGCTGAAAAAGGAGTGTCATGACTACTACGGAAAAAGCAGTTCCGCTTACGCAGCTTTCCGCCTGGAAGGCTCTTGCATCGCACTACGAGCAGGTCAAGAATGTGCATCTGCGCTCGCTCTTTGCAGAAGATGCAAAGCGCGGTGAACGCTTTGCAGTCGAGGCTGCCGGCATCTATCTCGATTACTCAAAGAACCGCATCACTGACGAAACGCTCAAACTATTGCTCAAGCTCGCAGAAGGGAGCAATCTGCGCGAGCGCATTGAGGCGATGTTTCGCGGCGACAAGATCAACATTACCGAGAACCGCGCTGTGCTGCATGTTGCTCTTCGCGCTCCCAAGAGCGAAAAGATTCTCGTGGATGGCAAGGACGTCGTGCCGGAAGTTCATGAAGTTCTTGACCGCATGGCCGCTTTTGCCGAGCGCGTCCGCAGCGGAGCGTGGCTGGGCCACACGGGCAAGCGGATCAAAAACGTTATCAACATCGGCATTGGGGGCTCCGATCTCGGCCCGGTGATGGCATACGAGGCGCTGCGCCACTACAGCAAGCGCGATATGGTTTTCCGCTTCGTCTCGAATGTCGATGGAACCGATTTTGCCGAGGCCACCATCGACCTCGATCCGGAAGAGACGCTGTTTATCATCTCGTCCAAAACTTTCACCACTCTTGAAACCATGACCAACGCGCACACTGCGCGCGAGTGGAGCCTGAAAAACCTAAGCGATGAAAAGGCCATTGCAAAGCACTTTGTCGCAGTCTCTACGAATGCAGCTGAGGTTTCGAAGTTCGGTATTGATACGGCCAACATGTTCGGCTTCTGGGACTGGGTGGGTGGTCGCTACTCGATGGATTCGGCTATCGGTCTTTCCACCATGATTGCCATTGGGCCGGAGAACTTCCGGAGGCTGCTCGCCGGATTCCACGAGATGGATGAGCATTTCAGGACGACGCCTTTCGAGAAGAATTTGCCTGTTCTCATGGGGCTTCTTTCCGTCTGGTATTCCGATTTCTTCAAGGCGGAAACAGTTGCCGTTCTGCCCTACGACCAGTATCTGAAGCGTTTTCCTGCTTATCTGCAGCAGCTCACCATGGAAAGCAATGGAAAGCACGTGACTCTCAGCGGAGCGCATGTGGATTATGAGACAGGGCCGATCTTCTGGGGCGAGCCGGGCACAAACGGGCAGCACTCCTTTTATCAGCTCATTCACCAGGGCACACGGTTGATCCCGTGCGATTTCATTGGTTTCGGGAAAACATTGAATCCTCTTGGCGATCATCACGACCTGCTTATGGCCAATGTCTTCGCCCAGGGCGAAGCGCTGGCATTCGGCAAGACTGCGGAAGAGGTCAAGGCTGAGGGCACTCCTGACTGGCTGGTCCCGCATCGCGTTTTTGAAGGCAATCGCCCGTCCAATACCATTTTGATTGAGACACTTACGCCGGAAGTGCTGGGTAAGCTGGTTGCGCTCTACGAGCACAGCGTCTTCACTCAGGGAGCCATCTGGCAGATTGACTCCTTCGACCAGTGGGGCGTGGAACTGGGTAAAGTACTAGCAAAAAACATCATTTCCGAGCTTGAAGGGAAGGCTGAGGGCAAGCATGACAGCTCCACCAGCACTTTGATCCAGCAATATAAAAAGCTAAAAAGCTGATCTAATCTCGCCATGTTCCGAAGCCGAAGGATGGAAAACCGCCATTTTTCGGCTTTTTCTTTGCCGTAACTTTTTTCCGCAGGTGGTGTCTATTGCAGTAGCGCATTGCTGTTGAGCGCAAAAGAGGTTGTTTTGATGGTCTGCCTGCCGCAAGCAAAACGATTTTTCAGAGCTGTTGTAGCTTCCAGCGTTCTTGCTGGTTCTCCGTTGTATATTTCTCATGCGTTCGCAGCGCCGCAACAGGTCCAGGCTGCTGCGCGTCCGGATGCCGATATTCAATCGGATGTGGCGCTTGCCTTGTCGCAGTCCACGCAACTGCAGGGGCAGCATATAACTGCGGCTACAATCATGGGCGAGGTAACGCTCTCCGGCACGGTGCAGGATAATGCCGCGAAGCAACTGGCTCAACAGATCGCTGCCGGGGTGAATGGTGTCCGCTCGGTTGAAAATAATCTGACGATCGGCAATGTAGCGCCGGCAGCGCCTGCCGCAAGTCAACAAGCGGATGATCAGGCGCCCCCACCACCGCCTTATGATCGGGGCGTGTCCAATCCTGACCAGCCAGATGGACAGCAGACACAACAATATCCTCCATCTGTCCAGCAACAGCAGCAGGCACCAACCTATCCACAGCAACAACAGCCGGTCAGCGGTCCGGTAACGATTCCCGCAGGCACGCTGCTCAACATCCGCACCAGCGAACCGCTGGATAGCCGCAAGACACAGGCGGGCACGATTTTTCAGGCTACTGTCGCTAACGATGTGTACGAAGGCAATGTACTTGCCATTCCGCGCGGTGCTGTTGTCATGGGACAAGTGACAGGCGTGCGCAAGACCGGCGATCTGGCAGGCAAGTCTGGGCTGCAACTGCAGATTACGTCGCTTAATCTTGGCGGACAGACGTACGCGCTTACGACAGACGCGTGGACAGGTGAGGGCCCCAGCAAGGCCGGCTACTCCACTGCAAACACCGCGGGAGGCGCGGCAGTTGGCGCTATGATCGGAGCTATCGTTGGAGGTGGGCCGGGTGCAGCCTTTGGCGCGGTTGCAGGCGGTGCTACCGGACTGGCCGCTTCTGCTGCTACAAAGGGGCCGCAGGTTGTAATTCCCCCTGAGGCGCTGTTGAATTTTCATTTGGCGGCACCAGTTACAATAACGCCGGTTTCCTACCAGGAAGCCCAGCGCCTGCAAGCATCTGTCACTCCGCAACAGCCTCGGTTGCAGCGGAGAACGATATATGTGATGCCTGGTCCATATGGCTACCCATATCCGTATGGGTACCCGTACTATTACCGCCGTGGCTATTACTACTATCCGTATTAACTAAGAATCGGTGTACCGCCATCCGGTATTGCATAGAATTGGTGATGATGTTGGAGATGGCCTGCATTAGTTAATTTGTCTCCATGCACGATCAGATCAGGAGTTGGGGGAACCAGGTTTCTAAATTGATGCCGCTGGCATTGCTTCGATTTGTATGCCTGAATCGCACGACTTACCAGATTAGAAATAGAAGTGTTTATCGCTGAAGCGTGATCGCGATGAACCAAGAGTCTTGACGAGCAATATGAGCGACGCGAGTAATTTCGTCTTCCGCTGATTTAAAAAATATTCTTTGATTTCTTCATAATTCTGCTGCGTGATTCCAACTAACAATTTTGTCGGTCAGCTCTTTGCTGAGGATGGCATCTGACGATGGATTCACTATAGCGACAAGCTCATTACGATTACGGATTGTTTCGCTTCGAAGCGACTCGATTTTTCATTCTCTGTGCTTCGATTCTCAAGACTTCCCGCATACGAAGATTCTCAATTGCAGTCGCAGCATGCGAAGCAGCTGTTGCAACAAGCTTCTCTGATCTTTCCTGGAAAACGTTTGTATCTGTATGGCCATTAAAAGTGGCCACCCAATACTTCCCAAATTGCGATTGCACGGGAACTGCTAAAAAGCAGAGCCATTGACCTGAATGCTGTTTGGGGTGCGCATTACATAGCAGAATTTTACGAGTATCAATGTTTGCTTTCGACTTGTAGATATAGATGCACCTTACAAGAGCAAATGGAGGATTTATACGGAACGGTAGTTGGTAATTTCCTATACACAACTTTCGCATAAAAGAAATTTCTGTTGACACCCCTGATTTTAATCGGATACATAGTTCTGCATCGAAAATTGCGGGATGCTTTGTAGCGAATCACGGCGCAGGGTAAGTTGCCGGGAAAAATGTACACGGATACATAAGTGAGACATTTTTCATGAGAAGCAGCATTGAATTCGAGTTTCGATGGGAAGTGTCAGGCGCCGAAATAAAGGGCAGTTATAGTCTGCGGCGTGTGAAGAAAAGAGATGTAACTGTCGATGAGCCTCAGCGAATTGGCAGGAATTCTGGGAGGAAACTATGCGAAGTTATTTAAATGCGCGCTACGCCGCGCGAATAGGCCAGTGCATATGTTTGCTGGTAATCGTTTTCACGCTTTTATCTGCGGGACCTGTTTTCGGGCAAGCTGACCAGGGAGCCGTTACAGGAATTGTGCAGGATACAACCGGCGCCGTAGTTCCAAGTGCCGCCGTTACTTTAAAGAGCATGGATACGGGTTTGGAGCTGCAAACCCAGACTGACCAGAACGGCATATATACATTCTCACCGGTGAAGATTGGCAACTACGAGGTCACGGTTGCGGCTCCCGGATTCCAAACGACGACACAGCAGAATCTGCACCTTGATGTACAGCAGCGGCTGGCTGTGAACCTGCAAATCAAACCGGGCGCAGCTACCGAAACGGTGGAAGTGACAACGGCTCCGCCGCTGATGCAAACAGAAGAGGGCTCGACCGGACAGGTCATCGATACAAAGGCGATCAACGATACGCCTCTGAATGGCCGCAACTGGGTATTCATCGCGCAGCTTGCCGCAGGTGTTTCCCCGCCGAGCGGTTCGCGCGGCGCGGGCAAGGGCGACTTCAACGCCAACGGCCAGCGCGCAGAGCAGAATAACTTCATTCTTGATGGCGTGGATAACAACAATAACGTTGTCGACTTTCTGAATGGAGCCAGCTTTATCGTGCGTCCTCCACCGGATGCTCTTGCTGAGTTCAAAGTGCAGACGGGCGCTTATAGCGCAGAGTTCGGCCACTCGGCCGGAGCTGTAGTCAATGCCAGTATCAAGAGCGGTACGAACCAGATTCACGGAAACCTATGGGAATACATTCGCAACGACGCCTTTGACGTGCACGAATTCTTTGGCGGTCCGACAGTGCCGAAGTATCGTGAGAACCAATTCGGCGCGACTCTCGGATTCCCGATCATCAAGAACAAGCTGTTTTTCTTCGGCGATGTAGAGGCGAACCGCATCATCTTCGGCGAAACGCAATCCGGCTACACTGTTCCGACGGCATTGATGCGGCAAGGTGATTTTTCGGAGCTGTTGAACGGATCGTTGAACTCCGGTGGCAATCCCATTGTTTTATACGAGCCCAGTACAACCAATGCGGGCCTTACGCCGATGTCCTGCAATGGACGAGCCAATGTTCTATGCCCGAATCAGATCAATGCAGTCGCCCAAAAGCTCTTCAGTTTATTTCCGAGCCCGAACGTGGGAGCCGCCGGACAAACCTATAGCAACTACACAACGCAAACCAACGCGCAGGACAACACCTGGCAATGGGATACCCGCATGGACTGGAACATCAGCGCCAAAGATCAGATATTCGGACGATTCAGCTATCTGCACGACCCCGCTGTGCACCCCGCTCCTCTCGGCAATATTTTGGATGGCGGCAACTTTGGCGACACGGGCAATATCGTCAACCTCGGCCAAAACTTTGCAGGAAGCGAAACGCACGTCTTTTCGCCTACTCTCACCAATGAATTCCGGTTCGGTTATAACTACGCGCATTTCGGCTATCAGAACTTCAATGCGTTCAATCCGGATTTCGCTTCTTCGCTGGGACTCGGGGGGATTCCATATGCTCCCGGCAACGGTGGTTTGCCCTATGTGAACGTGACCGGCCTTTCACATTTTGGTTCGCCACAATTCTATATCTCAAATGAATACGAGAATGTATGGACGGTTCTCGACAACGTTACCAAAATCGTCGGCAATCATTCATTGAAGGCTGGAGTAAGCTTCCAGCGCATGCGCTTTTCAACAGAGCAGCCGACACAGCCCCGCGGCACGTATAACTACACAGGCGTGTACACCTCCCAGGTAGGAACGGCAAATACCGGCTTTGGCGCTGCGGATTTTCTGTTGAACATGATGAACAGCTCGGCGATTTCGAATGTCTTTAATTCGGACGATGTTCGCTGGGATCGTTCTGCATACTTCCAGGATGATTGGAAGGTAAGCTCAAATCTTACTTTGAACCTCGGCATTCGGTATGAGTTCACGCCCCCATATTATGAGCGGCATGGACATCAGGCGCTGTTCTATCTCACCAGCGCGCCTATTGCCAGTAAGGGAACAGGTGTTTATCTCCTGCCGAATGAGAGCAAGAACGTAGTTTTTGCGCAATCATTCCTCAATCTTCTGGCGAAAGACAATATCACGATTCAATACACAGATAACAAGTCGCTGGTGGATCCGCAGTATCTAAACTTTGCTCCGCGTTTTGGATTTGCTTATAAAGCAAATGACAGAACAGTGGTGCGAGGCGGATTCGGTATCTTCTTCGGCGGTAATGAAAGTACCGGATACTATCCGAATCTCGGGGAAAATTATCCGTTCGAATTTGATTCCAGCTTTAACTCTCCTACGAGTTGCTTAAAGGGAGGCACATGCCCAACGAATGGCTTCACGTTGGAAAACGGCTTCACAGATGCCATCAACGCAGGACTTCAGAACGCAATTAACACGCCCAGCTTGCGCGGCGGCGATAAGCAGGAAAAAACTCCATACAGCGAACAATTCAACTTAGCTGTTGAATATGGGCTTACAAATAACATGGTTGCGACTGTATCGTATGTTGGTTCCTTGAGCCGCCATTTACAGGTCTTCCCCAATCCAAACGGAGCGACTGCGCTTGCTCCGAGCGGATATGGGCCAACACCAAATCCGCTGCAGCCTTTCCCTGATTTCGGTGGGCTCTCGTACACCGCTTATTCCGGTACTTCCAATTACAATTCACTACAAGCCAAGCTTGAGCGGCGCTATTCAAACGGCCTTAGCTACCTTGCCAGCTACACCTATTCGCATGCGCTGGATGACGCGCCAACACCGTTGGGCAGCACGGGCGATCCGGGCTATCGGGGAACGAATATTGTTCCCATCGGCCTTGATTATGCGAGCTCTCCGTTTGATGTGCGTCATCGCTTTACCTTGAACGGCAACTATGAAATTCCATTTGGCCGTGGCCGCAAGTATCTGAACAAGGGAGGGTTTGTCGACTATGTGCTCGGAGGCTGGGCGACAAGCATGACTTTCAGAGCGCAGACGGGCGAGCCATTTACGGTGTACACGAGCAATATCACGAATCCGTCCGGGGCGGGCGCACGCGCGATTCGGATAGCTGATCCTTTTAAAGGCGGCGGCACGCCAGATCCGAGTTATGCCGGAGATGCCAGCTTTACCTGTCCCACAAAAGTCAGAACTGTGGAGAACTGGTATAACCCTTGCTCTTTTAGAAATCCAAAGGCGAGTGATATCACCTATCAGGCAGACGGCGTAACTCCGAACACCGTCAGCGGCGGCGCGGCGTTGGCCTATCTCGGCTCTTCGCGTAACCAGATTCCTGGTCCCGGTTATGTGCGTGTCGATGGGTCGCTATTCAAATCTTTCCCGACCTGGCGCGAACAGAACCTGCAGTTCCGCGCTGATGTTTTCAACCTACTCAATACGCCGGGCTATGGAGAGCCTTCCAACACAGGTATTGGGCCCAACGGTGGTCAAATTACCGGCGCGCGCAGCTTCCAGAACTACACTCCGGACTCGCGCTTCTTCCAATTCTCTTTGAAGTACAACTTCTGAGAGATACACTGGACTCCGGCGAAGGAGATGCAACAATTTCCTTCGCCGGAAGGTTCTCATCGTGTCCCGCATCGTGAAAATTTATTCAGCAGCTCTTGTTCTTTGCTTGTTGGCTGCACCTTCTATCCAGGGCCAGAATGCGGGAACCGCGCTTGCTGCAGCTGACAGGCAAGCATTGGAAACAGCGCTGAAAGCGCAGGACGAGGGCCGCAATTCGGACGCAGAATCCATTCTCAAAACTTTATCCTCAAAATATCCTTCCAGTTTTGAAATTGCAGAGTCGCTAGGCGTTGCTTATGCAGAGGACGGAAAATTTTCTGAGTCTGTACCGTTTATGGAGAGAGCCGTACATATTCGGCCTTCTTCTGCAATGGCTTTAGCGAACCTGGGTGCGGCTTATCTGAAGGTTAATCGTATTGAAGATGCGGTACGCGTATTGAAGCAATCGGAGAAGCTCGATGCGCGCAATGCGGAAACGCAGTCGAACCTTGGTATTGCGTTGATGCAGGCCAAGCATTCCAGGGAAGCGGCACAAGCATTTTCGCAGGCGGCAACGTTGAAAACGCCTGATGATGATCTACTTTACAACTGGGCGCTGGCTCTTTTTGATGCAGGTGATTATGTGCAGGCACAGCAGGTAATTCAGCGCGCCTCAAATGTGGATACATCTCCGCAGGCACAGGCTTTGCTGGGCGATATCAGTGAGCACCAAAATAAATATCAGGAAGCAGTCGCGCATGATGAAAACGCAGTGAAGCTTGATCCCAGCGAGACAAATATCTATGCGCTAGGAATTGAATTTATGCGCCATTGGACCTTCGATACGGCCATTAAGATTTTTGAGACGGGTGTAAAACAATATCCAAACAGCACGCGCATGTTGATGGGGCTTGGTATTGCAAAATATTCAAATAACAATTTTGCTGCAGCGGCGCCGATTTTTGCGCGCCTGCTCGACGCAGATCCGAATAATGCATTTGTGGCCGATCTATTGGGGCACAACTGCAGCTTGATGTCAGATGATAGTCCCGGATGCAGCAAGCTGATTGATTTTGCCGAACGCCATCCCCATAACGCGACGGCGGCTACATATGCAGCGGCGAGCATTCTTCATCGGCCCAGCGATCAGCAGGACCTCAACCGCGTGCAGCAACTGCTGCATCAGGCGATTGCCGCAGACCCGAAACTGGCCGAAGCCTATTATCAGACAGGAATTCTCGAGCAGCAGAAAAAAGACTGGCAGGCGAGCGTTGATCCACTTGAGAAGGCAATTGCGCTTAAGCCTGATTTTTCCAAGGCGCACTACAGGCTGGCGCTGGCTTATTCTCATACTGATCAACATGAGAAGGCGCAGCAACAAATTGCTCTGCAGCAGCAGTTCAGTAAGCAGGAAAAAGATGATCTGAATGCGCACCTGAAGAGCGTTACAACATTTGTAGTGGAGCAGCATTGAAACGCAGACGCGATCCCGGCCCGCGTGATGTAGCGCAAGCCTTGGCATGGAGCCGCCGTGATTTTTTACGCTCCAGTATTGGTTTGGCCGCGGCATCGGCCTTGTATAGTTTTACGCCGCTGCCTGTTATGGCACAGCTAAAAAATCAAAAGGTGGTAGTAGTTACTTTTGGCGGAGGCGCGCGCGATGAAGAGACCTTCGCTCCCGAAGGCCAGGAAAATATTCCTAATCTGCTGAAGACGCTTTTCCCGCAAGCAACCTTGTATGCGCAGGTAGTAAATCGCGGCATTCTAGGACACTATGTAGCAACGGCAAGCCTGGCGACAGGTGTGTATGAGACGTTTAACAATTTTGCGGCGGTTCCACCGCAGAATCCGACGATCTTTGAATACTTTCGCAAAGATTTAAAACGGCCTCTCCATGATGCGTGGGTAGTAGCGCCGAGCAATGGCTTTAATCGAATTGGCGAGAGCAGCAATCGCTTGTATGGCTCAGGCATGGGAGCGGGCGTAATTCTGCCGAAGCATCTGCTGCAATCTGCGCTGCCGTCAGGAGGCTCTATGGATTATGCGCATCTTTTGCGCGATAACTACGAGACTCCGTTCTACACGCCGACATTGGCTGGCGGAGAACTGCAGATGCAGCAAATGGAAGATATCCTCAAGCTTTCTGTGAATGACTTTGTGCATCATGCTCTCAGCCTGGCCAGCCCTGATGAGTTGTCAGTCTATATAGCAAAGCAGTTGATGCGACAGATGGCGCCAAGCCTTTTGTGGATTACGCTGCATGATATCGACATTGCGCATTCAGGAACATACTCGCTTTATATCGAAGGCATTCAGCGCTCGGATCGCTTGTGCGCCGAGATATGGAAAACCGTCGAATCGGAGCCGGAATACAAAGGCCGCACAACGATGTTCATCCTGCCTGATTTTGGACGTGATTCCGATATGGATGCAGGCGGCAATGGCTTCCAGCATCACCGCACAGGCGATGCGCTTTCACGCACAACATGGATGATGGTGCTTGGCCCCGGAGTGCGGCAGGGCATTGTGATCGATCGTCCGGTGGAATCTGTGGATCTGGTCCCGACGATTGGCGCGCGATTGGGCTTCGACGCCAAGTTGAGCCGGGGTAAGGTACTGACGGAGGTTGCATAGAGATGCAGCCGAGTGAACTGACAAGCAAGAGCTTTGCTAGCTATCCCCCGCAGGCACAGGCTTTCGCAATTGCGCATTTGGTATTACTGCAAAAGCTCCCGATGATTTTTGTGCCATTGTTATTGCGGGAAATGATTGCATACGATGTACGTTTTCCAGCGGAGAAAAAAATTCTTGACGATCAGTTTGCGTATCTTGCATCGCTTTCCGATGATGAGCGCAGCCATTTGCTCGCTGGGTTTGCTGCACTCCAAACATCATCGGAATTAAACAGGTTTGATTGGGCGCGCCAGCCGCAACAATTCAGCGAAGCGCTCACAGCGCATCTATGGGCCACAGGGCAGATGGATCAGTTTCGCGCGGCTGCGGACAATTATGCTGCGGCATGGCGGAAAGCAAAACCTGAAGCGTTGCCGATCATTCCTCGCATGAGCATCGTTTTGGTGGGGCAGGGAGTAAGCGCTAGCAGCTATCCGTTATTTCGCAAGCTGCGTCCTCATGGCGTGTACTTTCCGAACGTCGATGCGACGGGAGGATTGGATGCGATACGGAATGTCGTTAAGGCGCGCGCGACGAAGCACGCCGCTCCCTATCAGCATTGGTACATTGATGGTGGACAATCGATGGAGATCGAAGACAATCGTGTTTCGCAGCTTTCCTATGCAGACCTTGAATCGGTTCGCGCTGCCATTCTGCGCAAGATGCAGGATGTGATTGCCAGCGGCAAAGGCGGCCCGGAGGAATTGCGGACATTGCTTGCCGCATTGCGCCCTGAAGATATCGGGATGGAAAGCAGCGGCGAAAATGCTGTGATGACGCATTTCAAAATTAGTGTGCTGGCAGAAGGATCAGGAACGCAGATTTTCAGCACGACATTTGCGCAATGGTCGGCGCGTGAAGCGTTGCGGCGTGCGCAACCCGTGACAATGTTGGTGAGGTTTGCTCCTCGCCAGCGGCAATTGCCTATGAATGAACTGTTGGCGGGCACGCATCCCAGAGAAACTGATCCTGAAGGATCGCTCATCGATGCCGACATGGGTGCTTACTACACGTGGATCAATCAGCAGAGGCTTTCGGGTGCGGATCAAAGCTGTTTCCTGGCGTGGTTTGAAGATAAAAACCAGGCAGTGGCGATTGGCCCATCGTTACCGCGAGGCACGACCTCGCCAACTTCTGTAACAGTGGAAAAGTTAATTTCCTTGATTGCCTGATCCCGCGATTTATTTCCGAATGTAACTAGAATGATTGGATATCTATGCAACGTCGAATCTTTTTGAAATCTGCTGCTCTGGCGAGTGGCTCGCTTTTGTGGACGCCTCGCCATGCTTTTTCGCAGGCTCCTGTGATGACCCCGCCGCCTAATCCTGCCGTGAAGCGCGTGCTTGTAATGTTCAAGTGCCACTTCGACGCAGGTTTCATCGATACGCAGGAGCACGTCGTACAGCGGTATTTCAAAGAATATTTTCCGCATGCCATGCAGATTGCGGAAGAGATGCGGAAGACTGACGAGCGCTATGTATGGACAACCGGCTCGTGGCTGCTCTACGAATATCTGGAGCAGGCCTCTACGGATGAGCGCAAGCAAATGGACGCAGCCATTGCACGCGGAGATATTGACTGGCACGCGCTTCCGTTTACATGGCAATCGGAGCTGATTGATCCATCAATGATCGAAGGCAGCCTTGGGTTATCGCAATCGTTGGACAAGCGTTTTGGACGCACGACGACAGGCGCGAAGATGACGGACGTTCCCGGGCATACGCGAGGCTTGGTGAGTCCGCTGGCGAAGCATGGCGTGACGTTTCTGGATATTGGCGTGAACGATGCGAGCACGCCTGCAGAGTTGCCACCATTGTTCGCGTGGAAAGATTCGCGCGGCTCAGAGTTAGTTGTAATGTATCACCACGGTTACGGCGGCGTGGCGCATGTACCCGGTTCCGATCTTGCGATTGCGATTGAGGTGCGCGGTGATAACAGCGGTCCGCATCCACCGGCGGAGATTCACGAAATTTATGACAGATTGAAATATCGATTTCCCAACGCGGCGATTGCGCCGGCAAATCTCACAGAAATAGCGAACGCAGTCGCTCCGTTCCGCTCGCATCTGCCGGTCGTGACACAGGAGATTGGCGATTCGTGGATTTATGGCGTACCAAGCGATCCGTTGAAGGTAGCGCGCTATCGAGAAGTAGCGCGGCTGCGGGAGCGTTGGATTGCACAAAGAAAGTTCCACATTGGCGATGCGACGGATGTCGCAATGCTGCGCCGTGTGCTGCTTGAAGCGGAACATACCTGGGGGACGGACACGAAGACGTGGCTGGATTTTGATCACTACACACCGCATGATTTGGCATCGATGCTGGATGCAAAGAACTATAAAGTGGTCGAGTTCAGTTGGCAGGAAAAGCGCAAGGATTTATTTGATGGAATTACCGCATTGCCGGCGCCTCTGCAAAATGAAGCGGAGGAGGCGGTGCGAAAGCTGGAGGCAAAGGAACCGCAGGTGGATTCGCTATCCCCTCATTCAGCAGAGAAGGAAATTGACACAAAGCATTTTGTCGTTGGCATCGATGCGAAGACCGGCGCGATTCACAAAATGCGCAACAAGGAAACCGGCAGGGAGTGGGCTTCGGCTGACCATCCACTGGCGCTGTTTTCGTACCAGACGCTGTCGCAGCAGGATTACGCGCAGTTCTTCAAGAATTACGTCGTCAGCGATGCTGATTGGGCAAAGAAAGATTTCGGCAAGCCGAATATCGAGCGCTTCGGCGCGCAAAGCCAGGAGTGGAATGCATCGTTGATAGACCTGCACGTTGGCAAAGAGGGAGCGGCACATCGTGTGCTGATGCATTTGCAAGTGAATGATGCCGATGCTTTGCATTCAGGCAGAGCGGCTTTCCCGGAGAAACTATATTTAGAGTTGTTGTTGCCGGATGCTGTGCCGGAGGTTCATGTGAACTTCTACTGGTTTGGAAAACCGGCGACGCGCATGCCTGAGGCCATCTGGCTGAGTTTCCATCCAATCGTGAATAATCCTCAGGAATGGATGATGGAGAAATCAGGCGAGCCGGTTTCTCCACAAGACGTGGTTGTAGCGGGCGGCAGGCATTTGCATGCTGTTTCACCGGGAATACAACACGGACATGGTGCCGATGCATTTCGCCTGGAGATGATCGACGCTCCTGTGGTGGCATTGGGCGAGAAGTCGCCACTGAACTTCTCTCGCATGCAACCCGATCTCTCGGGCGGTATCCATTGCAACCTGTTCAACAATGCTTGGGGCACGAATTACATCATGTGGTATGGCGAAGACATGCGTTTCCGTTTTCTAATGCGCGCATAGTTTATTCCATACGCAGTGTTTGCATTGGATCGAGACGCGAGGCTCTCCATGCAGGTATGGCGCAGGCGGTCGCAGCTACCAGTGACAAGGCAACTGCCACAATGACGAAGATGGTCCAATCCAGCGGCTGCGCGCCGTACAGCATGCTGCGAATCCATTGCACACTGAAGGCGCTGCCGACGAGTCCCAGTATCAGGCCGATCCATGCCGGTGTGAGGCCATCGAAGAGCAGCAGGCGAACGACGGAGCTGCGCTGCGCTCCCAACGCTATGCGAATGCCTATCTCATTCGTTCTCTGCGTAGCCAGGTAAGAAAGCACTCCGTAAAGCCCGACAGCAGCGAGCAGCAGTGCAATGACGGCAAAGGCGAGCACGAGTGTCGACGTAAAGCTGGCATCGAGTGTAGATTTGCCGATGGACTGCTCCATGGTCAGGATGTCGGATACAGGCAGGCTGGGATCGAGTCGAGCGAGCAGCTTCTGCACTGGCAGCGCAAGACTGGTTACATCCTGATCGGAGCGAATAGCAATCGATGTCCACCACCATGGACCGGAAAGAATGGGAAAGTACATCGTGGGGCCTACAGGCTCCGTAAGGTTCCAAATTGTATCGCCAACAACGCCGACAATTTCAAAATTATTATCGTTCCAAATATTGGCGCGGATATGTTTGCCCAGCGGATTTTCATTTGGGAAATACCGCCGCGCGAAGGATTGGCTGACGATCACAATGGATTGACCTGCTGCCAGCCTTTCGCGGTTTTCAAACGCGCGGCCACTTACTATCGGGATTCCCATTGTCTGGAAATAGCCGGGATCGACGGCGCGAATCATGGCAACCTGGGCGGTCTGCGTTCCAGCAGGATGCTCAGGGATAGTAAAGCTTTGATCGCCTCCGTAACCCTGCCCCGGCAATGCTGTGGAGAGGGCCGCGGCTTTCACTCCCGGCAGCGCGTGCAGCCGATCGAGAAGCTCGGAAAAGAAGGCAGGTTTTTTAGCATACGTATCGTACTGTACATCGGGTAACGAGAAGCCCATGGTAAGCACATTGCGGGTGTCGCAGCCGAGATCGATCGAGCGCAGTTTCTCGTAACTCTTGAGCAATAGCCCAGCCGTTGTGAGCAGTACGACAGTAAAGCCTACTTCAACCGCGAGCAGAGTTTTTCTTAATCGTGCGGTAGATACGCCTGAGCTGTTTGTACGCGATGATTCCTGAAGCGATGCGAGCAGAGGGCCGCGCAGGAACGATGTGCCGGGAATTAAGCCTGCAAAGATGCCGCTGAGTACCACCATGCCTAGCCCAAAGAGAACAACAACACCATCGAAGCGCACCGAGTCTACTCGGGCAAGGTCGGGTCGTGAGTGGATGAGCCATTGCATTCCAAGCCATGCCAGGGGAAGGCCGATTGCGCCTGCGGCAACCGCGATGACGATGCTTTCTGTCACTTGTTCACGCAGCAGCCGCAAGCGGCTGCCTCCAAGAGAGGCGCGTATCGAAATCTCTTTGCGCCGCGAGGCTGCGCGTGCAACCAGTAAGTTGGCAACGTTGATGCAGGCAATCAACAGGACGCAGGTAGTGGCAGCAAGCAGGAGGTAAAGTTGCGTCTTCGCATCGTGGACCACGCCATCCAGCAGAGTACGTGTGCTCGCTGCAGTGGCAGTAAACGGCGTGGGGTGATTCATATAGACGCGCTTGGTGGCTGTGTCCACCTCGCTAAGAGCCTGTGCCATAGTTACGTTGGGTCGCAGGCGCGCTACAACAAAATAGTTATGAACATCGGGCCTCTGTACCTGGTGGGGAGCTTCCTCGTGATAAAAAGCCGTCCAGAGCTGTATGTGTGGATCCGGATAAGTGAATGATTCCGGCAGCACTCCAATTACGGTATATGGGTGAGAATTTAGCTGAATGGTCTTGCCAACGATATTGCGATCGCCGCCATATCGCCGCTTCCATAAGCTGTGTGTCAATATAACTGTTGCAGAGCCCTGCGGGCTGTCTTCGGATGCATTGAAGAGTCAGCCTATCTCAGGTTGCACGCCAAGATATGAGCTTCGATTTCGTTGGCGAATTCGGTATCGCGCCTGCGCCTGCTGAAAAACTTTCTGAGATTCATTAGCTTCTCCCCTAGTCGAGGCTTTCGCCCATCACCCGGCCTATAGCTTCAACAATTTGTCGCCAGCGGCCAGCCTCGGTCACCAGCTGTTTTTTGCCTGTAGCTGTGAGCTGGTAAAACTTGGCTTTCCGGTTGTTTTCGCTGACGCCCCAGTAGGAAGAAACCCATCCCCGGTCTTCAAGCCGATGCAGCGCAGGGTACAAAGAGCCTTGTTCCACGTCGAGGACATTTTCCGATGTGTGCTCAATAACATGGGCGATGGTGTGCCCGTGCGCCGGGCCCATCACCAAAGTACGCAGAATCAGCATGTCGAGCGTACCCTTCAGCATGTCGACATCCGTTGATTTTTTCTCCCGGCCCATAATAACGCTTTCTCCACTCGAATGTCTATGGGAGCGACTATACACCACTAGAAATTCTATGGGAAGGAAAATTTTGCGATATCCGGCATACGTGCGATCCTGCCTATCATGCCTCTGCGTCCGTGGTGCATAATAACGAGGTAGGGCTTCTCGCCGGTTGTTGCATCGTGAACCTTCCCAATTCCATTACGATGGGCCGCATCTTCAGCGTTCCTCTGCTGATCTGGATGCTGTCGCCGCATTTTCCCTTGCACGGGCCCAACGGTGAACAGGAGTTGTTCACGTCCATCTTCTTTATCCTGGTTTCGATTTCGGATGGAGTTGACGGCTACCTCGCGCGTCGGCGCGGGCAGATTACCACGATCGGCATGCTGCTCGATCCGCTGGCCGATAAGTTACTGATTACAGCGGCATTTATCTGCCTTGTGCAGTACTGCCCGGACATCGTGAAACCGTGGATCGCCGTACTGGTAATAGGCAGAGAGTTTCTGGTAACAGGTCTGCGCAGCATTGCCAGTACCGAGGGCTTTACGATCGAAGCCAGCGATGTCGGCAAGTTGAAGACCGTCATCCAGATTGTCTCGGTGGTTGCGGTGATTCTGGCGCACCGCTGGGATGCCTGGTACTTTGGCTGGTTCATTATGCCCGTGCGTCCGATTGCGATCACGGCTATCTACTTTATGGCGCTGGTTTCGACTATCTCAGCAGTCGATTATTTTGTGGCTTTCTGGCGCAAGATTGACCGGGCTACGGCGAGTCGCCGGAAGCAAGACAACGATTTTGTCCTGAGCCGGAAGAAAAAAAATATTCCAGCTTAAACGCAGCGCACTCTGCTTTTTAACCCCTCGAGTTTTCCAGATTATTTCTTGGATACGGCGTAAACGGTTTATTTGTTCATGCGTCTTTTAAGAGTAGAGGCGGTACGGGGATACTCCGTATAACCTCTTGCTCCAGAAGAGAGAAACCCCGGCGGTTCGTGGGTCCGCCGGGGTTTTGTAGGCAGAATGGAAAGTTATGCCTGGGCAACGGTCTGCACGCCGTTATGGTGCGCGTTTCCATGGCGGGCGGTGAGCCGATGCACAAAGTGATATGGCGGCCAGGGACCGGAGAGCTGCATCTGGCAGTCCTTCATCATCTGGCTGGCGCTGGAGTATTTGTTCTGATAGCGCTCCACGCACTTGTGGTCGATGAGGTGAGCAATATCGAGCAGCATCTTACCCGAATCGGTACGGCGGCAGCTAACTTCTTCCGCAAGAGGCAGGAACATGCGGTGCATCTGAACCGAAACCGCGCGCGCCTTGGTCTGGCGTTCACGCTGTCGGGTAGCGTTTTCTCGAAGCTGGGCAAGATATTCACGGCCTGTTCCACCCTTTGCCTGGGGCGCGGTATAGGCGTGAATTTGCTCACGACAGCAATCGTCGAGAACGACCTTCAAATGCATTTCCGCTTTACCGCGCAGTCGGTCGATATTGGTAAGGAACTGGCGCTGGTTGGATCGAACGGACCGGCGAAGACTGTCGTCATCAGAAAAAACCGTTCCAAAACGGAACGGCAGGACTGTAGAGCTCTTAAAGCAATCGGCAATGACGCGTGCGTGTTCGACGCCGGCCCGATCGCTTAAATTGTCTTCAGGAGAATGTTCGCTAACGATAACTGCTAAATCACTGGCGGGATAAAGAAAAACCTGATTTCCGGCTATGCCCGACACCGCTTCCATGGGAATGGGCTTGCGGTGGCGGAGCAACTCAGGAAAGGCTTGCTTCTCGGCAATGCAGTAGGCATACCATGCCATAAGAGATTCGCTCCGTACGCTGGTATTGGAAGATGATTACATCGGCATCTTTTGAAACGGGCTGCATATAGCGCTCTGGAGTGTCAACTTTACCGCAGACTACCCCGAACTGACACGTATCCTAGTCCTAAAAACTAACAACTGGCAAATTTTTCCTCATATGAATAAAGAAAAGGTCAAAATATGAGGAGAAAATTCATACTCCTGCGACAGGAATGCTTGTGTCTAATAAGGTATAAATTATTTAAAAATAAAGATTTATCTAGGAATGCCGGCTCAACAAAAGCGCCGTAAGGGCGATAAGCACAATTAACAGGATCGCCGACCCGGCTCCGATGGTCCGGACGAGGTTATTGAGCGCTTTTACATCCTGAACCAGCTCGATATGCTCGGTGGCATTTTGTTCGACGGAGTGGCGAAGAAGCCGGATTTGCTCGTCAATACGCTTCATTTCCACGGTTTGATCCTGCACCTGGAGGCGCAACTCGCGATGGCTGGTTTGAATTTCTGCCAGCTCGGAGTGAAGCTCTTCATGTGCCGCGGAGGATGCTGCGCCGCCGCCGTCAACCAGGTTGAGCAGCTGCGCGAGCGCCTGCACTGCTCCATGATCCACCATGCGCAAACCGCCGGAGAGTATCGGCAGGAGCGGTTTTAAACGGCCGAATGTATGTAGTATTCCGGAGCGTTGCTGCTTTTGAGCAGCTTCATGCTTCGGCTCAGGGAGCAGTTTCGGCTCGGGTGCTTTTTGCTGCGCGAGCTCAATCAGGCGATCACCGGCAACTTCGTGCGAGGACTTGGCGGCTGCTGTCTTTTCTGCCATTTTCACCATGTTCTATCACACTTGGATGCGGGTGATCAGCCTTTAACCTGTGCCTGATAATTTTCCAGGGTGGAAAATGTTTCACTTTGCATACGGTCGATGTAGATGCGTCCGTGAAGATGATCGATTTCGTGTTGCAGAATGCGCGCGTACCATCCGCCCGCTTCGATGGTCTGTGGATTGGCATGCTCATCGAGGCAATGAACACGGACCTTTCAGCACGCGGCACTGCGGCCATAAATCCGGCAAGGCTGAGGCAGCCTTCATAGAAGATAGTTTGCGGCGGGGTGAGCAATTCAATCTGCGGATTGATGATGACATGAAAAGGGACTGCTTCGCGTCCGCGCGCCTTCAGGTCGGCAGCGCTGATTTTCTCATGGTATTCGGATTTGTCTTCGATGACAGCTAACTGTATTGATTGACCGATTTGCGGCGCAGCAAGGCCTACACCGGGAGCAGCGTGCATGGTTTCGCGCATATCAGCGATAAGGCTTTGGATATGGGCGCTGTGAATCTCTTTTGTGGTGAGTGGGCGCGCTTTTGAGCGCAATACAGGATCGCCAACCTGAACGATTTTTAAGACCATAACTTCAGATCAGCTCCGTTTCCCATAGATCATGCAGATGCACTATGCCTTCAATTTGATTCGCCTCATCGACAACAAGCAGCGAGGTAATCTTCTTCTCTTCCATGATGTTCAGAGCGCGCACGGCAAATTCATTTTTGCTTACGGTTTTCGGCGTGCGGTTCATGGCTTCGCCTGCGGTTTTTTCAAGAACGTGTGATCCTTCGCGTTCCAAAAGTCGTCGAAGATCGCCGTCGCTGATGATGCCGGCGAGTTTGCCCTTTTTATCTTCTACCGTCGTTACGCCGAGGCCCTTGCGCGACATCTCGTAAATAACTTCGCTCATGGGCGTATCCAATTGCACGCGTGGTACGGCATCGCCTGTGTGCATGAGGTGGTGCACGCGCAAAAGCTTTTTGCCGAGCTTGCCGCCGGGATGCAAGTCGGCAAAATCTTCGGCGCGAAATCCTTTCCGCAATGAAACGGCAATGGCGAGAGCGTCGCCGAGAGCAAGCATTGCGGTCGTAGATGCAGTAGGCGCGAGATTCAGGCCGCAGGCTTCCTGGGGAACTCCGCAATCGAGAGCGATATCGCTGGCCTGCGCCAGCGTCGATTGCAGATTGCAGCAAAAGCTGATGAGGGCATCGCCGATGCGCTTGATAGTGGCGAGAAAGCGAAGTATCTCTTCGGTTTCTCCGCTGGCGGAAAGCGCAATCACGACATCGCCGCGTACCAGCATGCCGAGATCGCCGTGCACAGCCTCCGCCGGATGCAGGAAGAGTGCAGGGGTGCCGGTAGAGCTGAGAGTGGCGGCAATTTTTTGTGCGATAATCCCGCTTTTGCCCATACCGGTAACGACGACACGTCCACGCGCCTGGCTGCATTGAACAATCAGGTCAACGGCGCGCTCGAAATCGGCGGCCATAGGGCCTTCCAGGCGAGCGGCGAGGCGATGGAGCGCATCGGCTTCAATACGGACGAGTTGTGCCGGGGTGTACTCGGTCATGATCTACAACATTCTGGATAGTATCAAAGCGCGGCTTTCGTCCGCGTATATCTAGCCCTTAGAATAATAAGTACGCGAAGGAAGGGCACGATTTGAAACGCAATCATCTGGTTCTGATTCTGGTTATTGCCGCGCTGGCGCTGATGATATGGTCGGGCGTGGACAATTATCGCCGCCGCAAGGCTGAGCAGGAAAAAATCAAGGCGATGCAGGCGGCAGTGCTCGTTCCTGCGGCTCCGGCAGCGACTGGCGATACGGCAGCGGCATCGGAAGAGGAAGAAAAGTCGCCTCTCGAGGGAAAACAGGCCCCACCGTTCACGCTGGAAACACTGCAGGGGCAGAAAATTTCTCTGGCCAGCTATAAAGGCAAAGCTGTGCTGGTGAACTTTATGGCGACCTGGTGCGCTCCCTGCAAGGTGGAAACGCCCTGGCTGATCGACTTGCGGAAGCAATATGCTCCGCAGGGTTTTGAGATTCTCGGTATCTCGACCGACGACCTGGATAAGGATGACAAGAAGCTGAATGCACAGGATAAAGCGGAAATTGCCAAATTTGTCGACAATATGCACATTGATTATCCGGTGCTGATCGATGGCGATTCGATTTCGCATCCTTACGGCGGCATCGACGCGCTGCCTTCGTCGTTTTTCGTCGATCGCAGCGGCAAGATTGTCGCGGCGACTGTGGGCTTGCATGATCGTTCGGAGCTGGAAGCCGATATTAAGAAGGCATTAGCCAGCGGAGGCGCATGATGCGGCGATTATTTTTAGCCGCAATGGCCGGCTTGCTTTGCTTGAGCCTGCAGTGCGCTCGCTCACAGAAGCTCGCCTGGCAGAGTAATACCAAGGCCGATGAGCACCAGTTGGTGCAGTTTCTTTATCCGGAACAGATCACCGTTGCTGCGGATAAGCCGAACGTGGTGGAGCTGCATTTTCGCGTGAATGACGGATTGCACATCAACTCGCATACTCCGCGGGCAAAGAGCCTGATTGCAACACGTTTGATGGTAGAAGAGCCAGCGGGCGTGAATGTTGCAAGTGTAGATTTCCCGCCCGGAACGGATTATTCGCCGGCTTTCAGCCCGCAGGATAAATTGAGCGTCTATACAGGCGAATTTGTTCTGCGCGCACATGTGATAGCAAAGCCCGGCGATCACCTGGTGCAGGCTGCGCTGCGGTATCAGGCCTGCGATGCGAATTCGTGCTATCCGCCAAAGACAGCTCCGGTTGCCGTGAGCGTAATTGCCAAGTGATGAAGCTTGTTCACTGATTTCAATTTGTCATCCTGAGCGAGTGAAGGACCTGCTTTTCATCCGGGGTAGAGAATTTCTATTTCCTGGCAGATAAAAGCAGGTCCTTCCGCTTCGTTCCTGGCGTTGGGGATGACAACTATTGGATCGTGGCTGCTGCCGCCAGCCGCTTGATGACACGATCTCTGCCCAGATTGACCATCACAGCAAAAAGGCTCGGGGCCACAGCTTGCCCGGTGAGCGCGACACGCGCGCCGTTGATGAGTGCTCCGGCCTTTACGCCCTTCTCTTCGGCAAAGCTGCGGAGAATCTGTTCGGTCGAAGCCTCAGTGAACTGGGCGTCAGACGCATAGTGGGCTGACAGTTCGACCAGAAGCGCGCGTACAGCCTCATCTTTAAGAAACTTGGCTACAGCTGCCGGATCGTACTCGAACGCATCGCTGAAATAAGCGCGGAAAGCTGTAGCAAAGTCTTTCAGGTTGCGTGCGCGGGGTTTGACTAATTCGATAGCTGAGATCACTTCACCATTCGACCGGGCGGGCCGGAACTCTGCCTTTATCCATTCTTCTTCAATCAGCGGCAGCAGCTCAGCAGCATCATAGGCGCGGATGTATTCAGTATTGAACCAGGCGAGCTTATCGTTGTCGAAGACAGCATTTGATTTGGAGATGCCGTCGAGAGAGAAAAGCTTTATCAATTCATCCGAGCCGAAGATTTCGCGGTCTTTGCCATCGGCATCTTTCCCGGCTGCGCCGGGCGTCCAGCCAAGAAGCGCCAGAAAATTGCGGAAGGCCTCCGGAACGATGCCCATTTCCTTGTAGGCGATGACGCTGGTAGCTCCATGACGCTTGGAGAGACGCGTTTTGTCCGGCCCCAGGATCAGGGGGACGTGCGCAAATACAGGCATGGGGGCGCCTAATGCGCGATATTGCAGCACCTGCTTGGGCGTGTTCGAGATGTGATCTGCGCCGCGGATGATGTGGGTAAGGCGCATATCGATGTCGTCGGCAACAACACTGAGGTGGTATGTCGGGATGCCGTCCGAACGCAGCAATACGAAATCTTCGATTTCGGCATTGGCAAATTCAACCTTGCCAAAAACCGCGTCATCAAAGCTGGTCGAGCCGCCTTCAGGAACAGCAAAGCGCACGGCACAGGCCTCGCCCGCAGCTTTGCGCTTTGCTGCGGTAGCAGATTCGATTCTGCGGCAGCGGCGATCATACATAGGTGGACGCCCGGCAGCGACGGATTCGGCGCGGCGCTGCTCTAATTCTTCCTTGGTGCAGAAGCAGTAGTAGGCGTGTCCGCCCGCCAACAGCTTTTCCGCAGTCTGGCGATAGAGGTCGAGACGCTTTGATTGATAGAACGGGCCTTCATCCCAGTTGAGGCCAAGCCAGCGCATGCCTTCGAGGATGCCTTCGACCATCTCTTCGGATGAACGCTCGAAGTCGGTGTCTTCGATGCGGAGGATGAGGGTTCCACCAAAGTGACGCGCATAAAGCCAGTTAAACAGAGCAGTGCGCGCGCCGCCTACGTGCAGGTAGCCGGTAGGCGAAGGCGCAAAACGAACGCGGGGAGTAGAAGCTGATTCGGGCATCTTTTGAATTAAAGGTCGTCTTCCATGCTACGAGGAACCTGAGATGAGAACAAGACTTGACCAACTTGACCAATGTATGCAGGAGCGGCATCATAGTCGGTATGACGAAGTCTGTGAATTTATATGAGGCAAAATCGCATCTCTCTGAACTGGTAGAACTGGCTGCCGGCGGCGAGGAAATTGTGATTGCTAAAGCGGGTAAGCCTCGAGCGCGACTCGTTCCCCTGGTAAAAAAGAAATCGCGCGGACGTGTCTTTGGACGTAACCTCATGGGCGTTAGCGATATTGCTCCGGATTTTTATGAGGACCTGCCTCTGGATTTTCTTCTCGGCGAGAAAAAAACAGGGAAGCCATGAGGAAACAAGGCTATCTGCTCGATACGCACATACTCATCTGGTTGGATAGTGATTTAAAGCGGTTTTCGCGCGACGTGCTCCGCGCGCTGGAACAAGCCGACGCGATTTATTTTAGCGCAGCCTCGGCATGGGAAATTTCGATCAAGCAGAGCCTTGGGAAGATCAAGCTGGTGCGCTCTGTAGCCGAATATGCTCGACAAAACAATTTTCTTGAACTGCCCGTGACGGCATTTTATGCCGATGCAGCAGCACAACTGCCGCTGCATCATAAGGATCCGTTCGATAGGATGATTGCCGCCCAGGCTATGCACGAAGGACTGACATTGGTAACAGCAGACACCCGTCTTGCTGATTATGGTCTTAGCATCCTACATGTCTAAGCTCTACGTGATGTCTTCTGTGTCGAAGACGGTCTTTCGCTCCGGAGTGCCGTGGACCTGGTTGACAAGGTCACGAACCACATCTTCAAGCTGGCGTTGACTTTCAATGACGGCGGTCATGCTCTTGATCTCCGTCGGGTCTTCGACCTGTTCCAGCAATACGACGGCATGGGCCTGCGCAACATGATCCACATCGAGGCCTTCAGGCGTCTTTGCCTTAATGCTGACCGCATTCAGCTTGACATCGAGCAACTCAGCGACGCGCTCACGCAGATCGGCAGCAATCGGCGAAATTTTTGGCGCGGCAAGCACAAGAGTTGTATCGACGTTCACGATGCGATAGCTGGCATTCTGAATTTCTTCGAGCGCGAGGTTAAGAAAGATGGCTGAGTCGGCGTTCTTCCAGCGTGGATCGCCGGGAGGGAAGAAACTGCCGATATCGCCTGCGGAAACCGCTCCAAGCAGCGCATCGGTAATGGCGTGCAGCAGCACATCGCCGTCAGAATGACCGGCCAGTCCTTCAGGATGATCGATGGCGAGTCCGCCGATTTTCAGCGGCACTCCCGCTTTGAAGGCGTGTGAGTCCCAGCCGTATCCAATTCGCATGCTCATGGTTGTCTCTTTCTACTTTACAGCCTTTGCCGAATTATCTTTCAGCGGCGCGCTGTTTCAAATAGAACTCGGCAAGCTCAAGGTCGCCGGGCTGCGTGATCTTGAGGTTCGTCGATGAGCCGGGGACGACGGCAACGCGCGAACCGGCACGCTCCACGATGCTGGCTTCGTCGGTGCCGATAAAGCCGTCGGCAATGGCTTCGGCGAAGGCGCGTTTCAGCAGGCCGCAACGGAAGCCCTGAGGCGTCTGCGCCTGCACAATGTATTCGCGCGGAATGGTGGCGGTGATAATGGCGCCGTCCGCGGTGCGCTCTACCTGTTTGATAGTGTCCACCGCCGGCAGGCCAACGATAGCGGCATCGTGCTTTTCCACCGCTTCAATAGTGCGCACAATGGTAGCAGGAGCAATAAGGGGGCGCACGGCATCATGCACGAGCACGATGTCCCGGTCTTCGCAATCGAGAGCGTTGAGAGCATTGGCCACGCTGTCCTGGCGCGTATCGCCGCCTGTGACGATGCGTACCTTGTCGGCAAAGCCGAACTCGGCAACCTGCGCCTCGACGCGCTCCCGCTCATTTGCGCGGACGGCAACATAGACCGCGCTGATCTGCGGCACTTTGGCAAAGGCGCGCAGGCTATGGATGAGAATCGGCGCTCCGGCCAGTTCGAGGAACTGTTTGGGGGCGGATGGGCTGTGCTGGCCGGCGGCCATGCGCGTGCCCAGTCCTGCTGCTGGAAGAATGACAAAAACCCGCATAAACATTGGAGTATACAGGAAACGCTTGAAGAAGTGAGTTTGCTTCGTTCGTAAGTATCGCGGGGTGCAGTACACTGGGACGGCTTATAGGAAAACGTTCTCTGGGAGGGGTTGTCGATGGCTCATTGGTTTCGCGTGTTTTGTCTTGGTTTAACTGCATCTTTATGCAACATTGCAATGGCGCAAAAGAGCGCGACATTGTTAGCGCCGACCCCTCCCATGGGTTGGAATAGCTGGGATTCTTATGGGCTTACCATTACCGAAGACCAGTTCAAGGCAAATGTGCAATGGTTTAACCAGCACCTGAAGCAATATGGCTGGAAGTATGTGGTGATTGATGAAGGCTGGTACCTGCAGCATCCGGAAAATGCCGGAACCAAAGGCGCAGACCAGGGCTACACATTAGACGCAAATGGCCGATATTTGCCGGCTCCGAACCGTTTTCCTTCAAGCAGCGATGCCGACCTGAAAGCCATCGGCGATTATGTGCATTCGTTGGGGCTGAAGTTTGGGATTCACATCATTCGCGGCATTCCTAGAGAAGCGGTCGAGAAAAATCTTCCCATTGCCGGGTCGTCGTTTCGAGCCGGAGATGCTGCAAACCGAGCCGACCTGTGCCGGTGGAATCCCGATAACTACGGTCTGAAAGCAAATGCGGCAGGACAGGCTTACTACGATTCGCTGGGCAAGCTATACGCGAGCTGGGGGTTGGATTTCATCAAGGTCGATTGCATCTCGGCACCCTATCAGGCAGATGAGATTCACATGATGAGCAAGGCGCTCCGGAAGAGCGGACGGAATATTGTGCTAAGTCTTTCCCCGGGCCCCACACCGATCGAGCAGGCCGACGATGTTCGTAAATATGCCGAGCTCTGGCGTATTTCCGATGATTTTTGGGATGTCTGGAAGAAGCCTGCAAACGATACCGGAAATTTCCCGCAATCCTTAACGAAGCAATTTGGGAAACTGGCCGAGTGGGCTCCTCATCAGCAAACTGGTCATTGGCCGGATGCTGACATGCTGCCCATCGGTTATCTGGGGCCGAAGCCGGGATGGGGCGAGCCAAGGCATACACGGCTTACACAGGATGAGGCGCGAACGCTGATAACGCTATGGTCGATTGCCCGCTCACCGCTCGTTCTCGGAGCAAACCTGACGCAGATGGATGAGTTCACCGAATCGCTGCTGACAAACCCTGAGGTCATTGCGGTCGATCAACATTCGAGTAAGAATAAGCCGGTTGTACAGACGGATTCGGCTGTAGTGTGGACAGCGAAGAGCGCGGATGGGAAATCCTATGTAGCCGTATTTAATCGCAGCGATTCACCGCAAATTCTTTCCTACAGGTGGAAAGAGCTTGGCCTGGATCATGCTTCGTATCGCATGCGGGATTTATGGCAACGTAAGGACCTGGGCTTGAAGGATAGAGTGAAAGTTACGCTGGCTCCGCATTCTTCCGCTTTGTATGCGGTGAAGTAGGGTGGGAAGATCCCCCACCCTTCTCTTTGTTCAGGATGGGGCCGCCGAGTTGGTTTCGTGAAAGACAACTGACTGCCTGAGTCAAAATACAGATGTCATTCTGAGCGAAGCGAAGAACCTCAACGAAACCCAAATGATTGAAGCTCTTTGCTGCGAGTCACTGAACTGGGAGCGATGTGCCGGATTCGCTTACTCCCACTCAATCGTGCCCGGCGGCTTCGAGGTGATGTCATAAACGACGCGATTGATGCCGCGAATTTCGTTCACGATGCGGCTGGAGATTTTCTTCAGCACATCGTAGGGCAGCGGCGCCCAATCGGCGGTCATGCCGTCTTCTGAATGCACGGCGCGAATGGCGCAGGTGTAGGCGTAGGTGCGCTGATCTCCCATCACGCCGACACTCTTGACCGGCAACAGCACCGCGAAAGACTGCCAGATTTTCTGGTAAAGCCCGGCTGCTTTGATCTCAGTGACCACGATGTCGTCTGCCTCTTGCAGAAGGGCCACGCGTTCCGGCGTAATTTCGCCCAGGATGCGGACGGCAAGTCCGGGGCCGGGAAACGGTTGGCGCTGCAGGATGTCTTCCGGCATCTGCAGGTCGCGGCCAATGCGACGAACTTCGTCTTTGAAGAGGTCGCGCAGAGGTTCGATCAGTTTCAGCGTCATCGTGTCCGGCAAGCCGCCGACATTGTGATGGCTCTTGATAGTCTGCGAGGGGCCTTTGACGGAGGAGGACTCGATCACGTCAGGATACAAAGTGCCCTGAACCAGCCAGTCCACGCCACCGATTTCTTTGGCGATGCGATGCGATTCATCGTCGAATACGCTGATGAATTCGTGGCCAATGATCTTGCGCTTGGCCTCCGGGTCGGTAACTCCGGCGAGGCGCGAAAGAAAACGCCCGCTGGCATCGACAGCAACCAGGTTGAGGCCGAGTTTCTCGCGAAGGTTCTCCTGCACTTTGAAGAACTCATTCTTGCGCAGAACACCGTTATCGACAAAGACGCAGGTCAGGCGGTCGCCAATTGCCTTATGGACGAGCACAGCAGCCACCGACGAATCGACGCCTCCGGAGAGCGCGCAGATCGCCCGGCCATCGCCCACTTTTTCGCGAATAGCGGCAACCGTGGACTGGATAAAGTGTTCCGGCGTCCAATCCGGCTGCGCCTTGCAGATGTTGAAGAGGAAATTGCGTAGCAGTTCGGTGCCTTGCCTGGTGTGGTGAACTTCCGGATGGAACTGGACCGCCCAGATATTTCGTTGGGGATTGGCTATACCGGCCACTGCATTGCTGGTTTTAGCCGTGAGATGGAAGCCGGGCGGCAATTCCAAAGCTTCATCGCCATGCGACATCCATACGTGCAGATCGGCGGGAAGGCCGGAGAACAGCGGTGTTTCCGGATCGACAATCGAGACTTCAGCGTGGCCATATTCGCGCTTGTCGGCCGAGCGCACCTTTCCGCCAAGGTGATGCGTGATGAACTGCAGTCCGTAGCAGATGCCAAGCACCGGCTTTCCCAGCGCGAGAACCGCCGGATCGGCTTTCGGCGCGTCGGAATCGTAAACCGAGCAGGGGCCGCCGGAGAGAATGATGCCGAGCGGCTTGTAGCTTTCGATTTCCGACAACGGAGCCGTGCAGGGAAGAACGACCGAAAAAACGTTCTGTTCGCGGATACGGCGGGCGATCAGCTGCGTATATTGCGAGCCGAAATCAAGAATGACGATCGAGGATGTGTCCACGCTTCAGTTTACTTTGAGTTGAGATTTTGTTTTGCAGAAAGATCGAACAACCTAGCTGTCTTTGCGGTAGAGCATGTCGCGGATCACGCGGCGGCGCTCTTCGTTGGCTTCGCTTTCGTATTTTCGCTGTGCGGCATCCATCGAGCCTGTGGGGGATGACTCGTCGACTTCATCGTTGGCGCTGCATTCCGGGCAGCGATTGGCAAAACCAGGCTTATCCGGCTTCAATTCAAATTCTTCAGAACAAATAACGCAGGTCTTGATCGGAAACGGCATTGCAATTCTTATGATAGTAGAAAAGAAGACAACTTCGCAGGATCAGGTTCTGCCCAACCCAGGTTGATTTTAGCGGACGATTTCTGTAGAAGGGTCAGAACTGGATTATGAAGTATTTTCGGAACCTCTCTATTGCCCTGGCTATTGCCTGCGCATCGATCAGCTTGCCTGAGATTGCGCGCGCGCAGAACGTGGATGCTGCCATGCTGCTTAAGCCCCCAGCGGATAGCTGGCCGGGCTACCACGGCGATTATTCCGGCAGACGCCATAGCGCTTTAACCCAGATCACGCCTCAAAACGTGAATAATCTGACACTTGCGTGGGCTTTTCAGACGGAAAAGACTGCCACCATCAAGTCTTCGCCGATTCTGGTGGACGGGATTCTGTACTTCACCATTCCAGACAATATCTGGGCCGTGGATGCGCGTTCCGGCCACATGCTCTGGCATTACACCTACCCGCCTAACAATGGCGATCATATCGGCCAGCGCGGCGTGGCGATTTACAAAAACTGGATTTTCTTCACCTCGCCGGACGCTCACCTGATCTCGCTGAATGCGAAAGATGGAACGGTGCGCTGGATCGTCCCGATAGCCGATGTGGAAAAGGGGTATTGGGCGACCGAGGCCCCGCTGATTGTCGGTAATCACGTCATTGTCGGCGTTGGCGGCGATATGGATAACCTCCAGACCTTTATCCGCTCTGTCGATCCGGAAACAGGAAAGACGCAATGGCAGTGGGATGTTACCCCGCCTGCAGGCACGCCGAATACGGCCACCGGCGGAACGACCTGGATGGCCGGAACCTATGATCCTGAGCTGAACATGATCTATTGGGGCACGGGTAACCCTACGCCCGTTCTCAACGGCAAAGTTCGCCCCGGCGATAACCTCTACACCTGCAGCATCGTTGCTTTAAATCCGGATACCGGCAAGTTGATCTGGGCCTTCCAGCCCTCGCCGCACGATACCCACGACTGGGACGCGGTTGAAACGCCGGTTCTGGTGGATGGGCCATTCCATGGCAAGCCGCGCAAGATGCTGATGCAGGCCTCCCGCAATGGATACTTCTTTGTGCTTGACCGGACCAACGGTAAGAACCTGTTGACCGTGCCTTTCGGTCCGGTGAACTGGGCAAAGGGATTGGACGATAAGGGTCAGCCGATTCCCGATCCGGAAAAAGAACCAGCACCCGATGGCCGCCTGATTGCGCCGGATGAGGGCGGATTGACAAACTTCCGCGCTCCCAGCTTCGATCCCAAAACCGGGCTGTTCATCGTAGATGCGCACCCGAGCTGGAGCATTTATTTCTCAAAGACTGCGGACGGGGCTTATGGCTGGGCCGGCGCTGATTATGGCGTCTGGGGCAAAGGTGTCATCGAAGCGATCGATTACCAGACAGGCAAGATTCGCTGGAGCCATGAGGTTGGTCCGGGTGGAGCAGGTTCGGGTGTATTGACGACAGACTCCGGCCTGACCTTCACCGGCGACGCGCACGGCAATTTCCTCGCCCTGGATACAGCCACCGGGAAAACGCTGTGGCACGCAGGCGCGGGAGCGGGAATTGCCAGCTCTCCCACCACATATGAGCTGGACGGCCATCAGTATGTGCTGATGAGCGGCGGCGGCGTTCTCTTTGCCTGGCGACTTCCTGAAGCAGAGCATAGCGGAAAGAGCGCGGCAGGCAAACGAGGAATGTAAGCCGGCGATTGTGCCCGAAATAAGGAACGATCATCCTGAGCGGAGCGAAGAACCTGCTTTTTGCCGGTCTTGGCTCCGCTCTTTTCATGAAGTCTGAAGAAGCTGCTTGTGAGTTTTGGATGCCGCAGCCGCCCACCTGTGACTTCTCGCGCGCCATTCGGTACACTTTGCGGTAATGAAGCTAGCTGAAATCCAATCTGCCCTGCGCGAACTGAAGCTGGATGCGTGGCTTTTCTACGATCATCATCATCGCGACCCGATTGCCGGACGCATTCTCGGCCTCGATCCGCACGCGCATATTACGCGGCGCTGGTACTACGTCATTCCGGCGCATGGGGAACCGCATAAGCTGGTGCATCGCATCGAGCAGGCGCGGCTGGATACGCTGCCCGGCGGCAAGACGCAGTATTCCTCATGGCAGGAACTGCAGTCCGGTCTGGAGGCCATGCTTGCGCCGTATCGTCGCATCGCCATGCAGTATTCTCCGCGCAACGCCATCATGTATGTGTCCATGGTCGACGCCGGCACGGTGGAGTTGCTGCGCGAGATGGGCAAAACCATTGTCGGCTCCGCCGATCTGGTAAGCCAGTTTGAAGCGGTGCTGACCGAGGCGCAGATTGCCAGCCATTACGAAGCGCAGCGCGCGCTGGATGAGATTCTCGCCGAAGGCTTTCGCGCGATTGACCGGCGCATAAAGAGCGGTGTTACCGAGTACGAAATGATGACCTGGTTCCAGCAGGCCATCGATCGCGCCGGATTGGTTACGGAAAACGGCCCGAATGTTTCGGTGAATGAAAACTCCTCGGATTCACACTATGAGCCGACTGCAGCACACTCGCGCAAAATTCAGAGCGGCGATTTTCTCCTGATCGATATCTGGGCGCGAACATCGCAGCCCGGCAGTTGCTGGTATGACATTACCTGGACCGGCGTGGTTGGGCGTGAGCCGTCCGAACGCGAAAAGCACGTCTTCGATGTGGTGAAAAATGCTCGCGATGCAGCGATTCGTGTTGTGCAGGAAGCATTTACGCAGAAAACTCCGATCGCCGGATGGCAGGCCGACGATGCGGCCCGCTCCGTGATTCGCGAAGCGGGATTCGAGTCTTATTTCACGCACCGTACCGGGCACAACATTGCCACGGAACTCCATGGCAACGGAGCGCACCTGGACAATCTGGAAACACATGACGAGCGGCGTATTCTTCCGTTCACCTGTTTCTCTGTCGAGCCAGGGATTTATCTGCCGGAATTCGGTATTCGCAGCGAAGTGAATATGATGACCTCGCGCGATAAGGCGGAAGTTACAGGGAAGATACAACAGGAATTAGTGCGGATTTAGCTGGAGCGCAGAGTGTTGGAAGCAGGTCCTTCGGCTGCGCTTCAGGATGACAACGATGGATATTTCGCTCGGGGATGGCAATTTTACTTTCAACGCTTTTTGTGAATAGCGAAAATTTCTGAGTACTTTCAAAGAATCCATGCGTCTCTGCGGTGCAGTAATTGCTTTGTGGCCTTACAATAAGTTTTAGTCCCTTTAAAGCATCTCTTCATGTCATCGAACGGTTTTTCATCGCGCTCTTCGCGGTCGCACGGTGTGCGCTCGCTGTTCAGTGTTTTTTCCAGCGATCTCGCGATCGACTTAGGAACTGCCAATACTCTTGTTTATGCCCGTGGTAAGGGCATCGTTGTGAATGAACCTTCTATCGTCGCCATCAACAAGAACACGGGCGAAGTGGAAGCCGTTGGCAAAGAGGCGAAAGAGATGCTGGGGCGCACGCCGGGCAACATCGTCGCCATCAAGCCGATGAAAGACGGTGTGATTGCCGATTTCAAAGTCACGGAAAAGATGCTGAACTACTTCATTCAGAAGGCACACAACCGCAAGATGCTGGTGCATCCGCGCATTGTGATCGGCGTGCCTTCCGAGATTACGCAGGTAGAAAAGCGCGCAGTCGAAGACTCAGCCTATCGCGCCAAGGCCAGCGAGGTCTTTCTGGTAGAGCAGGCGATGGTGGCGGCCATCGGAGCAGGTTTGCCGATCACCGAGCCTTCCGGCAACATGGTTGTCGATATCGGCGGCGGAACGACCGATATCGCGGTCATATCTCTGGCAGGTATCGTCTATTCGCGTTCGGTGCGCATGGCCGGCAACCAGATGGATGAGGCGGTAATGAACTACCTCAAGCGGAAATACAACCTGCTCATCGGCGAGCGCACGGCGGAGCAGATTAAGCAGGAGATCGGTTCGGCGTATCCGCTGGAAAAGCCGCTGACGATGGAGATCAAGGGACGCAACCTGATTGAAGGCGTGCCCAAGACCATCACTATTGATGACAGCGAGATTCGCGAGGCCTTGGGCGAGTGCATCTCGACCATCATGAATGCGATCCGCGTGGCGCTGGAACGGACGCCGCCGGAGCTTTCCGCCGACATCAGCGACCGCGGCATTGTGCTGACCGGCGGCGGCGCGCTCATCAAGAATCTCGACAAGCGTATCCGTGAAGAAACCGGGCTGCCGGTTTCGATAGCCGACGATCCGTTAGCCAGCGTGGTTCTGGGCACAGGAAAAATGCTCAGCGACTTCCGTTTGCTGCGTAAGATCAAGATTGACTAGTTGTGTCATATCAGATTTGCAAATCGCACTGAGCCTCAGGCATTAGCGCCATGGAATCCTTCTTAAGCCGTTACAAGAACGCCCTGGTCCTGATTCTGGTGCTCCTGCTGCAAGTGATTGGAGTTGCCATCCAGGTTCGACGTCCGCTGCCCAAGGAACACGCGCAGCCGGATGCGGGTGGGGTGCGCCTGATTCGCTACTGGGCAATCAGCCTGGTTTCTCCGCCGGAGCGCTTCGTGCACTGGCTGGGCGCGAGCATCCTTGGCGTCTGGGATAACTACATCGACTTGATCCACGTGCGCCAGGAAAACAAGGACCTTCAGGCGGAGATGCGGCGCTTGCGCATCCAGGAAGGCGCCATTGCCGAAGACGCGCGCCAGGGACAGCGGCTGCAGGAGCTTCTGTCTTTTAAGGAAAAATACATTTACAAAACACTGCCTGCGCAGATTATCGGAACCTCCGGCATCGAGCAGTCGCGGATTCTCTCCATTGATAAAGGCGCCAAGGACGGAGTTGCCGTCGATATGCCGGTGATTACGCCCAACGGCATTGTGGGCCGCGTCCGCGAGGTATTTCCCCATACCAGCCAGGTGCTGGAGATCACCGATCCTACCAGCGGCGCGGGCGTGATTCTGGCCACCACGCGTATCCGCGGCATTCTGCGCGGCAATGCCCTGGGGCAGCCGCAGGTGGTCGGCGTGATGCCGGATGACCGCATCAAGCCGGGCGAAGCGGTGGTAACCAGCGGCGGCGACCAGATATTTCCCCGTGGACTGGCCGTCGGCTATGTCGATCACATCGTGGTCGATCCCGAACATGATCCCCTGGTGGATGTTGTTATTCGCCCTGCGGCGAACCTCTCGCAGCTTGAGGAAGTGCTGGTCATCACCAATATGGGGGATGAGATCACGCCCCGCCAGAAGCTGGACATGATCCAGAGCGAGGCTGTGGCCAGCGCCGAGCAATTGAAGGCGTCCGAAATTCTGGCGGAGAAACTGCCCAGCCGGATTGACCCGGACAATCCCGATAGCGACACGGGCAGCAATGACAAGGTGATGTCTGAGGATAGTGCGGTTGCCAATCCGATGCGTCCGCCACCGGCACTGCATCCGGATCGCTTCTCTCCGAATACAACGCCGCCTGCCAGCTCTTTGATTCCGGGGGCGCGGCTCGCTCCGCAATCCGATGGCGTTGTCACGGTAGCCAGGCCGCGTCCGGCTATACCAGCAACAACGAATGGAACCACGGCGACGGCTGCCCAAAAGAAGGGAACTGATCTGGCGCCGGGGGAACACAGCCGTCCGCCGGCGACTACGCAGGCGAGGCCTGCTGCTCAGAATGCCGCAGCAGGTGTAATCCAACCGCATCTTCCGGCGACTACGCAGCCGCATCCCGCCGCTACGGTCAATGCCGGCCATGGATCGGAAAACGGGCATACCTTCGCGCGGCCATTGCCTTCCACCAATGGCCAGAACAGGACTGAAGCCGCAACACCGGCAAAACCGAAAACGATCGTAGTTGTGGATGGGCCGCTGCCCGGAGGAGTGAAGAAGCCGGCTCCGACATTTGCTCCCAAAACGCCCTCCGGAACTGCTCCGGCGCAACATGCCCCGGGAACGCAGCCGCAACACCCCGCTTCGCACAAAGGCCCCGAACTGGTGCCGGATGATGGCAGCCGTCCGCCCCCATCTATGCTGAAGCCGAAGCCGCAATCCACTGCCCCTGCGCAGCCTCATGGAGGCCGTCCATAATGAGCAGATTGACCGCCGCAACGCGGCGCGATATTGAGGTGCAGTCATATCCGCTGATTCTTTTTGTCCTGGTGCCGTTGCTGGCACTGGGACTGCAGTCATTTGTTTCACTGCACTTTACTCATTTCGACATCCTTGACCTGCCGTTGCTGGTGACGATTTATTTTGCGATCTCGCGCCGCAATCCGATGGTAGGAACAGTAGCCGGAGCGGTGATCGGAATTGCCCAGGATGCGCTGACACGGCAGCCATTGGGCATTTTCGGAATCTGCAAGTCCATCATCGGCTACCTGGCCGCTTCGCTGGGGGTGCGCGTCGATACGGAAAACCACGGCACACGCGCGCTACTGACCTTCGGATTTGTGTTTCTCCATAGCGGGATGTATTGGCTGCTGGTGCGACGTTTGCTGGCGCAGCCGTATGCATGGAGCTGGGTTCATGAATCGATTCGCTCCGTGGTGAATACTGTTGTGGGCGTGCTTCTGTTTGCATTGCTCGATCTTGCAAAACAGAAGGAATATTGAAGACGGCGACACCAGATAAGCACGGGTGAAAGCCACGAAGCACCCGGATTTACGGGTATTCTAAAGACAAGGGTTCGACGCGAGCGAAGTAGCTAACCATGCTCAACCGGGAAGAAAAACTACCAGGATTCAAGCTGACGGTCATTCAATATGTGATCGTAGGCATTCTGCTGGTTCTGGTATTTGGCCTCTGGCGGCTGCAGGTGGTTGGCGGCGAAAATTACCACGCACTGGCGGAAGCGAACCGCATTCGAAAAGTTCCCATCCTTGCCCCGCGCGGCAAGCTCTTCGATCGCGATGGTCGACTATTGGTAGATAACTATCCGTCGGTTTCTTGCTACCTGGTGCGCGAGCAAGGCCATGACTATATGGCCGACCTGCCGAAAATTGCGAATGGCCTGAACATGACGGTCGACCAGATAGAAGCCATTCTCAAGAAATATCAGACGGCTCCGAAATACCAGCCTTTGCCGCTGAAGCAGGACATCACCCCGGATGAGCATGAATTCATCGAAGCGCACCGAGATGAATTTCCGGAGCTGGAAACGGTCGAAGAGCAGCGCAGGCTGTATCCCAAAGACGGCTTTGCTGCGCATCTGATCGGCTACGTAGGTGAAGTCAGCGAGGATATGCTGAACGACCCGAAATACGCCTACTATGAGCCGGGCGATGTGGTTGGTAAGTCAGGCGTGGAGCAGTCCTATGATGCGCTCCTGCGTGGACAGGACGGTTCCCAAGACGTGGTTGTCGATAGCCACGGCAGGGAAGTGGGGAAGCTGGGAACGGAACACGCGATTCCGGGAAAAAGCCTGAAGCTGACGATTGACATCGACATTCAGCGCGCGGCGGAGAATGCTCTGGGTAACCGCAACGGCGCGATTGTGGCAATGGATCCGCATACAGGCGAGATTCTGGCCATGGTCAGCCGCCCTTATTTCGACCCGAATTCTTTTGCGGTGCGCATTGGCCGTGATGAATGGAACAAGCTGATTACCGATCCGGAGCATCCGCTGCTGAATAAGGCGATCCAGGCGCAGCTTGCTCCCGGTTCCACGTTCAAGATCATTATGTCGGCAGCCGGCCTGGAAGAGGGGGTAGCGCAGGATATGCGCGTGAACTGTCCCGGAGGCGCGAGTTTTTACGGGCACTACTTTAAGTGCTGGATATCGGCTCGTCATGGGGCACACGGCATCGTCGATATCCAGCACGCGATTCCCTGGTCATGCGACGTTTTCTTTTACACGCTGGCCGAGAAGTTAGGCATCGAAAAGATCGCGAAATGGGCCCATGCATTTGGCCTGGGACAGAAGACTGGAGTCGATCTGCCCAACGAAGCCGCCGGTACGATGCCATCCGAAGAGTGGAAGATGAGGAACTTCCATCAAAAATGGTATGCGGGCGAAACAATCTCGGTAGGTATCGGACAGGGTGCTGTAGCTGCTACGCCCATTCAGATGGCGCGTGCTATCGGTGGTATTGCGTCCGGCGGAGTTCTGAAGCGTCCGCATGTAGTTTTTCCTGATGAGATCCCCCCAGATTATCGTAAGGCGCTATATGACACCTATCCCGGTTCAGGGGACAAAATTGTGCCCATCGATCCGGCAAGCTGGCAAACCATTACCGATGCCATGGTACAGGTGATGGCTCCCGGCGGTACAGATTCGAGCGCACACCTCGAGGGCATCGACTTTGCCGGGAAAACAGGCAGCGCACAGACGATGAGTAATGCCCTTGCCGCCAGGCTAGGCCATTCCCATACGATGAATGACAATGCCTGGTTTGTAGGTTTTGCGCCGCGACGGAACCCCGATATTGTCGTCTGCGTGCTGTTTGAGTCGGGCATTCATGGACAATTTGCAGGACGCCTGGCCGCTCCCATCATTGAAGCCTATGTGAATAAGCAGCGCAGGCTGGAAAACAACCTCATTGCAAAGGCACCCGCAAAGGTAGACGTAGGCGCAGTCTGGAATAACACGGGTTTGCCGCCCGTTGGCGGGAAATCTCTATCAAAGCCCCACAAAGGTGAGGAAGCAGCTCTGTGGGGCGGCCACTTTTACCTGAAGGTGCCTCCAGTGCATGCAACGGCAAAGTTGCCGTAAGCAAAGAAAATAGATCAGCACCTGAAGCCCAATTTTGCATATATTACAAAAGTTTGCTATTTGCCGCGCTACTCATGAATTGTCATCCCGACCGAAGAGAAAGATGCGCTAGCATTTTTCTCGCAGCGGAGGGACCTGCAGTTTGCAGCGCCGAGAGCATCATTATTATGTCTATCTCATGTCGAGCAGAACCAGAGTGCTCTATTGCGGCATGACTAGCAATCTTGTGAGGCGAGTGGCCGAACATAAGAATGGCGCATTTTCCGGATTTAGTTCCGATTACAAGTGTTGTCGGCTGGTGTGGTACGAGTGCTTTCAATATGTCAACAATGCTATTGACCGCGAAAAGCAAATCAAGCGTTGGCGACGTGAGAAAAAACTGGCGCTTATTCAAATTATGAATGCGGCATGGATCGATTTAAGTGAAGAGTGGTTCCAATAGAAAAACAAACTGCAGGTCCCTCGGCTTCGCTCGGGATGACAAGAATTAGAAAAGTGAATGAGCGATCAAGATATGCACCCTTCAAAGCGTCTCCCGATTGAGGGATAATTGATCTAGTCAATGCGCCGTTTTCTCTCTTTTCGCGATTTCGACTGGACCCTGCTTGGGTTCGTCATGATTCTTTCCATCATTAGCATTCTGGAAATCTACAGCGCCACTATGCACACCAAGTTTGTCGGTTTCCACAAAATGCAGGTGCTCTGGATATTGGGTGGACTGGCGGCGATGTTCACCTTTTCCGTTATTGACTACCATCGGCTGCTGGAGTGGATTCACTGGATTTACGGCTTTTGCATCGTCTCCCTGATAGCGGTGCTGGCAGTAGGGACAAAGGTCTTAGGCGCGCGGCGATGGATTAAATTGCCCGGCGGCGTGCATTTTCAGCCTTCAGAATGGGTAAAACTGGTGCTGATTGTGGCCGTTGCGCGCTATTTTTGGGGCCTTTCAGGCAAGGAATTGACCTGGAAGGACATCTTTAAGGCGATGGCCCTGGTGGGCGTTCCCATGCTGCTGGTGCTCAAGCAGCCGGATCTGGGGACAGCATTGACCTATTCTCCGGTATTGCTGGTAGGCCTGTTTCTAGGCGGCATCGATTGGAAAAAGGCCGGAATCATCATCCTCGTCGGGTTGCTGGCAGTAGGAGTGGTCTGGAAGAGCGGAAAAGTGCTCAAGCCTTACCAGAAAGCCCGCCTTACCAGTTTCATGAATCCGGATGACGATCCGAAGGGCTCGGGCTACCAGATTCGGCAATCGCTGATTGCGGTGGGTGATGGAGGCGTTTTCGGTCGCGGCGCAACCAAGGGAACCCAGACCCAAGGCGATTTTCTGCCCATCCCGTATACCGACTTTATTTTCGCCGCATTTTGCGAGGAACATGGGTTTATCGGCGCAGTGATTGTCTTGCTGCTATACTTTTTAATATTGATGCGTTTGATTCAAAACGCTCAAACAGCTGCGGACCTGCCGGGAACGCTCATTGTCATGGGCGTGGTTGCCGTTTTGATCTTCCAGATCGCGGTGAACATCGGTATGGTAATCGGGCTGATGCCGGTAACCGGAATTCCTTTACCGTTAATGAGTTACGGCGGATCTTCCGTGTTATTCACGTTTCTCGCTCTGGGCATGGTGATGAATGTCCGGATGAATCGGTTCGTGAATTGATGGCGAAACAGTTTTGGCAAGTGCTCTGCGAGGTCGCAGAGCGGATTTTGAAGAAGTTTTAAAGGAATTTAATTATTTAGCCGGCCAAGGTGGATCACCGGGCCGGTCAGGATCAGGAATGAGCGCGCTGAGACGGGTAACGACCCCGCCGAATGGATTGGTTGAAGCGGTCACAAACTCTCTGCGCCCAGATAGCCTCCCGAAAATATCCCATTCTTTTCACAGACCGCCGCCCGGAAGTGGGTGCCATCTGGAATTTGTGTGGATACCGGCCATCTCTTAGTCGTTTCCTGTTCTCGTCCGGTCTTCCGGTTTGATCTGCCTCGGCAGCAAGAGAGGCAGCATGTCAAAAGAAATATGTATTTCCAGCACGCCGCATGAGACGCGGCTTGCAATTTTAGAAGATGATCAGCTCGCAGAAATTTATTACGAGCGCGAAAATGAATACACCCTCGCAGGATCCATTTATAAGGGCCGCGTAACCAGAGTTCTCCCCGGAATGCAGTCGGCGTTCGTCGATCTCGGACTGGAGCGCGATGCATTTCTCTATGTCACCGATTTTCTGGAAGAGCAGGAAGATTCGGCAGATTTTGAGCGCATTGGCGGATCCCACCCGCAGCCACCGCAGCGTGAAGGGCGTCGCGAGGCGCAGCCTGCGCAGGAAGCAAAAACTGATTCCAGTGAAGTTGAAAGCGAAGAGGGCGAATCAGAGCAAGGCTCTGCGGAACGTTTTTCGCAAGGCACCCGCCGCTGGCGTGGTCGCCGCGGCCGTCGCGGACGGGACCGTGGCCCTCAGCGGGAAGAGAGCGGGCACATTGAATCTCCGGAAGCTGTAGAAGAAAGCATTTCGGCCGAGCCGGTGGCTCTGCCCGAACATGGTGCTCCCGGCGGCATTCCAGCAACGCATTTCGATGCGCCTCCCGCGCCGGCACACACACCGATTCTGCTGCCGGGCGAATCTCTGTCAAAGTACGGTGGACAGCCTGCGGCAACGGAATCGAAGAAAGCCGATGCCGCTCCGCCAAAACCCGTTGTTACTTCCCGGCCTTCAACGCTGGTAGATGGCCCGATTGATTGGGATGGCGGGTTGCTCTTGCCGGGCGAATCGCGTGCGCGGCATTCGCGTGCGAATGAGGAGCCGGTGGTGCCTGCCGGTGAAGCTGCAGCGATCGTTCCTGAATTACCTGCTGTAGATGAAGCAGAGGCAGAGGCGGCTTTCCCGGAAGCCGTCCATGAAACTGCGACGGAAGCGCAAGAAGCTGAACCCGGTCAATCGATTGAAGAAGAGCAGGCTCCGCAGCCGGAAGCCACTGTTGAAACCATCGCAGAGCCGGTCGTGCTGGTGCATGAAGAAGAAGAGCAGCCTGAACCTCTTGAAGTGGTTGAAGAGGAGCATGAATATGATCCCGAACATGCTTCGGCAGCGCACCGGGTGGATGTAGCCGCTCCCAGCGAATTCCGCATTTCCAGTGTGGAGGAAGCTGAGTTAAAGTCTTCTGCAAGCGAGCCGGAAATTGTAACGGAAGCAGTTACAGAAGAGTCGTCTGTTGAGCCTGTATTGGAAGTCGAATTCCAGCCGGAAAATGAAGAGGAAGCACCTCTTCCCGAAGAAGCAGAGGCGGCCTTTGAGCAGGTGTCTCAGGATGAAAGACTTTTTGCTCCCGGCGCAGGCTTGCTGGAAGAAGAAGTCATTGACGAAGAGGAGTACGACTTCGAGCCGATCCAGGCGCAGGCAGACGAACACGATATCGAAGAGCTGGAAGAAGAGACCCTCGATCACCAAATGAACGGGGCTGATCTGGGTGCGATGGTGCGCGATCTGCACATTAACCAGCGAGTGAGTTTTGGTCCTGAAGGCATGCTTGCTGAGCAGGACCAGGACGATCTGTCCTACGAGGAAGTTGACGAGGACGAAGAGGAAGAAGAAGAGGAAAGCGAAGAAGTTTCTGCCGATGCGCAGGCCGAAACCGAGCCGCGTCGCCAGGATCGGGATCGTCGCCGCGGAGGACGCGGACGGCATGGGCGCCGTCGCCAGGGCGGAGGAGCCCCGCGCCGCGCATCTGCGCAGGTAACCGATCTGCCTGTCATCACCGAACTGCTCAAGCCCGGACAAGAGATTTTGGTTCAGATTGCAAAGGAACCGATTGCGAAGAAGGGCGCGCGCATTACGAGCCACATCGCATTGCCGGGGCGCTTCCTTGTTTTCATGCCCACCGTGAACCACGTTGGCGTTTCGCGCAAGATTTCTTCCGATGAAGAGCGTCAGCGCCTGAAGCGGATTCTTATCAGCGAAAAGGGCGCAGCTTCAGGCGGCTTCATTGTGCGCACGGCTGCGGATGGCGCAAGCGAAGATGAACTGCGCGCCGATCTGCGCTTCCTCATCAGCCTGTGGAACGACATCAAGCAGCGGTCGGACGACGGCAAGGCTCCGGCGCTGATTTATCACGATCTCAACCTCGTAGAGCGTGTGCTGCGCGATCAGGTGAGCGATAACTTCTCGACCATCTGGGTCGACAGCGAGACGGAATATGAGCGAGTCGTGCGCTTCCTCAATCGTTTCCAGCCCTCGCTGGTGCGGCGTGTGAAGCTTTACACCAAAGAGACGCCGCTCTTCGAGCAGTTTGGCATTCAGGACGAGATCACCAAGGCACTGCGCTCCAAGGTATGGCTCAAGTCCGGCGGCTCGATTGTCATCAACCAGACCGAAGCGCTGGTGGCCATCGACATCAACACTGGCAAATACGTCGGCAAAACGGCTCGACTTGAAGACACGATCCTGAAGACAAACCTCGACGCGATTCCTGAAATTGTGCGCCAGATTCGCCTGCGCGATCTGGGCGGCATCATCGTGATCGACTTTATCGATATGGATGAGCGCAAGAACCGGCACAAAGTGATGCAGGCACTGGAAGAGGGGCTCAAAGCCGATCGCGCTCCTTCGAAGGTTCTGCAGTTCAATGACTTTGGCTTAGTTGCCATTACGCGCAAGCGCGTGAAGCAGTCTCTGGAACGGACACTGAGCGTACCCTGCAATATCTGCCAGGGAACCGGAATGGTGAAGAGCCCGATGACTGTGTGCAACGAGATATACATCGAGATGCGCAAGATGCAGAAGCATCTGGAGCGCAATGATGTGCTGTTGCGCGTCAACCCGGAAGTCGTAAAGACGCTCAAGGCAAATAACGCGCGCTGGCTGAATGAGATAGAAGAGATGACCGGAAAAACGGTCATCGTGAAAAGCGATCCTGCTTTGCATCCCGAGCAATTCGATATCCACTAATCGTTAAGATTTATTATTTCGATACCCCGGCTCATATAGAGAGCTGGGGTATTTTTTGTAAATGCATCATTCTCCGAGACAAAAGCATCCCACCTGTGTTGATAGAAAGATAAGGGGCGAACCCACGACCCTGAAATATCGAGAATGATGAGGGATACTATGGTGGTCAGTTGTAGTCCTTCGCGCATGATCATGCGCTCTCTTGCCATTGCTGTTTCTACGATTGCTTTGGCGTCGCTTCCAATCATGGCTCGTGCCCAGAGTGATGTCTCCGGTCACTACAGCTCATCCGATGACAATAAAGCCTACTTAGCTGGCGAAGATATTGATGGCGCATCGTTGGGTGCCGCGCCCAGTCCAAACCCGTCTCCAACTCCGCAGTATGGGCAGACAAACTCACGATACCCGTCCTATGAGAGCAGATGGAGCAAGGTGGCATTTGAAGCAGGCGTCGGATTTACGGCTCCGGTCGGCAATACCACGCATGGGTGGGAAACCTACGGATACAATGTGAAGCTCGGCGCCGGGTGGAATTTCACAAAGCATCTCGGTGCGTTACTGGAGTATCAGTTCAATCGTGACAAGATTCCAGGAAGCACGCTTACGCAGCTTGCGATCGATAGTGGGTCGGACGTGCCTCTCGGGGGCAATGTAAATACATGGTCTTTGACCATTGATCCCATTTTTTATCTTCCGGTTACGAGTAAGGCTGGGGCCTACGTGACCGGTGGTGGCGGCTTTTATCGCAAGGTGACGAACTTTACCGCTCCCGCGTTGGGGATCACCTGCTATTACTACTGCTACGAAGGGTATTACCCCACGACCGTCGCTCACTCTTCCAGCAACCAAGGCGGTCTAAACATTGGCGCAGGCTTCTACTGGAAGGCTTTTGGGCCGGAAAACAATACGAAGCTCTTTGCCGAGGCCCGTTACACTTGGGTGGATTCACCTGTAGCCAGCTATCAAAACCCGTATGGTTCGGGCACATCGAGCCTGATCCCGGTCACGTTCGGCGTCCGCTTCTGACCCGGTTGCAAGTGAAACTCAGGGGTGGCTTCGGCCACCCTTTTCGTTTTTGCTTACCAGTGAATCCCTATCTGGTGCAGTCGAAATAGGCCGCCGACAAGCGTCCCAAGCGGCGGAATCGCAGTCACAGCGATCGAATAATACGCAGGCTGCCGGCCTTTCATCTGCAATGCCGAAAGCCCTCCCATAAAGAGCACAACCAGCGCCAGCATAAGCATATGCGCCAGCGGATTGGCCTGCGAATAGCGTGCCGTTACATATCCGCCGAGTACGGCGCCGATGAGTGTAGTGGCGAGCTGCGCCGCCATGTGCAGAGGATCGCGCGGCGTCTCCTCACCGGCAAGTTTCTTCAACAGAAGTGTAGCGATTCCTGTCACTCCGATGACAGTGATGAAGCCCGCGAGAATCGCCAGGAACGAATGCGCAATTCGCATAGTTATTTGCGCATCGCCTTTTCTACCAGGTCAGCATCCTTGGGCAGAGTGCAGGTCAGGCATTCGAGCTTGCCCTCAGGATTTGCGTAGAAAACATCTTCAATGCGCACGCCGATTTTTTCTTCCGGAATGTAGATGCCGGGCTCGATCGTGAAGACCATCCCTTTCTGAATTGGCTGCGAATAGTCGTATGGATCATGCACGTCGATGCCGACGGAGTGGCCGATGCCGTGGATAAAATATTTGCCCAGCGGCTCTCCATGCAGATCTTTACCATGCGCGTTCATGTAGTTCCAGGCAATGGTGTCGAGCGAGTCCGGATATTTATGGGTCGGATCATTAATATGCGATTTGCCGGCAACGAAGCCTTCGATAGCCGCTTTCTGCGCGCCTAAAACAATGTCGTAGATTTCGCGCTGGCGTGCCGTGAAGTGTCCGTTGACGGGAACGGTACGCGTGATGTCCGAGGCATACATGGAATATTCGCCCGCTGCATCGACTACAACTACGTCGCCGCCCTGCATCGTCTGGCTGTTGTCAGAGTAGTGCAGCTCCGTCGATTTCTCACCGGAACCGACGATGGGCGCATACGATGGACGTTCGCAGCCATTTTCGAGCAGCTTTTCGTAGATAATGCCGGTGACTGTGCGCTCTTTCTGGCCGGGATGCACGGCTTTCATCATGGCAAATTGTGCCTGCACGGAAGCGTCGGATGCTTTGTGCAGCAGCGCCAGTTCGCCCGCGTCTTTCGTCGCGCGCAATTCTTCCACGGGCTTGCGCACATCGGCAAAGGGCGGAGCGCTGTCCATGCCGAGGGTAGTGGCTGTCCATTGCACGAGTGCTTTGGCTTGCTCCGTGTCCGGCTCGGACCAGATGCGGTAGGCGGCGGCGCGATTTTCTGCAGCCATCTGATTGAGCGTGACGGCAAGATCGCTCATCATCTTCACTTCATCGACGCCGGTAAGTTGCGTTGCATTCGGAGCAGCAGCGTCCAGCTTCTTGCCGGTGTATAGTTCCATGCGCAGGTTGCGCGTGGGCAGGAACATGATTTCACGATAGGGCCGGGCCGGATGCGTGCCTTGCGCTGGTTGCGGTGCTTCGATCAGCAGAGCCGCGCCCGGCTCATTCCATCCAGTGAGGTAGTAGAAATCCGCGTCCTGCCGATAGGGCATGAAGTCGAGCAGCGGCTCTTCCGCAGCGAAGAGAACGGCGACGCCGCCATTCAACTTGTTAGCCAAGGCAACGCGGCGCGCGTGGTAATCCGCATTCGACTGGCGATCGAGGGCGAAGAGAGGTGCAGAAGCAAAGACAAGCGCAATGATAGATACTGCGCGACAGAAGGATTTCATAGCATTGAGTGTACTATCCCACTCTTCGCCTATGGCTCAGGATGGGACACCCGGGATGATGGCATCCACGCGTTCTATACGCCCACCGGATAGGGTTTAGGCGAAGATTCTTCAAAGTTTGCGCCGGAGCGCCAGCGCTCGAAGCGGCCTTGCAGCAGAGAGAGCAGCCCCGTATACCAGTAGCCTACGACGAAGAGCAGCAGGAAGGGCACGGTGAAATAGTTCTCGTTGGTTATGGCATACCAGATCGTCAACGCGAAATAGCAACCAATGAGCAACTCGATCCACGGAACAATGCCGAGCCGTTTCCGATATTTTGCGGCCTTCGATTTCTCGCCGCGCTTCTCCACGCGATACTTTGGCGTACGCTTGAACGAGCTTTGAATGCCAAGCAGTGCTTCGATAACGGCTTTGGTGTTGGTGACCGTGAGGCCGATGCCGAGCGACATAAGAAACGGCAGATAGAGAAAAGTCTTGTACCACTTCTTCGGGAAAAGCTCTTTTTGCGAAACCAGATAGAACGACGAGATGGAAAAAGTGGACGCCATGAAGAGTGGAAAATCGATGAGCAGCATCTGAAACCATCCCTGGTAAAAGCGGATGACCATTGCCGGCATCAGCAGAGTTGAAAGCACAACCATCAGCGGATAGCTAATATTGGCCGTCAGGTGATACCAGGCCTCGATCTTCGTGTGGAAAGGCGCATCGCTCCCAAACACCTGCGGCAGAATTTTTTTCGATGTCTGGATGAGTCCCTTCGCCCAGCGTGCCTGCTGCGTTTTGAAGGCCGTCATTTCGATAGGCACTTCAGCAGGGCATTCCACATCCTGCAGATACTTGAAGCGCCATCCCTTCAACTGTGCGCGATAGCTGAGGTCGGTATCTTCGGTGAGCGTGTCATGCTGCCAGCCCCCTGCTTCGCCGATAACGCATTTGCGCCACATGCCCGCGGTGCCGTTGAAGTTGAAAAAGACACCGGCGCGGGACCGTCCGCCATGCTCCAGCACAAAGTGACCATCCAGCAGGATGGCTTCAACCTGAGTAAGAAAGCTGTAGTCGCGGTTCAGGTGCGTCCAGCGCGTCTGCACCATGCCCACATCCGGCTCGGCAAAGTGGTGAACCACCTGCATCACCCAGTCGCGCGGCGGAACAAAATCGGCGTCGAAGATGGCAACAAATTCGCCGGTTGCCGTTTTCAGTCCATGATCCAACGCTCCGGCCTTGAAGCCGTAGCGGTCAGTGCGATGAATATAGGAGATGGGGTGTCCGGCAGCGCGATACTGTTCGACAATGCCGCGCGCTACTTCTTTCGTCTCATCGGTCGAGTCGTCGAGCACCTGAATTTCAAACAGCTCGCGCGGATAATCAAGGTTGCAACATGCCTCGATGAGGCGGTCGATCACAAACTGCTCATTAAAGATGGGCAGTTGGATGGTGACTCGCGGCAGCTGCTCAAAGTGCTTCGGTGGTTCCTTGGCTGCGTTCTTCTTGTGCTTGTAATACAGGTAGACAAGCTGGTAACGATGCATGCCGTAGAACGCAAGGATGATCATCACCAGAAAATAGGGAATCAGCAGGGCGGTGTCGAACCAGTTCCAGCGATAAAGATGCTGAAAAGTGGTATCGCCATAATGCGACCGCAAATAATGCGAAAGGCTGTGCTGGTTCGCCTGTGCCAGGAGCGTCGGCATGGCGACAAACGCATGATGAATCAAGGATGTTGACAGCAGGGCCTTTGCCTCCAGTGCCTAAAAGCCTTATTGTATGCGATTTGTCGGAATTTCGATGACAACATCTGCATCGCCGTCTGGGCGGCACATAGTGGAGGTTCTCCTCTTGCGAGTCGTCAGAATGACGGCCAATTTAAGATGCATCTTTGTCTTAATTCAGAAACATCGTGGTATAGAGCGTATCGCGCTGCACCGGCTTGAATCCGGCATCGCGAATAATGCGGCGCAGCTCTTCTTCCGTGGTGCAATTGGAGGTGCCCGCAGCCTTCACCACATTTTCTTCAAGCATCACCGAGCCGACATCATTGCCGCCGAAGCGCAGCCCGAGCTGCAGAACCTTCAAGCCCTGCGTAACCCAGCTGGACTGCACATTCTCAATATTCGAAAGGTAGAGGCGCGAAATTGCTAATACTTTCAGATATTCGACCGCGGTCGCCTCATCCCATCCGCGTCCACCGAGCGCGGTGTTGTGCGGCTGGAAGCTCCACGGGATGAAAGCGGTGAAGCCGCCGGTTTCTTCCTGCAGACGGCGCACTTGCTCAAAGTGATTCACGCGATGCTCGAAAGTTTCTCCTACGCCGAACATCATGGTAGCCGTAGTGCGCATGCCCAGCTGGTGCGCCGTACGATGGACCAGCAGCCAATCTTCTGTTCCGCACTTGAGGCGGGCAATGCGATGCCGCACTTCATCATCGAGAATCTCCGCGCCACCGCCCGGGATCGAGTCGAGCCCCGCATCACGCAGGCGCATAATCGTATCCCGCACGCTCAAATTACTGTATTCGGCAATGGCCAGAATTTCCGAGGCGGAGAAGCAGTGCATCCAGACATGCGGGAAGCGCTGTTTAATGCCCTTCAGCAGGCGCTCGAACCATTCGATCTTCAGATCCGGATGCAGCCCGCCCTGCATCAACACGCCCGTGCCGCCCATGGCCACGGTTTCCGCAATCTTGTCGTAGATTGTCTCGAAATCGAGGATGTAACCTTCGGAGGCCATCTTGCCTTTCAGCGGGCGATAGAAGGCACAGAAGGTGCAATATTCCGTGCAGAAGTTGGTGTAGTTGATATTGCGATCGATGATGTACGTCACTACGCCTTCCGGATGCAGTTTTTTGCGCATGGCGTCGGCTTCCATGCCTAGTCCGATAAGGTCATCCGAGTGGAAGTAATCAAGAGCTTGCTGGCGTGTGATCGACATGCGTCTATTTTAAATTGCTCTCGGTCGAACCGCTATAGCGGTTGCGGAATGAAATTTCCCGGGCCTTGAACATGGATTTATTGATCGCGGTATCATGACTTATTAAGTATTGAGACCGGTTATACCTGCCTTTGTCCTGTTGTTGCATCAGAGAGATTGCAAGTTAGGCTAAAAATCCAGCTTTATGTTTCAAGGATGTAAATATCTATCCAGGAGTTAAGGTTCCGTATGCTGACTTATATTCGCCACGCGCTGCGACTGGCATCACTCCCACTGCTTGCTGTATCGCTCCTATTTACAGCAAGTGAGAGGCCCCTCTCCGCACAGAACAAGCCAGCCGTTCAGCCGGACACAATTGTCTTCACGAATGGCGATCAGCTTTCCGGCAAATTCGTTCAGGCCATTGGCGGTACTGTAACCTTTCACAGCGATATCGTCGGCGATATCAACGTCGACTGGAGCAAAATCAAAGAGCTGCATACATCGCAAAAGGTCGCAGTGCTCGACAAGGACGTAAAAATTAAGCACCGCCAGATTCCAGCCAGTGTCCCGATCGGCAATATCTCGGTTGAGAACAATGAAATTACAGTGCAATCGGCCACAAACGCTACCATCCCGCCGGTTCCCATAAAGAATGCGCAGTATATGGTTGACGAGACCACCTTGAATAAACAAATTCGCGGCGAGCCCGGATTTTTCCAGGCATGGAACGGCGCGGCAACTCTTGGCCTTACATTGGTGCAGGCGACGCAGAATCAGTACTCATTCAATGGCAGCGTCGGCCTGGTGCGCGTAGTTCCGACGGTAAGCTGGCTCGATCCGCGCAACCGTACCACTGTGGATTATGCACAATCCTACGGAAAGATCACCGATCCCTCTTACACCGATGCGAACGGCAATTTTGTTCCATCAAGCTACACGAAGAGCTCGATTCTGCATGTCGATGCCGAGCGTGACCAATATGTTTCGCCGCGGCTCTATTACTTAGGGCAGGTTGCATTCGATCACAACTACAGCCAAAGCCTGGATTTGCAGCAGATTTACGGCGGTGGTATCGGTTATACGATCATCAAGTCCCCCAAGCAGGAGCTTGATGCAAAGGCAACCGTGCAGTATGAGCGTCAGGCCTTCTTCAACACAACAGCTGATCAGAACCAGGATCTGATCGGTTCCACCTTCGGCGGTTATTACACGCTGCATTTGCCGAAAGGCATTATCTTCAACCAGCAACTGCTCTACATTCCGGGGTGGAACAATACGCGCGCGTATTCTTTTGCTGAAACCGACGCGGTCACCTTCCCCGCTTACAAGAACTTCGGTTTCACACTGGGAACGCTCGATACCTATTTGAATGATGTGCCTCTTACCTATCCGCCGACGAAGCGCAATTCGTTTCAATTTACGGCGGGTGTAACTTACACCATTAAATCCTCGTACTAAAAATCGCTGGACCTGAGCCGGGCGCACTTTCCTGCGCCCGGCTTTTCTATTGCGTCGCGCTAACATAAAGAGAGCGATTACTGTCTTCTGTAGTTGCGCGTCAAAATACACCGACAATGAAACAGGAGTGAAACAGGCTTCATGGCTTTTGCGCGGAAGCACTTTTACCTGCATTCTGCCTTATTGTGGATTGCTGTATGGATGGTTTTTTCACAGGCAGCTTGCGCCTTTATCGCTGATCCTCCAGCGGGCAAAAAAAAGGACAACGGCAAGCTTCCCGATGTCATTGTTTTCACAAACGGCGATCAGCTGTCGGGAAAATTTCTCCGCGAAGTTAGCGGAACAATCGTCTTTCATAGCGACATTGTCGGCGACGTCAATGTGAGTTGGAGCAAGGTAAAAGAGCTTCGCTCGTCCTCTACGTTTGCCGTGCTGGAACATGAAATCGGAGTGCGCACTTTGCATCATCGGGGAAATATTGCTACTGGCTCGATTTCAGTCGCTGATGGAAAAATTCAAATCCAATCGGCAGATACGTCGGCAGTGATTCCGCCAATTCCCGTCAAAAATGCGCAATATATCGTGGATCAGACGACCTACAATAAGCAACTGCGAGGCAATCCCGGCTTTTTCGCGGGCTGGAATGGATCAGTGACAGCCGGCACCACGATCGTGCAGGCAACGCAGAACCAGTACACGTTCACAAGCTCAGTGGCTTTGGCTCGAGTTGTACCTACCGTGCTCTGGCTGAATACCAGGAATCGTACGACTATGAATTACTCACAGTCGTACGGAAAAATCACCGATCCCGCATATATCGCGGCGGACGGAACGTACGTGCCGTCGAGCTATACAAAGAGCTCGATCTATCACGCCGACGCCGAGCGTGACCAGTATTTTTCTCCGCGCTTTTACGCGCTCGTACAGACGGCATTTGATCACAACTACAGCCAGGGCCTCTCGCTGCAGCAGGTTTACGGCGGTGGAATCGGTTGGACTGCGATCAAGCGTCCAAATCAATTGCTCGATTTTAAAGGCACGCTGCAATACGAGAAGCAGGAATTTTATGCGGCGACAGACGGCACAAATCAGGACCTTATCGGTTCAACCTTTTCTGCAACATACAATCTAAAACTGCCGCGAAGCATTGTTTTCAATCAGCAGGTATCGTATCTGCCTGCTTATAACTATGTGCGTGCTTATTCTGCCAGCGAGACAAATACGCTGCTCTTTCCTTTTTATAAAGCGCTCAGTTTTTCCATCGGCACCAATGACAGCTATTTGAACGATCCTCCGCCGGCCGAGCCGCCGACGAAGCGCAATTCGTTCCAATTCACAACCGGAGTAACTTACGCCATTCGCTCTAAATATTAGTGTGTCTCCGGTATAGGCGGCGTGGGTGTGGATGGAGGGTTGAAGTCGATGGGCTGCTTCAGCGTGTCAAGCACATTGCCTGGAAGCGGCTTATCGGCGTTCGCCAGCAGCAAGGTCACCTGCCACATCTGCGTGTCGTTCAGAACCTGGCTGAATGAAGGCATGCCAGTAAGACGAATGCCGTTTTTTACCTTCCAGAATGTTTCTCCCGGCGGATCATCGCTCACGCCGACAACGCCTGCGCCGTGCGGCTGCCAGAGCTGCGGCGCGTCCGGGTACATGTGCGCCGCAAAAGGTGCAGGTCGGCCATAGAGGCCGTGGCATGCCGCGCATTGCTCGCGGTAGATGCGGGCGCCCACCAGCATATTGGTTTCACTCGGCGAAATCGGTGCTTTGGAGGGCATTTCGCTGTGAATCCGCGCGCCCAGAGGCATGTGGACGATGTATTTTTCCAACGGAAATGGCCCATCGGCAACCGCAACCGGCGGATGTCCCGACCGAAGATAGAGCAGTGCTGCGACAGGAAAAATGAGTAAACCAAGAATCAGGCCCAATAAAAATTTCATCCGTAGTCGTTTCCCCTCATATGGGATGCAATGCGGGTTCTTCATAAGAAAAGCAGGGTAAGGCCTACGGTGCAAGTGATTTTGCGATAAAAGGATAACGATTTTCGCTTTTCCCAGGTCTGACAGAACAGAAAAGTGTCTCTTTCGGAGCGGATACCTTGTCTGTGCTCTAAAATAAAGGGAGCTTTGGCCTTAGAGCGGCGTTTCCATATTTTGTGGGGGCAGATCGTCTCAATTTAGTTTTCGCCGGCAGTGGAGGCAGTCAGGTTCATGTTTCTTTCCAACCGTTTTTACCCGGTTCTGGCAATTACAATTTTTTCTTTTGCAGCGCTGCAGGCGCGAGCACAGTCCGCCGATCAGACACAAACTCCCCAGGCTCAGACGGAGCAGACTGCGCCGCAGAGCACTCCCCAGGAGCGTGCTCAGGTGTTGCAGCAGGCACAGGAGCGGGTGCATGCCCGCCGCAAGCTGCGCGAGCAGCAAGTCATTCAGGACACCTATTCGCACAAATACGAGGCGTATTTCGGAGGCAATTACCTCCGCATGAGTCCCGGAAAAGACCTGCAGCATATTAACGAGGCAGGCTGGCATGCCGGTATCACCGATTATGCCTTCGGCAAGATTGGCGTCACAGCAGATGTCCGCGGCTACTATGGAACGGCATATACCGGACGGAATCAGTACGGAGTCTACGAACCGGCCATTAGCCAATATACGTTCATGGCCGGGCCCACGGTGCGCTTCTTTGAAGGCATGCATTGGGGCTGGACCGCACGCGTTCTGGCGGGCGTCGGTCATGGAAACTTCGACACCGGCACGGGCGGATTACCAGGCAATCTGATTGGCCTTTATGACAACGGCAACTCTTTAAATCTCTCGGCCAGTGCTTCCGTAGACTACAACCTGAGCCCCGGCCTCGCTCTTCGGCTTACTCCCAGCTATCTGATGACACGGTACAGCAGCTCAACCCAGAACAATCTGGGATGGGAAGGCAGCGTAGTCTATCGTTGGGGCCGCCAGTAGTTCGTTGCTTTAACAAAAGGCCGCGCTTCGGGCGCGGCCTTTGTTTTTTAATAGATAGAAAGCGTCAGGAGTAAAGAAAAAATCTTGTCATCCTGAGCGTAGCGGACAAAGTTGAAGGGCCTGTTTTTTCCTCGGACAATCACTCCACTGTCATCAAAAAGCAGGTCCTTCGTTGCACTCAGGATGACAAGATGTGGTCGCACTTAGCTTTTATCCCGCAACTTTGCTGCTTCCAGCGGATATTGCGGCTCAGTCATCCGCGCAGGATCGAGAATCTCCGCGATTTCTTCCTCACTCAGCAATTGCTTCGCGCGCGCAATCTCGATAATCGACTTGCCCGAAGCGATCGATTCCTTCACAATCTCCGTCGCCTTCGCATAGCCAATATAAGGATTGAGCGCCGTGGCCAGCGAAACCGTACTCTGCGCGTAAAAGTTGCAGCGGTCGATGTTAGCGGTAATGTCGGAGACGCAGCGCTCATCGAATTGCCGCAACATATTCGCCAGAATGGTCGTACTTTGCAACACGTTGTAGGTCATCGTCGGCATCATCACATTCAATTCGAGCTGGCCGCCCTGCACTGCGTAGGCGACGGCAGCATCGTTGCCGATCACCTGAAAACTCACCATCGCAGCCAACTCAGGAATGACGGGATTGATCTTGCCCGGCATAATGGACGATCCAGGCTGCAGGCTGGGCAGATGAATCTCGTTCAGGCCGGTATTCGGCCCGGATGCGAGCAGGCGGAAGTCATTCGAGATGCGGATCACTTCCAGCGCAATACTGCGCAGCGCGGCGCTCACGTCGCCCATGCACGCATTCGACTGCATGGCCCAGCGCATGTCCTCTGCAGGAGTTAATTTTTGACCTGAGATTCGAGCAAGATTGGCAATCGCTTTCGCGCGGTAATCGGGATGCGTATTGATGCCGGTGCCAACCGCGCTGCCGCCCAATCCAAGCTCTCGCAGAGAGTCGGCTGCGGCTTGCAGATGCTGCTTACCCTTGGTGATGGCCAACCCATACGCGGCAAACTCCTGCCCAAGACGTATGGGGACAGCATCCTGCATATGCGTGCGGCCCGATTTCATAATGCCGTCGAACTCTTTGGCTTTAGCTCCGAAAGATGCGGCCAGCGCGTCGAGCACCGGGTACAGCGTTTCCAGGTTGAGCAGCGTGGCCACGCGCATGCCGGTAGGGAAGACGTCGTTCGTGGACTGGCCGTAATTGACGTGGTCGTTGGGATGAACAGAGGCGTATTCGCCCAGCTTACCGCCCAGAATCTCATTCGCGCGGTTGGCGATAACCTCGTTCGTGTTCATGTGGAAGCTGACGCCCGCTCCCGCCTGAAAAACATCGACCACGAACTCGTCATTCCACTTGCCGTCGATCACTTCCTGTGCAGCTTGCATGATGGCGTCAACGCGGCGGTCGTCGATTAAGCCAAGCTCTTTGTTGGCTTCCGCCGCCGCGCGTTTCACCATGCCGAAGGCGCGAATCAGTTGCGGATGCGCGCGCATTCCTGAGATGGGATAGTTTTCTACCGCGCGTACTGTCTGCGCGCCATAGTAGGCGCGCGCAGGCACTTCGACAAAGCCGAGAGAATCTTTTTCTTTACGCGTATCGGGCATCACAGAGTATTAGATGCCCGACCGTGAACTTCAGGCAAGAATCGGCACGCCGCCCAGGTGCGCTTGAATACGCGCCTGCCATTCCTTTGGGCCGGTCTGGTGAACCGATGTGCCCTTGGAGTCGACAGCGACGGTTACCGGCATATCGGCAACTTCAAATTCATAAATTGCTTCCATGCCCAGGTCTTCAAATGCAACCACGCGGGAAGCCTTGATCGCCTTCGAAACAAGATAGGCAGCGCCGCCGACCGCCATCAGGTAAACAGCTTTGTTATCGCGGATGGCCTCGATGGCCGCAGGTCCACGCTCAGCTTTGCCAACCATGCCGAGCAGCCCGGTTGTTTCCAGCATTTGCCGCGTGAACTTATCCATGCGGGTAGCAGTGGTTGGACCTGCTGGACCAACAACCTCTTCGCGCACCGGATCCACCGGGCCGACGTAGTAGATGAGGCGGTTAGTGAAATCGACGGGCAGCTTTTCTCCGCGATTCAGCATATCCGTCATGCGCTTATGCGCAGCATCGCGGCCTGTGAGCAGCTTGCCATTCAGCAGCAGCACTTCGCCCGGCTTCCATGTGGCTACTTCTTCCCGCGTGACGGTATCGAGATTCACGCGACGCGCCGAAGAAGTGTCATAGGTGAGCTCCGGCCAATCTTTCAGTGAAGGCGGTTCCAGCGCAACCGGACCCGAGCCATCCAGCACGAAATGCGCATGCCGCGTCGCCGCGCAGTTTGGAATCATCGCGACCGGCAAATTAGCCGCGTGCGTCGGGTAATCGAGAATCTTCACATCGAGAACCGTCGTCAGGCCGCCAAGCCCTTGTGCGCCAATGCCCAGCTCATTCACCTTGCGATACAGGTCCACGCGCAATTCTTCGATCTTGTTCCGCGGGCCGCGCTCGATCACATCCTGAATATCGATCGGCTCCATCAATGCTTCTTTCGCCAGCAGCATCGCTTTTTCTGCCGTGCCGCCAATGCCGATGCCAAGCATTCCCGGCGGGCACCAGCCCGCGCCCATCGTAGGAACAGTCTTCAGCACCCATTCCACGATGGAATCCGAAGGATTCAGCATGGCAAATTTCGACTTCGCTTCCGAGCCGCCACCCTTGGCCGCCACAATCACTTCAACTTCGCCGCCCTTGACGAGTTGCACGTTGACCACCGCGGGCGTATTGTCGCGCGTGTTCTTTCGTGCGCCTGCAGGATCGGCCAGCACCGAGGCGCGCAGCACATTATCGGGATGAAGATATGCGCGACGCACGCCTTCATTTACCATTTCTTCGACCGTCAGAGTCGCGTCCCAGCGCACATCCATGCCGATTTTCAGAAAGACGGTGACGATGCCGGTATCCTGGCAGATGGGCCGATGGCCTTCCGCGCACATGCGCGAGTTGATAAGAATCTGCGCCATCGCATCCTTGGCGGCAGGCGATTCTTCACGCTCATAAGCCTTCGCCAGATTTGTGATGTAGTCCACTGGATGGTAATAACTAATGTACTGCAGAGCGTCCGCTACGCTCTGAATCAGGTCTTCCTGCTTGATCGTCGCCATGAAAACTCAAAATCCTTTACTCCTTCTAGGATAAATGAATGCCAACGTCTTCGCGCTTGATCGTCTAAGCTAGAAGGATGGATGGGAAGACGAAGCCTTCAGGAATCTTCGATGTCTTAGTGATTGGCGCCGGACCAACCGGCATGGCCTGCGCCATCGAAGCGCAACGCGCCGGGCTGCGCAGCGTCCTGGTAGATAAGGGATGCCTCTGTAATTCCATCTTTCACTATCCCTCGCACATGACGTTCTTCACCACGCCGGAGCTGCTCGAAATCGGCGATATCCCATTTCCCAGCGTGAATCAGAAGCCGTCGCGCAATGAAGCGCTGGAATACTATCGCAAAGTTGCCGAGCACTATCAGTTGGATATCCGCCAGTACCAGAACGTAGATTCCGTTTCCGGCTCAGATGGCGATTTTCGCGTAGATGTCACCGACCGTTTCGGGCGCAAATTCACGCATCATGCGCGCAAGCTGGTCATAGCGACTGGCTATTACGACCTGCCCAACTATCTCGGCATCCCCGGCGAAGACCTGCCGAAAGTCTTCCATTATTACGATGATCCCCATCCTTATTACAATCTCGATGTGCTGGTCATAGGCGGAAAAAATTCCGCTGCCATTGCCGCACTCGATTTATGGCGTCACGGAGCGCGTGTCACACTGGTACATCGCGGGGCGAAAATGCATCGGCACGTAAAATACTGGATTCTGCCCGATATCGAAAACCGTATCAAAAACGGAGAGATCACCGCGTATTTTGAAAGCAGCGTCGAAACGATCCACGAAGATACGGTTACGCTGCAGACGCCGCAGGGTGCTCTGCAAATAAAAAATGATTATGTCTTTGCCATGACCGGCTACCATCCGGATTTCGAGTTTCTCACCGGGCTCGGTGTGCTGCTTGAGGGCGATGATCGCTGTCCGGCATGTGATCCGCGAAGCCTGGAAAGCAATGTTCCCGGAATATACCTGGCGGGAGTCATTATTGCAGGCGAGCGCACGAATGAAATTTTTATTGAAAACGGACGCTTTCATGGGAAGCAAATTGCGTCTGATTTGAAAGAAAAGCTCTTGACTGGAACAAGAGCATAATCTGATAGAGCAGTTGCCGATGGCCAGAGGGAGCGCGTTAGGGCTATCGAAAACTTTTTCACTTTGTGAACAATGGCTTTTCTACGGCCTCGAACAATTCGTGGGCAATTGATTGCGAGTCTGGTGCTGTTTGAGCTGCTGGTACTGGCAGTTTTTGCTGTCTTTCTGATACGCGAGCAGCACAAGGAACTACAACTGCGCGTGGATCGGCGGCTTGAGTACCAAGGATCGCAATTCGCCTTGCAGGCGGGCGTGCTTCTTGAAGAAAAAAAGATGGCTGCCCTGCAGAACCTGGTAGGCTCCATGCTGGCATATCCCAGCATTGGCAGCATTCAAATTACGGATCTGCAGGGCGTTACCATTGTCGGGACAGACACCTCCATGAACGGGAAGTTGAACCTGACCGCTGTAGAGCGGAACTATCTTCGAAGCCTGCAGGCCCCGGTTCTTTTTACCCTGAAAAACAATCTGCGCGAGATTGTAGCTCCGGTCAGGGTTCATGGGCAGGTAGGGGCTCTGGTCTGGATCAATCCTGACGAGGATGCCGATCGCCTCCAGCTGCATTCTTTATTCCGCATTACGTTCATTTCCGCTTTGGTCGCCATTCTTGGTTGCACCCTGCTGGCAACGTTCATGGCGCGCACCATCACCAGGCCTCTGAATGTATTGATTCGCGCTACGCGCCAGATCGTTCGCGACCCGGAAGACACAACCGCTTTTCCGTTGCCCGTCTCCTCTGCGAACGAGGCGGCTGACCTGACGATGGCCTTCAACATGATGGTGTCGTCGATTGGCGAGCAGCGTTCAGGCCTGAATGATACTTTGGCCCTGCTTGATTCGATGTTGGCCAATGCTCCCATCGGTTTTGCCTTTTTCGACCGCAAGTTCCGCTTCGTGCGAGTCAATCAGTTCCTGGCGGACATGAACAACAGCACTATCAGCCGCCACCTTGGGCGCACCGTCTTTGAAGTTTTTCCCGAACAGGCAGCCGCCTCCTTGCACCAGGCCATCGATTCTGTATTCGAAACCGGAGAAGCTGTGCAGGATCTTGAATTAATCGGCGAAACGGAATCGTATCCTGTACGTACCCGAAGCTGGCTGGTAAATATCTATCCGGTCCGAACCAGCGCCAATGTAGTCCGCTGGGTAGGAGCCGTCATCGTCGATACAACGCAGCGGCGTCATGCTGAAGACGCTCTGCGCAAGAGCGAAAAGCTGGCAGCCACCGGTAGGCTGGCCGCTTCCATTGCTCATGAAATTAATAATCCGCTCGAAGCTGTTACCAATCTCCTCTATCTGATTCGCCAACAGCAGTCGCTCCCCAGCGATACAAGGGAGTATGTGGATATGGCGCAGCACGAGCTGGCGCGAGTCTCCGAGATCACGCAGCAAACACTTCGTTTCTACCGGCAATCTACGCTGCCCATCACCGTCTCTCTCTCAGAGATGCTTGATTCTGTCCTGACTCTGCATCAAGGCCGCGTGAACACGCTGCAGGTGGATGTGCGCAAGCTATATGGAACCGGCGTCGATCTTTTCTGTTTTGCAGGCGAGTTGCGGCAGTTATTCGCGAACCTTATCGGAAACGCGCTCGATGCAATGACGCCGGGCCCGGGACGCCTCGTCCTGCATACGCGCCGCTCGCGCTCGTGGCGCGACCCTGAAACGAAAGGCATACGTTTTACGATCATTGACAATGGCTGCGGCATGTCTGAGGAGGTTCGTCAGCGCATCTTCGAGCCGTTTTTCACTACAAAGGAAGCCACCGGCACAGGATTAGGGCTATGGGTGAGTGCGGAAGTGATCCGCAAGCATCATGGTACAGTGCGCATCCGCAGCCGCGTAGCAGACGAAGCCGGCAAGGATGGTGCTCCTCGCTCAGGAACAGCCTTTATGATCTTCTTTCCCTTTACTCGCGATGCCGAGCCCGCAGTAGAGAGCGTGCATGCTGTCTCTGAAGAGGGCTAGCGCAGGCGAGCCGCCGGGCGCAAGGATTGCAGCGCGCAACTTGAAACCGCGCGCGGAGCCGCATACTTTGATTTCGTTACATGGAAGCGGTGCAAATGCATATAGCGCACGCGCAGCCCGCCGATTGTTGCCGGCATCGTCTTCGGAGTTTGATTTGTATCCACCAGCACCAGCAAGGCCGCTTCTCTAGGATCGTCCCGGCTTTGAGTCACCCCCACTCCAAAAATCGCCGGATCGGCAAAAAGCCTGGAAGCATTGGCATGCGCGATGGCCATGGCGCTCGTAAGAGCGCTCTGTGAAAGATGAATGCCCGGGTTGGAAACGGGCGTTTTTGGGGCGCTGCCGGAAGCGATGCTGCTCGCATCCGTGGGAATCACAACCGTCCGCGCGCCCTCAATCACCTGAGGAACAGCAATGGAAGGCTGCGTCTTGTCAATGTAGACGATCACAGCTGCTTCCCCCGGGTTGTCAGCGCTCTGGCCGGGCGCAACATCCAGAATGCCTTTTTCATGATTAATCAGCATGGTGGCGGCGGCTTGCGTAATGCTTTTTGCCTGCGCTTCAGCAGTGCGGGAAATCGGGGGAAGAGCCGCCGAAGTTTCGGCGGTATTGTCATAATCGAGGCAGGTAACCGCATGCGGCGTTTTCGTCCCTACAATGCTCAATTTCGATCCTGCCTGGTTGCCCAGCTCGTTTAGTACATCTCCAATCGGGTTGGCGACGCTCAACCCGCCGCCATTTCCATCCGTTCCGCCTGCGTAGAAAAGGCCGATGGGCTGTGCGTTGCTTGCATCGACGATCAGGCTTCCGGAGTCGCCGCTGTCAGAAAAGCTGTTGCCCCCGATGCCGATCTGGCCTGTAAATGTCTTGGTATAGTAAGGCTGCGTTTCGGCACAGTCTTTGTAGTAATCCACCTTTACGGCAAGGTCTACGCTTTCAACTGTGGAGCAGGTCAGCCCGGTTGTCCGACCGCTTTTTACCACACGCAATCCATTCAGATTGTCGGCATTCAGTATCTCCCCCGTACCCGCTACCGGAGGCGCGGCATTCATCGGCGCATTGAGCCCCATTCCCGGCGTTCCCAACTGCAGAATGCTTCCTGATGGATCGACCGCCCCCGGCGTCACTGCGGCAAGCGCGGCATCGACATTCGACTGATTCGTGGACAAAGGCACAAAGTAGCGCAGCGAAGCCACAGATCGCACCGTGGAGCCCTGCTGGCTGAGCGGCCTGCAAGCGTCGTCGATCAATCCAGGCTGGTCAATGCTATCCCCCACCTTTCCCTGGTCCGATTCAGCGAGAACATGGTTATTGCTCAGGATGTACTGGTTATGCTGCGCGTCCTCTACAAGGGCGCCAAGTGTTCCTCCGCAACAATCGGCGATATAGCTGTTGCCGGAAGCGTCTTTGTAGATGTCGTAGTCGCCATCGTTACTTCCTGAAGCTCCAAGCGAAATGATGCCCCTTTGCACAGCCTGATTCGCTACCGCGCTGGAATTGATGCCGTCCGTATTCAGAAGCAAATTCAGCCGTGACTGTGTGCCCGAATCGTTCACTGTGGCGATAACATGAGCCGACTGCGTTCCGGAGAGCGTTGACGGTGCCGTATACAGGATTTCGCAGGTCGTATATTGATGGCTTCCATGCTGGCAGAGAGGCTGGCTCAAGGTACCCTGTGACGCATCGCTCATGCTCCAGGAAACGGTGCCGTCGTTAATCTCTGCAATCTGAGCAGAAATTTTCAGCGTGCCTCCAGGCGCAAGCGCGGCATTTTCCGGCAGCAGGGGCTGAAGAAATCCGGGAGATACCGCGATCGTCTCCGTGGCCGCATGCGTAGGATCGCTTTGCAGGCGCGCCGTGACCTGGACCGTGATGCTGTCGCTGGAGAGCGCGTTCGGCGGAGTATAAAGCCCGGCCGCATCAATCGAACCCGCTCCCAGGGACGACGCATTCTGATCGCTGGTTACCGACCAATTTACCGCTGCCGGCGATCCATTGGGTAAGGTCGCTTTAAATTGCAGCTGCCCGGTGGTGGCGACCGTCTTTGCCGACGACGAAATCGAGAATGTGCCGTCGCTGGTGCTATTGATGGGCGAGACTCCGCATCCCGTCGCGGCTATGAGAAGCAGCGCGCAGGCAGAGTATAGCCGGGAGTGAATGGATGTAAACATGAAGCGAGCAGGCGAGTCTTCAAGAACTATTAGACAGGTTCTGCGCCCGCTTTGTCACGGAAACAAAGAAAACAATGGATTTAGGCGGCTGCCCTCGAGTTGGATTTTTTCCCGAGCAAATGCGTCGAGTCTGCAACAGGAATAAGTTTCACTTCGCTGGACAAAAGCGCCTGCATCCGCCTTACCTCTCGTCTCGTTAGAGGCTGCATCGTAACCGCGGAGTAGTACACATGCCTTCCACAATCCAGGCAGACCTTATAGGTTTGCTGCTTGATGGTAAAAGGACGTGTAAGGTGATCGTGGCGGCAACCAAGGAAAATCTCCTGCAGAAAATGCAGGATAGCGAAAAAGACGTTCATTTCGGCCTCTTATCATCATGGTGAAGCGCTAAAAAAAGCGTTTCATCCCAACTTTTGACAAAAAATAAGATGCCGATTTTGCCTCTTAGATGAGGGCTGATGCAAAAAAGGACACCCGCAATCTGGAGATAGCGGGTGCCTCTGATGGTCGTTGCGTATGCCTAGCCGCGCAGGCTGGCCGGGGGCGGCTCGACGTTTGAAAGCTCCCGATAAACGGATTCCGGCAATTGCAGCTCAGCAGCCGCAATATTTTCTTCAAGATGCGCGACGGAGGACGTTCCCGGAATTGGAATGATGACCTGCGATCTCTTGAGCAGCCATGCCAATGCCACTTGGAGCGGGGTGGCTTTCACCTCACGCGCGGCTTTTTCAATCGCTTCGTGCGCTTTTCTTGCCTGTCCCAGCGGGGCCCACGGAAGGAAGGCAATACCATTTTGCTCGCAATATTCGACAATGTAGTCCGATTCGCGATCGGCAAAACTGTAGCGGTTCTGCACCGAGACGATGGGAACAATCCTGCGCGCTCGTTCAATGTGTTCCCGTGTCACGTTCGAAAGACCGACATGCCGGATTTTGCCTTGCTCCCGTAATTTGGCCAGCGCCTCCACAGAGGCATCGAACGATACAGCATTATCCGGAGCATGAAGCTGGTGCACGTCGATGCGGTCCAGCCGCAGGCGCTTCAGGCTTCCTTCCAGGGCCTCTGCCAGATGTTTTGGGCTGGCGTTGTGTGTCCATTGGCCCGGTCCCGGGCGCTCCCAGCCGCCCTTGGTAGCGATCACGAAATCCGCAGGGTATGGATAAAGAGCTTCGGCAATAAGCTCTTCGGAAACAGCGGGGCCGTAGGAATCGGCGGTATCGACAAAGTTGACGCCAAGCTCAACCGCTTTGCGCAGGGTGGCAAGCGCGGCGGGCTTGTCCTTGGGAGGACCCCAGATGCCGGGGCCTGTGATTCGCATCGCCCCATATCCCAAACGATGGACAGAAAGATCGCCGCCGATAACAAAGCTTCCGGCAGCAGAGGCGGAAACGGCATGAGCCTGTGACATAGAGCAATGTTCCTTTGGATGAAATCAGCTTTCGTCTTCAGATTACGCCTTACGCCGGAAGTTTGTGGACAGAGAGGCTGGTCGCCGAAGAATCCTACGTGACTATGTTGGGCGTGCCTTCCAGCCCAAGGGCCTGCGCATTTCGCTGCATAGCGCTGAGGCAGAAGGCAATATGCTCGTCAAGAGACACGCCTAATTCTTGGGTTCCCTGCACGATATCCTGTCGATTCACTCCTTTGGCAAAGGCCTTGTCTTTCATCTTTTTTCGCACACCGGCCACTTCGACATCGTGAATGGATTTGGTCGGTTTCACCAGCGCGCATGCCGTAAGAAATCCCGCAAGCTCATCGCAGGCAAACAGGGTTTTGGCTAAATGCGTCAATCGGGGAACACCGGAATACTCGGCATGTCCAAGAATGGCTGTGCGAATCTCCTCTGCCCAGCCCTGCTCGGCCAAAATGCGATTGCCCACAAAGGGATGTTCTTCCGGAGTCGGAAATTTTTCGTAATCGAAATCGTGCAGCAGGCCCGTGACGGAATACGTCTCGACAAAACGATCGCGGTCTTCGCCGCTCAAGCCTTGCGCATCAGCTTCGCGCTCACCATAAGCGCGTACGCACGTCTCAACTGCAAGTGCGTGTTTCAGCAGGCTTGCTGATTGCGTGTATTCGTTCAATAAGCTCCATGCTCGTTCGCGTGAGTAATCATTCTGGTTCGGCATATCACCACTTTCCGGTTTTTTCCCGAGTATTTTCGGTTTTTTTAGGCTTGACTCACAGTTTTCACTTGACAATAAAGATACCTTGCTTGCAAGGTAAACATGAGTTGAGAAGTTTCGGGCTACAATGCCGATCCTTCTCAATACCGGACGCCCTGCTCTGGCGCTCCGTATAACACATTATGGCAACTACCTTAGCAACCGTTGAGGCACGCGAGGTACTTCGTTGCGATCACTGCAGCCTGGTGCAATTCCGCACGTCGAATTCACTCTGCAGACGCTGCCACAAGCCCCTCGAGATCGAAGAGCCGGAACCTCTGCTTCCGCAGCTGGTCACAGAGCCCACCGCTTCACAGCCCGACGGATCGAGTCTTGACGTTGCCTGTGCTGTGCGCGATATCCGCCGTTCGCGTAAGCTCAGCCAGCGCCAGCTCGCCGGTCGCATGCAGGTGCCGCGCACATACATCTCGAAGATTGAAAACGGCAAAGCCATGCCTACCCTTTCTTCATTGGAACGGCTGGCGCATGCGCTCGAGGTGGATGTTCGCGATCTTTTACGGGATGCGCGCAGCAAATCCCACGAGCAGACCATGGCTATTCTGTCCGATCCATTTTTGAAGGAAATCGCGCCCTATGTGAGCCAGCTGGACGCATATCAGCGCTCGATTTTTTTAAATCAGGTGCGGGATATGGCAATGGGGCGGCGGCGGTTGGCCTAAGCCCTTTATTTGCTTTTCGTCGCATTTATTGCCCGAGGAAAACTCTGTACGCGGATTCGTGTTCTTACAGTATGTAAGGCGGCATTTGTGATACACAGATGCCGTATGGTGAGAACAATATGATTCCCCGATCGGAGTTTCGTCAGGTAACAAGGCAAGCCGGAGTACCTGAACGGCTTTTTTCAGCGAGCGCAGCAATCCGCATGCAACGCTCACTGGCTGCAATGGTTCTTTCGGCAGGCCTGCTTCTGGTTAGCAGCGGAAAGCTGCTGGCGCAGGATGTGCCGCCTCCGCCGCCCGATGCCTCACAGCAGCAGGACCAGAGCAACCAGCAAATTCCGCAGTACGGGGCGCAGGTTCCGGATGACGGCAGCCAGCAACCAGCGGCGCAGCCTGAAGACAACGGTCAGCAGGCCGGTGCTCCACAAGGGCAGCCACTGGGCGCCGATCAGCTGGATCAGCTGGTCGCGCCGATTGCTCTCTATCCCGACTCCCTCGTAGCCCAGGTGCTCGCCGCCGCCACCTATCCCACGCAGATTGTGGAAGCCGATCGCTGGCGCGAAGCCCAGGGAAATGCTTCTGCCGATCAGATTGCCTCCGGAGCCAATGCGCAGCAGTGGGATCCCAGCGTGAAAGCGCTGACGGCATTTCCGACCGTCCTGTCGCAGATGGATAAAAACCTGTCGTGGACCACAGACCTCGGCAATGCGTATTACAACCAGCCGCAGGATGTGATGGATGCCGTGCAGCGCATGCGGCAGAAGGCGCAGCAGGCTGGGAACCTGCAGAGTTCTCCGCAGCTTGCAGTGAGCGACGATGACGGTGACATTGCCATCGCGCCTGCAAATCCTGACGTAGTGTATGTGCCGGTTTACGATCCCTGGATGGTCTATGGGCCGCCGGTTGTGGCGTGGCCCGGTTATTACTATGCGCCTCCGCCGGGGCTATTTATCGGAGTCGGCTTCGGGTACCGTATCGGCTTTGCATGGGGCGTTCCTCTTCGCCCATGGGCTCCGTGGGGCTGGGGATGGCACTACTGGGGCTGCGGGTGGCATAACCGTACCGTCATCTATAACCGGACCACGTACATTACGCGCAGCACAACGGTCATCAATCACGGCTTCAATCGTCCCGGCGCACCTCCGGTGCAGCTTGCCGGCCAGCGCGGCTCCTTTATGAACCGCCCTGCGTATAGCAGCTATGCGCATAACGTAGCTTCCGGCGCGCGTCCGGTGCCGAGTGCGCCTTTGACGCGCCCGGGAAACTTTAATAACCGTGCCGTAAGCCAGCCCGGACACATGGGTCAGCCCGGATATAACCGTCCCGGCGCGCCCACGGAAGGTTATCGCGGACAGGGAAATACAGCTCGTCCGGTGTACACACCTGGGCAGACGAACAATCGTCCGCCGCAATATCGGCCTGCGCCGTCGCAAAACTATAACTACAGCCGTCCGGCGCCGCAGCAGAACTATAGTCGGCCGGCGCCACAAACCTATAGCCGCCCTGCTCCGCAGCAGAATTACAGCAGGCCGGCTCCAGCTCCACGGTCTGCGCCGGCTCCTCATGTGTCAGCTCCTGCGCCGCATGGCGGCGGTGGACACCCCCGCTAACGCTCTGGAAAGAACTACAATGGCCGTGGCCTTCGCTTGATTGCGATGGCTGCGGCCATGTGCTACGGTCGGATTAGGGGATTTATTGAGCCGTATCCACGAGTTACCGATGGAAGAGCTGGCGATTTACCGTCGCCTGGATGCTGCGCGTCTGCCTAAACACGTTGCCATCATCATGGATGGCAATGGCCGCTGGGCAGGGAAGCGCAGCCTCAAGCGTTTCCTTGGGCATCAGCAGGGAGCCGAATCGGTGCAATACGTGGTCGAAACGGCATCGCGCATCGACCTGCCGTGGCTCACCCTCTACGCGTTTTCGCTGGAAAACAACCTGCGTCGGCCCAAAACGGAAGTCAATTTCCTGATGCGGCTTCTGAGCACCTACCTCACCAACAATGTCAAGCGCATGAACGACAATAACGTGCGCATCCAGTACATTGGGCGCACGCATGAATTGCCGAGCGAGGTGCAGGAGCGCATGCAGTGGGCCTCAGAAGCGACAAGGCAAAACACAGGCACCACGCTGACGCTGGCGCTGAACTACGGGGCGCGCTCCGAGTTGGTGGATGCGTTCAAGCGGCTGCATTCCGAAATTCGCCAGAAGCACATTCATCTCGAAGACCTGACGGAGCAGGACATTCAGCGGCATCTTTACACCGCGCACATGCCTGATCCCGATCTGCTGATCCGCACCTCCGGCGAGATGCGCATCTCGAATTTCCTCTTGTGGCAGATCGCGTATACCGAGATATTCGTCACCAATCGTCTCTGGCCCGATTTTCGCGGGGTTCACATGCTCGAGGCTATCGAAGACTTCCAGCGCCGCGAACGTCGCTACGGTGGCCTGAACGACGGCACCGAATCGGACGACATCGCCTCACTCCCGGCGAATCAGCTGGTGAACAGCTAAAGAGTTTCCCCAAGTCTCTTCAGCATGTCTCGTTGCCCGGAAGTGATCGATGAAACGGTCAAAACGATCACTTCGCAAGAGACTCGAAGGACTATTTATCGGCTCGCTCCCACAGGCACCCTTTCCGGAGCATCGATGGAGACACCGCCGCGGTCGCTTCTCACCTTTAAGCTCACCAAATCGGGCTTCGATTTGGTGGGGACGGTTACCCCAAGCTCATATTGGTTCTCAAATCGCTTGTTAAGGTCGTCGAAAAAGGGCAGGAACGAAACGGGATTGCTCAATCCCTGATAGTACAGCTTGCCGCCGGTCGATTGGCTGAGTTGCATCAGCAGGTTTTGCCCGGCGTCGGTTTCATAGCCGCTCCGGTCGAGGCGTCCGGTATCGCGGTAATAAATCGAATACACGATGATGCCTTCTCGTTGCGCATCGCGGATGGCGGCCTGCAGATAGGGGTTGTCGGGATCATAGCGTAGGTTATAGCGATCCACGCCGTCGGTGATCATGATCACTTCGCGGCGATTTTTGGTGTCCTGCGAAGGCCAATGTTTCGCCAGATCAGACAGGCAGAAGTACGGGCTCGCGTTTCCTCCGGGAACGCCGTTCACGAGGCGGATTGCCTTGGCGGCGAGAGCGTGATCTGAAGTCAGATTCTGCTGGAAAGCGGCGCGACCGCTCTGCATATAGGCGACACCCACCTGTGTCGAAGGCGGAAGCGATTGAATGAACTTTGAAAGGTCACTGAGCTGCACGCCGATGCTCGAACGCGCCGAATCATCGATCAAGACAACGAGCTCCAGCCCGGCCCGGTCATTGCGGAGCGCTTCCCATCCGGTGATGGTGCCGTCCTTGCCGTCGACTTTTACCTTCAGGTCGTTTTGCCGGATTTCGGGAACTTCACCCTTTTTAGGAAGTACGGTGACCACTGCCTTGGCCGCAGAGCTGTCGCCTTGCTGCGCTGCCGCCGGAAGGGCACAGGCAAGTGTGCCGAGAAAGAGCGCTGCCGCGATTCGTAAATTTACCATTTTTTCTCCCTTCTCATTAGACGCCGAAGAAGGGCGAATCGCCGCATGGAGAGCGCGACCGTGTATTCTCGTTACGAACGATGAAACGTGTACTGACTGCAGTTATTCTGATTCCTTTAGTTTTGTTGCTGGTCTTTAAGGGCCCGTTTTGGCTCATTACTTTGGCTACAGCCGCGGTCGCAGGACTGGCTGTATGGGAATACCTGGTGCTTGCGGATGCGCTGGGCGCAAAAACGCCGCGCATTGTGGTGGTTGGCTGTAGCGCGGCCCTGTTCGCCTGTGTTTTCTTCCGCCCGGAATATACTGCTCCGCTGCTGGGGTGCCTGAGCTTCGTGCTTTTCATCCTTTGCGCGTTCCGCTCGCCGCTGCCGCGCGTGTTGCCGGATACGGCGTATTCGGTTTTCGGGCTGCTGTATGTGGGCTTGTCGCTGACGGCCATTCCGCTACTCAGCGCGCAGGAAAACGGCTCCTCACTCCTGGTTTTCCTCTTTTTTGTGGTTTGGACGGGCGATGTGGTCGCGCTATATGTGGGACGCGCCTTTGGACGGCGCAAGCTGGCTCCCTCTATCAGCCCCAATAAAACGTGGGAAGGAAGCGCAGGCAGTGTGCTGGGCAGCGTGCTGATTACGCTGATACTCATTGTTCTGAGTGGAATTTTGATGAAGCACGGCGTTGACTGGCTCTCGTATCCGGGCTCGATCTTCCGCTGGCTGGGATTGGCGGTGCTGTTGAATGTGGCGGCGCAGGTGGGCGACCTGATCGAATCGGCCGTGAAGCGCGGCGCAGGCGTCAAGGATTCAGGAACCTTGCTGCCCGGTCACGGGGGCATCCTGGACCGCATCGATGCCCTGCTGCTGGCAGCGCCCGTGCTGTGGTGGGCACAACTGGCGCAGCAATGGTTTTAGAATCTGAAGAGGACCGATACCCTCCAGCCGTCGAAAGGAAAAATTCACATTTTGAAACAGATTGCCATTCTCGGCTCGACTGGATCGATCGGACAGAGCACGCTCAGCATTATCGAAAGCTTCCCGGACCGCTATGCGATAGCATCGCTGGCCGCAGGCCGAAATCTTGAGGCGGCGTTTGAGCAGTGCGTGCGCTGGAGGCCGCAAGTCGTCTCGATGGCCACCGAGGAGCTGGCAGCTGCGTTGCAGCAACGGCTGAAGGCCGCCGGCGTGACTGGCATTGAGGTTGTCCATGGCACGCAGGGAACAGTGCGCGTAGCGACTTTGTCGCAGGTCGATTTCGTTGTTTCTGCAATTGTAGGAGTGGCCGGGCTGGAAGCGACCTATGCCGCTGTCGAAGCAGGGAAGGCGATTGGCCTTGCGAACAAAGAGGCGATGGTGGCTGCGGGGGAAATCCTGACGGCCTTAGCTCGCGAGAAAAATGTGCCCGTGCTGCCGATCGACTCC
>DASZUU010000016.1:0-16400 GCA_035547425.1 Alloacidobacterium sp. | reverse complement strand
GGCGTAGGGCCGCTGACCATCGCTATGCTGATGTCCAACACCGTGCGCGCCGCCAAGCTGCGGCGCGGGCTGGCCGTCTAAAAAATCGCATGCTGCGCGTAGGACTCACCGGCGGGCTGGGCAGCGGCAAGAGTACCGTGGGCCAGCTGTTTGCCGCGCGCGGCGTGCATGTTATCTCCGCCGATGAAGTAGGCCGCCGCCTGATGCAGCCGGGCGAGGTTGTCTATCAGGCTATCGTCGGGCACTTCGGCCCTGAGGTTGTGCGCGAAGACGGCTCTTTGAATCGTCCATTGCTGGCCGATCTCGCTTTTCGCCAGGGCAGGCTCGATGAGCTGAACCGTATCGTGCATCCACGGGTCATTGCAGCGCAGGAGGCATGGGCGAACGAGATTTTCGCTCGCGACCCGAATGCCATTGCGATGATCGAATCGGCTTTGATCTTTGAAGCCGGAAAATCGGGCAGCGTTCCCGAATGGAGTAAGCGCTTCGACCGCGTCGTTCTGGTGACAGCTCCGGATGAAGTGAAGGTGCAGCGCTTTCTTCAGCGCATGAGCGCTGGAGCAGCGCTCGACGCCGACAAGCGAAAAGCGCTGGAACAGGATGCCCGATCGCGCATCGCCGCGCAGATTCCGGACGCGGAGAAAATTCCGCTGGTCGATGAAGTCATCGATAACAGCGGCTCACTCGAGGAAACGCAGAAGCAGGTAGATGCCGTCTTTGCGCGTCTTGAGCAGGCCGCCGCTAAAAACTGACTAAACCCACTCGCCTTGCCGCATCAGCGGTTCGGCGGCGCCGGAAGCGGTGATACCGTCGATATCCAGCTTGTCCGAGCCGATCATCCAGTCTACGTGGATGAGGCTGTCGTTGGCGCCTTTGGCTGCAAGCTGTTCGGGCGTGAGCTTGTCGCCGTCAATCAGGCAGGAACTGTAGGCCTGTCCCAACGCAATGTGGCATGCGGCGTTCTCATCGAAGAGCGTGTTGAAGAAGAGCAGCCCGCTGGCTGCAATGGGCGATGAGTGCGGCACCAGCGCCACTTCGCCCAACCGCCGCGCACCTTCATCGGTATCGATGAGCTTCTGCAGCACTTCCTGTCCCTTCGTCGCCTTCGCTTCCACGATGCGTCCGGCTTCGAACCGCACCTGAATGCCTTCAATCATGGTGCCCTGGTGCGAGAGCGGCTTGGTTGCCGTGACTATGCCGTCGGCGCGGTCCTTGTGTGGCGTGGTGAAAACCTCTTCCGTCGGCATATTGGGAATGCAGTAGGCTCCGTTGCCTGCCGTGGTGCCGCCGCCGAGCCAGAGATGATCGTCAGACAGCCCGAGACGAAAATCGGTGCCCGGCCCACGATATTGCAGAGCAGCGTAGCGCTTGTCGTTCAGATACGCCGCACGCTTGTGTAGTCCTGCATCGTGCGATTTCCACGCCGCCACCGGATCATCGGCATCCACACGCGACGAAGCAAAAATTGCGTTCCACAGTTTCGCCAGGGCTACATCGGGGGCGTCATTCGGAAACATCGCTGCAGCCCATGCAGGCGTGGCGCTGGCCACGATGGTCCAGTTAATCTCATGGCGCGTAATCAGTTCCAATGCAGGCCGGTACGCCTTCGAGACAGCACGATTGGCGCGGCCCACCTTTTCCGGATCTTCATTCGAGAGCAGCGATGGATTCGCCCCGGCAATGGCCAGTCGCGCCGCGCCACTTCTGAAAGCTGCGCCCATGCCGTCGTACAGCCACGCCGGAGCGCGGTCGAAGCTCTCGTCGGGCGCAAAGCGATAGCGCATCAACGCCGCTTCGTCATCGCTGAAAAGCGTCGTCACCAGCGAAGCTCCGGCGCGATACGCATGCTCAGTGATGCGGCGAGCCAGCGGCAGCGCATCGAGCGAAGCGGTCATCACCAGCTCCTGCCCTTTTCCCAATCCCAATCCAACGCGGACGGCAACTTCTGCAAGGCGATCGAGCTTCTGTTCGTGAGTCAATTGTTCAGAGGCGAGTGCGGCTGTGGTCATATTTTTAGTGTATGCCTTCTGGGTTGAGCTGAGAATTTCTTACCGTTTGCGGTTCTTAGCCGCAAGCAATTTCCGTCGCTCTGCGATCAGCTTGCGCCGCTGTGCAGGCGGCATCGCCAATACATCTTTCACGCGCTTCGGCAACTTGGCTAAGACCAGCTCATAGGCTTGCTTCACCAGCGCTTCCAATTCTCGTTGCGGCAGCGTGTGCCAGTCTTCAACCTGCACCCAATACGCGCGCGCAAGATACGGCGCCGGACGCACGCCTTCATTCTCAATCAATTCGCTGTAGCGTTCCGGCCCTGCAGCAAACGCCAGCACGCCGTGATGGTCGCCATCGAGATTGGCTAAAGCAAACATCTTGCCGCCGATAGCCTTATCGCCGGCCCAGAAAACGAGGTTCGCGCCCCATTGCATCGTCTCTTCCACGTGCGGAAGCTTCAGCAGAAATTCACGCAGCCTTTCAGCGTCCATGCATTCATTCTGCCGGAAGTGCGAGGTCGCGGTCACGCACGCCGATCAGGTAAAGCAGGCTGTCCAGCCCCAGAAAGGAAACCGCATGTCCGGCAGTCTGCCGTACCAGCGGCTTCGCACGAAACGCAATGCCCATCCCGGCAATGCCGAGCATCGGCAGATCATTCGCGCCATCGCCCACTGCGACAACCTGCTCCAGCGAAATATTTTCCTGCTTCGCAATCTGGCGCAACAGCGCGGCCTTGCGCGCACCGTCTACAATCTCGGTCTTTACCTCGCCGGTGACCTTGCCATCCGCAATATCCAGATCGTTGGCGAAGATGTAATCAATGCCCAGCCGCTCTTGCAGATGCCGCGCAAAGAACATGAATCCACCGGAAAGAATCGCTGTTTTATAGCCAAGCATTTTGAGCGTGCCGATCAACTGCTCCGCCCCTTCAGCCAAAGGAATGGTGCCCAGCAATGCCCGTACTTTTTCTTCCGGCAGGCCGCGCAGCAATGCGACGCGGCGGCGGAAGCTCTCCTGGAACTCAATCTCGCCGCGCATCGCCGATTCGGTGATCTTCACCACCTGATCGGCAACGCCTGCCATGCGCGCCAGTTCATCGATGACTTCGCCTTGAATCAGCGTGGAATCCATATCGAAGGCAAAAAGCCTGCGGTTGCGGCGGAATATGCTTTCACGCTGGAAGGCAATGTCGATGCGGAGATCATGCGCGGTGGCGAGAAACTCAGCGCGCATCTTCGCTTCGGATTTCGCACTTCCGCTGACGCGCAGCTCTACGCAGGCATTCGCATTTGGCGTATGCACGGCCAGCGAAAGCCGCCCAGAAAGCCGCTCGATGCGATCGACATTCAACCCATGCTCGGCCACAATGGCGCTCACGCGCGCCAAGTGATGCGCAGAAATAGCGCGGCCCAGAATGGTGATGATATAGCGGTCCTTGCCCTGTGAAGCGATCCAGTGCTCCAGCGCCTCTTTGGAGATAGGCGTGAAGCTCACCTGCAAATGCAGGTCTTTCGACTTTGCCTCCAGCGCATTTTGCAGGCGAACAAAGCTGTCGCCCTGCGGAATCCGGATGAGCAGGCCAAGGGCCAGCGTCTCATGCACCACAGCTTGCCCAATATCGAGCACGCAAGCGTCAAACTCCGTCAGAATTGCAGTCAATCTTGCAGTAAGGCCCGGCGTGTCCCGGCCGGAAAAATGAATCAGGACTGTCTCGTTCATCGGCGGAAGAAAATTTCTCCCTTTAGCCTAACAGGCGAACGGTGCTAGCCGTTCACCTCGTGGTACAGCCTGTATTTTTCATCCTGGATGGAAGAAAATGTCGTCAGATTCACCGATCCTTTTTCTGTTTTGACAATCCACCGCTCGGAGCCGTGCGACTCCTGACGAGCCGCCAGCAATTGCTCTCTGCTTATCTTGACCGAAAGATCTCCGGTGGCAAACAGCGCAAGCGGCCCTTGCAGCAACGCAACCGTATTCGGGTGCTGCGGATCGACAGCCTCTACCATTACCGGCATATCGAAGCTGATCTCAATCTGATCGCCGTTCTTCCACTCACGCTCGATCGGCACAAAAGCTCCCGGCTTAATATCGGTTGCGATGCGTTTGCCGTTTGCCGTAACCATCGTCTGCGGCCCGGCCCATGCCGGAATCCGCAATGCAATCACGAACGATGCCGGTTTATCCAGCTTCACTTCGAGAGATGTTTCGGGCACCAACGGGTAATTCGTCTGCTGCGTAAGCGAAACACGCGCACCGTTCTGCATCCACGTCACTCGTGATGGCAGATAGAGGTTCACATACACGCCGCGCGAGTTGCGGAAATATGTGCTGATGCCATAGTCAGCCGTAATCTGCGGAAAGGTGCCGGAACAACAGGGCCATTTGTCCTGGTGATAAAACTTGGATGCCTCGTTGTTGTAATCGGAGTAATAAAAGCTGGAACCATCTTCCAGCAACGGCTTCGCCCCCAGAATCGTGTTGTAGAGAACGCGCTCCATGCTGTCGCCATAACGGCTGTCTCCGGTAGCGCGCAGCAAATAGCGCGCGATTTTGAAGTGCCCATAGGCGCCGCAGGGCGTTTCAAAGCTGGCGTGGGTGCTCTTCAGGCTTTCACCCACTTCACCGCTGCCGGGCGCGCGGAAAGTTTCGTTTGGTCCCCAGCCACCGGTAGCAAAGCTCTGCGCGCGCACAAAGTCAAAGCCATTTCGAGCAGCGCGCAGATATTTCTCGTTGCCGGTTACGAGATACGCCTGGAATGCCGAGCACAGCGCATTGACATGGCTGTAAGCATGTTGGCCGGGAAGAACATTTTGCCCATCGGCAAGCGGATCGAAGTACTCTTTATCCTGCAAGAAACGGGTTGCTAATTGACGGTATCGCTCGCCGGCGCCGCGCTTGTAAGCCAGATAGAAATTTTCAGGCAGCGTGTAGGTTTCATCCCAGGTATAGGCAATGTTAGGATGCGGGCGCGCCTCCTGCTCCGGGCGTGTGAGCGCCTTCTCCGGCAGAAACGGCAGCACCGCATCCGTAGCGCGATTCAAAACAGCAAGCGCCTGCGGATCGCCTGCGAACTGGTGCGCATCGATCAAGCCGATATTTGTTTTATCGAACGTATATGCGGGCAGGCAGTAGCCCTCATAAAATTTGCCTGTAACCGTCGGCGCAAAACCGCGCACCAGCCGCTGCACTTTTTCCTGCGTGGGCTTCGAGCCCGTCACGGCATAGGCGCGCGCCAGCCCCGACAGATATTGTCCGAAGGTGTGGCCGGGAATATATCCGGTCATATTCTTCGGCGGATCGAAATCGTTCGAGAAGTTGTACCACCCGCCCATGTCATCGCCCGGCGCGGGCAGGCCCGCCTTCTGGCGAAAGGGCTTGAGCAGCTTGTCGTCATCGAGAGCGAGAAAGAATGCATGGTTCCGGTTGAACTGTTCGAGCGCAGGACCATCGAGCAGTTGCACATCCGCATAATCAAACTGCGAAAGTCGCGGAGCGATCGCATCTTTCGTAGTCGCCGCATGCGCAAAGATATTTGCGCGAGAGACGAGCGCCCCACCCGCAGCTACAGCGCCAACTTTAAGAAATGTTCTTCGAGATGATTGATACATAATGATCCTTACGCAAACGGAATCCAGACCTGCATCGACGAAGACTCACGATTCGCCCACGCGTAATACGGAATGAGCCGCACATCGACGCTGCGTTCAGGCTTCCGCACATACGGCGCTGCCTGATAAAGCGTGTTGGCGGACGCAGCGTTGACCACGCCCGAATGCGTCAGCACCATCACGCCATCCAGCAATTGCGGATCGTAAGCGGCTCCAATTTCACCGGCTAACTTCGCCGTCACCAAAGAAAATTCATCCGGCGCATTTCCTTTCTGGTCGAGCTGCTCCATGCAGAAAACAACCGGCCCACGCTGCATGGCGATCCTGCCGACATCTTCGGTTACAGCCGGGTTCGCGTGCACCATCTGCGGCTGCATATCGAACTCCAGCTCTACCAGCTCTTCTCCGCTCCAGCGCCGCCGGATGGCCGCGTAGCTTCCCGGCGTGACGTTTTCTAACGGTTTGCCATTCACCCTCACTGTAGACTTCTTCGACCACGCGGGAATGCGCACAAAGAGCGTGAACTCCTCCGCATTCGCAGGCGCGACACGCAGGTTTACAGTGCCCTCCCACGGATACTTTGTCTGCTGCGTGATCTTGATGGGGTTGCCGCTGTCGAGCTTCCACTGCATCACCGAGTTGTCGTAGAGATGTACATACACGCCTTCCTTCGAGGTGCTGTAGAAGTATCCCGGCAGCGATGCAAAGGTGCGCTCCAGGTTCGGCGGGCAGCAGGTGGTGTCGTACCATGGATTGCGAATCTTATCTCCCGAAGAAGGATCGAAGGCCAGCGGATTGCGATAGCAGTACAGCTTGCCGTCGAGCGACATGCCGGAGTTGATGCCGTTGTACAGCGCGCGCTCCATCACATCGGCGTGCAGCGCATTGCCTGTGGCGGAAAGCATGCGCCAGTTCCACATCATGTTGCCGATAGCAGCACAGCTTTCACCATACGCCTGCGCATTGGGCAGCTCATACGCGTTGCCGAAAGCCTCGCCTGCAGCCCGCGCGCCTACACCGCCGGTCACGTATAGCTGATGCTCGACCAGATCCTGCGAAAGCGCAGTCAGCGTTTTCAGGTAAGCGGGGTCGCCGGTTTCGAGGTAATAGTCAGTGGCGCCGCAGCAGGCATACATGGCGCGCACTGCGTGGCCTTCGAGCTTGGTGCGCGACGTAAACGGAATGCCGCAGTACATGTAGACGATCTGCTGCTGCCGCAAAGGAATGCGGCTGTCGCCCTGCAGAATGTATCCGGCTAATTCAAGATATTTGTGATTGCCCGTCGTGCGATAAAGCTCGATGAGCGACATCTCGATCTCAGGATGCCCGGCAACAATCGGCTTCTGGTTCGCGCCCGGCCCATAATTCGGCAGCAAAAAATTATCGACAAAGCGCATGCCCGCTTCGAGCAAAGTCGGATCGCCCGTGGCGCGGTAGTAGGCAATCGAGCCCTGCAGCAGGTGCCCAATGTTATACAGCTCGTGCCCTGTCGTCTGCGTTTTCGGAAGCATGCGCAGGCTCTTGCGGTCTTCGACGTAATACGTATTCAGATATCCACTCGGCTCCTGCGCCGCTACGATCTGTCGAATGGTGACATCGGCAGTCTGCCGCAACTGCGCATCGTTCTGCGACTGCAGCGCGAAGCCCACCGCCTCCAGCCACTTGTACATATCCGAATCGGAATAGACAGGCCCTTGCTGTGGCGCGCTCGACTTGCCCTCAAGCCGCAGAAAATTATCCATGCGCCCATGGTCGAGCAGCTCCTGATGCATGCTGGGGATGCTCGACTGCACATTCGTCTCGCGCCGTTTCGACCAGAAGCCTTCCTGAATCGTGACGGCGCTCACCGGCACTGTTTTCAACTTTGCATACGGTGAATTCGTAAGATCGATCACGCCTTTGTTCTGCCAGGGAAAAGGAGCGGCAGCTTCCAGCATCGTGCGTCCGAGAGAGGCGGCAAAGCTACGAGAAGGCAGCATGGACACGGCGCCTGCTCCAGCGGCAGCGCCAAGAAACTTGCGGCGGCTTAGTGACATCGACATACTTACCTCCGTGTTGGTTGTCATGGTTGAGGTGCATTGGCTGAAGTATTTGCATCCTGCAGCAAATACCTCTGTTTCGAATTCTGGTTCCGGCTTTTGGCCTCACGCAGGCGTATGACCAAGGCATCTACTTTCTCTTTATTGCCCAGCTTCCGATACGCCATCATCATCTGATACAAAGCCGTTTCATCCAATGGATTCAGCTTGAGTACATACTCTGCCTGCTCAATCACCTGTTGCGGCATATTCGCTCGCAGATACAGCACACTCAGCAAATCGCGAGCCGGTTCATAGTTAGGCTCCAGTTGCACAGCCTTCTCTGCGGCGCGTATCGCATCGGTAAGATTTTGCGGGCTCGCATTTTCTTCCTGTTGCGAAAGAGCTTCAGCATACAGATACTGCAACAGCGCATCGTTCGGCTGCTTCGCCGCCAGATCGCGGAATGTCGCTAACGCTGCCGCATCCTGATGCTGCTGGCTGTGCATCATTCCCATCGCATCCTCTGCCAGAGACAACTGCGGATCGAGCTGATGCGCTTTCTGGAAGTCGCCCACAGCCTCCTGAAACTGACTCAGTTGCACGCGCAGCACTCCGCGCGCCAGGTAGAAACGTGCTTCTTGGGGGTCCTGCTGCAAGCCGGTATTGAGCATATCGATGCCGACCTGAAAGGAATTATGCGCAAACGAGATTCCCGCAAAAATCAGGTAGTTCTCAACATTCTTCGGATCAGCAACAATCGCCTGCCGCAGCCATGCAACGGCATGCGGAGTATCGCCTTTATCCTCGGCAATCTGAGCCGCAAGCCGCAGCGCCGCGCTATCCGTCGAAGAAGGCGAAAGCAGCGGGGTCAACGCGTCGAGCGCATTGGCATAGTCTTTGTTCTCCCAGGCAGCAAACGCATAGCGGCGACGGCTGATTTCGCTGCCATCCGCCTCCATCATTTTCTTGAAGATTGCTTCCGCATCCTGCATACGGTCCAGATCAAGCAGGCATGAACCGTATTCCGCCTGCGCAGCGGTGCTGGCATCCACCTGCGGGCCGGCTTTAGAAAAATGCTCCACAGCCTCTTCGCAGCGGCCCTTTTGCCAATTCAGCACACCCAGCATAGCGTGAGCCGTAGTGTCATCCGGCCTGACAGCAAGAATGGCTTCGACTGCTTCCGCTGCTTTCGGAGAATGTTGCGCGTACTCGATCTGCGCCACGCCCTCCAATGCCGGAAGAAATTTCGGGCAATAGCTCACAGCATGTTGGAATGACTGCAGCGCATCTTGCGGCTGCGCCAGATTTTGCTGCGCAATGCCGCGAATGGTCAGGAGACGGCAATCCTTTGGATTCGTCTTCAGTCCTGCATTGGCTGCGGAAACAGCCGCGGCAAAATCCTTCTGTTGCAAAGCCCTCATCGCTGATGATCCAGGATTGTGTGCCTGAGCCATGCTCGTGCAGGTCGGAATTGCGCAGGTTGCCGCAAGAACAACAACTGCGCGATATCGGAATTTCCAAAACAATTGCTATCTCCGCATGTCAGATAGCGTGGGGAGAACCAGCTCCCCACACCAAAGGCCATCGCGTTAAAAGACGATGTTGCCTCCGATCTGAAGGAACCGCGGCGTATATTGCCCGGTAGCACGACCGAAGTTGCCATCCGGCAGATTCGTGTCCATACTCGTCAGATTCGGCCGGTTAAACAGATTGTAGAACTCCAGCCTTAGCTGTAGTGAGACGCCTTCCGTAATCGCCGTCTTTTTCATCAGAGAGGTGTCCCACTCCTCAAAGCCCGGTCCGCGAAAACGGTTATATAGCTCATTTCCTTCCGATCCAAACGATGGCTGCGAGAAATTATCTGCGGTGAAAAGCCCTTGCAGATAATTGTGCCGGCCATTCGCGTAGTGATAACTGACCACATCAGGGAAGTCGAAGTTGTCACCATCAGCGTTGTAGTCGCCGCTGCCGGAAGCGTAACCGGTATAGTTTCCGTTCGCGTCCTTTGTGGGCTCAAAGGCGGCATTCGTCGAAACTGTAAACGGATTGCCGTCCTGCAGAATCGTTGTCCCGCTCAACTGCCATCCGCTAGCTACGCGGCCCAGGAAACCCTGCGCATTGTTGTAGTCGGGGAATTGATAGTTCCAGGCAAGCGAGAAGCGATTCGGGATATCCCACAACGACGGCCCATAAAATTGGTGCGGATCGATGTATGTGGGATAGACCTGCGTATCATCCTTCGATACGGAATGCGTGTACGACGCAGTAAAGAAGGCGCGATTGAATCGTCCTCTCAAGGAGAGAATTAGCGCGTTGTAATTCGATTCGCGGTCATTCTGCGTGTAGTACACCGGGCCGAAGCTGGTATTCAGGCGCGTCGGCGTCAGGCTGTTGTGAATAATCAGATCGCCCGGGAGCTCGTTGATGTTTTGCCCATAGCTCACGTTGTAGACCTGTCCGCCGCCGGAAAGCAGGCTGCGGCCTGTTGCGCCGGAGTAAGCGATGCTGGCAGCCAGCGCGGCAGAAAGACTGTGCTCTACCGACGCCGAATAGGTATAAGTCACGGGCGAGTGCAGATTCGGATCAATGCCGCCGATAGCAAACTGCAGTCCGTTGATGCCGCCCTTCTCGTTCAGGGAATAAGCCGTAATCGCGGGCGAGGGGAAGTTGAATGGCTTTTCGTTCGATGTGCCGAAGCCAAAGACAGGCGCAGGCGATTGCCCGCCATAAAATGTCGGGAAGATATCGCCCGGCGGATTGCCGCGATATTCTTCCTGCAAGTTGGCGAGCGTGGGCCAGTTATGGAAGAATCCCGCGCCGCCCTTTACCAGCCAGTTTCCATTGCCGGTGACATCCCAGGCAATGCCGCCGCGCGGGCTGAACACATCGGTAATGGAGCGGTTCAACGCATGCTCGTGGCGAATCAGCACGCCATTCGCCGTGCGATCCTGCAATGTCTGCCCCGGACCATAATAGAAGTTCGAGAAGGCCGTATTCGAGCTGCGCGAATATGGATTGCCGAAATCATCCCAGCGCAGTCCGAAGTTCGCGGTGAAACGCGGCGAAACTTTCCACGTGTCTTCCGCAAATACTCCATGTGTTACACCCGCGGCGTTCCAGTTGTATTGATCGCGCTCGCCGCTCAATGGGTTATACGCCAACCCGGTTTCCGTATATACATTGTCTTTGGCAAGATCGAGCAGGCTATTGAACTGGAATGTCGGCTGATCGTACGGGCCGTTGAAGACCTCCACATCGTCGCCGAACAGCCCTTCGTACCCAAATTTAAAGACATGCGATTTGAAGACATGCGTCAGCACATCGCGCCAGTGATAGTTGTGCTGAATAAAGTCTCCCTGCGCGAACCCTGCGCCGAAGCCGGAGCCAATCCCCGTTACATTCACAACCGGAACCGAGAATAATCCTGTCGCTGGTTGCACGCCTTCGACACGCATGACTGCAAATGCCGCTTCATTCAACGTATTCGGGCTGAACGTATGCGTCTCATTTACCTGGATTGCGTATTGGCTGAATGTGCTGGTGGTATCGAACGCAGCGCGCTGGCTCACACCGTTCGTAGTGAGCGTAGTGCGATAGAACGTGCCATAAAAACGGTCTTTGCTGAAGTCCTTATCCAGACGGATGTTGTACTGCAATCCATTGCGATAGTTGGAATCCGTATAGTTGCCGCTATCAACTACAGCCATTCCGCACGGCAGGTTATTCGTAGCCGGTGTTCCGCATGTATCCGGATAAAGCGAAGCTCCCGTCGAAGCGACCGTAACATCCGACACCTTGCTCACCGGATACGTTGTCAGCAAGGTGGTTCCGATTGAGTTAGGGAAGGTGGATTGAGCAAATGCCGTAAAAGCCGGATCTTCAAACGTAATGTTGTTGCTCACAGCAGCAGAAGCACGCAGCGGCTCGATCCCGAAGAAGAAAAACCCAGCGTTTCTGCGGGGAATAATAGGACCGCCGATGGTTGCCGAGATGTTGTTGCTATGAAACGGCGCATACTTCTTGCTGAATTCCGTCCCGGCAAACAGCCCCTGATAGGTGAAGTAGTCGCTAGCGTTACCGTGATATTGCTGCGTGCCGGATTTTGTCGTCATCGTCATCTGGATTGAACTGGCGCGTCCGTAATCCACGTTGTAGGTATTCGTCTGGATACTGGTTTCCTGAATCGAATCAGGATTGGGCGTCATATTCAGAACACCGGCGCGAATGGAGCTGGTCACATCCAGCCCATCGACAACATACATATTTCCGACGGCTCCCTGACCGTTGGCGCTCGCATCCACCTGTGTTTCCGTCGAATAGTTGTCGCGCCCGGAGCCGGGGCTGCCGTTGCTGGTGACGCCCAGGCCCGTCACTCCCGGCGCAAGAGTAACCAGCGAGATCATATTTCTGCCCGCAAGCGGCAAAGATGACAACGTTTGCGTGGATAACGTTTCCTGCAAGCGCGTGTCTGCCGTGTCCAGTACCGGCGCTTCCGTAGTCACGCGCACCGTCTGTGTTGTCCCTCCGATTGTTAGTTTCACCGGAAAATTAAGCGTCTGGCCGGTTTGCAGAACAATGTCGGCCCGCAACTCGGAAAATCCCGTCGCGATCGCGCTGATTTCATAGCTTCCGGGAGCAAGGCTCAGGAACTGATAAACACCCGAAGCATTCGATGTCGTTGTTCTTTGTTCGCCGGTATCTGTTCTGGTGAGCACCAGCTTGGCATTTGGAATGAAGGAGCCGTTGGGATCCTGTACGTCTCCTGTAATAACACCGCTAAATTGCGCATAAGTGGGAACCGTAGCGCACGAAAAGGCTAAGGCCAATAACAGGCCCAGAACAAAATACCGCTTCATCTCAGTACCTCCCGAATCATTCAGTGCAGCAAAGACAGCTTTAAGAAATCGTTTTCTCGACGCACCTATATATCAATCCGCGTCTACGGCTGTCAATGAAAAGTAAATGAGGATTTTTGGGGAAGTGGAGATACTGCGGCAGAAGCGCTAGGAATGCAGCGCTTCTACCGTTTGTGCTACACGCAGGATCATCGCTTCATCGAAGTGCTTGCCCAGAATCTGCAACCCGATCGGAAGCCCTTCCGAGGACTGTCCGCAAGGAACCGAGAGCCCGCAGATGCCGGCAAGGCTCGCCGTTACCGTATAGATATCCGCCAGATACATCGAGAGCGGATCGTCAGCTTTCTCCCCCAGTTTGAACGCCGGAGTCGGCGCCGTCGGCGTAAGAATCGCATCGACTTCGGCAAAGGCTTTCAAATAGTCCTCTGCAAGAAGGCGCCTGACCTGCTGCGCCTTCTTGTAATATGCGTCGTAATAGCCGGCACTGAGCGCATACGTGCCCAGCATGATGCGCCGCTTCACCTCGGCGCCGAAGCCTAAGTCACGAGAGCGACGGTACATCGCCGATAACGTATTGGAATCCTTGGCGCGGAAGCCGTAGCGCACACCGTCAAAACGCGCCAGGTTCGCGCTGGCCTCTGCCGTGGCAATCAGATAATAGGTGGGAATGGCGTAGCGTGTATGCGGCAGCGAGATCGGCTTGATCGTTGCTCCGGCAGCGCGAAGCTGATCGATCGTCTTCTCGACCGCATCCCGCACTTCACCATCCAGGCCCTCCGCAAAATACTCCGCGGGTACACCGAGCTTCAATCCGGAAACACCGTTATCGATGCCGGCAGTGTAGTCGGGAACCGGCAATGGAGAAGAGGTTGCATCCATCGCATCGTATCCGGCGATAACACCCAGAACCGTTGCGGCATCGCGCACAGTTGCCGTGAACGGACCGACACGATCCAGCGATGAGGCAAACGCAATCAGGCCATAGCGTGAAACGCGCCCGTATGTCGGCAAAACGCCTACCACGCCGCAAAAGGAAGCGGGTTGACGAATTGATCCGCCGGTATCCGTCCCCAGGGTTGCAACAGCCATGTTGGCGGCAACTGCCGCCGCCGAGCCGCCGCTCGAGCCTCCCGGAACGCGGTCCAGAGCACGCGGATTGCGCACCGGCCCATAGGCAGAATTCTCATTCGAGGAGCCCATGGCAAACTCATCGCAGTTGAGCTTACCCAACGTAATCGCCCCTGCTGCTTCCAGCTTCTGCACGGAGGTCGCCGTATAAGGGGCGTGGTATCCCGCAAGTATTTTTGATCCCGCTGTCGCCTGCTGACCCTCGATCGTCAGCACATCTTTAATGCCGACCGGGACGCCTGCAAGTACAGGCAAAGGATCGCCCTTGGCCGCCAGATCGTCCACGCGCGCCGCCTGTTCCAGCGCCCGCTCGCGGCTTAACGATAAATATGCATTGATTTCGGCATTACGGGCGTCGATCTGTTGAAAGCATGATTCGACAAGATGGCCTGCTGTGTTGCTGCCCGACTCCAGCGCAGTCCGAATATCACGGATAGAAAGCGGCTTTTTTTCTGTAGTTTCGACTGTCATGGACTACCGTTCGATCACTTTTGGAACTTTGAAAAATACACCGTCGGTTTCCGGCGCGCTGGCCATTACATCCTCGCGATGCAGGCAGGGACGCACTTCGTCGGCGCGCAAAACCGTCGCCTGACCGGCGTGAATGACCTCGCTCACCTGCGCCATGGGAGCCACTTGCGTCGTATCAAGTTCATTTAAATGCGATACATGCCCGAGAATGGCATTCAGGTCGCGCAACATGCGAACCTCTTCTTCCGCCGTCAACTCAAGACTGGCCAGTTCAGCCACGCGCCGGACATCTTCCACAGATACAGCTCCGGATTCACTCATAACAGAACACTTCCTCACAAAAGGCGATATCCAATATTCGCCACATATAAAAGTATAGCGAGAATACCGCGATTGGTTCGGGAGAGAGGCCCGTTATATTGTCTCTGGAAATTCGATCACTGGAGCAGGCGCGTTCTGCATGGAAAGGCACGCAGTTGCGGTACACCACAACAGGCCAAGATCGGTCAGCCAGGTCGCGCGCTGCATATACTGCCAGTCCAGCCTGGCCTTCAACGGCTTGATGGTGCGGGCATAAAAAAGATCGAGCTCATGCGGAGGCACGCGGCGCAACAACTCTTCCTCACAACGAAAAGCCAGGGTTGCAGCGCCCGTAATGCCCGGACGAAAAGGCATATGCAGGCTTTCATGGTGCGGAAGCTTGGGTCGCGGGCCCACAAAACTCATATCGCCTTTAATTACGTTGATTAATTGCGGCAGCTCGTCCAGCTTGAATTTACGAAGCAGCGAACCGATAGGAGTAATTCTTCTATCTCCCTGAACAGTAATGCTGGACCCGTTTTCCGCCTCGATAATCATCGTGCGAAATTTATAGATCGTAAACAGACCGCCCCAGCGCCCCATTCTTTTTTGCTGGAAAAATATCGGGCCGGGCGAACAAATGGCGATCGATAAGGCGATCAGCACCATGACCGGGAAAAAAACGACTAAACCGACACAGGCTAATACAAGGTCAAAGAACCGTTTTCCATCCGAAAAGCTCCATGCACCTTCTTCAATTGGCTGATATGCAGTTGTGCGGCCTATGGTCCCGATAACGGATTGCAGTTTGATATCGGACAGGCTGTCATGCGTAGTTTTTCCGCTCGCATGCCGAGACTGCAAAGAAACAGTGGATGGATTCATTGGATCGGTCCTGATACTGCAAGCTACAGTGCGCTTATGTTTTGGTTCAATTCAACTATCTTGAATTAACTGCAAAATAAGTTCATCGTCCTGTTAAGCAATACAAACTTAGATTCAGAACAATGATCACCCGCTGCCAGCCCGCAGACCCTTGCCAGCGACAGAATCAGACTAAATGAGGAACACAGCCACGCAAAGAAACAAACACATTTATACCGTATGAGTTTTCCCGTTACAGTCCTATTTTTTTATAACTGCTTGTCTCTTAGACTAACGAAACACCAAAATGTAGTTATACATCTGAATATGAAGCGTTTCGCATGAATTTTCTTTTTTGCTACATTTCTGTTTTTTGGAAAATTTCAAAGAATTTTTAGATCACGCTAATTGCCGCCACTCCCAGCGCCAGCTGCGAGAAGAGCTGTGACCAGTCAAGCAAGCCACGCAGTGCTGTCGGACGGAAAGTCTTCTCCGGCACGATTACGGTATCTCCCGGATTCATCTGCGCCGCTTCAAAATTGTTCCCCCAAACTCCATTCGTGGTCGTCTTGCTCACAACGGACCCATCCGCGCGAATGATAAAGATATGTTTCTTATCGGCATCGCGTCCCGGGCCGCCAGCCATTTTCAGATAATCTCCCACGCGGCGCTTCGGAGCATACATAAATGAGTTCTGGTCATAGACCGCTCCTACCACATTCACAGTTGCCGGCCGAGGAGGCACGGTAAATACGTCTCCATCCTCCAGTGAAACATCCGGGATGCTGTCCAGCCCAGCGCTGTCCGGCTTGATCTGCAGCACAATACGGCCCGTGGCGCGCAATTGATGCAGCCGATTGAGAAGCTCCCGGGAGCTGGTAGCAGCCGCGTTGGCGCTGGCTACGTCCTGGGCTGAGACAGAAGAGGCAACACCTGCAATCGCCCCACGCTGAATGTCCAGCTCCAGGCTTTGCACATACTCGTCGATACGCTGCTGCTGCAGTACGCGGGTCGATTCGCGGGTAAATTCCGACCCATAAAGATACGCATTCGGAGCAAAACCGCCGGCGCGCGCCACCAGGTGCCGTAAAGTCTCACCCGGTTCGACGCTGTAGATTCCCGCATTGACGAATTCCCCTTCCAGCCGCACAAACTTCGTC
>DASZUU010000015.1:0-6769 GCA_035547425.1 Alloacidobacterium sp. | reverse complement strand
CCCGATAACGCTTCGCTCTTTTACCTCCGCAGCGATGACATATCCAACCAGGAAACAATCCGAAAAGAAATATTAGCCACGCCCGGGCTGGGCCAATACCAGGTTCAGACGCTGGAAGAGTGGATGTCGTTGATGACTCCGGCGCACCTACCCGGCTTCAATGCCGCACTGCGCAGCGTGATCGGCATTGCTGTCATCGTCGGTTTTATCGTCGTTTTTCAGACCATGTATACGGCAGTCATGGAGCGCACCCGTGAAATCGGCATCCTGAAATCCCTGGGGGCATCCCGCGCCTACATTGTGAATGTGGTGCTGCGCGAGGCGGCGCTCATTTCGATTGTAGGAATCGTCATCGGCATCGGAATCACCTATGTCATCAAATTTGGCCTGGCGTACAAATTCCCCACCCTGCCATTCCCGGTCAGCTTCGATTGGCGGCTGAAAGCAGCCCTTATCGCATTCCTGGGCTCAATTTTGGGGGCTATGTATCCCGCGCTGAAGGCTGCCGCAAAAGACCCCATCGACGCACTGGCTTATGAGTAAAAGGGGCTCCTCCGTGAGCTCTTCATTCTTTCAAGCTGCGAAATCGCTAAATATAATAAATGAATAGTTTAATGGTGGCAGGGAATTATGCTTCCGCTTGATACAAAAAAAGAAGAGGTTGAAATCCCTCCTCGTATCTCGCAAGTCATTAAAAATAAATGATCTCCGTACAGAATGCGGGGTGCCTTGCATGCCGAATTTCGGAAGGCAAAGCACCCCTGCCCGTCTACAGCGGTTGCAGAAAATCCGCTGAAACCGGATTTTCGTAGAGAGAGTAATCGCGTGTCACGACGGTTAAACCGGAGGGGGTTACAAAATAGTGGCGGCGGTCCTCATTCTGGTCATAACCGATGACCGTGCCTTCCGGCAGGTGCACATCCCGGTCGATGATAGCTCGGCGTATGCGGCAATGGCGGCCAATATTGACGTGAGAGAAGACGATACTGCTGTCTACCTCGGAATAGGAGTTCACTCGTACATCCTGGGAGAGCACACTATTTCGCACCACCGCGCCGGAGATGATGCAGCCCGCCGAGACGATTGAATTGACCGCCATCCCTGTGCGCCCCGGTTCGCCAAAAACGAACTTGGCCGGCGGATACTGCCGCACGCGAGTGCGCATGGGCCAATTGCTGTCATAGAGGTTAAAGGTTGGCGAGATGGAGGCAATGTCCATGTTGGCATCGTAGTAGGCGTCGAGCGTGCCTACATCGCGCCAGTAGAGAGCATCCTGGCTGTTCTCGTCGACAAAGTTGTAGGCATACATCTTGTACTTGCCCAGGAGCGAGGGCAGGATATTGTGTCCGAAATCGTGCTTCGAGGTTGGGTCTTCGGCATCCTTCATCAAGGCAGGCAGCAGTACATCGGTATTGAAAAGGTAGATGCCCATAGAAGCGTCCACCATGCTGGGATTGAAGGGCGAACGCATCTCGGTCGATTTCGGTTTTTCCTGGAAGCCGGTGACTTCTCCGGTGCGGGAGACTTCGACGACGCCAAAGCGCGATACCTCGGTGGGATCGATGGGCAGGGTGGCCAGAGTGACGTCGGCGCCCGAATCTTTATGCTGCTCCAGCATCTTGCCGTAATTCATTTTGTAGATGTGGTCGCCGGAAAGGATCAGAACGTGTTTCGGTTGTTCGGAGCCTATGGAATAGATGTTCTGGTAAACGGCGTCAGCGGTGCCCATGTACCAGTTGGCGCTGACGCGTTGCATGGGCGGCAGAATCTCAATGAATTCGCCCAGCTCTTGGGCGACGACGCTTGTCCAGCCTTCGCGGATGTGGCGGTTGAGCGAAAGCGCCTTGTATTGGGTCAGGATATAAACATGGCGCAGGTCAGAGTTGATGCAGTTTGAGAGTGTGATATCGATGATTCGGTAATTACCGGCAAAGGGAACTGCGGGTTTTGCGCGATCGCGGGTCAGGGGGAAGAGACGCTCGCCAGCGCCGCCAGCTAAAAGTACGCCAAGTGTGTCTTTCATCGGTTGCGATGCCCCTCGTTGCTGTTGTGCTGAAGTTACCAAATTCCGGCAAAATATTTTTACTCTGCCGAAGTGGCGATACTAGCATATTGAACAGCAACAAGGAGTCAACGGCAGCGATACAGGCTTACTCCGAGGTTTCATCATTCTGGATAGCGATGCGGAGCGAGCGTAGAAAATGCAAATCCTGGGAAGAGAAAGGCTCGCCTTCGAGATCATCCTCTTGCTGGTCACGTGAATTCGATGATTCGATTGCACCTTCCGGTTGCTGCTCAAGCTCGTTGAGGCCGATGGTAGCTTCAAGCATGAGTAAGACATCGAAACCCTGACGGCGTATGTCCTGAACGACGCCTGCAATATGCTCTGATTCGGAAACGGTCTCCTGGATCGCTTCTCCTAATTGTTGAACGAGTTTTTTCAGCTTGGCGTTCAAGTATGTCTCCGTTTCCTCCGCCGGTTGATGGGGCCGGAGTGCACTGGAATGTCCTTTACCTTACTTCTGATGTGCGAGGAGGGCAATCGGAATCATACGGCTGCTAAACTTTTGTTTATGGAGCCGAATACCATCGGACGTAAGCTCGGAGTTGGCGTTCGCGTAGCGTCAAAAATGCTGATGGATCGCGCCACTCGAGGAAATCCCTCTCCTGCTGCTCAGGAGAACCCGACCACGCAGCAGGTTGCACATCAGCCTCCAGTGTACTCTGCCAAAGGAAAGGCTGTCGCTCGCGAAGGACGGAAATTTGGTGAAGCTCTGTGGAAACCCGTGGCGCATGCCGGGGGGGTGCTATGGCTGGAAGTTACAGGACTTTTTTTCGGCATATTTACTTTATTTTTTGCGTCAAACACCTACAAGCTGCGCAATGCGTGGGTTGCAGGGCCTGATCATCAGCGTTTTCTGGTATATAGCCTGGTCACGCTGGCATTTGCGTATTTCACTTTCAGTTCGTTCTATCGCGCGCGAAAGAAAGAAAAATTGCGCAATCAGAAAAATACAACGGCGAATTGACTCCGTTTGGTTGCATTACGGTGTGCCGAACCGCAGGACGCGATGGAGTTGGCCCGCGTTCGTGGCAGTCTTCGTATCGTCGATCGGCTGTTTACCCAAACTATCCGCCTTAATGTGTTTTCATCTTATTCACCCGGGTACAATCCAAAACGATAGGAGGTTTCTTGGAAAGACGCAGATTTCTTACTTCTTCATTGGCTGCATCCGCTTTGGCATTTACAGGCTCAGCTGTTGCGCAAACTCCTTCGGGCAATCAGCGCGAATATTATCAATTGCGCCAATACCACTTGCAGAGCGGCCCGCAGACAAAGTTGACGGACACCTACCTCTCAGGTGCGCTGATCCCTGCGCTAAATCGGCTGGGCATGTCGCCGATTGGAGTGTTCAATCTTACGCTCGGGCCTGAAATCCCCGTAGTGTATGTGCTGATTCCCAGCCAATCTCTTGAATCGCTGGTGCGCATCGATTTACTGCTGGCTCAGGACCAGGCATTTTTGGAAGCAGCCGCGCCTTTCTGGAACGCCCCGGCAACGGCTCCCGCTTTTATTCGCGTAGAAAGCTCGTTGCTGATCGCCTTTGAAGGCTGGCCTAAGCTGACGCCGCCGCCGACCACAGCGCAACATGCGAAGCGCGTTTTCCAGTTGCGAACCTACGAAAGCCCGAGCAATCAGGATCATGTTCGCAAGGTCGAGATGTTTCATCATGGAGAGTTCGATTTTTTTCAGAAGGCCGGATTCTCACAGGTCTTCTACGGAGACTCTTTGATCGGGCCGCGTCTGCCGAATCTGACTTACATGCTGAGTTATGGCGATCTGTCGGAATTGAATGAGAAGTGGGCAGCTTTCGGCAATGATCCTGGCTGGAAGAAGCTTTCGGCATCGCCTCGATATGCTTACGAATCAATTGTGAGCAATATTTCAAATTTGATTTTGACGCCGACCTCGTATTCCCAGATTTAAGCCACTCGGCATGGTGGAGCGTGAGTATGCCTCACCATGCCGAATGAGCCTTGGCGCAGCTGGGGTGCCGTCGAAAATTTTTTGAAAGTTTCGGAATACTTCAATTTCCTATCAACTAGCAACGTTCTTTTTCCGTCTAAACAACAACCTATGTTGCGCCTAAAAATAATTCTTTTGTGTTTTCTTGCGGTTCCTGTCACTTCCTTCCCAGTACTTCTGGCGCAGACCAAAACCTCGGATACGCCGCAATCGTCGCAGCCTGCCAGCACTCTTTCTGTCGATGTGAAAGTGGTTACGCTTCCGGTTACCGTGCGAGATAAGAAAGGGCAGATTGTTACCAACCTCACCAAGGATGACTTCACGCTGCTGGAGGACAATCGTCCACAAAAGATCAAGTATTTCAACTTAGACACGAATCTGCCGCTGGCTCTTGGTTTGCTGGTCGATACGAGTATGAGCATGCGCAACGCTTTTGATCAGGAGAAGTCGGCAAGCAAGACATTTCTGAACCAGATGCTGACGAAGCCTGAAGGCAAAGCTTTTGTGATCCACTTCGATCGTGAAGTTGAGTTATTGCAGGATATTACAGCGTCGAAAGATAAGCTGGCTTCATCATTAGAAGAGCTGGGACCTACGCAGCAATCGTATTCTCCGTCTGATTCGGGCGATTCCGGCTCTGGACAGCGCCGGATGCATGGTGGCGGCACACAGCTCTATGACGCCATTTTTCTTGCGTCTGACGAGCTGATGAAAAAGCAGTCTGGAAGAAAAGCGCTGGTCGTATTGAGTGATGGACAAGATCGCGGAAGCCGCGAAACTCTGAACTCAGCGATCGAAGCTGCACAGCGCACCAATACCGTTGTCTATACGATTTATTTTCAAGGCGAACAACAGCATGACATGGGCAACCGGAGCGGAGGCTACGGACGGCCTCGCATCGGCATGGGCGGTGGAGGATGGCCCGGCGGTGGTGGCTATCCGGGAGGGCGCGGCGGACAGCGGCCTTCAGAAGAGCCGCACGTGGATGGCAAGAAAATCATGATTCAAATTGCCCAGCAGACCGGCGGGCGCATGTACGAAGCGAAAAAGAAGGAAAATTTTGACCAGGTGTATGCCGGCATTGCAGAGGAACTGCGTTCACAATACATGCTCGGCTACACACCTGATAAGTCCAGTGCGGATGAGAGTTATCACAAGATCACTCTGACGGCGAAGAAGAAAGATCTCTATGTACAAACGCGTGATGGATATTACGCAGATAAATAGCCAGCCATCAGCGCGATTTGGCTGTTGTTGTGAGTAAGGGACGGGCTCGGCCAGTTGCAATTTCAAGGAATGCATTTGCGGCGCGAGTCAGTGTTTTGTCCTTGCGGAAGACGAGTGCCAGTTCACGATTGAGGCGAACGCCTTCTACTTTGATGGTTTTGAGCAATCCGTTGCGCTCATCGTCACGTACATTCGAGCGAGGCAAAAATCCCATGCCTAAACCAGCCCCGATGAGACGCTTGAGCAACTCGCTGGAGTCGACTTCCATGGCCACGCGCGGATGCAGGTCGTGTGCGCGGAAAATGTCGTCAATCTGCTGGCGCTGGCGCCCATGCTTGGGCAGCAGCAGCGGATACTGCAGCATTTCCGCGAACTTGATTTGATCGTGGCTGGCCAGAACATGCGATTTGGGTACGACCAGGGCCAACTCATCTTTGTGGATAATATCGATGAGCAGACGAGGGTCTTTCACCGGCAGCGAGACGACACCGAAATCGACTTCGCGATTGAGAACGGCTTCGATGGAACGGGCGCGATCGGCTCGCACAATGGAGAGATTGACGCGCGTGTACTGCTTCTTGAATTGTGCGAAAACCGACGGCAGCACGTAGAGACTGGTGGCTTCATTGGCACTGATGGCAATTTCTCCGCGAGGTGAGCGGTGCAGCTCGCCAATGGCCACCATGATGTGGCTGTGTACCTGAAGACAATGTTCGGCAAATGGCTCGAAAAGTCGTCCGGCTGCGGTGAAGGTAACTTTACCGCCGTCGCGGTCGAAGAGACGTGCCCCGGCTTCATTTTCCAATGAGCGAATCTGCGCAGAGATAGCGGGCTGAGTGACGCCCAGTTTTTCTGCGGCGCGGGAAAAGCTTTTCAGCCGGCTTACTTCCAGGAAAGTTCTAAGCTGCTCAAAATCCATGTATAAAACATTCCTTGGTTACAGCGGTTGGGAATTGAGTTGAAAAAGACATGATTTATAGGACTTATAACCCGAAGCCGCAGGAAACACCAGCATAAAGAAAGTTTATAGGCTGATTGGGCTAGCTTATCGGGATGAATTTTTGATAGCTGCGCGAGCGGCATGGTAACCGCACATGCCATGGACTCCGCCTATGCCGGGAGTCGATGCGGAGCAGAGATAGATATTGGGGTCGGAGGTGGCATAGCCGCGCCAGGTTGGCCGGAAGATTGTTTGCCGCAGCGTCATAGCGCCACCACTGATATCGCCGCCTCGGAGATTGGCGTCCATGGTTTCAAGCACAGCGGGAGAAGAAATATGACGCGCGAGGATGCAGTCGCGGAAACCGGGAGCAAAGCGCTCGATTTGGTCTTCAATGCGGCTGGTCATATCGACGGTAGATCCGTTGGGAACATGACAGTAGGCCCATGCAATGTGCTTGCCGTCGGGTGCGCGCGAGGGATCGAAGAGTGTCGGCTGGGTGAGCAGGACGAAGGGATGTTCAGGGATTTTTCCTTCGGCGACGGCATGCTCCGATGCGGCAATTTCCTCGAGAG
>DASZUU010000014.1:0-107639 GCA_035547425.1 Alloacidobacterium sp. | reverse complement strand
ACCTGCTGCATAATCAACGCGCCAATCTTTTGAAGCTGATCCTGCTGGTCAAAGGAAACGAGGGCATCGTGGTTATCAATATTCCCTGGTATTTGCATAAATAGCATTCGCAGAGAGATGCGCTCAGATAAATCAGTCTCGAATCACTTGGAAATAGCCTTTCGTGCCCTTTTCCATTTAATGTTTTAACGACGAATTTTCAGGAGTGTTTTCCTTATGAGATTTAAGACTCTTCTTCTGCCTTTGCTTTTAGCGCCGACGATGTACACGTATACATTTGCGCAATCGAATGCTGTCCAATATGACTCTCAATCGCATCTCTTCCGGCTGGAAGGCGGGAACGTGAGTTACATATTTGGGGTCAATGAGGCAGGAGCGTTGGAGCCTGTCTACTGGGGCGCGCGCATCGGAGAAAATGACGCGCGCGAGCCTGTGCATTTGAATCATGGGCATGCGTCCTTTGATCTGCCTGCCGGAAGCACACCGCAGGAGTACCAGGCATGGGGTGGCGGCTTGTTTTATGAACCGGCGTTGAAAGTCACATTTGCAGATGGAAATCGTGATCTGGTGCTGCATTATGTCGAGCACCACATCGATGGCGATGATCTCACCATCCGACTCAAGGATATTTCGCGCGATATTATGGTTGACCTGAAATATGAGATTGACCCGAAGACAGGCGTCATTGGACGCTCCGCGGAGATCACCAATAAGACAAAAGAGCCGGTCATGATTGAGCAGGCTGCAGCGGCATCGTGGTCGCTTCCGCAGAGCACCGATTACTGGCTCTACTATTTGACGGGCCGCTGGGCTGGTGAAGACGCGGTGCAGCATGAGCCGGTTCGTCCGGGCGCTCGCATCATTGAGAGCCGCCGCGGATCGACAGGCCATCAGAATAATCCGTGGTTTGCGATTGAGCGCGGCAACAGCGGCGACCAGGATGCCGGCAACGTGTGGTTTGGCGCTCTGGGATGGAGCGGCTCATGGCGCATCACCATCGAGCAGGACACGATGCGCAATGTGAGGATCACGGGCGGCTACAACCCTTTTGATTTTGGTTATAAGCTCGCTCCGAACGAAACATTGCATACTCCGGTTTTCTACGGCGGCTATTCCAGTCACGGAATCGGCGGAGCATCGCGTCTGCTGCATCAATTTGAAATCAGCAAAATTCTTCCTGAAGGCCCGAACCCGCGTCCGCGGCCTGTGCTGTATAACTCGTGGGAAGCGACTGAGTTCAATGTGACGGAACAGGGACAGGAAATGCTGGCGGAAAAAGCAGCGAAGCTCGGCGTGGAACGCTTTGTGATGGATGACGGCTGGTTTGGCCAGCGCAAGGACGACCATGCCGGATTGGGCGACTGGTACGTCAACAAAGAAAAATTTCCGAATGGACTGAGACCGCTGATCGATAAAGTGCATTCGCTCGGCATGGATTTCGGCTTGTGGGTGGAACCGGAGATGGTCAATCCGGACAGCGATCTCTATCGCAAGCATCCTGACTGGGTGCTGAACTTTACCGGACGGCCACGCACGGAAGGACGCAACCAACTGGTGCTGAACCTGGCGCGGCCCGATGTGCGCGAGTATGTCTTCAACTTCCTCGACAAGCTGCTTTCCGAAAACGATATTGCGTTTCTCAAGTGGGATTACAACCGCAACTGGTCAGAACCAGGGTGGCCCGCGGTTGCTCCCGACGAGCAGAAAAAAGTCTATGTAAAATTCACGGAGAACCTTTATTCGATTTTGAAGGAGCTGCGCGAAAAGCATCCTAAGGTCGAGATCGAGTCCTGCTCCGGCGGCGGAGGCCGTGTTGATCTCGGCATACTGAAATATACCGATGAAGTGTGGCCTTCGGATAACACCGATCCTTTCGATCGATTGCTGATTCAGGATGGCTTTACCTATGCCTATACGCCGGGCGTAATGATGGCCTGGGTGACCGATTCGCCGGGCGGTCCGAATCATGCTCCGCGCTCGCTTGAATATCGCTTCCTCTCTTCGATGCAAGGCTCGCTTGGTATCGGCTCGAACCTGAACAACTGGAAGGATGAGGACTTCGCCACGGCGCAGCACCTGGTTTCCGAGTACAAGCAGATTCGGGAGACGGTGCAGCATGGCGCGCTGTATCGCTTGATTTCGCCACAGGATAATAGCGAATCTTCTGTAACTGAGTCGGTGGCAAATGACGGGCACCAGGCGGTCGTCTTCGCCTTTCTGCATTCGAGCGACTTCTGGTATCCCTATCCGCGAGTGTTTCTGCGCGGTCTCGATAACAACGCGCAGTACACGCTGCACTGGATCACATCGAAACCCGGCGGTGACTTACCGGAAACGGCGAGCGGCAGCTACTGGATGAACCACGGAGTCGATCTGAATCTATATGGTGACTTCCAGGCTACAGCTTTCCGCCTGGAGAAGGCGCAGTAAGACGCTGGCGGCGCTCCGAGGCGTAGTAGACCACTACGCCCGCTCCTACCAGAAACAATGTGGAGCCGATCACCTTGGCAATCGCCAGCGGCTTGTTCGGCTCCTCATCCGGCGGAATCACCGAGAGCACGATGGTAAGCAGCGTCGTCAATAACCCGACAAATGCAAGCGTGATCGCAACCGGTTTTCCTCCGGGAATGCGAATCGTTCCCTCCATCGCAGGCTCGCGTTGCAGGCGAATCATTGAAGCAAAGAGAAACGCGAATGGAATGAAGTACGTAATGATGGACATGCTGACCAGCACATCATATGCGCTGCGCACGGTGGTTCCAGCCTGGCTTAGTAATGCGCATAGCATCCCGGCAAAACCGTAGGCGCCAATGGCGATCCATGGCGTGCGCCAGCGCGGATGCACGCGGCCAAAAGCATTCGGCAGATAGCGATCGATGCCGGCAACGAACGGCAGCCGCGACGTAGATGAGAGAAAAGTGGCAGCTCCGCCCACGCTGTTCAAGACGACAAATAAAGCGAGCGGGACTACCAGCCAGTCTATGTTCAGGCGCTCGCACATGAGTTGAATGGCATGGATAAAGCCGCTGACCGTGTTGATCGAAAGACTTGGGATCGCCACCAGCATTGCCGCCGTTCCGGCAATATAGAAAACAGCCAGAAGTGTTCCGGCCAAAATCAGCGCGCGGGGAATGGTACGCTTTGCGTCTTTGATTTCTTCGCCCATGAAAGAGCCTGTTTCGCAGCCGCCGAAGGCGAAGAAGATTGTCGACCAGAAAATTGCATTCTTCAGATCGGCGTGCGGCAGCATTTGCGAGACGGCGAAGCTGGTTGCCGATCCATAACGCGCAGCAACGACAGCGGCCAGCCCAAGGAGCGCCGCTACGGGAATCCAGACGCCAAGCGAACAGAGATTGTTCAACCACTTCCCTTGCTTGAGCCCGAGAATGTTCAGCAGCGTGATGAGCCCCAGCCATCCGAGAGCGAAAAGCATGTAATATGCCGGGCTGTTTGCCAGATGCTCGCCGCGTTTTCCCAGGGCGAAGAGCGCGCTGCCGGCGCCGAAATAAAGCACGGCGGGAAAGTACGGCAGGTTGCTCATCCAGTATGTCCACGCAGCAATAAAGCCGGAGAAGTCACCAAAGGCGCGCTGTGTCCATACATAGAGCCCGCCCTCTTGCGGATAGCGCGAGGACAGCTCCAATACGCAGGCAGCCAGCGGCACAAAGAAAAAGAGGCAGGCAAAAATCCAGATGGTAATCGTACTCGGGCCGGCGGCGGCTGCGGTAGCGATCCAGCGCAGGCTTAACCCGCCCGCCATATAAAACATGACGAGATCGAAGATGCCGAGTTCTCGCGCGAGGGCTGGTGTGGATGTCTTCTGCGGCATGCAAGCTTGCGCGCAGCATACCTGTATCGCGTGGGGAAGGCCAGAACTATTTCCGCATTGTATCCTGCAGCACCGCCATTGCAGCATTGCGCCCGTTGATGCCGATGACGCTGCCTCCCGGATGCGTGCAGGCCCCGCAGAGATAAACGCCGGGCATGGGCGTGCGGGCGCTCAGCCGATTTGACCACATGTAAGGCGGCAGGCATTCGCCCTGAAAGATGTGGCCACCGGTGAGGCCGACTTTTTCCTCGATATCGGGAGGGCCAAGCACCTGCACATCAATGACGGCTGTATCGATATTGCTGCAGAAGCGTCCGAGCGAATCAAGCGCCAGGCCGCGCACTTCGTCGCGGCGCGTCTCCCATGTGCCTTCCGCAAAATGATAGGGCACATATTGCGCGAAGACGCTCATCGTGTGCCGCCCCACAGGAACGACGCTAGAATCATGCACGCTCTGGAAGTAAAGCTCGCACCATAGATGTTCAGGCAATTGGCCGGATCGGGCTGCGGCGTAGCTTTGCTTCCATTCTTCTTTCGTTAGCGGCGCATTGATCTGGCCGTAGTGATGCGCTTCCAGCACGCCGGGACGCGCTGTGAAGTTCGGCAGCTCACGCAGCAACACATTCAGCTTGACCGTGCATCCCTCGATCGGAACAGACTCGATTTTTGCCTTCCATGCGATGTCCGCTGCCTTGTCGAGCATCTGTACTGTCCGGCGCGGATCGGCATTCGAGATCACAACCGGGGCAGCCAGGCGCTCGCCGCCTTCCAGTAATACGCCTTCGCCGGGAAGTATCTGCGCAACGGGAAGACCGGCTGCAACCACCGCACCTGCTTCGCGCGCTGCATCGCAAAAATAGAAGGACACCATGCCCATGCCGCCTTTCACGTATCCCCACATGCCGGGCATGCCTCCCAGTCGCCCCGAAGCATGATGAAAGCGGATTGACGCGGTTCCAGCATCGAATGGGCTAGCATTTGTCCCGATCACGCCTTGTCCTAGGTAGGCCACCTGCAAACGCTCATCGCGCAAATAATGCTCGACGAACTCGGCCATTGACCACTCGAAGAGCAGCTTTTTCGCTTCCTCATCATGGCCCAGGCGGTGCTCGATCTCTTCCCGCGTGGGCGTATCGCCGATCCACAGATCGCGCTCGCCGGGAGGTCGCAAAGCATCACGCAGCCTGCGGATGATATCATTCATGGCGCGCCAGCCATCTATGTCGATAGGGCTGAAGCGGCAAACCTCTGCTTCGCACTTCTCATCGTCGTCCCATAGCTGGATGCTGCTGCCATCCAAAAAGGGCACAAAGAGGCCGTTTACTGCCGGGGTCCACGAGAAACCACGCTGCGGCAATTGCAACTCTTCGACAACAAGCGGGTGCAGAAGACCGGCCAAATAAGCGCAGGGCGACATGCGCACGCCGGGAAAGGGCACTTCAATGGTGCAGGCTCCACCAATACGCTCGCGGCTCTCCAGCACCAGGACTCGCTTGCCCGCTCTTGCCAGATAAGCGGCGCAGGCAAGCCCGTTATGACCGGCGCCGACGATAATCGCATCCCATATTTGCTGTGCCAGTTCTTTTACCGGCGCAGGAAGCCCGATTCTTCCCAAGCAATCGGCGGTGGGTGAAGTGTGGCGAGTGCTCATTGAAATATAAGCGAGATTACATCAGCGGAAAGCGCTCGCGCACCTCATATCTGGAGCCGGACGGCCCGGGAACGCTCTCATAGAGCAGAAATTCGTGCGCTGTAAATGGGGGCAAGCTTATCAAGCGATGTCGTCCGATATGTTTGCGTAGTTGCTCAAAGGCAGCGGAACGGCTGCGGCCTCTTTTGCGCGCCAGTGTTATGTGAGGGCTGTAGGGTCGCGCTTCTGCTTCAAACCCGCACTTGCCTAGCGCATTTTCTGTCGCCTTGTGCAGGGCCAGCAAAGACGATGACAGCTTCACTTCCACGTGGAAAACACCGGCACGCTCGAAGAATCCCGGCTCTGCTAACTCCACCTGCACGGTCTGTTCCCGCACCTCGCTGAGATGTTGCCGGATACAGTCGTACCACGCATCGCTTGTTTGCCCAAGAAACTGCAGCGTGACATGCCACTGGTCGGGCGCAGACCATCGGAGGTCCGGATGAGCAACGCGTAAATCCATGAGCCAATTCTTGAGGATTTGCCGCGTCTCATTTTCGATGGCGATACCGGTAAACAGTCGCACGGCTTCAAGAAAATTCGGAGGAATGGTGCGCCCGAAGGGATTCGAACCCCTGACCTAACGCTCCGGAGGCGTTCGCTCTATCCAGCTGAGCTACGGGCGCGCATTTCTAGGATACTATACTCGCTTTGACACAGCCGCCGCTTCGCGCTTTGATGAAGAAGCCGCTTCCCGGCAACTAAAGGAGAGTTCCCCGATGCAACGCAGATTTTTCGCCAAAACACTTTGTTGTGCCCTGTTCGCAACCCTCGTGGGTACCACAGCACTGCACGCACAGCAGCAGGAAAAGAAACCGGTTCTCAGCCCGCCGGCTACCGCCAGCGTCAAATTCGGAAGCAAGACTGTCTCCATCGATTACGGCGCGCCTTCCATGCGCGGACGCAAAATTTTCGGAGGGCTGCTGCCTTACGATCACTGGTGGCGGACAGGCGCGAATGCAGCCACAACCCTGAAGACCGATATCAATCTGAAAATCGGCAATCTCGGCGTACCTGCCGGAACTTATACGCTTTATGGCATTCCTTCAGAGAAAGGCTGGACGCTGATTGTGAATAAGCAGACCGGGCAATGGGGAACGGTGTATGACGAGACGCAGGACCTTGGACGCGTAAAGATGTCGGAAAGTGTAATTCCCAGCACTCCCATTGAAACCTTCGCGATCAAATTCGAGCATACGAAAGATCTCACCACCGAGCTGCATCTGATGTGGGAGACGACGAATGTCTATGTAACCGTCACGGCGATTCCCTAGCTGTTGCGCTGACTCTCCAGTTCGTGCATGACCGATTGGATCAACTCCTTCGCGCCATTGATCTCGCTCATGACGGTTTCCAGGTCGAGCGCAGGCTTGGAAGGATTGCGATTGGATGTGCAATATACTCCGTGCTGGCCGATGAGAATCAGCGCATCGGTCAGCGCGTCGAGCGATACGGCGAGCCTGCCGCGCGCTGGCCCCATCATGAATTCAAACTTCTCCAGTTCATCGCGGCGGTCATGAAAGATGGACATATTGCTCCTGCTTAGAAAAAATCAACCGTCAAGGCGCTAAGGACGCGAAGTAGAAAATTCTTGGCGTCCTTCGCGCCTTAGCGGTTGACTCTAAAAACCGTTTACCATACGCACGATTCCGTCTTTCATGCGTACTACATTGAAATTAAAGAGCAGGCCTAGACGGCAGCCGCTCAGTTTTAGATAAGACAGCAGTTGAGCCGATGCACAGGCGCGATACTTTCGACTGCTTTTATTTCGAGAATGAGACCACCTGCTATCAGAATATCTATCCGATAACCAATGTCGAGTTTTTGCCCGTCGTATACGACAGGCAGCCCTACCTGAGTACTAATTGGCAGGCTCCGCTTTTTCAGCTCATAAGCAAGGCAAGCCTCATACGTGCTTTCGAGAAGCCCGGGGCCAAGTGATCGATGCACCGCAACGGCGCTGTCTACTGCTTCTCTGGCCAAACAGTCTAACGACGCATTATCGATAGACATCGGCTGACTACCACTCCTTCGCCGGTGTGTTGTCGGGTGTAAGCGGCGCGCTTACCGGATGCCCTTTCCAGCGCAGTACCGGCTTGCGTGCAGCCGTGGTTTCATCCAGGCGCGAAACACGCGTGGAGTGGGGCGCGTTCAAAATGAGCTGTGGATTTTCATCGGCTTCACGGGCGATCTGTCGCATGGCATCGACGAATAAATCCAGTTCCTCGCGCGATTCGCTCTCAGTCGGCTCAATCATCAATGCACCCGGCACGATCAACGGAAAGGCCGTCGTGTAGGGATGGAAGCCGTAATCGATAAGGCGCTTGGCGATATCACCGGTCTTGATGCCGTTCTTCACCTGGCGACGATCGCTGAAGACCACTTCGTGCATCGATGGCGTATTGTAGGGCAGGTCGTAGACGTCCTCGAGCTTTTTGCGAATGTAATTCGCATTCAGCACGGCGTCTTCAGTCGTCTGCCGCAGGCCGTCAGGACCATTGGCCAGCGTATAAGCCAGCGCACGAACGAACATGCCGAAGTTGCCGTAGAAGGCGCGTACGCGGCCGACAGATTCAGGCCGATCGTAATTCCAGTGAAGCTGCCTGTCGCTTCCTTCTTCTACCACCGGAACTGGGAGAAATGGCTCAAGAATCTTTTTGCACGCCACCGGGCCGGAGCCGGGACCACCGCCGCCGTGCGGTGTCGAGAAGGTCTTGTGCAGGTTCAGGTGCATCACGTCTACGCCGAAATCGCCGGGACGGGTCTTGCCGCAGAGCGCGTTCATGTTGGCGCCATCCATGTAAAGGAGCGCGCCTTTGGCGTGAAGGATGTCGGCGATCTTGTGAATCTGGTTCTCGAAGACGCCAATGGTCGAAGGATTCGTCAGCATCAGCGCAGCCGTGTCTTCATTCACCAACTGTTCGAGCGCTGCCACATCAATGCCGCCCTGCGCATTCGACTTCAGGTTAATTACCTGGTAGCCGCAGACAGCAGCCGTCGCGGGATTTGTGCCGTGCGCGGAATCGGGAATGATGATGTTCTTACGAACGTTTCCCTTGGATGCATGATATGCGCGGGCAAGCAGGATGCCGGTAAACTCGCCATGCGCTCCGGCTGCGGGCTGCAGCGTGATGGCGTCCATGCCGGTGATTTCGATAAGGCAATCCTGCAGCAGCTTGACGATCTGCAGCGATCCCTGCGAAAGCGATTCCGGCTGGTATGGGTGGGCTTCGGCAATGCCTTCGAGGCGGGAAACGAATTCATTCACGCGCGGGTTGTACTTCATCGTGCAGCTGCCCAGCGGATACATGCCGAGATCGATGGCGTAGTTCCACGTTGAAAGGCGTGTGAAGTGGCGGATGATCTCGATTTCGCTCAACTCGGGCAGGGTGCCGGTGCTCTCGCGTGCGGCTTCACCCAGCAGCGCAGCGGGATCGACTTCGGGCACATCAAGCGGCGGCAGCTTATAAGCTTTTTTGCCGGGCGAGGATATCTCGAACGAGAGCTTCTCGTTTTGCGTAAGGTGCGCTGTCACTTTGCGCGGCGTGCCGACGAAGGGTTGTTCTGTTGTTGCCATTTGAATCTTTCCTCTACTTATACCGTTAGAACTTCAACCGCCAAGACGCTAAGGACGCTAAGCCTTGGCGACTTTCGTATCTTGGCGGTTGATTTTTTAAGCCGTCGCAGCCACGGATTCCGCCGCCAAAACCGCCGCCGCCTGATCGATCTGCTCTTTGGTTGTCAATTCCGTCGCGCACCAGAGTGTGGCGTTGCACAGTTCGGGATACCACTTCTTGAGCGGCACGCCGCCGATGATTTTGCTCTTGAGCAGACGCTCATTGACCTGCTCCGGGGCTTCGCCAGTTTCGAGAACGAATTCGTTAAAGCGCGGCGTACCGGCGAAAAGCAGCTTGCCGTTTTCGCTGAGCGTCTTCGCGGCATACTGCGATTTGGCAAGATTCTGCACCGCCAGCTCTTTGATTCCCTCTTTGCCGTAGACGGTCATAAAGATCGTTGCCATCAGCGCAACGAGCGCCTGGTTGGTGCAGATGTTCGAGGTCGCCTTCTCACGCCGAATATGCTGCTCGCGCGTGGAAAGCGTGAGGACAAAGCCGCGGCGTCCGTCTTTGTCCTTGGTTTCGCCGACAAGGCGTCCGGGCATCTGGCGCAGATATTTTTCCTTCGCCGCCAGCACGCCGCAGAACGGGCCGCCATAGCTCGGCGCTACGCCGAACGACTGCGCTTCCAGCGATACGATATCGGCTTCTACCGGAGGCCGCACGATGCCAAGCGACACGGCTTCGGCAATCGAAACGATGAGCAGCGCGCCTTTTTGGTGCGCCATTTCCGCAATCGCGGGAATGTCTTCGACCACACCGAAGAAGTTCGGCGACTGCACGAGAACAGCGGCAGTTTTCTCAGTCACGGCTGCTTCAAGAGCGGCTAAATCGATACGTCCATCTTCGCCGTAGCCAACTTCTTTCGCCGAGTGCTCCTGATGCTGCGAGTAGGTTTCCATCACCTCGCGGTATTCGGGATGCACGGTGCGGGCAACGACGATACCATCGCGCCCGGTGATGCGGACGGCCATCATCGCGGCCTCGGCTGCGCCGGTCGAGCCGTCATACATAGAAGCGTTGGCGATGTCCATGCCGGTCAGTTCGCAGATCATGGTCTGGAACTCGAAGATGGCCTGCAGCGTTCCCTGCGTGATCTCAGCCTGATAGGGCGTGTACGAGGTCAGGAACTCGCCGCGCTGCACCAGGGAATCGATGACAACCGGGCGATAGTGGCGGTAGACGCCTGCTCCAAGAAAGCTGGCATAGCCGGCGGCGTTGTGAGCCGCGGCATTCTTGAAGTGCTCCACGATCTCCGACTCGCCCATCTGGCGCGGGATGTTCAGATCGCGCTGAAGACGATACTCGTCGGGGATAGTGGCAAACAGGTCGTCGATCGACGACGCGCCGATTTCGCGCAACATGTCGGCGCGCTCGGCGGGGGATTTCGGTAAATAACGCATGGTCTGTCCTTACTGCTGAAACGAAATCAACCGCCAAGGCGCCAAGGACGCTAAGAAATTCGCGAAAACTTGGCGCACTTCACGCCTTGGCGGTTGACTTGCTTTTTCCATAACTCAGCTAAATTTGCTGCTTAGTGGCCGGTTTCTTCGGCGATGAACTTTTCGTAATCGGCTGCGCCCAGGAGCGAATCGACTTCGGACGGATCGCTCAGTTCGACCTTCATGATCCAGGCATCGTGCGCGCCGGTGTTGATTTTTTCAGGCGACGAGGCCAGCTCTTCGTTCACTTCTGTCACGGTTCCGGAAACGGGCGAGTACAGGTCAGAGACGGCCTTGACCGATTCGACGCTGCCGAAGACTTCGCCCTTCCTGACTGCCGCGCCGACTTTTGGCGCGTCTACAAAAACAATGTCGCCGAGCGAGTTCTGGGCGTAGTCGGTGATGCCGATCTTGCCGGTTTTGCCGTCGACCTCAATCCATTCGTGTTCGCGGGTATAGCGGTAGTTCGCAGGGTATGCCATAGGGTTCTCTTTCTATTGTATGGTCTGTTGCGGTTACGACTGCTTCTTGGGACGACGATAAAACGGGATAGGCACGACCTTTGCCTTGACCATGGTATTGCGCACCTGCACAAAAACCTCGCTGTCGAGCGCCGCATGATCGCGCGGGACAAAGGCCAGGGCGATGTTCTTCTTGAGAAACGGCGCGGGAGAGCCGCTGGCTACTACGCCGATCTGTGTTCCGCCTTCGTTGAAGACGCCGTAGCCGTCGCGGGCAATGCCGCGCTCGATCACTTCGAGGCCAACCAGTTTCCGCTCCGGCCCTCCGGCGGCAATTACCTGCTGCAAGGCTTCCGAGCCGATGAAAGGGCCTTTTTCGAGCTTGCAGAAGCGGTCGAGCCCGGCCTCGTAGACGTTGATGGTGTCGGATATCTCGTGCCCATAGAGCGACATGGCCGATTCCAGGCGCAGCGTGTTGCGCGCGCCCAGCCCACAGGGCAGGATTCCGAATTCCTTCCCGGCCTCAAGCACCTCTTCCCAGACGCGTTTGCTGGTGGCTTCGTCGGAGGGAATGTAGATTTCGAAGCCGTCTTCGCCGGTGTATCCGGTGCGGGCGATGAGCGTGTTGGGCAGGCCGCAGACGGTTCCCCAGGTAAACCAATATCCCTTGATACTGGATAGATCGACCTTGGTCAGCTTCTGCAGCGTCTCGGAGGCTTTTGGCCCCTGGATGGCCAGTTGCGTGTAGTAGTCGCTGTAATCGCTGACGTGGCAGTGGAACTTCTGCGCGTTGGTCTTGATCCAGCCGTAGTCTTTTTCGCGGGTTCCGGCGTTGATGACGATCAGGTAGTCGTTGTCGGAGAACTTGTGGACGATCACATCGTCGACGAAGGTGCCCTGGGGGTAGAGCATGGCCGAATATTGCGCCTGGCCTACCTGCAGCTTGGAGGCGTCGTTCATGCAGATGTGCTGGATGGCGGCGAGCGACTCGGGGCCGCGCAGCTGGATGTCGCCCATGTGGCTGACGTCGAAGAGGCCGACGCCGGTGCGGACGGCCATGTGCTCGGCGATGAGGCCGGAGTATTCGACGGGCATATCCCAGCCGCCGAAGTCGACCATTTTCGCGCCCATTTGACGGTGGACGGCGTTCAGCGCAGTTTTACGCAGCGCGGGCGTAGTTACAGATGCAGACACAGAATTATCCTTGAGGCGAAAGATGCAGAACTTTTTACGCTAGCACCGTGGTTTTCACGGGTCAACCGAGGGCGGCCCGCCGCGCTTTGCAGTATGCTTGGGGTGGCGAAATTTCACCGAGGGGAAGGAAGCGGCTATGAAGATGGTAATCGGAGCTCTATTGCTCACCGCGGCGATGCCGGTACTGGCGGCCAGCAAGCAGGTGAAGGTCGAATTGAAGACGGCTGACAGCAAGGATGCGGGCACTGCCGTGCTGTCGCAGAAGAAGACGGGCGTCGAGATTAAAGTTTCGCTGCAGAACCTGACGCCGGGCGAGCATGCGATCCACATCCACCAGAATGCAAAGTGCGATCCACCCGATTTCAAGTCGGCGGGCGGCCACTTCAATCCGGCGGGTAAGAAGCACGGCATCCATAACCCGGACGGCCACCACAACGGCGATCTGCCGCTGAACCTGACTGCCGCGGCGGACGGCACGGTGAAGAAGAGCTTCTATTCTCCAGACATCACACTCGATCCAAATGCGCCGAACTCGGTCTTTGCCAATGGCGGCACGTCCATCGTGGTGCATGAGAAAGCGGACGATATGATGAGCGATCCGGCGGGGAATGCCGGGGCGAGAATTGCCTGCGGAGTGATTACGGCGCCTTCGATGTGACCCTCCCCCCTAGGACGTAAAGTCCTGGAAACAGAGGGTTTACGTTTTTTCGGCGCTTTTTATTTGATTTCAAACGACTTACGGGTAAGTGTCTGATTCTATTGCTTTTTGCCTGGGGAATTTCTTCTCCCTATTTTTAGTTTAGCAAATTTACCCGTAATTCCCTGCCAGCGTTATTTGGTTTGTTTTCTTTGAGTTGCGAGATTTCAGGGGTTGACATCTGTGGGCGCGTAAGAGGGTTGCGGGAACCGGCAAAATGCAGGTCCTTCGCTACGCTCAGGAGGACAGCTCATAGTTGGCGGTGGCCCAGTTCTTTTGACATGGTAATGAAGTGGGCTTCGCGGGTGAAGTGCTGGCCGGCGACGACGCTGAGGTCCTCGGTGCCGGTAACTTCATAGCCGAACTTTCTATAGATGCCGGGCAGCTCTTCGCGCAGATTGACGACGCGGAGGTCCATGAAGCGGCATCCGGATTCGCGGGCAAACTCTTCGGCGGCTAGCGTGAGACGGGAGCCCATGCCGGAGCGCTGGCGGCTGGGGTTGATGGACAGCAAGCCGAGATAGGCGCGTTCGCCCTTCAGCTCGACGTAGACGCTGCCCTCGATTTTTCCGTTTTCTTCGAGCAGGAGAAAACGTCCTTTTTCAAAATAATCCTGCACGTCTTCCCGGGTGACGCGGTCCCCGGCCTTGAAAAAAAGCTCGACGCTAAATGCCTGATTGATGAGGTCTTTGATAGCAGGCAGATCGGCTGCCTCGGCGAAGCGTAGTTCCATATTTTAAGTATCGCAGATGGCAGGTTGGGGTGGGAGAGACGAAGGCTACCGCCAAGGCGCGAAGATCACCAAGAGATTCTGCCAAGGATTTTGTGACGATGGAACTGCGGCGCGGTATAAATGCGTAGCTTTGTTCTGTCGGTGAGGCGAGGATGGAGACGATTTTTCAGGATTTGCGTTTTGCGGCACGGCAGTTGTGGAAGCATCCGGTATTTACGGTCACGGCGGTTCTGACGCTGGCGCTGGGCATTGGCGCGAATACGGCGATCTTTACCGTAGTGCAGTCGGTTTTGCTGGCTCCATTGCCGTATGCCGACGCCGGGCGCATTATGGCGCTGGATACACATTGGATGGACACAGGACGCACGCACAGCCGAGTGACCGGGCCGGATGCGGTGGATGTTCGGAAGCAGGCGCACAGCCTGGAGGCGGTTAGCCTGTATGCAGGCGGGCAGCAGGGCATACAACTCAGCGACCATGCGGTGTATACGACCATCTACGCAGTGGATGCGGACTTTGCACATGTCTTCGGAATTGTTCCGGTAGCGGGACGACCCTTTACTGCGCAGGAGACGGGCCATGCGGCCATGGTGAGCGAACAGTTCGCCCGCGACAACTTTGGCAGCGCACAGGCGGCGATTGGACAGACGGTACACTTTGCCGATATGCCCATGCAGATAACCGGGGTTCTGCCTTCGTCGTTCAATTTTCCAGAAAAAACGCAGGTCTGGGTCGCATACCCATTTCATCCTGAGACGGAAAACAGGACTGCCTTCAACTACAAGGCAGTGGCGAAACTGCGTGCCGGAGTTTCCATAGAAGCTGCACGCGCGGAACTGAATGCGGTTTCGGAGAGGCTCAGGACTGCATATCCGCAAGACAACAAGAACAAGACGATGACCGTGGTTCCATTGCAGGAGGAGCTTACGGGCAAGACCAGACCCATGCTGGTGCTGTTGTTGGCTGCGGTGGGCATCATTCTGCTGATTGCATGCGTCAACGTAACCCATCTGGAGCTGGCGCGGTCGATCGAGCGGCAACGGGAGCTGGCGGTGCGGACGGCGCTTGGCTCGTCGCGCTGGCAGCTGGCGCACCTGGTGATGGCTGAGAGCCTGCTGATCTCGTTTGCCGGCGGCGTTTGCGGCGTGCTGCTGGGGGCGCCTGCGGTTCGCCTCCTTGTGGCAATAGCTCCGGCAGGCCTGCCGCGGGCAACAGAGATTCACCTGAACGGCTGGGTGCTGGCGTTTACGCTTGGGCTGGCGTTGCTGACAACGGTGGCTTCGTCGCTGGTTCCGGCCCGGCGCGCGGCGAAGGTGGATCCGGCAGAGGCGCTGAAGCAGGACAGCTCGCGGGGAATGGCGGGACAGAGTGCTTCTACGCTAAGAAACGGGCTGGTGGTGGCGGAGATTGCGGCTACCTTTGTGCTGGCGATGGGCGCGGGACTGCTGTTACGCACAATGCTGACGCTGACTTCACGCGATCTGGGGTTCCAGACGCCGCAGCTGTTAGTAGTAGACGCGGATGCGCCGGCAAAGACGACGGATGACGCGCAGAAGGTGATCCAGCAATATGACGGGCTGTTTACGAAGCTCGATGCGCTGCCCGGGGTGGAACATGCCGCAGCAATTATGGGATTGCCGATGGGGTCGATGGGCTCGAACGGGTATTACAACGTGCGCGGCGGGTTGCCGACAGACCCGAACCATCCCTCGCAGGCGGACTTCAGCGTGGCAAGCGCGGGATATTTTCAAACACTGGGAATTCCGCTGAAACTGGGCCGAGATTTCGGATCAGCGGACCGTTACGACGGACAGTTTGTTGCGATCATCAGCGAGTCGCTGGCGAGACAGAGCTTTGGCGATGCGAATCCAATCGGCAAGTTGATTCAATGTGGTCTTGATTCGGATAAATGGATGACAGTCGTAGGCGTGGTGGGCGATGTGCGGCAGGATTCGCCTGCGGCTACGCCGGGAGCTACGCTCTACATGCCGATGGCGCAGCATCCTTTCTATGCAACCCAGGTGCATATCGTGCTGCGCGCGAAGGTGGCGCCGCTCTCGCTGATGAAGCCGGTACAGGCTGCGATCAGGGATACCAATCCGCGGATTGCGACGAAGTTTACGACCATGGATGCGATGGTGGGCGAATCGATTGCGGCGGAGAGGTTCCGGTCGGCGCTGATCTCGTCGTTTGCGGGCGTGGCGCTGCTGCTGGCGATGCTGGGGGTGTATGGGACGATGGCGTATTCGGTGGCGCAGCGAACCTTTGAAATTGGAGTGCGCATGGCCTTCGGCGCGGAGCGGCAGGCGGTTGTGCGGATGATTCTGTGGCAGGCGGCGCGGCTGGCCTGCTATGGGATTGCTTTGGGGCTGGTGTTGAGCTTGGCGCTGACGCGGCTGATTTCGAGCATGCTGGTGGGGGTGAGCGCGTTCGATCCCGTGAGCCTGGCGGCGGCGGTGGCGCTGCTGGTGGTTACGGCAACGATGGCGGCAGTGGTTCCGGCGTGGCGTGCGGCGCGGGTGGATCCGATGGCGGCGTTGCGGGCGGAGTAGTTGGAGGGGTTCGGGATATGAGATTGCCGCTGTGTCAGTGGTAGCGGAGGTTGCGAATCTGGCGACGGAGTATGGCGATTTCGCGTCGTGTCATGCGAAATACTGGGACAATAAAGAAACGAGACATCCGCGGCAGCCCGTGAAACATGGAGATCAGCAGATCCAGCTGATCCTTTTTGGTCGCCAAGTCCCTTTCTAAAGCCGCAAGTATCTGACTCCGCTCGGGGGTCTGAGCGTTTAGCATTATCCAATCGTAACCATAAGAGAGGCGCATTGTCACCCGTGGATTCATGATTCTTCTCTTTTCAGTTACAAAAGTAAACATCAAAAGCCGCAGTTTTCAGAAGCCGCGAACACTCAGGGAAATGTTACATCCCCACGAATTGGTTGCCTATAGCCTAGGCTGAAATCATGGCAACTGCAAGCATGGCGAGCGCCATTCCAACAGTCTGGCTGCGTGTGGCTCGTTCCCGGAGCAGCCAGACGGCCAGCAGAATTGTGCCTCCGGGATAGAGAGAGGAAAGCACGGCGGCTACGTCGAGACGTCCGGAAACGGATGAGGCGGTGTAGAGCATATTGCCGAGGGTATCGAGCAGGCCGGCGATGGCAGCGATAGGCAGGACGGTTTGATAACGGATGGCGGTCTGGGGGGATTTCTGACGGCTGCGCAGGCCGGGAAAAGAGAGGCCGACGAGAACGCCAGCACAGGCCACAGAGGCCACGCGGGAGAAAGTGAGCGCCCAGAAGACGCTTTGTTTTCCCGCAATATGCAGAAAAACCAACAGGATACCGAAGCAAATGCCGGCGACTACGGCTAATCCGAGGCCGTGGGGGTGGACCTTGTCTGCCGGGGTGTAGGCGATGAGCCAGATGGCGAGAGCGGCTACGGCAAAACCCGCGAGCTTGAGAACAGAAGGCCGCTCTTCGCTGAAGAACGAGACGATGACCGGAACAGCTGCGGCAAGAACACCGGAGACGGCAGCAACCAGCCCCATGGAACCCAAGGACAACGCCTTATACAACGCAAGAAGGCCGATGCCTCCAGCGAGGCCGGCAATCAGCCCGGCGATGACGGTATGACGCGATGGAAGCGCAACAGGATGCACGAGCAGCAGCCCAAGGAGGATCAGCAGGCTTACGCCGTGGGCTATGAGAAGAACCAGATTGGGGGTGGCGCGGCGGGCAGCCATGCCACCGAGAAAATCGGACGTTCCCCAGACCATGGCGGCCAGCAGAGCCAGCCCCGAAGCGATCATTGCTGCATAGAGGCCGAAGGATAATAGCCGTCTTTGGCCGTTATCTCCAGATTCGGGACCTCGACATTGACCGTGATCTTGTGGAACTTGTCACTCATCATGCCGGCGCGGGTGTAATAGCCGAGGGTATAGGCGGCGCGCACCGATTCGGTGATCTTGGCAAAGCTGTTCTGGATGCCGTTTTCAGAGTATTGCGACTCCAGCGCTCCACCGGTAGCCAAAGCATACTTGGGCAAAATATTGTCGCGCATGGTGGGCACGAGCGGAATGTGCCACTTATCGAGGTAACCGACGCCCCACATGGCGGAATCACCGACAAGGGTGGCGTAGACGGAGATGTTGTTGGTCAGCAGATAGCGGACCACTTCCTTGTAGGAGGCTTTGCTGCCGGACTCCTTGCCATCGCTGATGACGTACAGAATGCGGCGGCGGCCTTTCGGCTGCTGGGCAAGCTGCTTGGCGGCGGCGAGGATGGCATCGTTGAGCGGATGCACTTCCTTGGGGATCATGATGAAGCCGGCGTTGCCGCGCTGCGGAGCGAGATTGGGATCAACCTGCTTGCCGTTGATCGTGGGGCCATTGTCGAGCGGGCCGCCGGGGGAAATGACGCCCATATCGCGTCCGGGAGCCTTGGCTCGCGCAAAGGCTGCGGGGAGGCGCGCGCCCTGCGCTCCGGTGAAATCCGTGATCATGGCAGGGCTGGTGTTGTAGGCAAAGATGGCGACCGAGTCGGCGGGCGTAAATGCGCCGGTAACTGCGGAGAGGCTCTGGTTCACCTTGTTCATTACGTCAGAGGGTAGGCTCTGGTCGATGACGAAAGCGGTGGAGATGGGGAGCGGATCGACGGAGAAGAAGGCGATGCGCTGGCGCACGCCGTCTTCGTAAATCTTGAACTGCCGCCAGGTGAGGCCGGCAACGAGCTGGTGTTTTTTGTCGCGGACGGTAACGGGAACATCCACATAGGTGACGGGCACGCGAATGAGGAAGGCGCCTGCCTGGCCGGGTTTCGGCATTTCCGGGGCTTCCTGCTGGGGTGTGCTGTCCTGCTGCGGAGCGCTGTTGGCGTCGGACGAAGACGTCGATTGCGGAACATTGGGAGCGTTGGGCGCGCTCTGCTGCACGGCTGCGGGCGAGGTTCCCCTGCCGGGCGTGACCTGATCTTTAAGGTTTGAAAGGCTGCCGGAACCGGCGGGCTGGGGCGCTGGCGCGTCCGGAATATTCTGCGGTTGTTGCTGGAATGTTCCCAGCATAAAAAAGGCCAGCACTGCTGCCAAGGCACCTTGCATCACTAATTAAACCCCCGCCAATTTGGTACAACGAGCTGCCCTCTGGCGCGAGCGGCAGTCTGCTTGCACTGCATTTAGATGCTTCGTACTCCTGTTTCGTTAGTCAGGGCCCGGGAGACTAAGCTGCTGTAAGATTATCAGCTTCGGCGCGCTTGCGTCAGGAATTGACCTTTCACGCAAATTCTTCGTCCAATGGATGAGAGACCGATGCGACTACGTTCGACGATTCCCGCCATACTTATATTCTGCTGCTCGCTACTGCCTGTTTTCGCGCAGGAAGCGCCAGACCCGGATGCTTCGCCGGTGAGCAATGCTCCCGATACGACTCCCGTGCAGGAAGCGCCTACGACGACGCTCAAGGTCAATGTCAACCTTGTCAGCCTGTACTTCACGGTACGGGACAAGCGGGGCGGCCTGATTCCCAACCTGACGAAGGACGACTGCAACATTTTTGAGGATAAGCAGCCGCAGAAGATCAAAAATTTCTCAGCGGAGACCGATCTCCCGCTCACGCTGGGGATTTTGCTGGACACCAGCGGGAGCCAGCAGAATGTTCTGCCCATGGAGCAGCAGACGGGAGCGGCATTCCTGAAGCGAATCCTGCGCTCGAAGGATGAGGCTTTTCTGGTTTCGTTTGATGTGCAGGTGAGCCTGCTGCAGGATTTCACGAGCAACCCGCGGCTGATTGAAAAGGCGATGGACGAAGCGCAGATCAATGTGGGCGGCGGCAGCGGCGGTGTTCCGGGAATTGGGCAAGGCCCGGTGCCGGTTCAGGGCGCGCCCAAGGGCACGCTGTTGTATGACGCGGTATACCAGGCATCGAACGACAAGCTGCGCTCGGAAACTGGGCGCAAGGCGCTGATCCTGCTGACGGACGGCGAAGACCAAGGCAGCAGATACAAGATTCAGGACGCGATTGAAGCGGCGCAGAAGGCAAATACGATTATCTACGTGCTGCTGATTGCCGATCGCGGCTTCTACAACAATGGGTATGGCGGGATTTATCTCGGCGGCTACTCCGGGGCTTCGGCGATGAAGCGCATGGCGGAAGAGACGGGCGGCAGGATGATCGATGTGGGGAACAACGGCAAGAAGATGGAAGCCGCGTTTCAGCAGATCGAGGATGAGCTGCGCACGCAGTACCTGGCCAGCTATACGCCCACGAATAACAAGCTGGACGGGAGCTATCGGAAGCTGGATATTTCCTGCAAGGGCGATGGGCTGAAGGTGCAGGCGCGCAAGGGGTATTATGCGATTCCTTCGCCGGAGGATTTGGGGCAGTAGCGAGAACCGGGCCCAAAGGCCCCTTTCGCTGCTTGCTTTTATTCACCGGCCTAAAGGCCGGTGCTTCTACCCTTCTTCCCTTCCTCTGGGTCAGCACGCCGAGTTACGTTCTTCGTTTGAGATAGGAGAGATTTACTGGAACGGGCAGAAAAGCAGGTCCTTCCTCCCCTTGGTCGTCAGGATGACAAATCTTTTTGTGTTCTGAAGAGAATGCGGCAGTTGGCAGCCTGGGAGAGGCTCTTTGAATCTGAGAGATACAAGGAGCTTCGATGGCACGTCCCACCTGGTCAGGTCAGATTCAGATTTCGCTTGTTTCAATTGCCGTTAAGATTTTTCCCGCCAGCAGTTCGCCGCGCCAGGTTGAGTTTCATCAGATCGATCGCGAATCCGGCAAGCGCGTTCACCACCAGAATGTGATCGAGAATGAAACGGTGGAGGCGGGCGACATTGTGAAAGGTTACGAGTACAAGAAGGGCAAGTACATCCAGATTGAGCCGGATGAGCTGAAGAAACTGCGCATTCCCACGGCAACGACGATGGAAATTGCCCAGTTTGCGAAGAGCGATGAGATTTCGCCTGCATTGTATGACCGGCCTTATTTTGTGGCTCCGAAAGATGACGTGCAGGCGCGCGCGCTGGTGACCATGCGGAAAGGGCTGGAGCAGACGAAATCGGTCGGCATCGGCAAGGTGGCCTTCAGCGGGCGCGAACACCTGGTAGCGCTGGCCGCTCCGATCGATCCAAAACAAAAGGGCCTGATGCTTTACACGCTGCGCTTTGAGGAAGAATTGCGCAGCGGGAAAGACGTTGTTTCGCCGATCAAGGATGTGTCGGTGGACGCCAAGCAGCTGGCGCTGGCGAAACAGTTGATCACCGGCAATACAGCGAAGTTCAGGCTTGACGATTACAAGAACGAATACGAAAAGGCTGTGCGCGCACTGGTAAACGCGAAGCTGAAGAATAAGCCGCTTCCTGTAGAAGAACCGAAGCCGCAGAAGGGCAAGGTGATCGACCTGATGGAAGCATTGCGGCGCAGCCTGGCGGAGCAAGGGACACAGGCCAAATCGGCGAAGCGAACAAAAACACGGCGGAAAGCCGCATAATCAAGCGATGAGCTTTCAAGTCAGCAACAATATGCTTAAGCATCGCTTTGAGGTGGAGATAGGCGCACGGACGGCGTTTCTGAATTACCGCGAAGCGGGGAACGAGATTGTTTTTACGCATACAGAGGTGCCATCGGCGTTGAACGGACGCGGCATTGGGACGGCGCTGGCAAAGGCGGGGCTTGAATATGCCAGGACCAAAGAGTTGCGGGTGGTTCCGCAGTGTTCGTTTGTCGCCGACTTTATCCGGATGCATCCGCAGTATCAGTCGCTGGTCGCGGCTTCTGCGGAAGGGTGAAACGGGCGATCTAAACCGGGCCTGAAGGCCCTTTCTTTGCTTGCTTCTATTCACCGGCCTAAAGGCCGGTGCTTCTACCTTTTCTTTCCGCTTTGGTTCGGGAATGCATTTTAAGATGGCGCAAACCCGCGCCAAACGTGCCTTGGCAGCGATATAATTAGTGTTTCTGAAGGAAAGGAGCACACGCTTCGCATGCCCATCCAGCCCACCAGCAAGATATGGCACAACGGCAATCTCATTCCATGGGACAAGGCCCAGATTCATGTCATGAGCCACGTCGTCCACTACGGCTCGTCAGTTTTTGAGGGCATCCGCTGCTACGGACAGCCCCAGGGAGCGGCGGTTTTCCGGCTGCCGGAACACATGCAGCGGCTTATCGATTCGGCCAAGATTTACCGCATGACGCTTCCCTACTCGCTTGACCAACTCAGCTCGGCGGTTGTGGAAGTGGTGGAGGCCAACGGCGTTGCGCCCTGCTATATTCGCCCGATTGCGCTGCGCGGCTATGGCGAGCTCGGCGTGAATCCGAAGAATTCGCCGATCGAGGTTTATATCGCGAACTATCCGTGGGGCAAGTATGTTGCGGGCGATGGCGGCGCGGATGTGTGCATCTCGTCCTGGAGCCGGCTGGCACCGAACACGATGCCTTCGCTGGCAAAGGCGGGCGCAAATTATATGAACTCGCAGCTGATCCGCATGGAAGCCGATGTGAACGGCTATGCGGAAGGCATTGCGCTGGATGTGAACGGCTACCTCTCGGAAGGCTCGGGCGAGAACCTCTTCATCGTGCGCAACGGCGTTCTTTACACTACGCCGCTTGGGAACTCGGTGCTGTCGGGCATTACGCGTGATTCGGTGCTGACGCTGGCTCGCCACCTTGGGATTCCGGTGGTGGAGCAGGCGCTGCCGCGCGAGCTTCTCTATATCGCGGATGAGGTCTTCTTTACCGGCACGGCGGCGGAAGTGACGCCGATTCGCTCGGTGGACCGTATCACCATTGCGGATGGCAATGCGGGGCCGATTACGAAACAGCTGGCGGACGAGTTCTTCGGCATTGCCAATGGGCTGCGGCCGGATCGTTTCGGCTGGCTGACTCCGGTAAATGTGGACGTGGAGCAGGCGGTTACGGTCTAACTGGATCATCAATCTGAAAAGGGCAGCTACCGGAAGGTGCTGCCCTTTTGATTTTTGGAGTAGAGGCTGCAGCTGCTAATCGGCTGCCACCGATTTCTTGCGGGAAGCTGTTTTCTTTGCTGGCGGCTTTGGCTTTTCCTCTACAGCCTTGGGCTCCGCCTCAGGTTCAGATACAGGAATGTCGTCGGCAGAGGCTTTGCCCTCGGCCACGCGCATGAAGAAATCCTGAGCGCTGAATGCCGGCAGCGCTTTGCCTGGGGTGGTTTCTCGCGCGCGAACATAAGTGCCTTCGCCCTGCAGGAGCCGGGTTTTCAGCGTATCGGCAAGATAGGCTGCAAGAATCTCGTTTCGCAGGCGCGCGCAGAGCTGCGCGTCTTTTACCGGGAAGACCACTTCGCAGCGCTCAAAGAGGTTGCGCGGCATCCAGTCGGCGCTGCCGCAGTAAAATTCTTCTTCGCCGCCGTTGGCGAAGTAAAAGATGCGGCTGTGTTCCAGGAAGCGGCCCACCAGTGAGCGTACCCGTATATTTTCGCTTACGCCTTTGAGCCGCGGCCGCAGCGCGCAGATGCCGCGCACGATGAGGTCAATCTGCACGCCCGCCTGCGAAGCTGCGTATAGAGCTTCGATCACGCTCTGCTCCAGCAGCGAATTCATCTTGGCGATGATGTGCGCTTTCCGTCCTGCCTTGGCATGCTCCGTTTCGCGGGAGATCAGACGGATGAAGCTCTCGGCCAGCGTGAGCGGCGCGACCAGCAGCGGCGCGTAATCGTCCGATTCGGAGTGAGCCGTGAGGTAGTTGAATACGCTGTGCACGCCTGCGGTAATAGCCGGGTCGGCGGTCAGTAAGCTGATGTCGGTATAGAAGCGCGCGGTCACCGGGTTGTAGTTGCCGGTGCCGAGATGCGCGTAGCGGCGGATGACGCCATCGGGGTCGCGCCGCACCAGCAGAGCCAGCTTGCAGTGCGTCTTCAGCCCCACGATGCCGTGAAAGACCTGCACGCCAGCATCTTCGAGATCGCGCGCCCAGCGAATATTCGATGCCTCATCGAAGCGCGCCATCAGCTCGACGACCACCGTTACTTCTTTGCTTTGCGCGGCATCTACCAGCGCGCGGAACATCGGAGAATCGGAGCTGGTGCGGTAGAGCGTCTGCTTGATGGAGATGACATTGGGATCGGCTGCAGCCGATTCGATGAGGCCCACAACCGCGTCATAGGAGTCGTAAGGATGGTGCAACAGAATATCGTGGTGACGCAGCTCATCGAAAAGATCGATGGACTTGCGGTTGAGGCGCAACTCGTGCGGCACAAAGGGCGGATACTTTAGATCGGGCCGGGGGGTGTCGCTGTAGAGATTCATCAGGCGCGACAGGTTTACCGGGCCGTCGGTGCGGTAAATCTGCGATTCGTCCAGCTCAAAGTTGATGCGGAGGCGGTCAACGATCTCCGGATCGACACCCTCTTCGATCTCCAGCCGGACTGCATCGCCTTTGCGCCGGTTATGAAGCTCGGAGCGCACGGTCTCCAGCAGCGAGCGGGCCTCTTCTTCCTGGAAGTAGAGATTGCTGTTGCGCGTGACGCGAAAGGCGGCCTTCGACAGGATTTCGTAGCCGCGATACATGCCTGCGGCATGTTTTTCGATCAGGTCGTGCAGGAATATATAGTCGTGGGTGCCCTCGGCTGAAGGCAACGGTACCAGGCGAGGCAGGGCACGCGGAACGGTGACCACGCCCAGCACCGGGCCGAGCGTGCCCTTGCGCTTGCGGCGCAGCAGCAGGGCGATGCAGAGAGCCTTATTTAGAACGCGGGGAAAGGGATGCGCCGGATCGATGGTAATCGGCGTCAGCAACGGATCGACTTCGCGCTGGTAGAAGGCCGTGGCCGACTCCCGCGCGGCTTCGTCCATCTCTTCCCAGTTCAATACGCGCACGCCCGATGCATAGAGCGCGGGCAGCAACTGCTCGTTCCAGCAGCCGTACTGCTGGTTCATAAACGAGTGCATATCGGCTGTCAGCGTATCGAGCATCTGCTGCGGCGTCATGCCCTCCGGGCCGACATCGGTATAGCCGTCCTCGATGCGCTGCAAGAGGCCGGCAACGCGGATTTCCACAAATTCGTCGAGATTGCTGGCGGTAATTGCCAGAAATTTCACCCGCTCCAGGAGTGGATTCGACGTATCCTGAGCTTCTTCCAGCACTCGACGGTTAAATTGCATCCAGGATTCATCCCGGCCAATCAAAAGATTCTGCTGACGCGTTACTGTTCTTGTGCTCATAAGGTTTTATTGTCAGTCGCTCAGACCGAAAAGTGTACACAATCTGCTATACACCGGCGCATGGCATAAACGTATGAACAAGATGCAAAAAGCCGATTTGACGGCGAGATTGCCGCTCAACGAGGATAAAGTCAGCGTCGGAGGAATACGATGAGCAATCAGGGATGTAGTGAAGTTTTAGTACAGGGTACGGCAGAACAGCTGTTTCAAACCGCGGCCCTCCTGATGGGCAATGAGGCCGAAGCCGTTTCTCTGGTGGAAAAAACCATGGCGAATGCTGAAGTGGATCCTTGCGCGGATGGAAGCCAGGCTCGGATTGTCCTTCAGAATCAATTGGTTGAGGCTGCGGTTCGCGCTCTAAGCCAGCGGGAGCCGGGGTCTTTTACCGCAATTGCGGCCCCCAGCGGCAATCCACTGTGCATCGATGAAGACGATCTTGCCGCGGCGGGTGTATCCCAGGCCCAGCTTGCCCAGTTGCTTGAGGGCGGGGCGCGGTCGCAGCTTCGCAGTTGGCTGGAGCATCTGCCGCCTGCCCAGCGCGCCATTTTTGTAGAACGGACGATGCTCGGCCAGGACAATGCCGCTACGGCGCAGGTGCTGCGCACCGCCGGCGGGGAGCAGGCGACAGGCTGGACCGCGGATAAAGTCGGCGAGGTCTTCCGCCAGGCGCTCTGTTCGCTGGCTACTTCGCTGGTTCATTCCGGAACAGCAGTTTCCGCGGTTTAATGTTTCTAAGGCCCTGCATTTCAAACAGATGTAGGGCTTTGGAGCAAATCGGGAAAAAAGACCCGTATTTTCAACGCAAAATATTCATTTTCTGCTATTTTCTGAATTTTTTCGGTCGTCTCAGGCATCCAAATTCCGTAACCTGAAATTGAAGCAGTATTCCCAGAAACCTCAAGGTGATTTGTACGTGCGTGTAAACAGAAACGAATGGCGACGGCTGTTCGCCTGCGGATTTGTGCTTCTCTCGGCGGCGCCTCTTCTGGCGCAGATGCCGCAGACCAGCACTTCCTCGTCGATCCCAAGCCCGTACCAGATTTCGACCCCGCAACAGGGTGGCAGCGGCTTCCAGGGCAGCGTGGTGGAAGAAAAGCCGGTGGAAGGCGTGCTTCCCCTTTCGCTCGATGACGCGATCCAGCGAGGGCTGAAGTATAACCTGGGAGCGATTCTCAGCAGCCAGAACACCCTGGCGGCCAACGGCTCGCGGCTGGAAGAATTGCAAGCGCTGCTGCCGACGGTGAATGCCTCACTCAAGGAATCTGTGCAGCAGGTCAATCTCGCGGCGGAAGGCCTTCGCATTCCCGGCTTCCCGTCCATCATCGGACCGTTTGGCTATACCGACCTGCGCGCCACATTGAACTGGTCGCTGGTGAACATTTCCTCTCTGCAGAACTATCTGGCAGCGAAGCATAATTTTCAGAGCTCGAAGCTTTCCGTCGATGACGCTCGCGACATGGTTGTTTTGACCGTCGGCAACGCCTATCTGCTGGTTATCGCGGATAAGGCCCGCATCGACAGCGCGCAGGCACAGGTGGATACATCCAAGGTTTCGCTTGACCAAGCGGTGCAGAATCATCAGGCCGGCACGGCTCCGCTGCTGGACGAGTTGCGTGCCCGCGTCGATTACCAGACGCAGCAACAGACGCTGATCAATGCGCAGAATACCTATGAAAAGGACAGGATTGCTCTGGCCCGCGTGATTGGCCTGCCCCTGGACCAGAAATTCGAGCTTACTGATCAGGCACCTTATGCCGCGCTCGACAATCTCGATCCTGATACCGCGGTACAGCAGGCACTGGCAGCCAGAAGCGATCTGAAGGCCGCCGACGAGCAGCTGAAGGCTGCGCAAAAGGCCCGTTCAGCTGCGACCGCCGAGCGGTATCCCACGCTCAATTTTTCCGGCGACTATGGCGATATCGGCGTGAACTTTGCCAACTCCCACGGTACGGGAGATGCTACCGGTTCTATCGACATCCCGGTGCTGCAGGAAGGGAAATTCCGCGGCGATGCGCAGCAGGCACAGGCGCAGCTTGAGAACAAGCGAGCGACGTTCAGCGATCTGCATGGGCAGATCAGCGCCGATGTGCGCGACAGCATTCTCGATATTCGCGCCGCCGAAAAGCAGGTGGAAGTTTCGCGCAGCAATGTAGAGCTGGCAAAGGAAGCATTGAGCGAGGCGCAGCAGCGTTACGCCGCCGGAGTTTCGGACAACCTCGCCGTATCGCAGGCGCAGCAGTCGGTTGCCCAGGCAAACGATCAGTACGTCAGCAGCCTTTACGCGCATAACATTGCCAAGCTGTCACTGGCGCGCGCTTTAGGCGTGGCTGAGAAGAACTACAAGAGTTACGTTGGAGGAAAGTAAAAGTGGCCGAGCAAACTGCGGAACAGACCACAGAAAAAAATCGCATTGATCGACCTGAAGATGAAACCCCGCAGAAGTCGAGCAAGCGGTTCATCATTATCGGCGTCGTCGCCGTCCTTGTTATTGTGGGCCTCCTCTGGTGGTGGCACTCCACATACTACGAGGACACGGACGATGCGCAGGTCAATGGGCACCTGATCCAGTTGAGCGCGCGCGTGGCTGGGCACGTCCTCAAGGTCAACGTGGATGAGAACCAGTACGTCGACGCCGGCACTGTGATCGCCGAGCTCGATCCTCAGGACTTCCAAAATGCTGTAGCCCAGGACGAGGCCAACCTCGAAAGCGCGGAAGCAACCTATGAGGCGGCGAAGGTCAATGTGCCCATCACGCACATCAGCACCGGCAGCACCTTGACTTCCGCGGGGGCAGATGTTTCGAGCGCTTCGGCCTCGGTGGTACAGGCCCAGCATCAGCTGCAAGCGGCGCAGGCGGCCGTAGTGCAGGCAGATGCGAACAACACCAAGGCGCAGCTCGATCTGCAGCGCTATAAGCCGCTAGTGGAGAAAGACGTTATCTCGAAGCAGCAATTCGATGCTGCGGTTGCCACCGCTAATGCGGATCAGGCCGCGCTGGAGCAGGCAAAAGCGCAGCTTGAAGCCGCGCAGGCCGCGGTCCGCGTAGCCAAGGACAGGGTGTCGCAGGCACAGGCTTCCTACAAGAACGCCGAAACCGGTCCGCAACAGGTGGCAATACAGAAGGCGAAGGCCGATCAGGCTGCGGCCATGGTGCAGCAGGCCAAAGCCGCTCTCGACCAGGCGAAGCTCAACCTGAGCTACACCAAAATCATTGCCCCCACCGCCGGCATTATCACCAAGAAAAGCGTGGAAGTAGGGCAGAACGTCAGCGTAGGCCAGAACATGGCAACATTGGTTTCGCTCGACGATATCTGGATTACTGCGAACTTCAAGGAAACGCAGCTCGAGCATATGCGGCAGGGCCAGCATGTCACGATCAGCGTGGATGCCTATGGCGGTCGCAAGTATGACGGCAAGGTGACCCAGATTGGCGGCGCTACGGGTTCGGTTCTCAGTCTCTTTCCGCCGGAAAATGCCACCGGAAACTACGTGAAGGTGGTGCAGCGTATCCCGGTCCGCATCGACCTGGTGGATCGCAACCAGAACTCGGATCATCTGCTGCGTCCCGGCATGTCAGTGGAGCCGAAGGTAAAAGTGAAGTAAGACCGCTCTCAGTTGAAAAAACGCCGAAGAATATCTTCGGCGTTTTTCTTTTCAGAGAGATAGCCTCCGTTTGTAAAAATCCGTCCTGATTGTTTATGCTGCCATCCCGGCGCCCGGAATTGCATCTAAACTATGGAAACTGGAGGACTGTAATATGAGCAAGGCCGCTCTGAAAGAAGTGTCTTCGTCCGAGAAAACAGATCTCATTACGCCGCACTGGCACCAGGCAGCAAAGGAAATACAGAAGTTCGGCACTGTCATCAAGGACATGCCGATCGGCATCAGCGAAGATGCCCGCGTAGAAATTACTAACCGCCTGAACGTTCTTCTGGCAGACACGGCAAGCCTGCGCGATCTCTATAAGAAATCGCATTGGCATGTAGCCGGTCCAACTTTCTATCAGCTCCACCTTCTCTTCGATAAGCATTTCGAGCAGCAGGTTGAGTTGGTCGACTCACTGGCGGAGCGCATCCAGATACTGGGCGGCGTGAGCATCGCCATGGCCCACGACATCGCGGAGACGACTCGCCTTCAGCGTCCGCCCAAGGGCCGCGAAGAAGTACCGGTCATCATTTCGCGCCTGCTTGAAGCGCATAAGATCATTCTTGAAGACGCCCGTGACCTGGCGAAAAAAGCCGAGGATCTCGGCGATGACGGCACGAATGATCTGTTGATCAGCGATGTCGTCCGCACCAACGAGATGCAGGTGTGGTTCATCAGCGAGCACCTGGTACAGATGCCGCTGGTCTTCGCGAAGTAATTTTAGCTCGAACTACATTCAATAAAGGCTGGTGAAAAACCAGCCTTTATTGTTTTTGCCCTTACCTCTTCAGCAGACAACTCTAAAGCCTGCGAATACCGCATTTGCGCCCTTCATTGCCATTCGCGCATCTAAATGACATCCTTATAGTTCAGTTCAGTCCTCGGGAAAGTCCATGCCAGTCGCTCTCAGCTTTTTCATAAAATACGGCTACATCATCCTCTTCATGTGGGTGATGATCGAGCAGATCGGCGTGCCCATTCCCAGCGCTCCCTTGCTGATCACGGCAGGGACCCTGACGGCCACGCATAAGCTCAGCCTGTTGCCGGCTTTGTTAGCCATTCTGCTGGGATGCCTTGTGAGCGATACCATCTGGTATCTCATGGGCAAGCGCTATGGAGGAGCGGTGGTGAAACTGCTCTGCCGTCTTTCGATGGAGAGCAATACCTGCGTAAAAAAAACCGAGGTATATTTTTCCAAAAACGGCGCGCGGGCTCTTTTGCTGGCAAAATTCATCCCGGGCCTCAGTACGGTTGCGCCGCCGATTGCCGGGCAAATCAGCATGCCTCTGCATCATTTTCTTGCCTATGATGCTGCCGGCTCGCTGCTTTGGGCGCTGGCATTCACGTTAGGCGGACGATTCTTCGGCGATGTCCTCAAGCATTCCAATATTGTTTCAAGCGTAAGCCACGCGACCGGTGTGCTCTTTATTCTGCTGCTGATTGGGTTTCTCGTTTACCGGTTTTTCCGCCAGCGCGCCTTCATCAAGGAAATGCGCACAGCGCGCCTTGAACCGGATGAATTGAAGCAGATGATGGAGAGTGGCCAGCAGCTCTATATCGTGGATTTGCGCCATCCTCTCGACTACCTGCCCGACCCGCGCACGCTTCCCGGGGCTATCCTGCTTACGCCCGACAAACTTGTCGAAGAGACAGAATCCATTCCTCGCGACCGGGACGTTGTGCTCTTCTGCACCTGCCCCAGCGAAGCGACCGCCGCAAAAATGGCGCTCACTTTACGCAAAGCAGGAATCTATCGCGTCCGCCCGTTGCGCGGCGGCTTCGATGAATGGAAGCGGTTAGGTTATCCGCTGGAAGCCATCCCGGAAGCTGCTACCGCCGGCCTTTCCCGGTAATTCAAGCCTTATGCATCTTTTATTCATCCCGTAAACATTTTCTTGACAATAATAATTTCGTAACAATATAGTTTCCCACGGTTGGAAACGTACCCATCTTGGATGTTACCGGTTACAAAGTCCGGGACTGCTGGATAGATGCTTATGTTTTGAACTGAAAATCTAATCACAACTAAAAAATTCGAAAAGTAACCTTCAGTTACATAAGGAGAGCTGTGCGCACGTTCTTACGCTGGTTTTCACTTTCTCTCTTACTGAGTGCGGGTTTTGCTTTGGGCCAGGAATTTACCGGGGTTGTCACAGATAACTCAGGCGCAGTGATACCGAAGGCGACCATCACCGTTCGCAATCAACTCACCAACATAGCAGTGCAGGCCGTGACGACCAGTTCCGGCAACTACACCGTTCCCTATCTAAAGCCCGGTATTTATTCTGTAACGGCAGAAACAACCGGCTTCCAAAAAGAAGTCAAAACAGATATCACCCTCGAAGTAGGAAAGACGGCGACGATCAACTTTGCGCTGAAGCCCGGTTCTGTTTCAGAAACCGTGGTGGTGAAAACCGATGGGGCGCTGCTCGATGCCGGTAAGGCCGATCGCGGTGAAGTCGTTGAAAATACCCGTGTCACTGAGCTTCCGCTCAACGGGCGCGATCCAAACATGCTTTCTATCCTGAATGCCGGCGCGATCTGGACCGGCAGCATTCAATGGCAGCGTCCTTTTGACGACACACAGGAAAACCTCTCCATTAACGGCGGCGGCTCCGGCAACAACGAGCTGATGCTCGATGGCACATCGAACGAAGCGGCATCCACAAACAATACCAGCAACTCAAAAATCGCTTATGTGCCGCCTGTCGATTCGGTGCAGGAGTTTAAGATCATCACCAACCCATATGATGCGCAGTATGGCCGCGCATCCGGCGGTGTAGTGGACATGACGCTCAAGTCCGGCACCAATAAGCTGCACGGCGATGTGTATGAGTTTGCCCGGCGCACTTTTCTCGATGCCAATACATGGCAGAACAACTGGCTGCTGGCGCAGACCGGAAATAAGCAGGAATATGCGAGGGCGCAGCACAAGCTGGACCAATATGGCGCAGAGCTGGACGGCCCGGTCTACCTGCCAAAAATCTACAATGGCCGCGATCGGTCCTTCTTCCTGCTGCAATATGAGAACTGGAACGAGGCGGTTCCTAATTCCCTCGTAACTTCGGTGCCCGATCCTAACTGGATCAATGGCGACTTCAGCAATCTCACCTGGTGGGACGGCACGAAGTATGCTCCCATCACGCTCTACGATCCATTAACGCTGCACCGGGATGCGCAAGGGAACTATGTACGCGATCCTTTTCCCGGCAATAAAATTCCCACTGGGCGCATTGATCCCATCGCGCAGAAAATCATGTCATTTTATCCTGCGCCGAACACAACACCGGCTTCAGGAACAAATCCGTTCGCTAACAACTATGCGACGCCGAATCCAACTACGGATCGCTATCGCAACGTGATCGGGAAGTGGGACCAGAAAATCACAGATGCCGATCACTTCAACCTGCGTTACGGATATTGGGAGCGTGTGGAAATTCGCAATACGAATGGCATGCCCGGAGTTATCGCGCAGGGCCAACTGCCGCATGGCGAGCGCAGCCACACCTTCGCCACCGACTGGATTCACACCTTTTCGCCCAATCTGATCCTCGATTTTCGCGGCATCGTCGCCGTGCGCGCCGACTATTCATTCGGCGGGCCCGCAGGCTTCGATCCAACCACACTCGGCTGGCCCTCATCCCTGGTGGAGCAAATGGGACCGGCAGGAAGATCCGAGTTCCCGGAGATTCAGCCCAGTGAATTTGCGGAAATCGGCAACAATGGCTCATCGCAAACGGTAAGCAATTCGCTAAATCTGTTTCCTAGTCTGACCTGGGTCCGAGGAAAACACTCGCTGCATTTCGGCCTGGATTTACGCTTCCTCCAGACTGCGGCCGATATGGTGGGCGGCGGCCCGTATTTCTGGGTCGATCGCCAGTGGACGCAATCGAATTATGTCGGCAGTCAGTGGACGAACGACTCCGGCAATTCCTTCGCTTCTCTGCTGCTGGGCACGCCAACTTCCGGCAACGTGACGATCAACTCTGAAAATTTCTGGTCGCAGCATTATTGGGCGCCGTTTTTCCAGGACGATTGGAAGGTAACGCGCCGCCTCACGCTGAATCTTGGCATTCGTTACGATCTCAACGGGCCGCCGCGCGAACGTCATAATCGCGGTAACTATGCTTTCGATACCACTTCCGTAAATCCAGTAGACTCACAGGTCAACCATGGGCTGATGCCGGGCAATTCTCAGGTCATCGGCGGCGTCACCTTCCTCGGGGTCAACGGAAGCCCACGCGCTTTATATTCGCTGGTAACCACCAACATCCAGCCGCGCGTTGGATTTGCGTATTCGCTGGATGACAATACTGTCATCCGCGGCGGCTTCGGCGAGATGTTTCGCAATCCTTCTCCGGGAGCAAACAATCTGGGGTTCAGCTCCACGACACAGTTCAATGCAAGCCTGGATGGAGGTAAAACTCCCTACGCTACGCTTTCCAACCCCTATACATCGATTGTTCAGCCAGCAGGCGCATCGCTTGGTTTGTTGACCGGCCTAGGTCAAGGCTATTGGGACATCAATCCCAGGTACAAGACGCCGAGCTACTGGACATATTCCTTTGGCGTGGAGCGCAGGTTTCTGCAGCACGATACAGTGGATCTGAGCTACGTAGGAAGCCGCAGTTATAACACCGACACCAGCGACAATATCAATCACGAGTCAGCAGCATATGCTTCCAAGTGCAACCTTGATATGGGTGGCCTTCCCAGTATTTGCGATAACGATTATCCGGGCAACCCGTTCCAGAACGTCGCTGCCTTTCAAGGGTCCAGCTATTACAGTTCATCGACTTTGCAAGGCGGAAACTTCACGCGTCCCTTCCCGGCGTTCGGAGATATCACCCGGTATCAGCTCAATTCGGGGCGTTCGTGGTTCAACTCGCTCCAACTTACGGCAGTTCACAAATGGAGCAACTCTCTTACACTGCACGGCACCTGGACCTGGTCCAAGACGATGGATGCAGGCGGCTGGACGGACGAGACGTATCGCGTTCCTTCCCGGCACCTGGATGGAAATGACCGGACGCACCGCATCACCATCTCCGGCGTCTACATGCTTCCTGTGGGGCGTGGTCGTACTTTCCTCGGCAATAGCAATCGCATCGTAGACGGTGTATTGGGCGGATGGGAACTGGGCAGCCTTTATGTGTATGAAACCGGCTGGCCCTGGGGCAATACAAGCTGGGTCGTCCCCAACAATCCGAACGAAAATTACATTCACAGCGCATGGGTGCCGCGCCGCATTGAGTCCACAGGGTACATTCGCGGCGTAGCCGCATGTGTACAGCAGTGGCAACTGGTAAACGGCAAGTGGACAATGGTGCAGTTGCCGTTCAACTACAACGGGAACTGCCAGCAGGCCAGCTTCTCTGTGGTACCGGAATGGGGCGAGAACCAGAACACGGTTTCGACAGGAATTCGCGTGCCCAGCGATCATCAGTTCGACGCGAATCTCTCTAAAAACTTCTCCATCACTGAAAGCATGAAACTCCAGTTCAGGCTGGAGGCTTTCAATGTTCTCAACCATCCTCTCTGGCAGGAAAATTATGAAAACAGCGCTCAGGACACTAATTTCGGCACGATCGAAAAAGGTCCCTGGGGACAGAGTAATTTGCCCAGACAGATGCAACTCGCACTGAAATTGATGTGGTAGCAAAACAGCACAAGCATGAAACGCCTCCGCTCTTTATGGGCGGAGGCGTTCGTGTTTGCGGGCATTGTGATGCGTGCGCGCCTATGCTACTTTGCTGAGGATGGCATTCACTGAAACCTTCCGTTGCGATATCTGCGGTAAAGAGAAGAGCGAGGCATTTGAAGACTGGTGGCTCGCCTGGACGCAGGCGCTTTCTCCGATGCCCGATGCGCCGCCGTTGCCGCAGCTTCGTTATACGCCATGGGATGTGTTGTTATCCCATGACGCAAACGTCCGTCATCTTTGCGGCTCCCGCTGCGCCCAGACATTGATGGGGCGCTGGATGGCTTCAGGCGAATAGCAAGGCTATTTGGGATCGGACCAGCCGCCAAAGTTTTTCGTAAGAACTTTTGCCGCTTCCGGACCCCAGCTTCCCGGCTCGTAAATTTCCACCTTCGGCGGATTCTTCAACACCGGGTCCAGTATGCGCCATGCTGCTTCCACATAGTCCTGCCGGGCAAACCATGTCTGGTTGCCGCACATAGCGTCTTCGAGCAGCTCTTCATAGGGAAGCAGATCGTCCTTGCCGCATTCCTGCGCGGCCTCCAGCTCCACCATGCAGCCCCGCAGCCTGTCGCCCGCCTCTTTAACGGATCCGCCAATGGCAATCACCGGCGTCGGGCTCAAGCGGAATCGCACATAGTTTTGCGGCGTCAGCATTTCGGAGAAAACAGGGGGCGTCTGTCGTAATTTTGCTACGACTTCAGTGGCGGTGGTAGGAAGAGATTTTCCTGTCCGGATAAAGAACGGCACATCGCGCCAGCGCCAGGAGTTGATGTGCAGGCGCAACGCGGCATAGGTCTCCACCGTCGAACCCTGCTTGACTCCCGGCTCGTCCAGATACCCGCGGAACTGTCCGCGTACCAGGTCTCCATTGTCGAGTGTCTGGACGCTCTTGAGCACCTTCATGCGCTCGTCGCGCAGAGCTTCCATGTCGGTGCATGGAGGCGGCTCCATGGCGATGTTGCTGACAATCTGCAGGAGATGGTTTTGCACGACATCGCGAATTGCGCCCACACCGTCATAAAAAGCGCCGCGCCCCTGGATGCCGAATTTCTCCGCCATTGTGATCTGCACGCTTTCTACGTACTGGCGATTCCAGATAGGCTCAAGAAATGAATTGGCAAAGCGGAAGAAGATCACATTCTGGACGGAGTTTTTTCCCAGGTAGTGATCGATGCGGAAGACATGATCTTCATCGAAGACGCGATGGATTTCGGCTGAGAGCGCCCTAGCCGATGGAAGATCGTGGCCGAAGGGCTTTTCGACGATCACACGCGCGCCTTCAGCGCAGCCGGAAGCTTTCAGCTGATCGTTCACTTTTCCAAAGAGGCTCGGCGGAATCGCCAGATAGTGCAGAGGATGTTGTGCGCTGCCCAGCTTCTGCCGGACTTCTTTAAATGTTTCGAGGTCGTTGTAATCGCCGTCGACATAACAGAGGCGGTCCAGCAGTTTGGGAAGCCCTTCCGGATCGGCGCCGCCGTGCTTCTCTACACTGTCGCGCGCTCGCTCTTTAAACTGTTCAAGGTTCCATCCTGCCTTGGCTACGCCGATTACGGGCCCGTTCAGCTTGCCTCGCTTTGCCAGCCGTTGCAGCGAAGGAAAAATCTGCTTATAAGCAAGATCGCCTGTAGCGCCAAAGAATACGAGTGCGTCTGATTGCGTCTTATCCATGAAACCCCTGTCTGTTTGTTCCAAGTATTGGATGTTTGAAGCAGTCTTTAGGATCGCAACCAGTTAGTCTACCGCTGGAATCATCCTGTATTGGAAAATCAAAGAATCTTCTTTCCGAAAGCCGACGAAATCAATTCCACTGCTAAATCTGCGGTCCTATTGTGTTCGTCGATCACAGGGTTTACCTCGACGACCTCCATGCTTACCATGCGCCCATGATCGGCAATAATCTCCATGGCCAGATGTGCTTCCCTGTAGGTCGCGCCACCACGCACCGGCGTGCCCACGCCGGGCGCGTCTTCCGGATCGATCCAGTCCATATCGAGCGAAACATGATACCCGGCAGTGCCGCGTCCGGCTGCGCGCAGCGCCTCTTCCATCACTGTACGCATGCCGCGCTCGTCGATGTCTCGCATGGTATAGACCTCGGTCAATCCGGCGCGTTTGATATTTTCCTTTTCGGTGGCATCGATATCGCGCACGCCGATCAGCACTGTATTTTCCGGCAACACCTTCGGGGAAAACCCGCAGATATCTTTAAGCGACGCGGGCCCAAGCCCAAGCAGCGCCGCCAGGGGCATGCCATGCACATTGCCGCTGGGCGAAGTTGAAGGCGTATTGAAGTCGGAATGCGCATCGATCCATATCAGGCCGATTTTCTGGTTCTGCCGGCGATAATATTCCGCCACGCCGGAAACACTGCCCGCCGCTACCGAATGATCGCCGCCGAGAATAACCGGCGTCATGCCTTCTTCCAGGGTGTCGATCACTTCCTCTGCCGCCCGAGCGCAGGTTTCCGTAATTTCCTGCAGGTAGCGCGCATTTTCTTCGCCGGCGTGCTTGGTCTCTGCAATGGCAACGCTGATGTTTCCACCGTCGCTCACGTTATGTCCGAGAGCTTCCAGTCGCGCTTCCAGGCCGGCAACGCGCACGGCGGAAGGCCCCATGTCCACGCCGCGGCGCGAAGCTCCCAGATCGAGCGGCACGCCGATGATGCGAATTTTTCGCGGCGGAAGCGACTGTACGCCGGAATGAAAAGGGCCAATGTTCTGGCCCGTGATGGCTGCTTTCTCGTTTGCGAGCGTTTCGCTGATCTTCGACATACTATCGTTCCAGTCCTCGGCAGCGGGTTTCCCACATCTCAAAAAGATGTGGGATGCCTTCATCCTGAATCACGGATAGATGCGGTTCAGCGTGCGCGCAAACGGAATCGTCTCGCGCACATGCTCTAATCCGCAGATCCATGCTACCGCCCGCTCGATGCCCATGCCGAAGCCCGAGTGCGGAACGGAGCCATACTGCCGTAGATCGAGATACCACTTAAATGCATCGAGTGGCAAATTGTGCTCTTCGATGCGCTTCTTCAGCAGATCGTACGAGGCAATGCGCTGTGAGCCGCCGATAATTTCGCCGTAACCTTCAGGCGCAAGCACATCGACGCAAAGGGCATACCTCGGATTCTGCGGGTCAGGCTCCATGTAGAACGCCTTCACCGCGGCAGGATAACGATGCACCATCACAGGCCGGTCAAACTGCGATGAAATATAAGTCTCATCCGGCGAGCCAAAATCGTTGTCATACTCGAAGGGCTGTTCCAACAGGCCCCTTGCATGCGCATCGTTCAGCATCTGCGCGGCTTCGTCGTAGCTGAGGCGCGGGAAGGGAGCCTTGATAGCTTCGAGCTTCGCGGTGTCGCGGCCCAGAACCTTCAGATCGGCAGCGCGTTTCGTGAGCACGCGCTCCACAATGAAGCTGATGAACTGCTCGGCCAGCCCCATCAAATCGTCAAGCCCGGCATAGGCCCATTCCGGTTCGACCATCCAGAATTCGGTGAGATGGCGGCGCGTCTTTGACTTCTCCGCGCGAAAGGTCGGCCCGAAGCTATAGACCTTGCCCAGCGCCAGCGCCGTGCTCTCAATGTAGAGCTGTCCGCTCTGCGTCAGGTAGGCTTCGTCGCCGAAATATTCAACGGGGAAGAGCGTGCTCGTGCCTTCGCAGGCTGCCGGCGTCAGAATCGGCGGATCGGTCAACACAAAGCCGTTGTCGTCGAGGAAATCGCGGGCCGCTTTGATAATCTCTGCACGAATACGCAGAATCGCCGACTGCCGCGGCGTGCGAATCCAGAGATGCCGGTGCTCCATCAGGAAATCGGTGCCATGCTCTTTGAGCGAGATGGGAAACGGCTCGTCTTCCGGCACGCGCTGCAGGACTGCGACGTTCTCCACGTCAAGCTCATAGCCGCCGGGAGCGCGCTTATCGGCGCGAACCTTGCCCGTGACGATGACGCTCGATTCCTGCGTCAGCCCTTTCACCGTCTCGAAGACTTCCGGCGTGACCGCAGCCTTGGGCACGATGCCCTGGATCGTTCCCGAGCCGTCGCGGAAGATAGGAAAGAGCAGCTTGCCGCTCTCGCGCAGGTTGTAAAGCCAGCCCTTAAGGGTGACCGATTTGCCTTCATGCTCGCCGATGCGGGCAATCGTAGTGACAGGCGCTTCTACTGCAGTGGTTACTGTTTCTTCAGACATACAAATCTCAATCAGGCCAACTGTCCAGTGTACTCGAACGCCCGGGGTGCCCCATTCTGAGACGAAGTCGAAGGGTGGGATGAGCTGTAATCAGGAATCCAACCCCACCCTTCCCCTTCGTTCCTCAGGGTCAGAATGGGGCACCCGAATTTTCTACAGCCCGAATTTCTCAAACGCCGCCTGCGCCTTCGTCACCACGCTTTCCGGAGTTTCTTCCAGAGCATAATGAATCTCCAGCACTCCGGCAGGCGTCTGCGGAGCCGCTTTCAGCTCGTTGATCGTCTCATCCCAGTTAATGGTCCCATCCCCAGGCCACAGATGCGCATCGCGATCGCCCTTGTTGTCGTGCAAGTGCGTGGAGCGGATATGCGCGCGCAACTCTGCCATTACGGCAGCTGTGCCGTCGCCCAGATGCGCATGGCCGGAATCCAAGCATACGCCGATATCGCTGAAATGGCCCACATTCAGGATTTCGAGAATATGCTGCGGTTGCGTCACTTCGTTCTGAATATTCTCGACCAGCAGCTTGACGCCCAGAGGATTGGCAAACGCTCGCAGGTGCTCCAGCGCCGTCAGCGAATTTTCCAGCGAGCGTGGGCTCCAGGAATCTTCGCGTTCACCGAGGTGCAGAATCAGATAGCGGAATGGAAGCTGTTCAGCGACTTCGAGCGCGCGCTTGATCTCATCCATGGCATCGATGCGTCGCGATTTCTCCGGATGAATGACATTCACCGCGGGCGCTCCGCCGCGTCCCATCTCCAGATCGGGAAACATAGGCGCGTGCATGGAGAACGCCTCTACAGGATTGTCGCGAAACCAATCGGCGAGTTCACGGACATGTGGACGGCTGGTGTAATCAAAATGCTGGCGTGCCGCAAAAAGTTCTACACCTTGCGCACCCGCTCTGGAGAAGACATCAAGAAGACCGGGGTGCAGACGGCTGCGCAGGAAGACATGAGTCGAAATGACTTTAAGCATAGAAGGTCTGGGTACTTCCTCTTATTCTCTCATCCCAGGCCATCAGCTATCAGTATTCTCACTAAAGACCACATCGCTATCATATTATTTGTCCAATAAATCGTCCTCTTTTCGATGAATGCTCAACGAAACAATGCGGCCTGATAGTGGTTTCGCTCCAAGCTCTGATCGAAGATTTACGTGAATGTCATAGGGGTGTCGTGCATTTATTCCCTGATTAATACCCGGCAGCCTTCCCATACGTATGCCGATGATCCTGTCCACCCTCTAAACTGCCGGTCTGAGGATCGACGGCGATACATTCACCGTCGCTCCAATGACCCTTGCTCACCTTCACCTGGTAGCCAAGGGATTTCAGGCCGTCCACTGTAGCATCCGGAAATCCGGGCTCCAGATAAAGCACATCTGGCAGGTATTGGTGGTGAAAGCGAGGAGCATCCACCGCTGCCTGAATATTCATGCCCTGATCCGCGGCGCTCAAAAAAATATTTGCCACCGTGGTGATAATGCGTCCGCCGCCGGGGGAGCCCAGCACCATCACTACCTTGCCGTCCTTGAGCACAATGGTAGGCGTCATGGCCGAGAGCGGACGCTTTCCCGGGGCAATAGAGTTGGCGGGTCCCTGAATCAGGCCGTACATATTGGGCACTCCCTGCTTCGAGGCAAAATCGTCCATTTCATCATTGAGCAGGAAGCCCAGCTTTTCCGCCGTCACGTCAGAGCCGAAGCCGTTATTCAGCGTCGTCGTCACGGCAACCGCATTGCCGTCTGCGTCCATCACGGAGTAGTGTGTCGTTTGCGTCGATTCATGCCGCACATCGGCCATCGTCGGTGGAGGAGGCAGAAATCCCTCCGGACGCTTTAAGCCTTCCGAAGGTGTCGCCTGGTCTTCTTGAATGCTCGCCCGCCACGCCGCCGCATATTTCTTGTCGATGAGCTCATCGACCGGAATCTTCACATAATCCGGATCGCCAAGATAATCGGAGCGGTCCATGTAGGCGCGCCGATACGCTTCCGTAATCAGGTGCATCTCCGGTGGCGTGCGATCGCCCAGTCGGCCAAGGTTGTAGCCTTCAAGAATATTCAGCGCTTCGATCAATACCACCCCACCGGAGGACGGCGGCGGCGCTGAAATGATGGTGTAGTCCTTGTAGGTGCCGGTCAGCGGCTCGCGCTCTTTCACCACGTAAGAAGCAAGGTCTTTCTCGGTGATCAGACCGCCGCCCTTCTGCATGTCTTCGGCGAGCTGTTTGGCAATCTTTCCGTGATAAAAATCGTCCGGATCTGCAGCGATACGCCGCAGCGTCCCGGCCAGCTCCGGCTGCTTGAATATCTCGCCCGGCTGATAGTATTTTCCGTCGCGCTGAAAGATGTGCTTCGATTCCGGAAACCGCGCCAGATCAGAGTCGTGCAGCTCCTTTGCCTCTTCTGTTGTCAGCACAAAGCCCTCGGATGCAAGACGAATCGCCGGCTCCATCACCTTCGCCAGCGTCAGCTTGCCGTACTTCTTTTCGGCATAGGCCATGCCCGCCACCGATCCGGGAACGCCGACGGCCTTGTACCCCACGATGCTCGCATCCGGAATGATATTTCCCTTGTCATCGAGATACATATTGGTTGTCGCGGCCAGGGGAGCCCTTTCGCGGTAATCGATAAATGTGGATTTGCCGCCATGCAGATGGATGAGCATGAATCCGCCGCCGCCAATATTGCCCGCCACCGGATGCACTACTGCCAGAGCAAAGCCTGTCGCCACGGCTGCGTCAACTGCATTGCCGCCTTCTTTCATGATCTGCACTCCGGCGTCCGTAGCCAGGTGATGGATGCTGACTACCATCGCATGCTTCGTGCGTACAGGGGTTTCATTCTGTATGGGGAGCGATGGATTCAGAGCCTGCTGCGCAGAAAGACAGGAGCAAAAAGAAAGACTGAGAGCGGCAGAGAACCAGAGAGCGTTTCGAGTCATGGTTGGCGGTAGTGTAACCCGGAAAGCATTGAAATCGAGCGGCTAACTTATGCGCCAAAATGCTTTCAAAGCAACCGCCCATTTCGGCAGAGGTTCCATCCATTGAAAACCGAGTTTGTCTCCAGCACCGATAAGTTGGTAGCCCTCATCATCGGAGTTGTCGAAAAGGATCACAACATCCGCCAGTTCGCATGCCTTTGGCAGGTGTTGAAAGCTGCGTCCATAACGACGTCGCACATCAGGCTCCGGCACATTATGGCCACCACTTTGAACGCGGTCGGCAATTCGTGCCAAATTGATCTCAACATTCCGGGTCCCAATGTAAATCAGATCGATGCGAAATCCTCGCTGCCGTGCATCCGCCATGATTCGCAGGTAATTCTTTCCTGAAAGGGTTGTTTCCACTGCGAAGCTTTGTTTTCCTTCCAGGTAAAACTCAATCTTTTGCAGTACCTCGCGTCCGGCAAGAAGGGCTGATGCTTGTTCATTGGAGAAACGAATCTTGTTCGCAATCGCATCGGGATCGAGAATAGGAAATTGAGAGAAGATTGGAAATGGGCTGTGCGTCAGGGTGCTTTTCCCCGCTCCGTTAGCACCTGCAATGACGATGAATACAGGCGCGCTCAATGGGATTTGGAAGAGGCAAGTACAAATTTGGCTTCTTGATGCCGGATGCGTTCCAGTTGCTTCCGGTTTTCTGCAACTTTGGCGCGCGCCGCTTCAGCCATCTTTCGAGCAAACGCTATCCAGTTGATGCGCTCTGGTTCCATGTATCCAGTTTATCGCCAATATCGGTCTTTTTCTCTTAAAACGCTACAATCCATATCTGCATGCCTACGCGAATCCGTTCGTTTTCGAAGATCAATCTCGGCCTGGCCATCGGGCCCGCGCGCCCCGATGGATTTCACGGCCTGACCACGCTCTACCAGACGCTCGCAGCTCACGATCTTGTGACCGTCGAAGCGCGCCGTCTGTCCAGCGGCCCGAGCAGTATCAGGCTCACATCGAATGACAACCGTGTTCCCACCGACAGCCGCAACACCGTCTGGAAGATGCTGGAACGCGCCCTGTCTCTATACAAAAAGCCCCTCGCGGTCAGTGTCCACATTGAAAAGCGCCTGCCGGTGCAGGGCGGCATGGGCGCGGGATCGGCCAATGCCGCCGCTGCGCTTATTGGACTGGAACATCAACTGGGAGAACAGCTTGCAGTCGCCGACACCCTGAAAATCGCCGCCGAAGTCGGTTCCGATGTGCCGCTTTTTCTCATCGGAGGCGCTGTCCTCGGACTTGGGCGCGGCGAGCAGGTCTTTCCCATGCCCGATCTGCCGGAAACGCACTGCGTCGTCGCTCTGCCCAGTGTAGGCGTCTCTACGCCGCAGGCTTTCCGCGATTGGGATGCTCTTTACGCAGAAAGATTGACCCAGGCCCCACACTTCGATAGACTTGAAAAGTTGAGTCGAGCTCTCTCTGCGTGTCTTTGCGAGCCGCACTCCTCCGGTGTCTTCTCTTCAGGAGAAGGCCGGCCCGAGAATCCACTTCTCGCGCTTGTCCGAACCGGGATTGAAAACGATTTTGAAGAAGTCGTCTTTCGCCAACATCCCTCCCTCGGTGATATCAAGCGTCTTTTAGTGTGTTCTGAGCATCCGGAGCAGTCGGCATTGTATGCTGCGCTCTCCGGTTCTGGATCAGCCGTATTCGGCTTGTTTCAGACCGAGGAAGCAGCCAAAGCAGCGGAAGAGCGCTTATCGGCTAAAAGTATCGCCTTCTTGAGGACAAAAACCTTGCCTCGCGAAGCATACTGGCGGACGATGATAGAACGATAGCGGAAAAGCGGATGGCTAGAAGGCGGGCAGCTAAGAAGCGGTTAGCCCCGCAAGGTAAGGCCACTAGCAAGCCGGTTTTTTAGCCATCCGCTTCTTAGCGGTTTTATGCAGTTACTGGGCGATCGACTAATGGTAGGTCAAGTGCCTTTGGAGCACTTTGTCTAGGTTCGAATCCTAGTCGCCCAGCCAGATTTTCAGCCTTGCCGCCTATGGGTAACCTCTTGCAGCGGCAGGCGATGACAACGGAAGCCGCTGGCCATGCAGTCCGGCCAGCATAAGTGACAACCAACGCAAACCAGCTTGGGGGTTTCTTGTGAAGACAGAGACAACGACGGAAGTATTGGAGCCGGAAACGGCATCGCACGACGGCAAGCCAAAGCCTGAGCGCAAACGGCAGCAGCGGTTAAGCGAAGACCGCCGCTTCAAGATTTTCTCCGGAACAGCAAATCGCGCTTTGGCGCAGGAGATTTGCAGGCACATCGGCGTGCCGCTCGGAGAAACCAAGACGCAGCGCTTCGCCGACGGCGAGATTTACTTCCAGCTTCTCGAAAATGTTCGCGGCGTAGATGTTTTTATTGTGCAGCCGACCTGCAACCCGGTCGACCAGCACCTGGTGGAGCTGCTCATCATGATCGACGCGCTGAAGCGCGCATCGGCGGGCAGAATCACCGTCGTAGTACCGTATTACGGCTATGCGCGGCAGGATCGGAAAGATCGTCCCCGCGTAGCCATTTCGTCCAAGCTGGTCGCTGACCTGCTGACGACGGCCGGCGCGAATCGCGCGCTGTTTATGGATTTGCACGCGGCGCAGATTCAGGGGTTCTTCAACATCCCGGTAGACCACTTGTTCGCAAGCCCGGTGATGGTGAGCTACTTCAAGGAGCTGAACCTTCCGAATCTGACCGTGGTTTCACCGGATGCGGGAGGCGTGGAACGCGCGCGCTTCTTTGCAACCAGGATGGGAGCGCCGCTGGCGATTGTCGACAAGCGCCGGACGGACATCAACGTGACCGAAGTGATGCACGTGATCGGCGATGTGCAGGGCAGAACATGCCTCATCATCGACGACATCATCGACACCGCCGGCACGCTGGTCAAGACAGTCGACGCGCTGCTTGAAAAGGGCGCGAGCAAAGTTTACGCGGGAGCATCGCATGCGGTGCTTTCGGGGCCCGCAGTCGAGCGCATTCGCAATTCGCGGCTGGAAGAGTTGATCGTGACCGACTCCATTCCGCTCAGCGAAGAAGCGCAGAAGCTGCACAAGATTAAGGTGCGTTCGATAGCCGGTTTGTTAGGCGCGGCCATTGAAAGCATCCATATGGAGACGAGCGTCAGCACGCTGTTCAGCTGAGCGAGTCTGTTTGATTAGTTCGCGATTAAGCCAGCTTGGTCGCCAGGCAAAGGGAGCGGAACCGATCCGTGCCCGAAGGAAAAGGACAGAATGATTACTCAGGAAGTAGTTGCAGCAACACTCCGCGAGGGCAAGTTCAACAAGAATGCGGCTCGCCGCGTGCGCGTCAAGGGCAGGATTCCCGCCGTTGTTTACGGCGCCAATGAGCCTTCCGTCGCCGTCGAAGTCGACCCGAAGCAGATTCTCCGCATCCTGCATTCCGATGCCGGCCACAACTCCATCTTCGATCTCGAAATCGGCTCTGCCAAGGCAAAGGCCATGATCGTCGACTGGCAGTATGAGCCGATCAAGGGCTCGCTGCTGCACATCGACCTCAAGCGCATCGCTCTCGATAAGCCGATTCGCGTCGAAGTGCCGATCCAGCTTGTCGGCGTTCCGGTTGGCGTCAAGACCCAGGGCGGCATTCTCGATCAGGTTCTGCGTGAAGTGGAAATCGAGTGCCTGCCGGGCGATATCCCCAGCCACATCGATGTGGACGTCACCAATCTTGCTTTCGGCGATGTATTGCGCGTCTCCGACCTGCCGCATGCGGGCAAGCTCAAGTTCCTGACCGACGAGAACAACACCGTGGCTCACGTCATCTCGATCAAGGAAGAAGCTGCTCCGACGGCTGATGCTGCTGCAGCCGCTGCGGCGGGTGGTCCGGCTGAGCCTGAGGTGGTCAAGAAGGGCAAGCAGGACGCCGAGGCCGCTCCGGCGAAGAAGTAACGATACCGGCAAGGAAGGGCGTCAAGCCGTTCTTTGCCATGCAACTAGGGTAGAAGCACCGGGCTTTAGCCCGGTGAATCAGGGCAGGGATACGAAGGGCTTCAGCCCTGGTTCACAAAGATTTGAGTGAAGAAAGAAATCGCGGCGTGTTTCTGGTTGTCGGCCTCGGAAATCCGGGTATCGAATATCAGTTCACGCCGCATAATGCGGGTTTTCTTGCCATTGACCGCATCGCCGACGATTACGGTGTGCAAGTTGTGAATCGCCGCTGCAGAGCAGTGACAGCGACGGTCCGCATGGCAGGACGCGAAGTGGTTCTGGCCAAGCCGGAGACCTACATGAATCTCAGCGGCATCTCCGTCGAGGCTCTGGTCAACGAGTTTGACGCCGACCCGGTAAACGACCTGGTGGTTTTGTACGACGAGCTGGCCCTGCCGCTGGGCACGCTTCGGGTAAGGACAGGCGGCAGCCCCGCTGGACACAATGGGGCAAAGTCGATCAACGGAGCGCTGCGGACAGAAGATTGGGCGCGTATCCGGATCGGCGTGGGACCGCAGCCCGGCGAGATGAACCACAGGCGCGGAAAAGATTATCTGCTGGCGCCCATGCGCAAGGCAGACCTGGCAGAGCTGGATCCGGTGCTCGATAAAGCTGCCAGGGCAGTCGAGATGATTGTGTCGCAGGGTATGAAGGCTGCGATGAACGAGTTTAACCGCCGCGAGCAAAACGGCCCGGCGGAGTAACGGTAGAAGCGCCGGGCTTTAGTCCGGTGAACCAGGCAGGAATCGAAGAGGCTTTCGCCTCGGGATTTTTCACTGTCACGGCAGCAAAACGGCAGCCGCGACGAGAAGAGAGAAACGAATGGAACGTTTTTACGAAGTCATGTTTATCGTTCGCCCGGATACTCCGGACGAAGAAGTGGACAAGCTGATCGCCGGCTTTGAAGCCACCGTCACCAACGGTGGAGGCACCGTCCGTTCGACCGAAAAGCTGGGTCGCCGCAAGCTCGCCTACCTTGTCCGCAAGTTCAGCGAAGGCAACTACGTCCTGCTCACTATCGATGCCGACGGCAAGCTGATCGCCGAGCTCGAGCGTCGCCTGCGCGTCTCCGAGCCTGTGATCAAGTTCATCACCGTGCGCATGGATGAAGAGCAAAAGCGCATCGACAAGATCAAGGCCATCCGCGCCACTCGCAAGAAGGTCAGCGCACAGCCTGCCGCTGCTGCTCCGGCGGCGGAAGAAGCCGAAGCGCCTGCGGAAGCAACCCAGGCCAGCGCATAACAGAAATTTTTGAATAAAGATTGGTGCCGCCGGCCTTTGTTCGGCGGAGAAGGAAAAAGAAATGGCTGACGAAACAACACAGAAAGCACCTGAAGGCGGCGCTCCGGCGCGCGCTCCCCGTACCGGCGGTCCCGGCGGACCTGGTGGTGCTCCCGGCGGTCCCGGCGGACGCAAGTTCTTCCGCCGCAAGAAGGTCTGCAAGTTCTGCACGGAAAAGATCGACGCGATTCCTTACCGCGACGTGCGCCTGCTCCAGGGCTTTGTGGCTGAGCGCGGCAAGATTGTTCCCCGCCGCCTGACCGGCGTATGCACGACGCATCAGCGCCGCCTGACGCGCGCCATCAAGCAGGCTCGCAATATCGCTCTGCTGCCGTTCGCTGCCCGCTACTAATCGGGTGCCCCATCCTGAGCCGGATGGCGAAGGGTGGGCGTGTAAACAAAGTCGAAGGACCTGCAGTATCTATGTTTTGACGGTGCGCCAAGCGCGCCCTTATTGGAGATTGGCAATGGAAGTCATTCTGAAAGAAGACGTAAACAACCTGGGCCACCGCGGCGACGTGGTGAAGGTGGCTGACGGCTATGGCCGCAACTACCTGCTGCCCAAAAAGCTCGCCCTCGAAGCGACCGCAGCCAACAAGGCCGTCATCGAGCAGATGAAGGCGTCGGCTGTCCGCCGCTCGGCGAAGGAGAAGTCTGAAGCCGAGCAGTTGCTCACCCAGCTCAATGACGTAGCTCTCGTATTCGCCCGCAAGGTCGGCGAAAACGATCACCTCTTCGGCTCGGTTACCTCGGCCGATATCGCCCACGGCCTCGAAGCCAAGGGCTTCAACATCGACCGCCGCAAGGTGAGCCTCGACGAGCCTCTGAAATCGCTCGGCGAGTTCCTCATCCCGGTCAAGCTGCACCGCGAAGTCACCGCCCACATCAAGGTGACCGTCAAGGCAGAAGAGGCGGCTGAGTAGCCTTGCTGCTGGAGCGAACAGCGCCGCACTGGTCCACCAGCTGCCTCTGGCCGTTCATAGCAGGGTTATACAATCCGGATGCCCCACGTCTTCTGTGAAAGATGTGGGGTTTCTATTTGCCTCGCAAACATGAGAAATAGTTGCAGGCAGGAGGGGTTAGTTCAGCCATCATGTCGAAGCCCATCGCGATCTATTACGAACAGCAGCACTGGTTCAAGCCGCTTTTTGCAGAGCTGGATAAGCGCGGAACGAACTACATCAAGCTCGATGCCATCGAGCACGCGTATGCAATCGAAGAGCATCCGGAGAGCCATTTCGCTCTCGTTGTCAATCGCATGAGCCCTTCGGCATGGAATCGCAATCACGGCGACGCCATCTTCTATACGCTCGGCTTTCTGGATCATCTCGAACGGCGCGGCGTCCGCATCATCAACGGCCTGAAAGCCTTTCGTACCGAACTGTCCAAAGCCGCGCAGCTCTCGCTTCTGGATAGCCTCGGCCTTCCCTACCCCAAAGCCCGCGTCATTCACCGTGCCTCGCATGCTCTGGCTGTGACGGAAGGACTTCGCTGGCCGGTCGTCGTCAAGCCGAACATCGGCGGATCCGGTGCCGGCGTCAAGCGCTTCGATACTCCGGAAGACCTCCAGGCTGCCGCCGAAGCCGGCGAGCTGGCCTTCGGCCTCGACTCGACGGCGCTGGTGCAGGAATTCATCCCCGCGCGCGACTCTCACATCGTCCGCTGCGAAGTGCTGAATGGAAAATTTCTTTACGCCATCAAGGTCCACATCACCGGCGAAACCTTTGATCTTTGCCCCGCCGATATCTGCCGCACGCCCACCGGAGTCGAGCTGAACCGCGCCGCCTGCCCCGTCGATGCGCCCAAGACCGGCATCAGCGTGGAAGGCTATCAGCCGCCGCCTGAAGTCATCGCCGATGTGGAGCGCATCATGCTGGCAGCCGGAATCGAGCTGGGCGGCATCGAGTACATCACCGACGACCGCGATGGGCAGCGCCTTTACTACGACATCAATGCGCTATCGAACTTCGTCGCCGACGGCCCGCGCGTCATCGGCTTCGATCCGTTTGTGAAGCTGGTGGATTGGCTGGAAGCAGAGGCAGCGAAAGTAGCTGGAACTTAATGGCTAAGCTAACCGGCTTTTAGCCACCGCTCAATGGAGGAACACACAATGCGCTACGGCTTCTGGCTTCCCGTCTTCGGCGGATGGCTGCGTAATGTCGAAGATGAGCACATGCAGGCAAGCTGGGAGTACGTCAGCCGCCTCGCGCAGCGCGCCGAAGAGCTTGGCTACGACCTCACGCTGATTGCCGAGCTGAATCTCAATGACATCAAGGGTGTGGAAGCGCCTTCGCTCGATGCCTGGTCGACGACCGCGGCGCTCGCCGCCGTGACGAAGAAGCTTGAGCTGATGGTGGCCGTTCGCCCAACTTTCCATAATCCTGCACTGCTGGCAAAGCAGGCTGCGAACATTGACCACATCTCCAACGGACGCCTCACTCTCAACGTCGTTTCCAGCTGGTGGGCCGACGAGGCAACCAAGTACGGCATCCAGTTCGATCAGCACGACGACCGCTACGCCCGCACCTCGGAATGGCTCGATGTGGTGAACGGTTGCTGGAGCAGGCAGGGCTTTTCCTATGACGGCAAGTATTACCGCGTAGCCGACAATGTGCTCTCGCCCAAGCCGGTCAGCAAGCCGCGTCCCACGCTCTATGCCGGAGGCGAATCCGAGACAGCCAAGAACCTTATCGCCGCCAAATGCGATGCCTACCTCATGCACGGTGATCCGCCGGAGATCGTAGGGAAGAAGATCGCCGACATGCGCCGACGCCGCGAGGCCGCCAATCTGCCGCCGATGACCTTCGGTGTCGCCGGCTACGCCATCGTGCGCGACTCCGAAGCCGAAACGAAGAAGGAAGTGGCCCGCATCACCGACGTGCAGCAATCCGCGCGCGGCTACGCCAACTATCAGCAGTGGATCACGGGCTCGAACCTGGAGCAGAAAATCTCGCTCGAAGATTACTCAGTCTCGAATCGCGGATTGAGAAGCGGCTTTGTCGGCACGCCGGAGCAGGTGAAAGAACGCCTGGAAGAGTTCGCCGCGGTTGGTGTCGATCTTGTTTTGCTGCAAAGCAGCCCTCAATTAGAAGAGATGGAACGCTTCGCCGCGCAAATCATCAAAAAATAAAGTTGTCACCCTGACGCTGAACAGAGTGAAGCGGAAGGTACCCGTTTTTTTGGCGTGTGGCAAGAACCAGAATCATCGGCCATCGCGCAGCCGCGTAGCCAACCGATCCGGCAATCCAGCTCGAATAATCCGCATCTGCGCCAGCCGCACATCATAGGGCACGCGATAAAACGTGACCGTGCGCATCGCATCGTCATAAATGGCAAATGCCGGGCGCCAGTCGCCATCGCGCGGCTGGCCTACAGAGCCGGGATTGAGCAGATAGCGCACGCCTTCGCGCAACTGTATTTCGTACTCTTCCGGCTCGTTGTTCGTAGCGTAATCAGGAACTAGCTTGAACCACTCGTCGCCGTTCGTGGCGAAGCCTCCCTGCAAATGTGTATGCCCGAAGAAATTGATGGTTGTGGACACCTTCTGTAAGGGCTGCCATGCATCGCGTAAAGAGAGAATGTATTCATCTTCATCGAGAGGCGAGCCGTGCGTGCAGGAAACCAGAGGGCCATCCGGCATCACCGGTCCGGCAGCCATGTGTCGCAGCCAGGTAATGTGCTCAGCCGAGAGTATGCACTGCGTCCAGCGCGCTGCGCGGCTGGCGATGGGATTGAAATCCTCCATGCTGCTCAGGCCGCTGCAAACCCGGTCGTGGTTGCCGCGCACAAAAACGTCGCCCAGCGTGCGAACCCGGTCGATGACTTCATTTGGATTTGCGCCATAGCCGACAACATCGCCCAGGTTCCACACCGCGTCATGGACCGGCGCGGCATTGAGCACTGCGTCGAGCGCCTCGAGGTTGGCGTGGATATCGGAGATAATAAGCGCGCGCATAACAGGCCCAAATCTTCACTTTAGTCGTTATAAGCAGGGATTCCAAGCGACGAATGGCTCTCAGCCGCGAACCCAATGATTGGATGCGCATTCATGCCATGCGCCTTCCGCTGCTTCCATGCCGGAAGGCAGCGTGGCCAGCGGACGCTCACGATCGGTAAGCATGGTGGGAATCGCTCCCAGCAGGCTGCGCGTGTAAGCATGTTGAGGTGACTGGAAGATGGCTGCCTTCGGTCCTTCTTCGAGCAGCAGTCCATGACGCATGACCGCAACTCGATCCGAAACCTGCGATACCACCGCCAGGTCGTGCGAGATAAAGAGCATCGCCAGGGAATAGCGCTCGCGCAACTCCGCCAGCAGGTCCAGAATCTGAGCCTGCACCGTAACGTCAAGCGCGGTTGTCGGCTCATCGGCAATCAGCAGCCGGGGACGATTCACAATGGCCATCGCAATCAGGATGCGCTGGCGCTGCCCGCCTGAGAATTGATGCGGATAGTCATGCAAGCGCCGCTCCGGCTCCGGCAAAGCCACGGCCTGCATCGCTTCGATCACAGCCTCACGCACCTCGCGCCGCGAGCGCTCCGGATGATGCGTGCGAATGGCTTCCGCTACCTGCTCTCCTACCGGCATCACCGGATTCAAAGCGGTCATCGGCTCCTGGAAGATCATGGATATTTCCCGTCCCCGAATGCGCCGCATCTCTTCATGGGACAGGGCAAGCAGATCGCGTCCATCGAACTGAATGCATCCTGTGACCCCAGCCGCGGCATCCAGTAAACGAAGAACAGCGAGAGCTGTGACAGACTTGCCTGAGCCCGACTCTCCCACGAGGCCCAGGGATTCGCCCGGTGCAATACGCAGAGTCAGATCGCGTACGGCAATCTGGTTACGAAATGCGATCGAAAGGCCATCAAGCGCGAGCAGGGACATGAAAGCATCATAGCCCGATCAGCGCAGCGCCTCCAGAACCGGGCTCGCCCACGAGAACAGGAAGCCGCCTATCGAAGGAAAGAGCGTAGCCATGATTGTGATCAGCGGCAAGCCTCCAACCGCCAGCATATGTTTGACGAATGCCATGTAGCGCACCTGCCCGGGTGCCGTATTGCTCATGCGGCTCAACACCGCATCTCGATCCATCTGCGCCAGCACGGTGCCTACGGTAAACAGCAGGCATATCAGTATCAGCGTCGCCGACCAGGCGATGATCTGCGGCTTGTCGAATGGATAGCTCACGGCGGCCAGCAGCGTCAGGAGAAAGCCCAGCGACATGAAAGTCATCAGGTTTTTCATGTGCAGCGTGATGTAGCGAATGTACGCCGCAATGCGCATGGCGATGAATTCATTGCCGTGTTCTACCAGGCAGTTGTCCGCTTCAAAAACCGTCCCGCAGGGTGAAGGCACATCGCCCCGCGAATTCGAGCAGCCGGCGCTTGCTTTGTCTTCGCTATCTTCTGCAGCGCTCTTACCCTTGGCAGGAGGCGCGCCGCCTATAACGCAGTCGGGACCACCGCGTTCCCAGGATGCGCGAATGGCGTCTGTTTCCGATAGCCGTATCGCATATTCATTTTGTGTCTGGCTGAAGTCGGTATACGTCACATTGTCGAGCCACTGCGTATCCCGCAGTTCCTGCACAATTATGCGTAAATCCTGCAGGTTATCGGCTACCATCTCGGTTTTCAGCCGGCTGACGTCAGGAGATATCTTGAAGTACTCGAACCAGCGCATGGGTAGAACGACAACACGCCGCAGTCCGGAGTACGACCAGATAGGGTCAACGGAAAAGATTGCCGGCAGGCGGGAAAAAGCAAATCGCAATGGAGAGCCCTCAATACAATCCATGCCGCTGCGCAACACTCTCCAGATGCGGATAAAGCGCAGCCAGAGCCACACGATCGTCCACAATAAGAGCACAAAGTTCAATGTGTAGAGCCAACTCATGATGGGAGTATCAAAGGTGGCGAACATTCGTCGAGGATGCAATAGGAGACAGCCCAGCAATACGACAACGGCCAGCAGTTTGCCGTCGCTTCCCGGCAGGCCATACCAAAGCTCGGTATATCTGCCTAGCTTCTCTTTCCACGTCGCCATGTCGAGATATGGCCAGTGCAGGACCGGCAAGCCGGGATTGCGGGTAATCGCCATGCTTAGAGCGTTGAGGTTCACTACTGTTGCAAGCAGGAATCCGAAAGAAGTCAGTAGCAGCGGCAGAATGGGGCACACCCCGGAAGAAAGATGCAGGCATCGTGAAGCGAAAGCAAACCCGGTCTGCGAATCTGTAAGCTGAACATAGAAGAACGTCAGCGACACAAAAATCCAGAGCAGGGAGACAGCCGGTAGAAGCAGGTTTTCGACACGAACAAAAAATCCCTTACCGAGTTGCGCATACCGTCTGGATAGTAAAAAGAAAAGAGCGCCGCTCATGCAGAATTGCAGCATCAGCACGATGAATGTCGACACGGCAATCATCGTGGTCTGCACCGGGAAGTAACGAATCGCTGTCGCCGCCGATGTAATGTTCTGCACCTTCGCCTGGTATGTAATTACGGGGAAAAGAAGATATGCAAGCAGCAGAACAAATTGTGTGCTGGCATTCAGCAGCCACCAGCATTGCCCTGTATATAAGCGCGATTGGCCGTAAGACGGCGTGACAGGCACCAGGTAGTAGCTAAGTAATCGATGCTGCGCGATTCTTCGCGCCCATGCTCGTTTGTTGGTTCGCAGCCAATCGTTCAACGGCATGCCCGCTAAAAAGCAAAAGAAATGGATCACAGCCAACGCCAGGATGCTGAGTGTTACCAGCGTCCATAATGCCGGAAGCGGCTCCGGAGGCGTATCCGTCAACAGAAGCACGTTTTCGCGCTCGGTTTGAGGCGATGCCACCTGATCTTTTCCGAAATAGGCTACCGGCCAGAAATCGCCGCCTGCGGCCACGCCGATCCACGGAGCCATGGCAAAGTGCTGGTGGGGAAACGGTGATTGCAGCAAGGGCAGAGGGCCAGCTTTCATCTGCAGCAGCGCGGCCAGAAAGATTGCCTCTTCGCGGCTGTTGGCAAATGTCAGGGAGTGGCGCGACTCGCCGATAAAGGGAGTCTGCAAAAACGCATTTCGAAAGAGCGGGAAGCGGGTGACAATCAGAGTTCCGTCCAAATTGAAATCGCCGCGAAGCCGCGTGAGCAATCGCTCGGCATTGAAAAGCACAAGCCGGCTATTCGGGCATTCCTTGCGAAAATACCGCGCCAGAAAGAGCTGGTCCAGTGGATCGCTCGTTCGGATAATAATCGCGCGCGCATGAATATGCTTGATATCGGAAGCAATCGCGGAGAGCGCGCTTTCATTCGACACAGGAAATTGCGGAGAAAACTCCGGCGCAGTATCCATGGGGTCTTCCAGCTCATCATGAAAGCTGAACGGAACATTTCCGCCGGCAGTTTCTCCATCCTGCTGTGTCTGGCTGCTTGTGGCAGCTTTTAGCGTTCCGCCATAGACTCTGCGCACATGCGATATGCCTCGTGGAAAGGTGAAACGCACCAGGCTGCGCGCCTGTTTGCAGGTTTTCAATATTCCCGGCGAGTCTGCAACGTTGCCTCCATAAGCCGTTTCATCTTCCTGAAGTATCGCCACCGGCTCCCGGAAGAAATTTCCTGAGCGGGATGCCTGGCCAAGAAACCAGCAGAGCGCGTCGGTATCCAGTTCGGTAAGTGTCGCCTTGGTATCGTTCGCAGTAAAAGCCTGCGGATCCCCCTGATCGAGCTGCACAAGAAACGAATCGGCTGATTTAGTGCTGATTGTCCCGCTCAGAACATTGAACGAGAGCCGCGGCTGAACCTCTTTCTGCAAAACGCGCAATCCCGGTGCAGACGCCGAATAGCTCGGTCCTATCCATCGCACACGAGAAGGATTTGCAGCTTCTTCTGCCGGCGCCGTTCGGAAGCCATAGCGCAGCAGAGTGCTGACAGCGCCCAGACCTTCGCGCGCCGCTTTCAGGTTCAGCCCGTAAATGGGAGATTCGGGAACCAGCACCAGCAATAGAAGCGCATCCTGGCCTTTTAAGTTCACATCGCTGGAGGGCGTGCGTTTTCTGAACAGCAGCGCGCCCGGTTGATCGCCCAGCTTTTCCCGGTAATGATCCACCTCGCGCTCGTCTTTCAGGTCTTTGGAATTTGCAAGATCGGAAGCGGCCCACGGAGTTGTCATCCACTGAAAGTCATAACCCGCGGTAGATGCCGCTTCCTGCAGCGCGGCGATGTTGCGGTCAAATTGAAGTGCCTCCGATGTCTGCAGCGGATCGGGCACTGTCGCGATCAATATTTGACTTCGTTCCGCGTCGATTTCCGGCAATCCTGCGGGAAACAGAGCGGCAAAATTTGCCGCTGTACAGTTTGATATTCCCGGCAGCGGAGTCTCTGTCGGGGGCACTGCCGCCTGTGTCCCGGATTCTGTAGTTCCATAAAAGCGGCGCAGGGCGTCGAATACATAGCAGGTATGCTCATCTGCTTCCACCGCCGATGCGGGCGCGGCAGCCGTGGCGGCTCCGCTTGCGGCGCCACGCGCGGCCAGGCTGCGGCTGGGACCGGTTACGTGCGATAACGCAGACGTAAGAAGCAGTAGAAAAAGTGCAGAACTGCCGAATTGCCGATACATAGACGCATCTCCGCGCAGACTTTCGCAACCTATAGGGACAAACCGATGCAGAGTGTTACGGAAAAAGGGAGCAAAGGGGAGTGTTCCAGATCATAACGCGAAATTCTAATCGGCAAAATCGAAAACTCCGGGATCTCCTTACGCGACAAAGCACAACAAACGTGCATCTCTCTTTAAGAGAGCCTGGAGGAGACGCGTTTATGGCTGCTTCACCGAAAAAGTGGGTGCGCAAAGTAAAAACCGATTCCACGCATCCGCCCGAAGGGCTTTTTAAGAAGAGCCCGGAGACAATTGCCCGCACGTTAGCGTCTAAAAAGGTATCGCCCAAAGGCCCGGGCTCCGGAATGAGAATGCTTACTTATTTCGTGAATCGCGCGGGAAAAAACTTGAGCGCGGCAGATAAAACGCGACTCAGGAAAGCAAAAGAGCTTCTTTCCATCCGGGTACAGAAGGCGCGCGAAAAAGAGTCGAAAGCCGCGTGAAAGACCGCAACGGCTGTTGTTTGCTACACACTATTCATCCGGTAGTAGTATGTTATCCACTGCCGCAGAATCCTGGTAACAGCTTTATCTTACGATTGAGGTGATCTATGGCACCCCGTATCACTCTGGAAAAAAGCGAGCGCCGGGCGCCCGCCAATGCCACTCAACTGGGACGCACATCGCCGCAGCAGGAAATCAGTGTTTCCGTCATCGTGCGCCGTAAAAATCCGTTAAATCTTAGCGCCCTGAAAGGGCGGCGCGTTTCGCATGAAGAATTTAACCAGCAATATGCCGCCGACCCGGCGGATTTTGATCGCATACGAGCTTTTGCCAGGCAGCATGGCCTCACCGTCGACGAGCAGGCATCCAGCCTTCCCCGGCGAACCATTGTGCTGAAAGGCACAGCCAATGCCATGGAAAATGCCTTCGGCGTGCAACTGAACAGTTATGAGGACACCCGCCATAAAAAGCGGTTTCATTGTTTTACCGGAAAAATCTCTCTTCCGGAAGAGCACGCCGAACCGATTGAAGCAGTGCTCGGCCTCGATTCGCGTCCGATAGCGGTGCCGCATTTTCGCCGGCGCGACGCGGAGCCTGACAGGAAGAAGAAAAAACCGCAACAGCCCTCAGCCCAGCCCTTTTCAGCCGTCCAGGTAGCACAGCTTTATAACTTCCCTGCCAATCTCAATGGAAGCGGCCAGACTATCGCAATTCTTGAATTGGGCGGAGGCTACACCCAGAGCGACCTCGACAGCTATTTTCAGGGGTTAAGCCTGAACACGCCGAACGTCGTAGCAGTCGGTGTGGACGGCGGCACAAACTCGCCCGGAGACCCGAATGGCGCCGATGGCGAGGTGGAGCTCGATATCCAGGTGGCGGGCGCAGTCGCAAACGGCGCCAACATTGCTGTGTACTTTGCGCCGAATAGCGATCAGGGATTTATTGATGCCATCACGACCGCCGTGCACGATACAACCAACAAGCCGTCCGTGCTTTCCATCAGCTGGGGCGGCCCGGAAACAAGCTGGTCGCAATCTTCCATGACCGCCCTCGATAATGCTTGCCAGTCTGCCGCGGCGCTTGGCGTGACGATCACCGTTGCTTCCGGCGACAGCGGCTCGAGCGATGGCACCAATGGCACGACTGTAGATTTTCCCGCCTCCAGCCCGCATGTGCTTGCCTGCGGCGGAACAGAGTTGTTTGCCAGCGGCACGCAAATATATCAGGAAGTCGTATGGGACGATCAATCGGAAGGCGGTGGCGCTACCGGTGGCGGATTCAGCACGACCTTCGCTGTGCCTTCGTGGCAGACCGGCGCGCTTCCAGCCAATAGCTCAGGCCGCGGTGTTCCGGATGTTGCCGGCGATGCATCTCCCGAGAGCGGCTACAACGTCATCGTGGATGGTCAACAGGAAGTTGTGGGCGGAACCAGCGCGGTTGCTCCCCTCTATGCCGGGTTAATTGCGCTGGTGAATCAACAGCTCGTTTCTCAGGGTGCAGCCACTGCGGGCTTTGTGAATCCGCTGTTTTATCAGAATGCCGGCGCATTCAACGACATCACATCGGGAAACAACGGCGACTATTCTGCGGGGCCGGGATGGGATGCCTGCACCGGGCTGGGCTCCCCGAATGGAAGCTCGATTCTCACGGCGCTCACAAGCACAAGCAGCAGCTTCGCTACGTAAACGCTACTTGCGCAATATCGGTTTGCCTTTTTCGTTGAGCCCGACATAGCCGAATGGAGAGTGGTGATCGTGCGTAAACAGCACGAGCCACTCTTCTGGAATCGCACGGGAATAAAAGCGCTTTCGCTCTTCAATGCACGTCAGCGGATCGAGATCATAGCCCATCACCCACGTAATATCGAGATGCGCGCTCGTCGGAATCAGGTCGGAGATATAGCAAGCCCGCTTGCCGCCTGAATCGACATGCACCGCCATCAGTTGCGACGTATGGCCGGGAAAAGCCTCCACAGAAATGCCCGGAACGATCTCCTGCGTTTCACCGCGCTTCACATCCAGCAGCGTCATCTGCCCGGTTGCGATTAAAGGGTCGTAGTTGTCACTGATGTAGCTCACAGCATCCCGTTCCAGTTGAAGATGCCCGTGTTCGACCTCTCCGCGATGCGCAAAATAGCGCGCATTCGGAAATGTCGGAACAATGCGGCCTTCCGGGGTGCGCGTCGTATTCCACCCGCAATGGTCAAAATGCAGATGCGAATTGATGACAATATCGACTTCTTCCGGCTTAATTCCCGCAGCGGAAAAAGCGAGCGGAAGCTGTTCTTTCGCTGCGAAAATCGCCTTCAATTTGTCACTAAGCTTGTTGCCGATACCGGTTTCGATTACAACCGTATGCTTGCCGGTTCGGACGACAATTGTATTCAGCCCCAGCAGAATGCGGTTTTGCTCATCCGCAGGCGCGCGCTTCTCCCACATCGGTTTCGGGACGACGCCAAACATGGCGCCGCCGTCCAGGAAGTAAAAGCCGTCGCTCAGAATCGTCAGTTCAAAATCGCCTAAAGCAGTGCGTCCGCGAACGAGCTCATTGGAATCGATTCGTTCTGCCGGGTGGCTCACTGCGCTGCTCCTGCAGGTTTCAAATACGTCTCGAAATGCCACAGAATGCGCTCAAAGAGATGCGTATGGGCAACCGGTCCGGCAATCGAATGTGTTTTGCGCGGATACGGTTGGAAATCATAAGCAATCTTCGCGTCAATCAGCTTCTGAATGTATTGAATGGAATTGGAAAAGTGCACGTTGTCATCGCCGGTTCCATGCACCAGCAGCAAGTGTCCCTTCAGATTCTTCGCTGTTTCCTGCACGGATGCAGCGCGATAGGCATCACCGTTTTCCGCAGGCAGGCCGAGATAGCGCTCCGTGTAGATCGAGTCGTAGTTCCTGAAATCCGTCACCGGCGCAACGGAAACTCCGGCGCGAAAACGATCGGAATGGGAAAGGGCATTTAGCGTAAATGTGCCGCCCCAGCTCCATCCCCACCATCCCAGACGGTTCTTATCAAGCTGCGGATATTTTTCTAATACCTGGTCGATGGCCGCCAGCTGATCGCTCAATTGCACCGGCCCAAAGTTGCGATACGCCGCTTGCTCAAAGTCGCGTCCGCGCGCGCCCATTCCGCGATTGTCCACATGGAGAACAGCGAATCCATGCTGCGCCAGCAGCAGGTCGAAATAGTAGCTCGACCCGCCCCACGAATCGCGCACCGTTTGGGCGTGAGGGCCGCCATATGGATTGTTGATGAGCGGAACGCTTGCCGGTGACGTAACGCCGGGAGGCAGCAACAAGGAGGCATAGAGCGTAGTCTTGCCGTCGGCAGCCTTCAGCTCCAGCATCTCCGGACGCGTAAACGCATATTCCTTCGGCAGCTCGCCATGCCATATCTCCCGACATTGCGTGCCGCCATGGCAGAGATTGAGGGCCGGCGGCGTTGCCTGGTCGGAATAGCGATCGATGTAATTCGCCGTGCCTTCAGCAAAGTTCGGATCATGAAAACCGTCTGTTTTCGAGATGCGCTGTTTTCCGGTTCCGTCGAGTTTCACCGACCATATCTGCTGCTGCCGCGGATCGCCTTCATTGGAAAGATAGTAGACAGTATGCGTGTTTGCATCGACGGATTTGATCGATGCAACTTCATAATCGCCGTCTTCCAGTTGTCGCACCGGCTGCGCTGGGCTATCGAGCGGATTGTCTGCGTTGTACTTGTAGTAGTAAATATGCGTATGGCCGTCGCGCCAGCTGGTGATCAGAAATTCGCCCGGAGCGAAGAAGTGCACGTCATACGCTTCGTCGAAGAATTTATCGTCATTCTGCGCCAGCGCCAGCTTCGCTTCCCCTGTATGCGCATCGGCAAAATACAGGTTCAGATGTTTGTGATCGCGCGTCAGCACTTCCACCCAAACCACATGCGGATTGGCCCAGCCGAAGCGCGGAATGTAGTCGTTGCCTTCTTCCTGCGGAATCTTCAACCATGTCGTCTTGCCGCCGTTGGCGTTTACGACTCCAACGCGCACCCCTGGATTTGCATCTCCCGGCTGCGGATACCGTTGTTCATCGATGCCGGCGTGTGTCGGAATCCAATCCACAATCGGATACTGCGGCACTGCCGCTTCATTCATCTGCAGGTAAGCAAGCTGCTTTGAATCAGGCGACCAGAAGTAGTTACTCCGCACGTCCAGCTCTTCCAGATAGACCCAATCGACTTCACCATTCAGCAGCGTCGGCTCATGGGTATTCGTCACCGCCGTTGCCGGTGCTGAAGGCTGGCCCACGTACAAGTTGTGATCGTGAATATAGGAAATAAATTTGCCATTCGGCGAAAATTTAGGGTCATCGCCGCTCCCCTGTCCCGTGTGGCCGACCTCGGTTCCCGTGCCGCCGCTCAGGTCATAGATCCATAGCGTGCCGTTCGTATCGAAGAGCAGATGCTTCGAATCAGGCGCCCAGATGTAGTCCGGCTCGCTGTAACGCGCTCGATGATCGCGATCTTTTTCGGTCAGTTGCGCATTCATGATCGACGCGAGCTTCTCATGGCCCAGCAACTTTGTAGATTGGGCCGTCGCAGCATTCAACTGCATCAGGTCGCCATGATCGCCAATATAGATAGCCCGGCTTCCATCCGGCGCCCAGGTCATTTCGCCGGGTGGATGGCCGGTAAGGCCGCCTTTGCCGAAAATATCGGCCACAGTCCATTGTTTTTGCGCATGAAGAGAAAAAGTGGAAGCCAACAGAAAAGCTGAGACACAGGCAAACAGACGACGCACGCCAAACCCCCGAAAAAAATAGGCTCACGCCGCTCGGGAAAATTCGAAGTGCGGCGAAGATTTATTTTAGAGCCTGCGCTCGCGTTCTGCTCAATCGTTTGGCGAATCGTGCATCGTTCCGCATTTACCATGAAACAGTACGACCATCACATCAAGGGAGTTTGCATGCACACATGGACACGGCGCACTGTATTGAAATCGGCAGCAGGAGCAGGCCTTCTTTCAGTATTGCCATTCAGCGCCGAAGCATTTGGCGAAGATACGTATGAATCGAAGCGGCCTCCGGTCGCAGACCGCCGTTTTCGCAGCGACGCTGTCGAGGCATTTATCCGGCAAACGCAATCGCGAATCGGCGATCCGGTGCTGGCAGCCATGTTTGCCAACTGCTATCCCAATACGCTCGACACGACCGTGGAGCCGGCCCAATTCGAAGGCAAGCCGGATACCGCCGTCATCACCGGCGATATTGCCGCCATGTGGCTCCGCGACTCCTCCGCGCAGGTATGGCCCTACTTGCCTCTTGCAGCAAAGGACGAAGCGCTGCGCTCTCTGCTTGAAGGCGTCATCCACCGTCAGGCCCGCTGCATCCTCATCGATCCTTACGCCAACGCCTTCATGGCCGACCTCAGCGCTCCACCGCTCGAAGGCAGCCGTAAAGACAAAACGGAGATGAAGCAGGGCGTCGGCGAGCGCAAGTGGGAACTGGATTCGCTCTGTTACCCCATGCGCCTGGCCCATGGCTATTGGAAGCACACCGGCGACACCAAACCCTTCGATGCGCGCTGGCAGCAGGCCATGACTCTCGCCGTTGAGACAATGATCGCGCAGCAGCGCAAGCATGGCGAAGGCCCGTATCGTTTTCAGCGCGATTCTCCCATCTCGACAGAAACGCTGCCCGCCGATGGCTACGGCAATCCGGTGAATCCTGTGGGGCTGATCGCTTCCGGCTTTCGTCCCTCGGATGATGCATGCATCTTTCCGTTCCTTGTGCCCTCCAATCTTTTTGCCGTCACATCGCTGCGCCAGCTTGCCGAGATGGCCAACGCCATATTGCACGACACGGCATTGGCAAACCGAGCGCACACGCTGGCCACAGAAGTCGAAGCTGCATTGCGTCAGCATGCCATTGCGCAGACGCCGGAGGGCAGCATCTGGGCCTATGAAGTCGACGGCTTCGGCAGCCGGTTGCTGATGGACGACGCCAATGTGCCCAGCCTTCTCGGCCTGCCGTATATTTCCAGCTCCCCCGACGCAGCGCTGTATGAGCGCACGCGGAAATTCGTATGGAGCGAAAAGAATCCATGGTTCTTCCGTGGAACGGCGGGCGAGGGAATCGGCGGCCCCCACGAAGGCAAGAACATGATCTGGCCCATGGCCCAGATCATCTATGCGCTCACCAGTCAATCCGACGCGGAGATCAGCCGCGCCCTGACCATGGTGAAGGCATCTTCCGCGGGCAGCGGCTTCATTCACGAAAGCTATTTCAAAGACGATCCGAAGAAGTTCACGCGCTCATGGTTTGCCTGGGCCAACACCCTCTTCGGCGAATGGATCGCCACGCTGGCCGAGAAAAAGCCGGCGCTGCTCCGTTAGGAATCGCTACAGAACGCCATCCCACAGCCGCAGCTCTGCTTCCTGCGGCTGCTGCTCGATGCGGCTCCGCGTGTCCAGAATCATGGTCGGGCGCGTTGCAAGCCGATATTCCGGCCATGAAGGAAGACCCGGAGCCGCAGGCGTTTCGCCCTTGATAAATGCCGTCCACGCCAGAAACATCTGCCTGGCCATCACGCCTTCGGCCTCAGCATTTGCCACTTCCGTATGCGGCTTGTTCCATGCCAGCCACACATCGAGGGAATGGTAAGCTTCGCCGGCGAAGCGGCCGCTGGTTTCTGCAAAATCCAAACGGTATACCCACGCGGTTCCACCGCCGCGCACATGCGCGTCAGCTACGCGCATCGAAGGAACCCAATACTCTTCCGCAGTCACAGCCCGAACACGAAGCTCTTCGAGCGACATCTGCGGGTAGATTTTTCTGTATGCTTCAAACACCTCATTGAAGCTCGCAAGCGACAGGTTCCCAAGGTTTGCAGCCGTAACTTTTTCCGGATGCGGCCCGAGAAAAAGCGCGCTCTCATCGCGATTCGTTCCAAGCAACAGCCGCTTCCCGCGCGTCGATCCTTCGCTGATCGTCTTCACTGGAAGCTGCGGGATGAGTGCCGCGTCTATCTCCGGGCGCAGAGGAAAATGCCGCGGCCACTCCTTTGTAAAGCTTCTTTGCGCATCGATAATTTCAGCCGCTGAGGCGGTCAGCAAATCGCCGATTTTACGGCCTGCCTGCTTGCTCCACGCTTCGCCAAATCCCTCGGCGACGGCTTCAGCATTCGCGCGTGCCCAGATGCGCTCCGCGCCGCCGCTCTCGGAAATCATCTGATGAAAAAGCGGCTGGGCCGACGGCACGCCCATCAGCGTGTCCGTCAGCTTTGCCCCGGCAGATTCGCCGCCGATCGTCACCCGCGAAGGGTCGCCGCCAAAGGCCTCGATATTCTCCTGCACCCACTGCAAGGCCGCCATCAGATCGAGCACCGCATGGTTGGCGCCTCCCGCATACTCGCTGCCGAGCAGCGGCCCAAAATCCAGAAAGCCGAAAACACCCAGCCGATACGCCACCGTGACGCAGACAATGCCTTCGCGGGCAAACTTCGCCCCGTCCTGCAGCGGATCAAAAGAACTGCCGCTGGTAAATCCTCCACCGTGAATCCAAACATAGACCGGAAACGGCCCTTTGCCTTCCGGCGCCCACACATTGAGATAAAGGCAGTCTTCACTCTTGGCGATGCGAACAGCATCCGGCTGCATCGCTGCTGCAGCAAAGCGAGTCGCATCGCGCTCGCCCGTCCACGGCTTTACTTTTGCAGGTGGACGAAATCGCAGAGCCTGCACCGGAGGGTCGGCAAACGGCACACCTCGAAAAATGCGTACTCCATCCGCGCTTTCTCCTCGGAGTATTCCACTTCGTACCCGTTGCGTAGTGATAGCAGCGGCATCTGCCCATGCACGCCGGCCTAGCCATGCCAGCGCTGCCATGGAGGAGCCGGCAAGAAACTTCCTGCGAGAGATCGGACTCAACATTCCTATCCTTGAGTTTGTAAATAAACCTGAATGTGCTTTTCGTGAACTTCAGCTTACCGCATCTCATGCCGTCCACGTGCTAGACTGCACTTTCATACGATGGACGCTTCTCTGGAACAGCTTATTCGCCTGCAGCAGGCCGACATTGAGATCAAACAGCTTCAGCAATCCATTGCTGCCTTGCCCCGGCACCTTGCGGCAATCGAGGAAAAGCTGCGCGCGCAGACTCAGGCGGTCGAACAAGTAGAGAAAGCCATTCAGGCTGAAGATGCCAAGCGCCGCCGCCTGGAAGGCGACATCAAGGACCAGCACCAGAAAATCGCCAAGTTCCGTGATCAGTCCAACAGCGTAAAGACTAACGAGCAATTCCACGCCATCCAGCATGAGATATCCTTTGCGGAAAATGAGATTCGCCGCATCGAAGATCAGGAGCTGGAAAGCATGGAGCGCTCCGAGCAGCTGGAACAGAATCGCGCCCAGGCGAGAAAAGAGCTGGCAGATCACACCGCTTTCGTGGAGCAGGAGAAAGAGTCTGCCCGGAAGCAGACAGCCGAGCAGCAGGCGCGTCTCGATGCCTTAAATCAATCCCGCTCCGAGCTGCGGAGCCGGATCGAAGAAGACCTGCTCGCCGATTACGATCGCATTGCTTCATCGCGAGGCACGGGCATCGCGCGCGTACGCGATCAGCGCTGTATGGGATGCCAGATGTTTCTTCGCCCGCAAATGTGGAACCAGGTGCGTGAATACATGCGCGTTCACTGCGAGAGCTGTGGCCGCTTGCTCTACTACGATGATTCGTTCGATCTGCCTCCCGACCACCCCATGCACAAAAAGAACCTTGAAGACAGCGGAGCTTAATTCTTTGAAGCGCATTGCCATCGATATGGACGAAGTGCTTGCCGACGCCCTCGGCGAGCACATCATCCGCTACAATCGCGACCACAATGAGGCCGTTACCAAAGCCGATCTTCACGGCAAGTGGTTGTGGGAGATCGTCTCCGCCGACCGCCAGGAGCGCCTTGAAGGTTATCTGCGGTCAGAAGATTTCTTTGAAAATCTGGAAGTAATGCCCGACAGCCAGCGAGTAGTGAAAGCACTGGCGCAACGCTACGAAATCTTTATCGCAACCGGCGCAATGGAGTTCCCGAATTCCTTCGGGTCAAAATATCGCTGGCTGCGTCGCCATTTCCCCTTCCTGCCGCCCAGCAACTTCGTCTTCTGCGGCGATAAGGGCGTCATCCATGCCGATTACCTGATTGACGATCAGCCATTGCATTTTCGCCGTTTCACCGGCGAGGGCATCTTATTTACTGCGCCGCATAACCTCAACGTCTCCGGCTTTCGCCGCGTCGATAACTGGCAGCAGGTAGAGCGCTTGTTCTTATAGCCGCAATCCACGCCCCCCGGCGGCCATCAATCCGGAGCCGCGAATCGGTACCGGCCGCCCAGTCTCTTCCCTTCGCTGCGCAGGCATTCCTTCCGATGCGCGGGCCGTGCGCGCGGGCCCCGGCTGTACATGCTGCATATGCATGGTCACAATCAAGGCCGTTGCCGGAATATCCCCCGCGCAGCGGTACGAGTGCGGTGTGCCCGCATCGAAGTACACACTATCGCCTGCCTCGAGCATATGGTTCTTGCCGCCATGGTGTATTTCCAGCGAGCCGCTCAACAGGTAAAGAAACTCATAGCCCGGATGCACATGAGGCCGCACCTCGACTGCTTTCTTGAGAGGCACAAATTCGGCAAAGTAGGGATCGAGATGCCGATCCGGCACCATGTATCCCAGGCTCTCGAAATAATATGTCGGATCGTCGACGCCCGTTTGCGGCAGGCGCACGCGTTCGCTCTTCTTTTGAATGCGAAATACAGTGTGAGGCTCCGATTCGAAAAAGTATGAAAGATCTTTGCTGAAGACCATGGAAATCCGCGCCAGGTTCCGCAGCGTAGGCACCACGCGCCCGGTTTCAAGCTGCGAAAGAAAGCTGGCGGAGAGACCGGTATGTTTCCCCAACTCCACCAGGCCCATGGATTTTTTCAGGCGCAAGCGCTTGATGCGCTCGCCAATATGTTTTTGTGCGATAAATGTCTCTGCGCTTGCCGGATCGATCTGCTTTTCGGATTCTGTTTTTCTGGGCATGTCGTCTCCCGCACTGCAATTTATCTACCTTGCTGGATGCGGCCAGAACAAACTATGTTGTTGCAGGCCCGATTCTTTTTCATTTGCCAATGTAGTCATCCACCGTCCGGACCATCTTGTCATCCCGCATCCTACAGAAAACACGGCGATCAGTTGTCTTTAGATTGTCAGCATCTGGTCATGAATCAATCTCGGCATGCTTCAATCTTCGGGCTCCCGCCGCCGGCAATTCCTCCCAACAGGAAATTCCCCGACTGCCGCACGCAGCGGTAAACGATGCTACGCTGAACATGGAATGGAACAGCGCGCTCGGGCATCTCTCTCTTTCCTGATGGCTTTAGCCGCTGTCCTGCCTTTTTTTATCGGATGCGGCATGGTGGCGCCGCCCCAGGCTCCCACTCTGTATCTGCCGCAGCCTCCCACCGACCTCGCAGCCTCCCGTATCGGCAACGATGTCCACCTGCGCTGGACCATGCCCAAGCGAACCACCGACCGCGTCCTCCTCAAAGGCGATCAGAAAGCGCACATCTGCCGCAGCATTGCCGGCAGTCCCTGCGAAACAGCCGGAGACGCGCGATATGCCCCTCAGGCGCAGGCCGAGTTCGTCGATCATCTTCCTGCAGCTTTAGTCAACGGCCAGCCACAGCTCATCACCTACACCGTTCTATTGCAGAACAAACATGGACGCTCCGCCGGCCCGTCCAACGCAGCCTACACCGTCACCGGACAAGCCCCGTCGCCTATCGCATCCTTCCGGGCCGACGCGCATTCCGAAGGCGTCATTCTGCATTGGCAGTCCTTTTCTGATTCGAGCAGCCTCATCCGCATACAGCGCGAGCAGAATGCCGTCAAAAAGGACTCGGTTGCCCAGCGCAAAGGCGCGGAAGAGCCGCAGCAGCAAATCCTGGAGGTCGGCTATAGCGCGGGTCATGATCCGGGAAACGCCTACGATAAATCCGCAGCCTTCGATCGAACCTATCGCTATACGGCGCAGCGCGTTACCGTCTTCCATCTCCAAGGGCACAGGATCGAGATTGCCGGCAGTCCGACTCCGGTATTTACCCTCAGTACCAAAGATATCTTTCCTCCTACAGTGCCCACCGGCCTCGTAGCTGTAGCCAGCCCGGACGAGCACGCCCTCGACCTCTCCTGGGCTCCTGACTCAGAAAACGATCTTGCCGGCTATGTGGTCTATCGCCGCGAAGCCGGATCATCCGCCGCCCCCACCCGCATCTCGCCGCCCGAGCCGGTTGCCGCTCCCGCTTTCCGCGATACCACCGCCCAGCCCGGCGTGCGCTACGCCTATTCCGTCAGCGCCGTTGACAACGACAAGAACGAGAGCGCTCGCTCTGCGGAAGCAGAAGAATCTTTGCCACAATGAGGTTGCCATGAAATACTGCCGTTTCCAATCCAACTTTGGCCCCCAGTATGGAGAAGTAGCCGAACGCAGCGGCACGCTCTGGATCGAGCGCCTGTTGCCGCCCCCGGAAGAAGACCCCTGGACAAAGCTTCCCGGCAAAACGGAAATCGATCCTCTGCCGTTGGACACAGCCACACTGCTGCCGCCCGTCGTACCGTCCAAGATCGTTTGCATCGGACGCAATTACCGCGAGCACGCCGCGGAGTTGGGCAACGAAGCTCCGAAAGAGCCGCTGCTTTTTCTCAAGACACCCTCTTCGCTCATCGCCCACAAGCAGCCGATCCGCATCCCCTCCATCTCCCAGCGCGTCGATTTTGAAGGCGAGCTGGCCATCGTCATCGGTAAGCGATGCTCAAAGATCGGCTCCGACGAAGACGTACGCCCATACATCCGCGGCTACACCATCGTGAACGACGTAACCGCTCGCGATCTGCAAAAATCCGACGGCCAGTGGTCGCGCGCAAAAGGCTTCGACACCTTCTGCCCGGCAGGGCCTTTCGTCACCGACGAGATCGATCCCAGCGCCGGAATTCAGGTCCAAACCCGGCTGAACGGCGCGCTCAGGCAGGACGGCAACACCCGCGACCTCATCTTTCCCATCGATTTTCTTCTCCGCCATATTACCGCCGCTATCACGCTCTATCCCGGAGACTTAATCCCTACCGGAACGCCATCCGGCGTAGCTCCCATGCAGCCCGGCGACACGGTGGAAGTTTCAATTCAAGGCATCGCAACACTTTCTAACCCCGTAATCATGGGATAATCGAATCAGCACCGCTGCCTGCGCATCCAACAGAGTGTAGCCCTGCATGTCAGGCCCCGAAATCAGGAGGAATCATGTCAAAGTCTCTGCTCCAGCAGCTCCGCGAAATGACAGTCGTCGTTGCCGATACCGGCGATATCGACGCAATTGAAAAAGCCAAGCCGCAGGATGCGACAACCAACCCGTCGCTCATCACTGCCGCCGCACAGATGCCGCAGTACCAGTCCATCGTCGATGGCGTGCTGCTCGACGCGCACAAGCAGCTCGGCGACAGCGCCAGCGACAAGGATGTGGCCAATCTGGCCTTCAAGCACCTGGCCATCGAATTCGGCAAGCGCATTCTCGCCATCATCCCCGGCCGCGTCTCCACGGAAGTCGATGCACGCCTCTCCTATGACACCGAAGGCACCATCAAGATGGCCCACGACATCATCGGCCTCTACGAAAAGGCCGGTATCTCGCGTGAGCGCGTTCTCATCAAGATTGCCTCTACCTGGGAAGGTATTCGCGCCGCCGAACAGCTCGAGAAGGAAGGCATTCACTGCAACCTGACGCTGCTCTTCGGCCTGCATCAGGCCATCGCCTGCGCCGAAGCCAACGTTACCCTCATCTCGCCCTTCGTAGGACGCATTCTCGACTGGTACAAGAAGGACACGGGCAAGGATTACAAGGGCGCCGATGATCCTGGCGTGCAGTCCGTCACCCGCATCTATAACTATTTCAAGCACTTCGGCTATAAAACGCTGGTCATGGGCGCCAGCTTCCGCAACACAGGCGAAATCGTCGAGCTGGCTGGAAGTGACCTGCTGACCATCTCGCCGCAGCTCCTTGCCGAGCTCGATTCCACCCAGGGCGACCTGCCGCGCAAGCTCGATCCGGAAAAAGCCAAGAGCATGCAGATCGAAAAGCTCACCATCGACAAGGCGACCTTCGACAAAATGCACGAGGCCGACCGCATGGCCCACGACAAGCTGAAGGAAGGCATCGAAGGCTTCAGCAAGGCGCTCGAAAACCTCGAGCAGCTTCTGGCCAAGCGTCTTGCCGAGCTCGAATCGCGCGAATCGAAGCTCGTCAGCGCCGACTGATGCAATTGCAGCATAAAAAAGAGGCAGCCTCCCGAGGCTGCCTTTTTTATTTCCAATCCCAAAATCAGGAAACAGTGCGCGCCGCTAAATTCACCGTAACCAGATCATTGGGCGCCTTGGCCGTAGAACCGTCCGCCGCCGAGTGATATTCGATGCGCAGCGTCTGCGCATTCACCACCACCCGCAAATAACCATAGTGCGCGTCATCGTAGTTCTCGAGCGTCAGCTCGCTGTCAATGGGATACGGCGTACGGATGATGTTCCCGTTTGCATCCTTCTGCATCGCGGCTAACGGCGAATGGCCTCCATTCCCGGCAACCAGGTAAGGAATTTGCATTCCATTCACCGTTCGGGTAAAGCGCTGGTAATTATGCGAATGCCCGGAAAATACGGCATGTGGCCAGAAATCCGCCGCCTGCGCGCAACTGTCGATATCCTTCGACAGGTTTGGGCTCGGAAAGTGAACCGACCCGCCCGAAAAGGGCGGATGATGCACTGCAACAATTACTGCGCCCGCATATTTCTCTGACTTGCAGCGCGCCAAGGCTGTTTTCAAAAACGTCAGCTGCACATCGGTAACGTTGGCTCGCGTGCCGCCCTCGCTCGAAATCACGCCCGGATCTTCCAGCACATTGGAATACAAGCCCAGAATGCGCACAAATGGCGAGTCAAAGGTAAAGTACACGCCCGGGGCAATCATCGAAGTGCGCAGCAGTCCTCCTGCCTCCGGAGTATTGACCGGCGCTGCCGAGCAGAAATTGCGCAGAAACGCATCGAGCGTCGCTACTCCTTCGCCGGAATAGACTAGCCCGTCATGGTTGCCGGGAATGGCAAGGATAGGAGCGGCATATTCCCGGTAGGGCGCATAAAACTGGTCGTAGTAATATTTTGCCTCGCCAAAGCTGTACACCACGTCGCCCAGATGAAAGAAAAACGACGGCACATCCGCCGGATCCGATTCCTTGAAATCGGACACTATCTTGTCGGCGACCTCGCTCTCGGTCGAAGGCCCTTTGACGCTTCCTGTATCTCCAACAGAATGAAATACAATCCGGCCTGCCTGCTCCAGCTCGCTCACTTTGGCGGCTCCCTGGTCCCCATACACCTCTGCCAGTGTCAAAACAGGCTCTGCAGCCTTGCCTCGCGGCGCTGGAATCGGCTCCAGCAGCTTCGTATCGACCTTTTTGTAGAGACCGCTATCGGAAGGGTGAGGCGTCTTGAACGACGTCGGATCCGGCGTCGGCTGCGGCTGCGCAAACACCGGCTGGCCGGTACTGCTGGGCGTAGGAGCTGGTTTAGGAGTGGGATGCGAGGGTTTATGCGGATGAGTCGGCTTGGATGGATGCTTTGAGGAAGTTTGCTTTGCCATAAGCGAGTGTCCTTCCAGTGGAGATACTCAGCTCAGGATACGCCCGTCCTATAGTGGGAAACCTTAAAGGAACGTGACGAAAAATCTCGAAGAAACTTTCAGCAGTGCCATTGCCTTAGTGCTAAAGAAATATGGGTGGAATCAAATAAGTCTCTTGTCATATGAAACGAATTCATTCATTTGTAATCCATACGTAGTATGCGGCTCCCGGAAGCGCATCTCAGGAAGTATGGGCTTCCCGGAAGGTGAAGGAGGTTCACAATGATTCCCCAGGATCACGCGCTGCGCCAGTTTTTTCATGACATCGTCGCAGACTGCTACAGCGAGCATGTCGGCATTCACGATCGCGAGGTCACCAGCTACATTGCCGACCTGTTGACCGACTTCAGCATTTCAGACCGCCTCTATCCCATCCACGACAGTGAAGGCAGGCCGGTAAAGGAAGTAGGGGAAATGTTGCTTGCTTCCGATCCCGTCCTGGGCACGGCTCCCTCCTTCGACGCCGAACGCGAAATACGCAAGCACATCGGCGACTACGCTCTCTTCTGCACCGGCATGTACCCGGAATCGGTCCACAAATGGCGCGAAAACGAGAACGCAAACATCTACGATATGATTCGCGCCGGGAAGGAAAGCTATTACATCGTCTCGCAGTTCGACTTGTTTGAATATGCTGTGGAAGCGCCGCTCTTCGGGCGACTCTCGGAAAATTTCGAGAGCTGCATGTACGGCCTGAATCAGGTTCGCAGTGAACTGGAGCACAGGATGCCGAATACCCTCGCCGCAAAAAACATGCCGAAATTCCTTATGTAGAAAGATCCACTGGATCAAACAAATCAACCGCCAAGACACAAAACTTGGCGGTTGATTTTGTTTACACCTGAAGAAATTCGCGAAACTTGGCGGCCTTTGCGCCTTGGCGGTTGATGTGCCTTACACCTGCATAATCTCGGCTTCTTTTTTCTTGCTCATGTCGTCCATGCGCTTGATCTCTTCATCTGTTAGCTTCTGAATTTCTTCGAGCGAGCGCTTTTCCTCATCTTCGGAAATCTTCTTGTCCTTGCCCGCTTTCTTGATCAATTCATTTCCATCCCGGCGAATATTGCGCACCGCGGTCTTGTGCTCTTCCAGCACCTTGTTCAGGTGCTTTACCACTTCGCGGCGGCGCTCCTCCGTCATCGGCGGAACAGGAACGCGCACAATCTTGCCGTCATTCTGCGGATTGAATCCCAGGTCGGAGGTGCGGAGAGCCTTTTCGATTTCTGCAATGATGCTCGCGTCCCACGGCTGAACAACGATCATGTTCGCGTCCGGCGTCGTTAGCTGCGCCACCTGGTTCAAGGGCGTCGGCGTGCCATAGTAATCGACGCGCACCTGGTCGAGCATCGCCACGGAAGCGCGGCCCGTGCGCGTGGATGCCAGGTTTGCCTGAAAATCCTGCACAGCCTTATCCATGCGGGACTTCAACTGTTGATGTATATCCTTGAGCGCCGGAATTCCGGCCATTACTGAAACTGCCATGATTCGTTCTTCCTTATATCCGACTCAAAGTTCGTATTTTACTTGGTTGGCAGGGCCGCGTCATCTCGCCGGGAGCTACATGGATACATGAATGCCGAAAGCTGCCGATACATGCTGCAGCTCCGTGCGTATCTTCTCCCACTCTCCCAGCGTCTTGGGATCGAGCTGCAGGTTGTGAATCAGCCGCTCGATTTCCTGCGCGTTGCTGATCGTGCTTTCCACCGCAACATCGCCCTTTCTGGTCTTCCTGAACTCGCTCAGCATGGAGTCCGTCTGCTTTTCGAAGCTGGCCACCAGGCCCTTGGCATCCTTCTCCTGGCTGGTTCTCCGAATCGCGCTCTTTTTCAGCGCATTGTCGAAATTCTCCCGAAAGGACTTCGAATCGTCCTTCAGGTTGCGCATCAGGGCTTCCACATCACGATCGCTCACGCGCGTCTGGGCATGCAATGCCCGTGCCGGATATAAAAAGATGACAAGCACGCAAAACAACAGCCCGGCATGTCTTTTTTTCATTCACTTCTCCTTTGGGATTGGCTGCTCAATTTTCCGGAAACCCTTTGCGGCAGGAAAAGTAGCGCGGGGAGCAGCCCAAAACAGCCCTGTACATTAAGAATATGTGTTTAGGCAAATAGATGCCATACCACTCGTCTGCAGGAGACCAGGTGATTACTAGCAAACGCCTTCCGATTCAGTTCCATTCTGCCAATCTGCTGCTCGCCATCGATCTCATCGGCACCTTCGTCTTCGCCGTCGAAGGCGCGTCGGCAGCCATCCAGGGCAATCTCGATGTCCTCGGAATCATGGTGCTGGCCTTCTCCACGGCGCTGGGCGGAGGCATCATCCGCGACGTCCTCATCGGAGCCATTCCGCCCAACTCCATTCGCGACTGGCGCTATCCCGCCTGCGCCTTCCTTGGCGGCGCGGTCGTCTTCTTCCAGAGCAGCTTCGTCAATCGCGTGCCCGCCTCGCTGATCACCGGCCTCGATGCCGCAGGGCTGGCTCTCTTCGCCGTCGCCGGAGCCGCCAAGGCCCTCGACTACAACATCCACCCTTTTCTGGCGATGCTCATGGGCGGAATCACCGGCGTCGGCGGTGGAACCGTCCGCGACGTCTTGCTCGCGCGCATTCCTTCCGTGCTGCGTTCCGATGTCTATGCGGCTGCAGCTCTGGCTGGAGCCGCAGCCATGATCCTGGCCTTAAAGTTCAAAGCGCGTCCTGCAGTCGCGACCACTATTGGCATTGCCGTCTGTTTTACGCTGCGTATGGTCGCGGTGCACGAGCATTGGAATCTGCCCAAAGTCGCGCTGCATTAGGACCGTCAACTTTACATCAGCATCGTGACGCCGGAAGAATAGGCCTGCTCATGCGCATGATATGAGGAGCGCACCAGCGGCCCCGATTCCACGTGGCGAAAGCCCATCTTCAGCGCTTCCTGCTTCATAAAGGCAAATTCATCGGGCGTATAGTAGCGAGCCATCGGCAGATGGTCCTTCGAAGGCCGCAGGTACTGCCCGATCGTCAGCACATCGGTTCCCACCGCTGCCAGGTCACGATACACCTGCAACAACTCATCCATCTCTTCGCCCAGCCCGACCATCACGCCGGACTTGGTCGTGACCGTCGGATTCAACTCCTTGGCATATTCCAGTAGCCGCAGCGTGCGCTCATACCGAGCACCCGAGCGAACGGCGCGATAAAGGCGCGGCACCGACTCCGTATTGTGGTTCAGAATCTCCGGACGCGCTTCGATCACAGTCCGAATCGCTTCCTCATTGCCCTGAAAATCCGGAACCAGCACTTCTACCTGGCATCCCGGAGCCTGCTTGCGAATCTCCTCGATGACCATGGCAAAGGCGCGCGCGCCCCCCAGAATATCGTCATCGCGATTCACGCTCGTGATCACGGCAAACTTCAGCCCCAACGTAGCCACGGCTTCCGCCACCCGGCGCGGCTCATCAAAATCAATCGCATCCGGACGCCCCTTCGGCACAGCGCAGAATCCGCACCGCCGCGTACAGGTATTGCCCAGCATCATGAAGGTGGCCGTGCGATGATTCCAGCACTCGCCGATATTCGGGCAGTGCGCCGACTCGCAAACCGTGTGCAGATTCAGGCTGCGCGCCAGCTTCTTCAGGTCGTGATAGTTATCGCCCACCGGGGCGCGTGCCTTCAGCCATTCCGGCTTGGGCGCTGGCTTGCGCGGAGCAAGATCAATCTGTATCAGGTCTGCGGGAGTGGCCATGGCAACCTTTTATTGTACCGTGCCGGGCGGGCAGCATCTTTACCATTCCGGAATTTAGGAAATGCGCTGAGGTCGATAGTGAGACGAATTAATTGCTTTTCGCTTCCTGTACATGCCACTTCATTGCGCGTCTCACTGACTGGTCATTCTACCGGTAGGAGCCTTGCCGTCCTTTTACAATAAGGTGTGGCACTTGCTGTTCCGCGTCTTTCCGAATTAACCCGAAGCGTCAGCATTCCGGCATCGGTGGCCATTTACTGGCATCTGCTCAGCCTTGATGCGCCCACGGTTGCCGCCCTCTGGTGCTGGAGCTTTGGAAAAGCTGCGCATCTTGAGCTGCCTCCATTGGCGCCCCTGCTGCTGGCTGTGGGCACGTGGCTGATCTATGTTGCGGACCGTATTCTGGACGGTCTTGACAGTACAAAGAAAACGCAGCTGCGCCAGCGCCATTACTTTTATCTGCGGCACAGGGCAGTGTTTCTGGTGATGGGGTACATCATCACTCCGGTTTTTGCCTGGGTTGTCTTTACGCGCATGTCCCCAACGGTTCGCATGGAAGACGCCGGCGTCTTCGTCATTGCCGCGCTTTATTTTTTACTGGTGCACGCTCATGGTCAGTGGGCCGAGCGCTGGCTTCCGAAGGAATTAGCCGTAGGCATCCTTTTTGCCGCGGCCACGGCAGTACCTACCTGGGCTCGCGCCGAGAATGCCCGCGCAGAGCTGCTTCCGCTGGTGGTGATTTTTGCTGTTCTCTGCTGGCTTAACTGCGTTGCGATCGAAAGCTGGGAAGGCGCGGCGCTCTGGGCCGGACGGCATCTGCAAATGCTAACCGCCTCGGCAGCCGTTCTGGCCGGAACGCTCGCCGTGTTCAGCCTGAACAACAGCAGCCGATTCTGCCTCTTGCTGGCATCAACGTTGAGCGCCCTGCTGTTGCTATGGATGGCGCGCCATCGAACCAGCCTGACCACTTTGCAGTTGCGCGTTGCCGCCGACGCCGCGCTCCTAACGCCGCTGCTCTTTGCAGCCTGGATGCGGTGAGCCGTCCCCCTAACTTTGATCGGCTTGCCCGGCCCTATCGCTGGCTGGAATACCTTACCTTTGGGCCGGCCCTGGAGCGCTGCCGCTTCCACTTCCTCCCTGAGTTGGCAAATGCGCGAAAAGCGCTGGTTCTGGGTGACGGAGATGGGCGTTTTTTAGAGAAGTTGCTCCGGAAAAATCCCGGATTGCAGGCCGACGTCGTGGATATCAGCCCCGCAATGCTCGAACAGCTCTCCCGGAGGCTAACGCCTGAAATGCATGCAAACGTCACCTTAATCTGCGCCGATATGCGCGAATTTCTACCGTTTTCGCAAGAATACGACCTGATAATTACGCATTTTTCGCTCGATTGCCTCTTCCAGACGGAGCTCAATTCCCTGGTATCGCGCATTCGGCCACGGGTGGCGCCGGGAGGAGCCATCTGGGTAGTTTCCGAATTTGCCTATCCCTCAGGCCGCGCCCGGGGCCTGGCTGGAAAGTTGCTTATCTCCCTGCTTTATCAGTCATTTGGCTGGTTGACCGGCCTTCGCGTGCGCGCTCTTCCCGATCATGAAGCTCCGCTGCGAAACGCTGGATTTATTTGTGAGCGCGAGCGCTCCTGGCTGGGTGGGTTACTGGTTAGTCAATTGTGGCATACAACCTATAACGCCTAGTACATCTCCCACTCTCAGTCGCTTATGCAATTTCCCGATCCATTGGCGCGCTGGTTGTTGTCGCAGATGCCCACGGTACAGTTCGATACTGTTCCCGGTATTGATCCCGGGATTTTGCCGAACCCGATTCCGGGACCATCCTCGGAACCGGAACCGGACCCGGAACCGCTTCCGCCACCGGAGCCCGGAGCGCCGGGCATCGATCCGGGATATCCGCCAGAGCCGTTGCCTTCCCCTGTACCAACTCCGGCAAAACGGTTTTTCTGCTGACAGCATTGTTACAATCAGATGAAAATCGCTGAGGCCATCTTTCGGCCTTATTGTCGATCACAAATTCTTTATGAATATTTATGTGTTACGTCATGCGAACGCAGGCACGAGCCGCAAAAACCCTTTGCTCGATGTAAAACGTCCCCTGGATAAAGAAGGCAAGCAGCAATGCCTGTTGATCGGCAGCTATCTCAATGCACTGAATGTGCAGTTTGATCTGATCGTCTCCAGCCCGCTGAAGCGAGCCTTGCAGACAGCATCTTTAGTAGGCACGGAAGTCGGCTATGATTCAAAGATTCAGATATCCGATGCGCTTTCGCCCGAAGCAAGCGTAGCCAAATTTCAGGAGCTCGTCGCGGGGCTTACCCGTTATGAGAATGTGCTTGTTGTAGGACACAATCCCAATCTGCCGCAATTTCTCGGCTCGCTGATTGCGTCTCCCAACCGTGCCAATGTCCGCCTGCGCAAAGGGGCCATTGCCCGCGTGGACTGCACACGGCGCCCCGGCATTTTGAGCTGGCTGGTCGATCCCCGCATTCTGCGCGGGGTCTACGCCAAAGTTGCGAAGAGATCCCTGCGAAAGACTTCGCGGAAGTAAGCCGATTCCTTGCGGAGCGACCACAGTTCCAACTCTGCCCCGGTGCGTCCGGGAAAAATTTCAAGCAGCACCTGCTTGGGATAAACGCGCACCCTCACTTTCAAGACGTCGCTGGCGCGGTCCTGATTCAGAGCAACCGCCAGCCGCAGCAACACCACCGCTCGCTTTACATGCTCGTGCTCTTCCGGTGGAACCTGCCGCATGGTGCGGCCGGTCGGCTCGGGACGGCTCTTGCCCAGATAGCGCGCAATCGCTGAGACAATCACGCGCTGCACAGGTGTAAATCCAAATAACTCCGAATTGGCGATGATGTACTGCGCGTGGCGGTGGTAGCCCTGATAGTTCATGAACTTGCCGATATCGCGCAGCATCGCTGCCGCTTCCAGCCATGCCAGATACTCCTGGGGAAGGTTGTGAACACGCTCGAGATCGCGAAAAAGCTGCGCGGCGTGCTGGCGCACCGGCTCGGCCTGGCGCAGGTCGATGCCGTATTTGCGGCAGGTTTCAAGCACGGCTTGCCAGCGGTCGCGCTCAAATTGCTGATGCGCCGTGGCTCGCGGGTCCTGCTCGGCAAGCATCTGGGCCAGGATGCCGTCGCGCAGGCCCATGGGAGAATAGCGAAAGCCGGGCAGCGAATATGCCTCCAGCAGCTCCGCATACACATGCGCCCCGGCAACGATAATCTCTGAGCGGCGCGGCCCAACGCCCTGCATATGCATGCGTTCATCGTTCGGCATTTTCGTCAGCTTTTCCGTCAGCTTGCGGACGCTTTGCGTGGGCGTGAGATTGCTTTTGCTCCCGGCGCGCTGCTTGTCGAGCACATGGCCGGCTTCGGCCAGCGCAGCAGCCGTGCCGGACGTTGCAATGACGGTCTGCACGCGCACCGGTTTCACGCGCCGCTCGGCGCGGCGCAGCTCGCGTGCGATGAACTGCTTGAGACGAGCGATGTCTTCTTTCGATGGCGGATCGCTGTGCAGAAATTCTTCAGTAAGGCGCACCGCGCCGAGCGGCACACTGATCGTTTCTTTGATGCGCTTGCGCTCGGAGAGCGAAATTTCGCAGCTCCCGCCGCCGACATCGATGAGCAGGCAGCGCCCGGCGGTGCCGGTTTCGTTGCTCATGATGCCGCGATGGATAAGGCGGCCTTCTTCCAGGCCGGAGATGATCTCGACCTCCCACCCGGTTTCGTCTTTCACCCAGGCAAGAAAAGCGCGGGCGTTGCGGGCATCGCGCATGGCCGCCGTGGCCACGGCACGCACCTTATCAGCGCCATGTTGCTGCGTCGCACGGTAGAAACGCTTGAGAGCATCGAGCGTGGCCGCCATCGATTCCGGCGAAACCAGCCCGGTCTCGAAAACACTGCCGCCAAGACGCGTGACTTCACGATCTTCGTGCAGAACCTTGAGTTGGTGATTGACGACACGGGCGATCTTGAGACGGCAGGAGTTGGAACCTATATCGATTGCGGCAAACGTCTGCATGCTTTTTAAAGGCGCTCACAGAAAAATTTTGGTTCTCGCAAGAAAGATACACGATGCGGAAAGACTCATGTCGCATGGAAGGAAACTAGAGCTGCCATTCCTGCCCAAAGTTTGCCATCCTCACACTAAAACTTTGTAGCTTTAGTAGCTGTTGATCTGCGCCGAGGCTGCGATACAGCCAGCCATTCACCCAGCAGTTTGCCGCGCAGGCGATTCACTGTCTTCATTGCAAGAACATAATGGCGGTCGCGCTCCGCATCGAGCAGCCCGATCAGTTCGTTGCTCTCGTCGCCCAAAGCCGCGCGTGCCTCATCGGCGAGCACGAGCCAGTCGTGCCAATCGCCAATATCATCCTGCAATTTTTTAAGGGCCTTCCCGACCGCAATCGCGTGCGCATCTTCTGCGGCTGACTCCGCAATATAGCGCGCCTTTTTTGCACCTTTGCGAAAATCGTGCAGATTGCCCGCGTCAAGCTGCTGCATCTCATTCACCAACCGGACGAAAGATTCGAGAGCCACAACGGCTGCGCTGCGAGAACGACAGCGCGTGCGGCGTCCTTGTTGCAACGCAGTATCGAAGGCCGCAGCTTCTTCATCGAAGTTCGCCAGCAGCTTTTTCGCCTTTTGCTTCAGATTCGCGGCGTGATGCTGGCGGGCATGGTGCAGCCATGCATCCAGATGTTCCGCCTGGTGCTCTACGGCATTTGTCGGAAGCGCCGCAGCGGGAGCTTCGACAACGTCGGACGACGGCCCAGTCACGTCGCTTCCGGGAGTGGTCATGCCGGCGCCTTCTTCTTTGCTCCCATATTTCACCAGCTTGTGCAGCAGCTTGCGGTGTACATCGAGGTCGCGCACGGGCGCCGCGGCGCGGCGTATCTTTTTGAGAAGTCGCAGCCATTTACCGGCCATGCCGGTAAGCGATTCATCGGCGCGTTCGCGCAAAAGCGCCTCAACCATAGCCTGAACACGCCTCGTGCCGGTGCGCACGTCATGCACCGGGTCTACGTCCGGATCGGTCACGCACTTCTCCAGATTTTCACGCAGCGTTGCGGTCAGCGTCCGAAGATGCTCCAGATGCGCATCTGGAGCGGGTTTTCGCTGCGTCCTGTGGATGGGCGGGCTCATTACACTGATATCCTAAACCTTGGACTTATCATGGTTGACTCGATATTGCCTGGGAACAATCCTCGCAAACCTGCTCTTCTTTCTTCTGCTGCGCGCACCTGGACGCTGCTCCTGCTGGTCTTTCTGGCCGTGCATTTCGCGGCGCTGTTTACGCCTTCGCTTTTAGACGATGCCGACGCAACCCACGCCAACGCCGCGCAGCATATGGCGCAAAGCGGCGACTGGGTGACGCTCTACGTCAACGGCATACGCTATCTCGAAAAGCCTCCTCTGCCCTATTGGATGGCGGCCATCGATTATCACATCTTTGGCTATAACACCTTTGCCACGCACCTGCCGGAAACCCTGGCCGTACTTGCCTGCTCGGTGCTGGCGTGGCTGTGGGGACGCCGCGCTTACAGCGAATGCGCTGCCTTTTATGCCGCCCTGGGAGTGCTGACCAGCTTCGGCGTCTTCATCTGGACGCGCTTCTTCATCCCCGAATCGATCCTGACATTTTTTATCGCGCTGGCGCTTTACCTGTTTTTGACGGGACTCGAAGACCGCAAGCCCGGACGCATTTACGGCATGTATGCGGCACTGGCCATTGCAGTGCTCGCCAAGGGGCTGATCGCTCCGGTTTTCTTCCTGGCGGCGACAATTCCCTATCTGCTGATCTCCGGCGAATGGCGCAAGTGGCGCCGGCTTCGTCTCCTGACAGGACTACTTCTCTTTCTTGCAATTGCCGCGCCCTGGCATATCCTGGCCGGTATTCGAAATCCCGACCATGGCAATCCGGTCGGCAACGTGCCAACTCCGGGCCATGTTCATGGCTTCTTTTACTTTTATTTCATCAATGAGCATGTGCTGCGGTTTCTCGGCAAGCGGTATCCGCACGACTACAACAAGCAGCCCTTTCTGGTCTTCTGGCTGGGGCAGTTGGTCTGGCTTTTCCCCTGGAGCCTCTATTTCCCGGTCGCGCTGCGTCGCGCATGGCGCAATCGCAAGCTGGCCTGGGCCGATGTGCGCTATGACGCATCGAATACCCTGCATTTTCTCGATGCGCGCAGCACGGCGCATGAAGCAGCCGGCATGGCCGCGCGCGTGCGCTTTCGCGCGCGCACCGGGTTGCTGCTCACCATCTACGCCGCCTTTATCCTGATCTTCTTCGGCATCTCTACCAATCAGGAATACTACACATGGCCGGCGTATTTTCCGCTACTGCTGCTGACGGCGGGCGCGCTGGGCGCGATTGAAGAAGCACCGGAAGCCGGGCGCTGGATCAACGCAAAAAGCAAGTGGCTGACCGGCGCGCATGCGGCCTTTGCCGTCATCGGCATTGCGATTGCCATTGCGCTCGGCAGCGGATTGTGGGCCTCGCGCAAGCTGCCCTTCGAGCCGGATATCGGCACACTGCTGGCGCATCGCGGCGTCGGAAGCTATTCGCTTGCATCCTCGCACTTCTTCGATCTCACCGGCCCCTCGTTCGCCGCGTTGCGCCTGCCTGCGGCTCTGGCAGCCGTGACCCTGCTGATCGGGCCTGTGGTGGCATGGTACCTGCGCAAGCGGGGACATTCCTTTGAGTCCACAGTCTCCGTAGCCTTTACCGCCGCAGTCTTCCTCATCGCGGCGCATATTGCCTTCGTCCGCTTTGAGCCGATGCTCTCCTCACGAGCATTCGCAAATACGATCAACCGCCTCGCCTCGCCTGCGGATCAACTGATCATCTACGGCGACCAGGCAGACGGCTCTTCGATTATTTTCTACACCCATCGGCAGGCGTTGCTGGTGAACGGCGTAGCTACATCGATGATCTGGGGATCGTGCTATCCCGATGCTCCGCACATTTTTCTTCAGGATAAAGACCTGCTGTCGATCTGGGGCAACGGGCCGCGCAAGTTTCTCTTCGTGCCCGGCGACCGCCACGATCATGTAGAGGCACTGCTTGCCGGCCATCTCTACAAATTGCAGGAGCTTTCCGACAAAACACTGTATACGGATCGACCGCTTTAAAGGAATGATGCAAGTGCCCCACATCTCGAAGAGATGTGGATTTGAGAATTGCTAGGCCATCATCGCGGGCTCGTGCTCCGGCTCCGCATTTTCGGCTGCGGGCTGCATCAGCCCGCCTGCGGTGAGCCGATACGTCTGTCCGCGCCACAGCACCGTGCTGCTGCCATAGCTGGCAGCCCAATAAACAAATCCCAGCAAATCGCGCAACGGGTACAGCAACGCAGTACGCAATAAGCGGCGATCATGAACCACAGCCCGGCCAACCACAGCCGCCATCACAATGCGCGCCACGATGCTGTATGCTGCCAGGGCCAGTGCCAGGTGCGGCCTGTGCAGGCACCATGCGGCCAAACCGGCCAGCAGTCCGAAAGGCAACGCAAACGTCAACGAAGTGCCGAAGTGCCCTTTAGGACGCGAGAAGCGCGTCGACTTCATCCAGCGCACCTGATGCTTGACCGAAGCCGTAAAACTGAGATTCAGCACAATGTGATCGATGACATGGTCGGAGAGCACAACGTCATAGCCCATCGCTGCCACCTGGTTGCCAAGAACAAAATCGTCAGCGCAATACGGCCCAAGATACGCAAAGCCGCCCATCTCCTGCACGCAGTTGCGGCGCACGGCCATGGTGGGGCCAAGCGTAAACTGCATGCCCTCCATCATATTGGCGACCAGTACGCCGGAGGTCATCTCGACGGACATGCCTGCCGCTTCAAGCTTCGCCCACAGTCCCTCATCGGCAACGCCGCGATAAAGGCACGTAACCGCGCCTACTTTCTTGTTGGCAAAGGGTGCCGCCACTTCACGAATGTAGTTGGGCGTAACCCGCACATCGCTGTCGCTGATGATGAAAATATCGGTATTGGCAGCGGCGGCCATCTTCTCCAGCGACGAAACCTTCGCATTAATGTAGGTGCGCTCGCCGGTCACTAAAAATTTTGATGGGATCAAGGGATAGCGAGCAGCCACACGGCGGGCTATTTGCAGGCCCGGATCATTGGCATGACGGGCGCAGAACAGGATTTCGTAATTCGCATAATCCTGTTCAAAAAAGCTGGTGATGTAGGCTTCGAGATTCGGTTCAGCTCCGTGGAGCGGCTTTAAAAGGCTGACCGGAGGCGAAAAATTCTTATCCTGCATCTTGCGGCTTTTTCGCCGCTCCTGAATAAAGCGATACACACCGGCGAAAACCAGACCGTTAAAGATGGTCGAGCTAATAAGCCCCAGTACACCGAGGCTCATTAGGAAATCGATGATGCGCGTGGAAATCACTATTATCAGATTATCGTATTGGGCCATTGGCTGTTTAATAATCTGAGGAGCTAAACATCTCGTTAATAATCAATAAGTTAACCGGGAACGGACGCAGGCCTGATTACGCACGCTTGTCGATTTTCAGCCGTTCCAGCACTTGGGGCGCAAGCTGCGAAACGTTCCCGGCGCCTAATGTCAGTATGGCATCGCCGTCTTCAGCGCGCGCCGCCACGCGCTCCATCGCCTCTTCCGGAGAAGAGGCATACCGCACATGTGGATGCTTTGCCGCTGCCGCGAGCGCTTCGGCGGAGATGCCCGGGATCGGCTCCTCGCTGGCGGCATATATATCCAGAATCTCGACCGTATCGGCATCTTCAAATGCAGTTACGAACTCGTCCATCAAATCGCGCGTGCGGGTATAGCGATGCGGCTGGAAAATTACATGGACATGCCGATAGCCGCACTCGCGCGCCGCTCGCAGCGTGGCGCGAATCTCCGTGGGATGGTGACCGTAATCATCGATCACAGCGACGCCTCGCTCACGGCCCTTTAACTGAAAACGCCGGTCGACTCCGCGAAACTGCTGCAGCCCTCCAATGATCGCTTCCGGCTTGATCTCGAGCTGTACGGCAATGGCAATCGCCGCCGTGGCATTCAGTACATTGTGGCGTCCGGGCACGTGCAACGCGAATGGGCCAAGTATCTGCCCATCTGCAGCAACCTCAAAGCGCGAGTGCGCCTCACTTGATTGCGGCAGCATGCGCACCACAAAATCGGCTTTGGATGAGGTGCCGTATGTGAAGACGCGGCGGCGCACTCGCGGCAGAATCGCAGCCAGTTGCTCATTGTCGATGCAGGCCACGCAGCTTCCATAAAAAGGCACGCGGTCCATGAACTCGACAAAGGCATTTTCCACATCGGCCATGTCGCGATAGCAATCCATGTGCTCGCGATCGATATTCGTAACTACGGCGAGAATCGGCGAAAGCTTCAGGAAAGAGCGGTCGCTCTCATCGGCTTCGGCCACAAGGTACTGCGACTTCCCCAGACGGGCATTCGACCCCAGCGCATCGACTCTGCCGCCCACCACAACCGTGGGATCAAGATTGCCCGCTGCCAGCACGGTTGCAATCATCGAAGTCGTGGTCGTCTTGCCATGCATTCCGGCAATTGCAATGCCGTATTTCAGGCGCATCAGCTCCGCCAGCATCTCCGCCCGCTGAATCACCGGAATCTTGCGCGCGCGCGCTTCCACCACTTCCGGGTTGCGCTCATTTACCGCAGAGCTGGTGACAACAACGCCCGAGCCGATAACATTCGCAGCCGCATGCCCTTCAAATATGGTTGCGCCGAGCGAGGCCAGCCTGTCCGTGATCGGTGAGCGACGCAGGTCGGACCCTGACACGGCATAACCAAGATTGAGCAGAATTTCGGCGATGCCGCTCATGCCGATGCCGCCGATCCCAATGAAATGTACACGCTGCGCTTTTGCAAACATAGAGAAATGCTCTGATTACTGTATCAGCGCGGCCCGCAATGCCGAAATGCGCAGCGCCGACAATCGTGAATCGAGCAGGAAATCATCCGCATGCTCCATGTTTAAAAATCAGAGGCTGCCGCGCTTTATCTTTGTGACGGCCTTGCGCCGGAAACAATCATCGCTATGGTCATTCACCATGCCTGCGGCCTGCATAAACGCATACACAATGACGGGGCCTACAAATTTGAACCCGCGCTTCTTCAGCTGCTTCGACATTTCAACTGCCAGTTCCGTCTGCACCGGGCGCGGGTCCTGCGTCTGAATCTGCCTGCCGCCAACAATGCCCCAGAGAAAACCGGCGAAGCTCTCGCCTGACGTTTGCATTTCCTGAAAAGCCTGAGCGCCCTTGATCGTCGCTTCCATCTTTGCGCGCGAGCGGATGATGCCCGCATCGTCCAGCAGCCGCGCAATATCTTTCTCGGTAAAGCGCGCTACCTTCGCCGGATCGAACTGCTTAAATGCCTTGCGGAATGCATCGCGCTTGCGCAGCACAGTCAACCACGAAAGCCCCGCCTGGAAGCCTTCCAGCATCAGCAGTTCCCACAGAGCGCGGCTGTCGTACTCGGGCACGCCCCACTCCTCATCGTGATATTGCCGCAGCAGCGGATCGCTCTCAGCCCAACTGCAGCGTGTCTTCGTATCGTTAGCAGCCATCCATCGTCTCCCGTCCATTCTCCAATCTCAGCATCCTACATGGAAACGGAGATTAACCTGGACAACAAGATGACAGCCCGAAAGAAAAGCTTCCTCAGGCATCACGCTCTCAGCCTCGCCGCCATCAGCATCCTGCTTCTGTGGATCGTTCTCTATCTACACAGCAACCCCGATACACACTGGGGCGCGTTCTTCGGCAACGCCATCGCCGACTGGTCGGGCGTAGTCGTTACCGTGATCGCCACAAAATATTTTTACGAGATCGGCTCAGCCGAAAGCAGACAGCCGAAGCCTGAATGGCACGACCGTCTCGCCACTTTCATCCGCGACCACTCGCTGACCATCTTCCTCGCCATCACCGGAGCCGCGTGGGTCATCTTCTACATCAAGATGGATACGAATGGAAAATGGGGCCAGGTCGTCGGCAACATCGTTTCCGAATGGACCCAGCTCCTCGGCCTTGTGCTGCTCACCAAGAAGCTGATCGAAGACAAGTCAAAGGAGAGCAAGAGATGAGCGCGGTCAATTTCAGCCCCCGGCGAATCATCGGGCCGCGGCTTAGTCCTTAAAGTATCGCGGCCAGCGCTGCGCACCATGCATTACCGCAAGAATTTGCACCACCTCATTCTGCGTTCTATAAGCCACAATGTAGTTGGTGGAAACCACTGCCAGCTCGCGCGTTCCCTTGATCCTGCCTGTCCGCCCGATAAATGGATAGAGGCTCAGTGTTCCCACCGCTTCGTAAATCTGCGCCACCACACGATCTGCTCCGACTACGCTGCGCTCATAAAGATACGCATCCAGGCTTAACAGATGATTCCTCGCGGCTTTCGTCCATTCAATTTTCAACGGGCTTCTTTCGCTTTTCTTGCTGCTCGCTGTGCAGCCAGCGCTCTGCCTACTTCTTCATGCGGCACGACACGGCCAGCTTCAGCATCACGCAATCCTTCCTGAACCAGGCTCGCGTGGTAGTCATGCATCTCCAGATAGCGATCGATAGCTTCGTTAAGGATGAAGGTACGGTCCCTGTTCTGGGAACCCGCTAATTCGTCGATTCGCTTCAGCTTGGAAGATGGAGTGCGAAAGCTGATGGCTTTCATATGAATGGCCATGATACGAAAAATTATACAAAATGATGCCTACTTACAGCGTAACTAAGCCCTGCAATTTGAATACAGCAGGCGCCCACATCTCGATTTTGAGATGTGGGATAGCTAAACGAACTCAGCCTATTTCCTGTATCCTAGAACCAAGCGAGCAGCCGGGCGGTCGCTGCTGTCACGCGCGTGCGCATGATGGGAGAGGAAAGTCCGAACTCCGCAGGGCAGTGTGCCGGATAACGTCCGGGATCGCAGCGTCAAGGCTGCGAGACGGCTAGTGCCACAGAGAACATACCGCCTGCGCCGCAAGGCGCAAGGTAAGGGTGAAAAGGTGCGGTAAGAGCGCACCGCTCCGGCGGTAACGCAGGAGGCAGGGTAAACCCCACACGGAGCAAGACCAAATAGGGAGGGATGCGCAGCCAGACCCAGATAGCTGCGCGGCGTGCCTGCCCGGCGCGCCAACGTGGGTCCTCCAGACCAGCGGGCCTGCCCGCCAGGTGGAGCGGAAACCTTCGGGTAGGTCGCTTGAGCGCCGCAGTAATGCGTCGCCTAGAGGAATGACCGTCCTCGACAGAATTCGGCTTACAGGCTGCTTGCAAAAATGACGGCCCCGCTTCCTATCCGGAAACGGGGCCGTTCCATTTCCCCTCTTGAAAGTCAAACCACCAAGGCGCGAAGAACGCCAAGATTGCTAACAATCCGTTGTTTCTGGCGGCCTCTGCGCCATGGGGGTGAAGAATCCGTTATTTGCCCAGCGAATAAATCACATTAATTTCTGTTTCTACATCCACCGGATTCCCATTCAGCAGATACGGCTTCCAGCGCCACTGACGAACAGCATCGAGCGCGCTCTGCTCCAGAAGAGGAGGACCGCTCTTCACCTGTAGAGACTCAGGCTCTCCGTCTTTATTGATATGTGCTGCCAGCACTACCGTTCCTTCGATCTTCCCTTTTTTCGCAAGATCCGGATACACCGGCATCACCTTGTGAATGAGATTTCCCTGCATCACACCGGAGCTCACAAACACCCTTTTCGGCTGCTTTGTCTGCGCCGGCACAGGCACGCCCGTATCAATATGAAGTGCCAGAGCCGAAGCACAGGTTAGCAATCCCAGGACACCGCAGGTCAGCATCAACATAACCCTCTGCAGACCGCGAACTTCAAAATGTTTCCGCGTTAAATTCATAATTCTCCTTTCAAAAATGCTGGTATCGAAAATTCCAATCGCATGCAGCGATCTGTGCGATGTCGCGTGCGAAAGCATCGAAGCTACTCGCAACAGCGAACGCGCATAGCGCTCTCTTCCCTCCATCGCTTCCGCCGCCATGGCATCGCAAACCATTTCGCGGCTCTCGGCAATGCGCGAGCGCGTCAGCCAAAGCAGCGGATGATACGCAATCGGCAGCGCAATCAGTCCGAACAGAAGATTCCAGGCAAAATCCCGCCGCTGCAGATGCGCGCATTCATGCGCAAACACAGTGTCCAGGTCGTCCCTGCCCATACTTTCTAGAAATTTCGGAGGCAGCAACAGTGTCCAGCGCGAAATGCCGACTGTCACCGGGCCGCTGATCTGCGAAGAAGCCGCTACATGGATTTTCCTGCGGGACAGCCGAAAGAACTGGCTGAACCGGCTGAGACTGCGCTCACTTTCGCCATCCAGCACTACCGCAGAAGCCTGCTTCCGCATGGCAGAAGTTCGATACAAGGCCCAGCCCATCCGTCCGGAAAAATACGCAACACTGCCGATGTACGCAAGAATCAGCCCCGCTGTTATCCCGGCAGACATGCGTCCTACATTCATGCCGAACACCGCCGGATTGCCGAAAACAACCTGCGTTTGCCCTCCGGGCGTGTTCGCGCTCCATAGCGACAGCATGAATGCCCAGGCCTGCCGCCAGACTTCGCCCAGATGGAAAATGCACATCGGCAAAATCGCCTGCAGCAGCAGTGCAGCCACCCATACGCGGTGTTCTGCGTGCGGCCCCATTTGGTGAACGAGGCGCGCGGCAAGGCAGGCAGCCAGAAAAACAAGAGGAACCTGCCACAAGGAATTCAGCCAATACGCAAAGACCGCTGACTCCAGATGCATCATGCCTCGCCTCTTTCTTCTTCCAGCCGCTTGCTTAGTTCGGCGATCTTCTCCGCATCGATCTGCTTGCTCTTGATCAGGCTCATCACCAGCTCTTCGCTCGACCCGCCAAACATGCGGTCAATCAAATCGCGCAGGGCATGGCCGGAAGCCTTCGCCTCCGTCACAACGGCGCTGTATTCATAGGCGCGCCCGCGAAGTTTGCGTTTCAGCTTCCCTTTTTTGTGCAGAATGTTGAGCATCGTTTGCACCGTGGTATAAGCCAACGGCTGCTCCAGCTCCGCCTTCACCGCGGCTACATTGCAGGGGCCCAGCCGCCAGATAACCTGCATGATCTGCAATTCCAGCTTGGTCAAAGCTTCTTTGTCGCGTTCGCCCATGATTCTTCTCCTAATTTATTAGGAGATTAGACCTCAGCTCGCCGCTTGTCAACTAAAGTTTTAGGACATAAATGAAAAATTTTACTTTTGGTTCACAATTCGGGGATGATCCTCTCGTAAATCATTGAAAATAACAGAACGAGACGCAATAGACGGGGGAGGGGTAGCTTGCATCCCCTGTCGGAATCATTTGAAATACCCCAAAATATGAGTATGGACATAAGTACGCAAAAGCTGGCATTTCTCTTCCCCGGACAAGGCTCCCAGGCCGTCGGCATGGGCCGCGACCTGAGCGAAAAGTTCCCCATCGCCAAACAGACGTTTGAAGAGGCCGATGAAGCGCTCGGCTTTTCGCTCTCGAAATTGTGCTTTGAAGGTCCGGAAGAGCAGCTCAAGCTCACCGAGTTTACGCAACCCGCCATCTTCACCGTTTCCATCGCCGCCCAGCGCGTGCTGGCGGAAAAGGGCGTGAACGCGAGCTTTGTCGCCGGGCACTCGCTGGGCGAGTATTCGGCCAACGTCGCCGCCGGCGTCCTCACCTTTGCGAATGCGGTCAGGACAGTCCGCAACCGCGGACGCTATATGCAAGAAGCCGTTCCCGCGGGACAGGGCGGGATGGCCGCCATCCTCGGCCTCAGCTCTGAAGCCGTCATCGAGTTGTGTACGAAAGCCGCAGCGAAATCGTCCGCGGTCGTCTCCGCCGCAAATCTGAATTCGCCGGAGCAGACCGTGATCTCAGGCGCAGTTGCCGGAGTCGAGAAAGCTGCAGAGCTTGCCAAAGAAGCTGGAGCGAAGAAGGTCGTCATGCTCGCCGTGAGCGCGCCCTTCCACTGCGCCCTCATGCAGCCCGCGCAGGATCGCCTTGCTGCTGACCTGCGAGCCCTCAACCTCACTGCGGCAAGCGTTCCCGTCATCACCAACGTCGACGCAGCACTGACAACCGATGCCGAGCAGTTGCGCGATGCTTTGATTCGTCAGGTCACCGGCTCCGTTCGCTGGGTGGAATCGATGCGGCTTTTGCTGGAGCAGCAGCCGACACACTGCATCGAAGTCGGTCCCGGCAAAGTGCTTGCCGGACTGCTGCGCCAGATGGACCGCAGCCAGCGCGCCCTGAATGTAGAAGACGAGGCAAGCTTGGAGAAGACGCTGGCGGCCCTCACCGCAACGTCATAAGCCTCGGCTACAATAGCGGCTCATGACAGACACAAATGGAATTATCTCCATCCCGAGCCGCTATTCGGTAGAGGAAACCGTAGATCGCCTCAAACATCTGCTGCAGGAAAAAGGCATCCAGCTTTTCGCTGTGGTCGATCACAGCGGCGAGGCTGCGAAGGTCGGCCTCCGGATGCCTCCGACGAAACTGGCCATCTTCGGCAGCCCGAAGGCGGGAACTCCGCTGATGCTAGCCACGCCCAGCATTGCCATCGATCTGCCGCTGAAGATACTGATAGCAGAAGACAAAAGCGGGAGCGTTTCCGTTTCATGGAACGCTCCCGCTTATCTTGCTGCGCGGCATCAATTGCCGCAGGATTTAGTTGCGAATATTGCTGTCATCGAAAAGCTGGCCGCCGCAATCGCGGAATAGCCTTACTTTACGGTCAGCGTAATCTGCAGCGGATGGCTTGTCACTTCGCCACCGTTGTTGGAGTACGCGGTCATCGTCAGCGTATACGTTCCGGCCGGAGTGCCGGTGTTCGCAGTAGGCGGATGATGCAGATATCCATACCGCTGCGAGCAGGCGGTCAGGCCGGAGACGCTGGCCAGCAGCAGCAACGCAATACCCAGAACCCGAAGCGCGTGGCTGTGACGCTTGCGGAAGGCACCGATTCCGACCAGGGCAAGCACGCCGGGAAATAGCACTGCATATGCCAGATGTTCACGGTTGAGCGGCGCTCCATCGTTCTTTGCCGATGTGGCCTTCGAATTGGCCGTTGTCTGAATCTGCAACGTGCTGGTCACCGCGCCGGAGGAAGGAATGACCGCTTGCGGCGTAAAGGTTGCGGTGGTTGCAACCGGCAGCCCCGACAGAGAAAGGGTCACCGACTGCGTAAACCCGTTCTCCGGCGTCACAGTGAGAATGGTTGTGCCGTATTCGCCCGCATTGAGTGACAAGGAAGTAGGATTCGCGGCAACGGAGAAATCCGGGGGCGCGGTCGTAGCATCCGCCTGCACCTGCGCGCTCGCCGAAGCCGATGCGGCATAGCGATTGCTGCCTGAATAAACCGCCGTAATCTGCTTGGCGGAAGCGGGCAGCTTGTCCAGGGTGAGGGTTGCCGTACCGTCTTCCTGCACAATGGCTGAGCCGAGCGACAGTCCACCGCTCATGAAGCTGACGGTGCCGTCGGTAACGGTAGCTCCCGTCGGGTCCTTGACCGTAACGGAAAGAACCGTCTTGCCATTGTCCGCGCGGATAACCAGTGCGGTGCGCGTGCCAATGGTCTGACTATGGCCTTGCGGAAGTAATAGGAGAAGAGCAAAAACAGCGGCTAAATAGAATCCAAGCCTTAGGGTTGTTGCGCACTTCCACTTCCAGATGTTGCTGTTTGACTGCAAACTCATTCGTCCGGTTCTCTGCTCTTTTCCAGCGGGATTTCTGATTCATCTACATTGTATCTGCGCGAGGCAAAAACGGCGATGCCGCATCGTCTGTTAGACGAAATGCCCCACTATTCGGCACTGGTTCAATGAGATTCCTATCATTTACAGTGGAAAGATGACCAAAGTGCCGAAGGTGGATCTGGTCGGCGTCGGGCTGAACGCTACCGATACACTCATCCCCCTCACTACTTTTCCCAAAGCCGGCTCCAAGATCGAATACAGCACGGCCAGCGTACTGCCCGGCGGACAGGTGGCCACCACGGTTGTAGCCTGCCAACACTGGGGCATGCAGACCCGCTACGTAGGCAAACTGGGCGACGACACCGCGGCCACGCTGCACCAGGAAGCTTTTGCCCGCGCCGGAGTGGAAGCGCGGCTCATCATTGCTCCCGGCAGCGCCAGCCCGCAGTCGCTGATCCTGGTGGACAGCGAAGGCGAGCGCACGGTTCTCTGCCGCCGCGATGAGCGGATCGTTCTGCAGCCCGGCGACCTGAAGCGGGACTGGGTGGTCAATGCGCGCGCGCTCCACGTAGATGGCCACGACACGGCTGCGGCCACGCTGGCAGCGCAATGGGCGCGGGAAGCTGGAATCCCGGTCATCGGGGACCTGGATGAGCCGTACCCCGGCGTCGAAGCTCTGCTGGAGAATATCGACTACCTGATTGCCAGCCGCGACTTCCCTATCCGCCTGATGGAAGAGGATGACCTGGAAGTAGCCCTGCGGCGCATGCGAAAGCGTTTCGGGAATGTACTGACGGCCGCAACTCTGGGACAGGATGGCGTGCTGGCCTGGGACGGCAAGCAGTTCTATTATTCTGCGGCATACCGCGTTCCTGTGGTCGATACTACCGGGGCCGGGGATATTTTCCACGCCGGCTTTATCTACGGCCTGCTGCAACAATGGCCTCTCGAACGGCAACTTGATTTTGCCTGCGCCGCCGCCGCATTGAATTGCATGGCTTCGGGTGCGCGTGGCGGCATCCGGCCTGCCCATGAAATCGAGGCACTCATGGCAACCGGATCGCGATTCAGCAAACAGAACCAGTACTCCGGAGCCTGACTTATCTTTTCCGGGCCGCTTGTTGCCTTGCCTGAAAGTCAATCCATTCTCGAATCGTTTCCAATGCAAAGAAAAGCGCGACAGCTAAAAAGCTGCCGCGCTTTGTTGTTTCCACGCCATTAAAACTCGAAGCGCACCGCCACCTGCACCTGGCGAGGGCTATAGACGTAGTTTGAATTGGCATTGGTGATCTGACCGAGGATGGGTGTATCCGTACCACTTACAGTCTGGTAGGTCAGGGTCGAAGTCTCGGCTGGAAGTGCCGAAGACGAACCGGAGCTGAGGATGTACCCCCCGGTATTCACCGAAGTCACATTGACATGGTTAAAGAGGTTGAATGCTTCACCGACCAGTTGAAGGTTATATTTCTCGTGGAAGGTGAACTGCTTTTCGGCGCGGATATCAATGACAGCCGTACGGCGCTGTTGAAAGGTGTTACGGCCGATTTGCGGAATGTAATAGACGCTGCCTGCGCCATTCCAGCCGCTATTAAGAGCCGAGTAGGAGTTATAGCCGCTGGAGATGGTTGCCGAATACGGCAGACCGTTTTGTGCCTGGACGATTGGATTCACGCTCCAATTATTGGCCAGCCATTTATACCAAGTCTGCGTCTGCGTGTTGGGTAGATTGATAACAGCCCATCCGACGAAGCGATTCGGAACATTAAAGTTTGAATTCGCGTAGTTTGCGCGGGCGTTTCCATAAGGATCGAGCCAGCCGTTCGTGCCAGGCGCGGTGCTCTGGTTCTGGTTGAAGTCCATCGCGTGCGACCAGGTGTAGTTAGCATCGAACTGGATGAACTTGGACGAGTTGTTCTGAATCTCGGCCACCATGGCGTGATAGCTGGAGTTGATGTTGCTCACTACCTCCGTTACCGCCTGGAAGCTGGGGTTGATGTAGCTGGTGTAGGTGGGAACCACGAAAGTGCTTCCATTTGCAAGCGGCCCCTTGCCGGTGGGATCGACAACGGTAATGGTGGAATTCACGACACCATTCGGGGTTGTGTTCTTCGGGCTGAGCGGATTCGTGTTCGGATTTGGATTCAGATTGATATTGAGATAATTGGGCAGCTCGCGTCCAAGAGCTCCGAGGTAGCTCAAGGAGAAGACGGTGCTGTGCGGCAATCCCTGCTGCAGAGTCAGATCCCACTCATGAACCATGGGGTTCTGGAAGTTCTTGGCGAAATAATCCGAACTGGGCTTAGGAGGATTGGCCGCAGAGATGATATTTGGGAACTTCGGCGCGCCGGAGGCGTTGGGCTTGAGAGATGCGGTGAACTGTCCAAGCGGGCTGCCGGTGTTGTAGTACGTGTTAAGGAGCATGGCGTTAAAGACGCGGCCATAATACATGCCGTATCCACCGCGCAGAACGGTATTACCATTTCCGAAAACGTTATAGGCAAAACCAACACGCGGACCGAAGTTATTCTTGTCGCTCGGGTGGTTGAAGAGGGATGCTTGTTGGGCAACATCGGTACAACCGTTGACTGCTCCGCTGCAGAGACCGCTCGTGGATGGACCGTAAGGCACAAAGCTGCCGGAAGCGGTGAGCAGGTTGGCGTAAGGCCCAGGCAGGTTTTCATAATCGTAGCGCACGCCGAGGTCAAGCGTGAGGCGCGGCGATACTTTCCATGTGTCCTGCACAAAATAGCCCTGATCGAGCGTGGCCAGGGAGAAGACGGATGGACCAAACCCCTGAACAAACGAGCTGTAGCAAGGATAGGTGCCGACCGCACTGCTGGATGCGGAGCCGTATTGCGATGCAGTGCTATTGCAGGTGCTGCTCGGACCGCCCGCGGAAAGCATATCCGCAAAGTAATTGCCAATGTAGCTGTAAGAGATATAGCCGTTGCTTTCGTAGGTATTGTTTTGAAGATCGAAGTTATGAACCAGGTCAAAACCGAACTTCAAAGAATGATTGCCATGTGTCCAGGCAGCGGTATCGCCGATCTGCCACTTGCGCTCATCCGGATAAGCAACACGATAGGAGTAGTAGGGCGAGCCCATGTAGAAACCGCTGGAAGTTGCGAGGGCTACTTCCGGCACATTTCCACCGGCACCCACAAGATGCTGTTGCGTGTAGGCGCTGTAAGGCTGCTGACCTTCGTCATTCAGCTCACGGCCATACTGAAAGCGAATTTCATTTGTGAGCGAATTGGTGATTACGCTGTCGAGGCGAGCGAGACCGTAGTCAAGCTTTACAAAGTCCGTACCGAATGTGTCGATAGCATAGTTATTTGTAGCCTGGGTCTGAACACCGCCGGGCGAATCCCAACGTAGACGATGGTAGAGGAAGCTGGCATGCTCACGATCTGTAATCTGCCAGTCAATTTTCGGAGTATTGATGACCTGGTCGCCGGTACGCGGAACGGAACCCAGGTTGGAGAGCAGGCCGATCAGGCCGTTCTCGTAAGCGGTAACACCACCACCATAACTGCCGAGGTTTGCACGCGCAGCCAAGGCACATGCCGAAGCATCCAGCGCATAAGCACTACTGCTGGAAGAAGGACCGGCAAGATAACCGGTTGCGGTATTGCAGGTATACGAAACGCCCTGAACGCTTACAGTATCGCCGGCTGAAGTGGTTGGAGCATCAGGGAAGGCAAAGAAGCTGTTGGGTGACGAGGGCTTTGCAGTTCCGGGGAAATTACGCTTGTATTGGTCGTAAGCGTAGAACCAGAAGAGCTTGTCCTTGACGAGCGGACCGCCGATAGCCAGTCCCCACTCTTTACGCCAGTCTTTTGGCTTGTAGGGGCCGCTGCTAATGGTATTTGTGGCCGGATTGTAGACCGATGTGGTGGTGAAAGGATTGAAAGCGCCCCAGTTATTGTCACGGTCATAGAAGTACAGCTCACCGTGCAGGTCATTTGTGCCGCTCTTGGTAATAGAGTTGATGACGCCCCCGGCAGCACGGCCATATTCCGCCGAGTAGACGCCGGTGTTCACCTGGAACTCCTGCACTGCAGCCTGCGACGTGGAATAGCCTTCACGGGTGCGACCGCGTTCTTCTGAGAAAAACGCCTGATTATCGTCTGCGCCATCAATCTCAACGTTGTTGAGCAATGGGCTGATGCCGCGCACACTGAGCAGCCCAAAACCGTTGGAGTCGGCAACTACGCCGGGAGTGAGCAGAGCGAGATCGGACCAACGACGGCCATTGATCGGCAGATTATCGATAGCGACCTGGTTCAGGTTCGAAGCAAAATCCGGCGATTCCGTGTTGATAATGGGTGCCGCCGCAGAAACTGTAACGGTATTGGATACAGCTCCAACCGTCAGCTTGGGCTGTAGCGTCGTTAATTGACCAATCGCTACGGTTACGGGCGTAATACGGAGATCATTAAAACCCGAAGCCGAGATATTGACGGTGTAAGTACCGGGAGGAAGCAGCGGAGCTTTAAAATAGCCGCTCGCATCTGCAGTGACATCGAATTCAGCGTTAGTGCCGTCATTGTGAATTTTGACTGCTGCATTCGGTATGGCCGAATTGTTGGCATCGAGGACGCTGCCTGCGATTGCACCCTGGGTGGTGCTCTGAGCACGCGCGGTGGAATATATGGAACAAACGCAGGCAAGACAAAGCAGGAGGACGAAGCTCCGCCAGAAACGTTGCATCATAAACTGACTCTCCTAAAGAATTGGATCCACGGCGTTCGGGATCATCTATAGCACGCTGTTCCAGGCGCTCTAAGGAGTATCATGAAGCGCTTTAAAGCCGGATACAGCCAGCTTTTAGCCTCCCATGATTGCGTTACAAATTGATAAACGGAGAGGCTTTTTTCTTTTTCTTAAAAAGATAGCAGCGGTTCGGGATTTGCACACGAAAAAGGAAACGCCGCATTTCTCGACGTCTCCCTTTCATTATTCATGAGGCTGACTGGAGGCAGGCTGGACTGGAGTTGCGGGGGTATCATCGACAGGCTGCGGCTTGGCGGCGGGTGGCGCAGGTGCCGGTGCGGGCGCAGCCTCGGCAGCCGGGGGCGGCGCCACATGCGAGGAGGCTTGCTGTGGCAGATGCGATGTCGGCAAAGTGACTGTATTTACAGCAGATGGATCGTCGCGGAGCTTGACGTAAAGCGACCCGCCAGCCGGATGCGGCACCTGAAGAGTATTTCCGGCAAAACCATCCGGGACCTGCATTCCCTGACTGAAGCCGGAATCGGTAGCTACTGCATCGAGCAGGAAAAGGTTCGTTCCAGTCAGAGTGCAGGGCTGCGATGTATTTCGGGCGCACTGCAGCGTCTCCAGAACAGGTAGCCGGACAAGATTGGCAAGCGGCTGCCAATCGCCGGTCGTACCTTTGGTTGTGACTGGCCGGAACTGTAGTGGTCCAAAAGCGGACGGCCCAAAGCTCTTCGATGGGTCCACAGTTACCAGGGCGGTCTTCGCATCCTGCAGTGTCATGCTGCCGTCTGCCACGCTCAAAGTGGTGTGGAATGAACCATCAACGGTAGCGACCTCGATCTTTTCATCGGGCGAAAAAGTCTCCGGGGTTACCGCCTTGATGGAGAAGACCAATTTGCTGTTGAGCGGCACTTCATTTGTATCGGTGAGGGTAATATGCGTGTTTTGCAGTTCGTCGGAAGGCTGCACATTTTTGCTAAGAAGCTGTACTTTTGGACGCGGAGCCACCACGCTGGCCGGCACATCGAGAGTTCTGCCGTCTTTTAATTGCACCTGTGCCGTGGCTTTATCCCCCGCATGCCAGCCAATTGCGGTTTTTTGATCCGCAGCGGTCAACGTAAGCGCATCTCCACTGGCTGTATTTGCCAGTTTGCCGGGCTGGAACTTGATGCCTTTCAACTCAAGGCCCGCTACTTCATCGAGGCGGTTACCGGCGAGCACGCCCTGCGAATCGCCAGCGTTCAAGGTAAAGCTCACGTATTTTCCTGCTTCGGAGAGCATCTGCAGCGGCAGCTTTTGCGGTTCTTTCGCTCCTGCCTGCTTAATTAGCAGTGTCAAAGCTCCGGGATTTTCATCTTTTAAAGGAATCTTGACCTCAAGCTGGTCGGGCTGGTCAGCTTTCCAGTCAGTTTTGATTTCCCTGCCTGCGCTGTTCTTTGCCGTAATTGAATCCACGCAGGTTGAATTCCCCGAGGTCAAATGTAGAGTGTCCTCGCGCCCGACAACTAACGCATGAGTGTCGGTAGCGGCCAGTTCCCATTTCGTGGTCTGAGCATTCTGCAGGTGGAAAGACGGCCCCTGATAGGCATCGAAACCCCACATGCCGCGCAAGGTGCCGGTCATGCTGTTGTTGAGTTTTTCGGTAATCGAGGGATTGGTTTCGGCGACAAATCCACCCTGGGAAGGATCGGCCTTAACCGGAATATCGACATCCTTACCGCCTTTGTCTTTCACACGCAGCACCATATCGTGCGCATATGCGGTAGAGAAAGCCAGCGGAGCACCCTCCACGGGGAGAACAAGCTTGTCTTTAGCGACGCAGAATTCCTGTTTTTCATCGACGGGGCGAAGCGGCGGCTGATGCCCGCCATCAATGGCCGGCAGCGCCATGACAATCACAGACTTAGGGTTGCGGAATGAGGGCGGCGTGTTCAGCTTGAGATCAACTTCATCATTGCGCATTGTGTTCAGCGCCGGAATGTACTGATATTGCGCCGTGTGCACGGTTTCGAGGATATGCGCAATATCCATCACTGACGCTATGTATGGGCTGTAGTAGCCTGCGCCCGCGCGCTGCGTATAGCTAAGCTGCATGGCGAGATCGCTGCTTGCGCCCGTGGTCAGGGCATCGGTAACAGAAAGGCTGTGGCCGTCATCCATCACCAGTTCATTTTGTTTCTGGACAAGGCAGGATGCCTGCTGCTCTACAACTTTCTGCAGGCAGTCCTGATCGAGCTTGATGCTGAGCGAGCGAGCAAGCAGCGGAGATACATCCTTCAATTTGTCGGGATTGGTTTCGTTGATTACACGTACCGCCTCAAGATAGGCATCGAGACGGGCACGGTCAAGGCTCAATTGATTCAGATCCTGGGAAGCGCGCACAAACGAGCCCGGGCGGGAATGCACGGCATCGCGAACTGCTCCAAAATCACCGCCAGTGGAGGGCGCGAGGAAGACAATTGCCTGTTGCGCGCCATCTGGAACTGTTACAAATATGCCTTCCTGCTGAACTTTTTTATCCCAGGTTTCAGCCTTCGTGAACCATTTTTCCGGGGGCGGATTGGTTGAGCCGCGCAGGAAAGCCACAACCATCAGATATCTCACCGACTGCCCCGGCGGCATAACTGGATGAATCCATAGCCTATCGCCGGCCACCAGGTTCGGCACCCTGGAAATGGGCAGTGTTTTGCCGTTTCGTGTCACACGCACCTCAACCTTTGGTCCCGCCAGATCAAAAGGCGCAGGATCAGCGAAGGCCAGCAGGGTAAACGTGAAAAGAACAGCAGCTATCAGGCGAGATGGTTTCCACATAGTTTTCGCACTTCCTTAGATGCGTGCGCCGCCAGTTCTAATGGAGCGCGCATAGGAAGCTCACTATTTTTATTCTAGTTGTCTTTTATAGAGACACGAAGACCGGCAGCCAAGTTTCGCTGGAACTCTTGAATTTTGTGTGATTTGCTCTATTTATAGAAGGGATACGGAAACAAAAAATAGAGCCTGTATCGGAGCATGATGATACAGGCTCTTCCTGGAAGGGGTGGTTGCTACTACCGGCCGCCTGTGATCGACACTTCGCGTTGCGCAGTGTGCTTTTCACGTGCGTCCAGTACTGATGTGGTCCGCGCCGCCAGACGGATGCTGCGCAACTCATGCGAGCCATCCTCTGCATCATCGAATTTCATCGAGAGCATGGGCGTTTCAGGACCAAAGTCTGCCGGAGAAACAGTCCACATTGCGAACTGTTTCGGATGATCATGATTGGTGATCGTCAGGACATTCTGGTTCATATCAAGCTTTATGTCATAACGGCCTGCCGCATACGATTTGCCATGAGACTCAAAGTTGAAGGGAACGTTGACCGTCACCTTGCTAAGTGCGAAGGCTGCACTGGAACTTACCAGAGCTGCTGCCAAAACAAACATCCGTGTCATCGGTCGCATAGTGTTTCCTCCCTACGCAACACACAGTACGAAGTTGCAATAACGGCTGTCGTTAAAGTGCCGTCTAGTTCTTGTCAAATTTCCGAAGGTGTTCTTGACGAATATTTGCCTGGTTTTTCCTTGCCAAATCAGGACTTATAAGAGGAAGAATCGGTGAGCAGCTGTGTTTTTAGAGGCAGAAAGCGGTAAAATAATGTTAATGCGGTTTGAACTTCAAAACGGCACTCTGCTCTAGCGGCTTCCGCCGCCGATACCGCTCGTCTATCTTCTTCATCATTTTTCAATCATCATGTAAGAGCCCAAGAGAGAATTCCCATGTTTGAACGTTTAGACCAGATTGCAGCCCGCTATGAAGAATTGGGCGAACAGCTTGCTTCGCCGGAGATCGTCTCCGATCCGCAGAAATATCAGAAGCTTGCCAAGCAGCATCGCGATCTCGAAGAGGTTGTCGGGAAATATCGTGAATATAAACAGATACAGACCGGCATCATGGACGCCAAGGCCATGCTCAATGAGTCCGATGCCGATATTCGAGCAATGGCGGAGGAAGAGCTGGCACAGCTTGAAGAGCGCCTGCCAACCATTGAAGAAGAGTTGAAGCTCGCGCTTCTGCCTAAAGATCCCAATGACGAAAAGAACGTCGTGCTCGAAATTCGCGCCGGCACCGGCGGCGATGAAGCGTCGCTCTTTGCCGCTGAGATCTTCCGCATGTATTCACGCTTTGCCGAGCAGCATCGCTGGAAGGTCGAAATACTTTCCAGTTCAGAATCTTCTGTGGGCGGCCTGAAAGAAGTCATTGCCATTATCGAAGGCGATAAGGTCTATTCGCAATTGAAGTACGAGAGCGGCGTGCATCGTGTGCAGCGCGTTCCGGCGACAGAAACCCAAGGCCGTGTGCATACTTCCGCTGTTACGGTAGCCGTTTTGCCGGAAGCTGAGGACGTGGATGTAAAAATTGAGGCCAAGGATTTACGCATCGATACCTTCTGCTCTTCAGGACCCGGCGGACAGTCCGTGAATACTACGTATTCGGCTGTGCGCATCACCCATATACCGACCAACACAGTCGTTAGCTGCCAGGACGAAAAATCGCAAATCAAAAACCGTGAAAAAGGCATGCGTGTGTTGCGCGCCCGTCTTTATGAAATCGAGATGGAAAAGCAGCAGCAGGCCCTAGCGAAGGAACGCAAACAGCAGGTTGGCTCCGGCGACCGCAGCGAGAAGATTCGCACGTACAACTTCCCGCAGAACCGACTGACCGATCACCGCATCGGACTTACGATTCACCAGCTCGCCGACGTGATGGAAGGCAAACTGCAGCCTGTGATCGATGCCCTGACTTCCTATTTCAATGCGGAACGCCTGAAAGCCGAAACCGAGGCGGTAGCCTGATCTAATAGCTTCAGCGACCAAGAATTTGTCGTTCTGCAGCAAATATTTTTGTCATCCTGAGCGAAGCACTTGCGATTGCATGAATCACTGACCCACGGCGCCAAAACTCTCGAAGGCGTCTCAGCGCAGCCGCGCCGGGACGCCGAGTTGCTCTTATTGCGCGTCATCGACCGTGACCGCACTTTCCTGCTCACGCATCCTGAAGTTGAACTTACTCCTGCGCAGATCACGCAATACGATGCGTGGCTGCGCCGTCGCATTACACATGAGCCGATCCAGTACATACTCGGGGAGCAGGAATTCTACGGCCTGACTTTCGTCGTCACGCCGGATGTATTGATTCCGCGCCCTGAAACGGAGCACTTAGTAGACGCTCTGCTGGCGCGGGTGCGGCACGATGAAGCCTTGCATATTGCCGATATCGGCACCGGCTCCGGAGCCATCGCTGTCGCCCTCGCGCGCGCGCTACCGCGGGCACATTTCACTGCGCTCGACATCTCCGAAGCCGCGCTCGCCGTAGCGCAGCGCAATGCTGCGGCCCACCACGTTGAAAATCGTATGCAGTTCCTGCGCTCCGATCTGCTAAACACAGTGGCCGGCGAACATTTCGATGCCATCGTCTCCAATCCGCCATATGTAGCCGAAGCCGACCGGGCTGCGCTCGAGCCGCAGGTGCGCGACTACGAACCAGCCTCCGCACTTTTTGCAGGACCATCCGGACTCGATATCTATCGGCGCCTCATCCCGCAGGCATATGCAGCACTCAAACCCGGCGGCTGGCTGCTGATGGAGATAGGCCAGGGGCAACGCGACGCCTTGGCCCAGTTGCTCCCAAACTGGAACAACCTCTGCTTCATTGACGATCTACAGAAGATTCCGCGAGTTGCCGTTGCGCAGAGATAAAGAAGGACATTCGATTGTCTCGTGGTATATGCTTTGATCGCCACAATGAACATATCGAAACGTATCGCTTTCTGTCTTTCGCTCCTTCTCGCCACACCACTGCTTTTTGCGCAACGCGGCTTCGTGCACACGAAAGGCGCTGAGATTGTCACCGCCGACGACAAGCCGATCCTGCTCCGCGGCATCAATTTAGGCAACTGGTTTGAGCCTGAGGGCTACATGTTCCACTTTGACGGCGGTCCGCAATCACCGCGGGAAATCGAAGAACTGAGCTACGAGTTGATCGGCCCGGAAAAGGCCGATGCCTTCTGGAAACAATGGCGCGAGGACTACATCACGCAAGCCGACATCGACCTCATTAAGAAGAGCGGCTTCAACTCGGTCCGGGTACCGCTGCACTGGAAATTCTTTGACAGCGACAACGCCGAAGGCTTCCGTCTGCTCGACCGCCTTGTGACCTGGGCGAAGAAAGATAACATCTACATCATTCTCGATTTGCACTGCGCGCCCGGCGGCCAGACCGGCACCAACATCGACGACAGCTGGGGCTACCCCTGGCTCTATACCAGCCCGGAAGCGCAGGAGCACACCGCCGCCATCTGGCACAGAATCGCAGCCCATTATCGCAACGAGCCGATCGTCCTCGGCTACGATCTGCTGAATGAGCCGATTCCGCACTATCCCAAGTTGCAGCAGTACAACAAGGACCTGGAGCCTCTCTATCGCAAGCTGGTGGCTGCAATCCGTTCCGTCGATCGCAACCACACGGTAATTCTTGGCGGAGCACAGTGGGACTCGAATTTCAAGGTCTTCGGGCAACCCTTCGATTCCAATGTGGTATATCAATTTCACAAATATTGGACATCGACGGATGTCAGCGTTATCCAGGAATATATTGATTTCCGCGATAAGTACCACGTGCCGATCTGGCTGGGGGAATCGGGCGAAAACAAGGACGAGTGGATCGCCGCTTTCACCAAGACTCTGGAAAGCAACAACATCGGCTGGTGTTACTGGCCTTATAAGAAGATGGACGCAACCTCGTCTGTCGTAACCTTCGATCGCCCGGAGCATTGGGATGCGATCCTTGCATTCGCCAAAATGGCTCCCGGAACGGGAAATGCTGAGAAACGCATTGCCGCGCGGCCTTCGCCTGAAGAAGCACAGGAAGCCTTTGACGATCTGCTGAAGAAGATTCAGTTCACGAATACGCGCGTAAATCCCGGATACGTGAAGGCTTTGGGATTGACGCCGGTCAATCCCTAATGACTATGGCTATGGCCGTGATGGTGGACGTGCAAGTCTTCTACCGCCATCACGCAGCCATGAGCTACTTCACAATCCGCATTCTCAAACTGGATCGTGGTGTGATCGATGTGAAATCGGCTGTGCAGCGTCGATTTGATCTTTTCCAGGATGCGATTGCTTTCAGAGGGCGGAATATCCGCGATGGTGACATGTGTCGCAAGAGCATGCGTCTGTGAGCCCAGGCTCCAGACGTGCAGGTCGTGCACATCTTCTACCCCGGAAATACGCTGCAGCGATTCACGAATCTCAGCGAGTGAAATGCCTCGCGGCGTGCCTTCCAGAAGAATATTCAATGTTTCGCGCACGATCGAGAGCGACGACCAGATGATAAGCGCCGCGATCAGGAGAGACAGGACTGGATCGATCCAGCCCTGCCCGGTCCACAGAATCGCAGCGCCTCCAGCTATTACGGCAGCTGTCGAGAGAGTGTCGCCAAGCATGTGAATGAAAGTGCTGCGAATATTGACATCGGTATTGACGCGCCACAGCAGTGTGGCAATGACTCCGTTCATCAGCACGCCGGCCGCGGCTACGATCATCATCAATTTCGGCTGAACCGTCACAGGCTGGCTCAGACGATGGATGGCCTCGATGGCAATAAAGACAGAAATAACAATCAACGAAAGCGCGTTGACGAATCCGGCCAGAACACCGGCTCGCTGATATCCGAAGGTTTTGGCGTCGGTCGGAGGCCGGCGCTGGAAATAGACAGCGACAAACGAGAGCAGCAGAGCTAACGCATCAGAAACATTGTGTCCGGCCTCGGAGATCAGGGCCAGAGAATGGGCGCGCAGGCCCGCGATAAAAGTCAGGACGACGTAAAGAAGCGTTGCCAGGAGCGAAAACTGCAAGACCCGCTGCGTTTTTCCCGTCGATGCTCCGTGTACGTGCATGCCTTCAGTCTATGCCTAGATGCACTTTGCGGCTATCTAATGGGCGCCGTCCAGGTACGGGTAGATTTCTGCGGGGTGTTGAATGGCGCCACCGGCTTTGTCATGTCGCGCAGTCCGCTCCATGTCTCCGCAACGACGATGCTGTTTTCCGGTTTGTGTATGTCGTAACGCACAGAGCAAGGCAAACCGAGACGGCAATCGTGAATATTTACGAAATCCTGCAGAGCTGTCACATCCTGGGAGGACTCGTAGATGACGCCGCCAATCTCATATTTATAGAGAATCAGTTGCATCTGCTGCCCAGTTTCGTCCTCGACCAGTTCGGTGATGTCGAGCAGGGTTCCGTCAATGATCCGGCCCGTCTGCACCAGGAACTGGCGACGTTGACGTTCCATCTCGGCTGGATCCGGCTTCTTGCGCAAGGCGAAATAGACGGCTACGCCACCGAGACAGAGAGTAGCGGCAGCCAAGGTTCCAATGACCTGAGGGTCTCGTAAGGAAACGCCGTTCATAGCATCTCTATGAGCAGAATACCTTAAGACCGGGCGGTTCTCTGCTGCCAACCGCACTTCAGCCGCTTTTTCATTCCCGCAGATGAAACGATGGGCTTCCATCCCTAACTATTCGGTGTGCAGAGCAGAGCGGACGTAAATTTTTATCCTCACTTTTCCACCTTTCGGCGTATGCTGGTGGGCGTTCCGAGGACGTTCTCCCCGCTGCTTCCTTAGAAATTCCCAGATCTCTCATCAGGAGAATACTTCCATGCAATGTCCTTCATGCCGTAATGAAATTGCCCCTCAGGCTACATTCTGCGGTTTTTGTGGAGCGCCGGTCGCAGCAGCCGCCGCCCCTGCCGGTTACGCACCTGTGGGGGGCAATATGGCTGCCGCGCCTGTCGCGCCGGCAACAGCGCCGGCAGCCAGCGGCCTTTCAGAAAATGCAGCGGCCGCCATTTCCTACATCACCATCATTCCGGCCATTATTTTCCTGGTGCTGGAACCATATAACCGGATGCGGCTGGTGAAATTCCATGCCATTCAGTGCATTGCTCTGCACGTCGCATGGATTGCCGTCTGGGTAGCGCTCACGATCCTGAATATTGCGCTCCATTTCATTCCTTTTATCTCGGTGCTGTTCCTGCTGGCAGATATGGTAGTCGCCGTGGGCTTCTTTATTGCATGGCTGGTTTGCATTCTCAAGGCCAGCAAAGGCGAATATTTCAAGCTGCCGATCATTGGTCAATTTGCCGCAAAACAGGCAAACGTCTAACCAAAGTACTGCCCCTGTTTCCCTCTATGCTCAGGCTTCGGTGCGATATACTGGAGCCTGAGCATGTCGAATCGAAAGCCTCTTCCGGCCATCACTTTTCGTGGCGTTTCTCCCCTCGAACTCAACCTCTCCAGCGGACGCCGCATCCGTTCGACGACCGTCGTGTGCGTGCGACGGAACGGCAGCGTCGTTATGGCTGCGGATGGGCAGGTGACGCTGGGCGAATCGGTTATCAAGCACTCGGCGAAGAAGATACGGCGACTGTACCAGGACAAAATCCTTGCCGGGTTTGCCGGGTCGACGGCGGACGCCTTCTCGTTGTTCAGCCGCTTCGAGTCCAAGCTGGAGCAGTATGCCGGGAATCTTGGCCGCTCCGCCGTGGAACTGGCGAAGGAGTGGCGCACGGACAAGATGCTGCGCAACCTGGAAGCCCTGCTGATAGTCTCCGACCCGAACCAGACATTCCTTATCAGCGGCTCGGGGGATGTGATCGAGCCGGATGAGGGCATCGCGGCCATCGGCAGCGGCGGATCATTCGCCCTGGCTTCGGCGCGCGCGCTATATGAGAATACAGAGTTGTCTGCTCGCGATATTGCTGAGAAATCGCTGAGGATCGCCGGGCAAATCTGCATCTATACCAACGACAAGATCACGATTGAAGAACTGCACGCCTAAAACGGCGTTCGCCGCCCGCAGAGGAGCAGGCATATGGCCATCTATTTACCCGGAACTGCTGAAGACCAGGATCTCGCGCTGGAGGAATTGACGCCGCGCGAGATCGTCGCCGAACTGGACAAGTACGTCGTCGGCCAGAAGGCCGCCAAGCGCGCCGTTGCCATTGCGCTGCGCAATCGCATGCGCCGCCAGAAGCTTCCGCCCGATCTCGCCGAAGAGATCATGCCCAAGAACATCATCATGATTGGGCCTACGGGCGTGGGCAAGACCGAGATTGCGCGCCGATTGGCAAAGCTGACGAATTCTCCTTTCCTGAAGGTTGAGGCCTCGAAGTTTACTGAGGTAGGTTACGTAGGCAGGGATGTCGAAGCCATTGTGCGCGACCTGGTGGAAATTGCCATCGACATGGTGCGCGAAGAAAAGCTGGAGGAAGTAGAGGACAAGGCTGAACTGAATGCGGAAGAGCGCCTGCTCGACCTGTTGTTGCCTCCTCCAGCATCTACGCCGGCGCCTGCTGCCGCGACGCCCACCGAGACCACCGGCAATACCCTGACGTTTCCGGCACCAAGCAATGAGTCCCACCAGCGCACGCGCGAGAAGCTGCGTCAGCAGTTCCGCGAAGGCAAGTTGGATGACCGCACGGTGGAAATTGACGTGCGGGAGCGCAATGCGCCGTCATTTGAGATCATCTCCAACCAGGGCGTGGAGGAGATGGACATTAATCTCAAGGATGTTCTGCCGAACATCTTCGGCCAGCGCACCAAGAAGCGCAAAATGAAGGTCGGCGAGGCCTTCGACTACCTGGTGCAGGAAGAAGAACAGCGCCTGATCGACATGGACCAGGTAACGCGCACAGCTGTCGAACGTGTCGAAAACTCCGGCATCGTCTTTCTGGATGAAATCGACAAAATTGCCGGACGCGAAGGCGGCCACGGGCCGGACGTTTCGCGGGAAGGCGTACAGCGCGATATTCTGCCGATTGTGGAGGGCACAACCGTCAATACCCGCTACGGCATGGTACGGACGGACCACATCCTGTTTATTGCCGCAGGCGCTTTCCATGTCTCCAAGCCCAGCGACCTGATTCCGGAGTTGCAGGGACGCTTCCCGATCCGCGTCGAGCTGCAATCGCTCACGGTTGAGGACTTCATCCGCATTCTGCAGGAGCCGAAGTCGTCGCTGACCAAGCAATACACGGCGCTGCTCGAAACGGAAGGGCTGAAGCTCGAATTCACACCGGAATCGCTGGAAGAGATGGCGCGTTTCGCCTTCCGGGTGAACGAGACGACCGAGAATATCGGCGCGCGGCGCCTGCACACCATCATGGAACGGGTTTTGGACGAGATCAGCTTCCTTGCTCCAGACCTGATGAAAACCACCAAGAGCGACAGCAATGTGATTGATATTGCGGCCAGCGGCGACGGAAATGGGTCTACTCCGCTACCGATTGTGGAGCGCGAAACTGCGTCAGGGCTGGAGAAAGTGGCAGTGATCGATCCGGAATATGTGCGCCAGATGGTTTCCTCTATTGTGAAAGATCAGGATTTGTCGCGCTATATTCTGTAGATTTTTCGGGGACTCCCCTCCCCCCTCCTTCTCGGGGCAATTCTTTTGCTTTCAATAATTTAGCGGGAATATCCCTGCTAAATTATTGATTTTAAATTGGTTAATTCATTTCTAGTGTTTTCAATGACTTACGAGAGGGGTCTTGGTTCAGGGCTAAGTTTTCAGGGCTCAGAAATGGAAAACGCCCGCGTCAGCGGGCATTTGTTTTAATTTTTTCTCTCTAGTTCCATTTTAGCAGTTTGTTGGGAAATAATATGCCAACCGTGAGCGTGGATATTTTATTTAGAATGTGTGGGTTGCGCGGATTTCTTCGATTTTTTGGGCTTGACAAAGAAAACCCCGGGCCTTAAGGCCCTTACCTGTAAGCAGAGGATTCACCGGGCTAAAGCCCAGTGCTTCTACCTCTTTCTTCTTTTACTTCCTTTGAGAAGAGATGGTCGTTGCTTTGCAACGATTCGCACGAGCTTTGCTCGTGCGGGTCCTTCGACTTCGCTACGCTCCGCTCAGCGACTGTCTTGGATGTCAAGCGAGGCTTGGTTTTGGTGAGTTTGCCTGGAGAGTGGCTCGTCGAACGTCTCTGGCTTTTGCGTTGAGTCGGATGAGGAGTTTGTGGGCC
>DASZUU010000013.1:0-138274 GCA_035547425.1 Alloacidobacterium sp. | reverse complement strand
ATGAGTGAGAAGCCGAGGAAGTACCACTTCTTCCCCAGCCAGTCGATTTTTACATCATGAAACAGTTCCACGGATTTCCCTCAATTAGCTGAGAACCGGCCAGCTTCCAGCTGCAGTTCTAAATCGAAATTGCCTCGCCGCGCTGCTTCTTGTTCAGGTGCGCATCGAAAATCACACGCGACACAAACACCGCAGTAAACAGGTTGGCCAACAGACCAAAGGTCAGGGTTACGGCAAAGCCGCGCACCGGACCGGTTCCGAAGATAAACAGGATCGCCGCCGAAACAATCGTCGTCACGTGCGTATCGATAATTGTCGTCCACGCATGAGCAAAGCCCTGATCGACCGCCGCCGCTGCCGACTTTCCGGCGCGCATCTCTTCGCGGATGCGCTCGAAGATCAGCACGTTCGAGTCAACGCCCATACCGACCGTCAGAATGACGCCGGCAATTCCCGGCAGTGTAAGCACCGCACCGGTAAAGCCCATGAATCCCAGCAGGATCACCAGGTTCAGTACCAGCGCCAGATCGGCATTGATGCCCGCGCCGCGATAGTAGACCAGCATGAAGGCCATCACCGCCAGCATGCCGACTACCGCCGCCATCACCCCGTGGCGGATCGAGTCAGCACCCAGCGACGGGCCAACCGTGCTTTCCTGCAGGTAATGGATCGAAGCCGGCAACGCGCCCGTGCGCAGCAGCATCGAGAGGTCCTTGGCCTGCTGTTCGGTGATGCCGCCGCCCGAGATCGTTCCCTGATCGCGGATCGTGTCATGAATATTGGCAACTTCGTAAATTTTGTTATCAAGGACCACGCAGAGCGCCTTGCCCTTGTTTGCCGTAGTAAAGTCGGCGAAGTGGTTGCCCGCCGAGGTCGTCAGGTAAAAGACGACTTCCGGCTCATTGGTGTTCTGGTTGCGCGAAGGCTGCGCATCGCGGATGTCCGTGCCGCCGACTTCCGCCGCCCGCTTGATCTGGTAATACTGCTCGCCGCTGCCCTGCGCTGAAGCGCCAGGAGCAGTCTTCAGTAGCAGTGAATCATAGGGAACCGAGCCGCCAAGCGCCTGGAGAGCGGACTGCTCATCCGCCCACGGGCCGCCCTGGACAAGATGCAACTCGAGCCGCGCCGTCGATTGAATCACATCCTTCACGCGCGCCGGATCGTCCACACCCGGCAACTCAACCAGAATCTGGTCGCTGCCCAGGTTGTATTCCTCGATCACCGGCTCGCTTACGCCCAGCGAGTTTACGCGCTGCGTAATCACTTCGCGCGTCTGCTCGACTGTACGCTTTTTGAGCTCGGCAATCGCCGTCGGCTTCATCGCCAGCGTGTAGGTATTGTTTGCTCCCGAGCTGATGTCATACTGCGCGCTGTAGCGCTGGTTCAGCACGGAACGGATATCGCCGGAGCGATCTGCCGGAGCGCCGTTGATTATGATCGTGTCCGGGTGCGAGCTATCCGGCATCACCGAGCCTACGGTGATCCCGTCCTGCTGCAGATCGGTCTGGATGTGGGCAGCGTCATTTGTCGTCTGCGCATTCACGGCTTCATCCGTCATCACCTGCAGAATCAGGTGCGTGCCGCCCTTCAGGTCCAGGCCAAGCTGGATGCGGTTAAGCAGCGCCTGCTTCAAGGCCGTGCCGGTGACGCCTTTAGGAATACCGAAAATGCCGAAGACAAAAACAAGAAGTACGGCAAGGATCAGAATAGTTTTTTGAGTGAGATTCTTACGCATGGGATTTCAAATCGAGTGCGGAGGCTATTTTGCGGCCTCGTCCGTGGTTACGGAAGCGATGGCGCTCTTGACCACTTCCAGCTTGATGTTGTCCGGCGGCACCCGCAACTGGATGGCGTCGTCCTTGATTGACATAATGACGCCGCGGATTCCACCCGTCGTCGTAACCTTGTCGCCCGGCTTCAAATTACTGAGCATCTGCTGCCACTGCTTCTGCTTGTTCTGGTTCGGACGGATCAGCAGCAGGTAGAAAACAGCAATAATGACGACAAAGGGCAGAAACGAAACCAGGCCCGGAGGAAGTGCGCCGGCAAGCAGCAATGTTGCGTTCAACGTGCAATCCTTTTCACTGCAGAGCTTTACCGCCCTGACAGAGACGAATAGTTTGTATCCGCGGAAGGGATTTTGGGCAGCGCCAGCGTCTCGTTTATAGAAGACGGCTGCAGTTTTCCTTCAGGAACACAGGCCCGGAATCCGCCCGCCTGTGACGCCGCGGCCATGTTTCAGGCGCATGAATACAGGCCAAAGTTGACGGAAAGGTCCTGACCGATAGCTTTTCAGCATGGAATGGATTATGTCAAGGCGGGATTCGGTTTCAAGGGTTATGGTTATCTAAGCAGACGGCAGCATACGTTCGATTTTCCTAAATCATCAGGCTTTACAGGGTTTGCCCGACCGCATCTTGTTTTATAATAAATTTTGTATAATCCAACTGGAGCGGAAGCGCTTGACCGCGTCATTTCATCGAACAGATCGACCGGTTGCCGAAATTCACTTTGAAGGAAATTCGCTGGAAATCCTGTCCGGCTTTCCGGATGAGATCAAACGCACGCTTGGCTTCGCGCTTCGTCAGCTGCAACTAGGCCAGGAACCGGCTTGCGACACGCGCAGCATGAGCTCTATTGGATCGGGCGTTTATGAGTTGAAAGATGCCGACGAACGAACATGGTATCGCGCCATTTACCTATCCAAGGTGGGAAATATCATCCACGTTCTGCACTGCTTCGAGAAAGACAGCCGTAAGACAGATAGACGCGATATCGAAATTGCACGCCAGCGTTTGAAACTGGTGAGACAAAGATTGCAGGAGCAAAAACAGCATGAAAAGCAACAGCGCCAATAAACCGGCATACAGAATTACAGGAAATATTTTCGATGCTCTGGGTTTTTCCGCCTCTGAAGCCAGCGCCTTGAAAGTGAAAGCCGAACTACTCTCCGCCATTCTGGAAAACATTCGTTCTCAGGGATATACACAGTCTCAACTGGTCGACATCCTCGATGAATATCAGCCTTCCGTCAGCAACCTGCTGCATGGAAGAATCTCCCAGGTGAGCATAGAAAAACTGTTGCGCTATGCCGATCGTCTGCGCCTCGAAACAAATATCACTGTTTTCCCTGCAGGAAAAGCAGTGCATCACACGAAACCTCGCGCCGGCACTCGTCTTACCTCAAAAAAAACAGCGGTGGCTGGCTGAAATCACTCAATTAGGAATCACCTCCACATAATCCAGCCCTGCCGCATCCCCGCCATCCGAAATCCCCTCCACCCGCACCACATCCCCGCCCTTCAGCACCACCGCCGTCACCCTGCGCGTGCTGGTGTGCCCATTCATCTTCGCCGATGGCAGCGAGTCATCCGCTGACCACGCATCCACCTGCACGCCATTCACCAGCAGCCGAAAACGCGCCGCTCCGTTGTCCGTATCGAAATACTGCGTCGCCAGCCGATACCTCCCCGCTCGCCCCCGGAACGTAAATTCCGCCGAGCACCCTGCCGCGCGATCACAAGCCGCAGCCTTGCCGCCCGAAGCCGTCTCCCACGGCGTCACATCCACCACCCGATACCCATCCAGCCGCATCGACTCCGCCTCTACCCGACCCGGATGATGCCCCGCCCGCCCCTTGTCATCCGGAATCCCCGAAGTCTTCAGAAACCACTCGCAGATCGCGTCACGCCACACAATCGCATGCCCTGCCTGATACCGCAGTCGCCGCAGCGTCTCCTCATAGCGCTCATCATCCACGCGCCCCTTCAGCGTCTCCCACTGCGCCACCAGGCCCGCCGCGGCCTCCGCGCCCTCATAATGCGAGTCGTAAATGTACTGGATCACCGTCTTCCCATCGTGCAGCCGGTGCGTATACGGAACATGGTGCATAAACAGCAGCAGCGCATCCGGACAGCTCGCCAGCGACTCATACATCGCCGCCACCGGCTCATGGTATTGCCCGATATAGCCAGTCCCCGTCGCCACCGTGCGGTCCATGCCAATGCCTTCATGATCAGCGCGATGCCACTGCCCCCACCCGTTCCGCTCCGACGACTCAATCCCCGGCCCATAATGCACGCCGATAATATCCGTCATCGTGCCCGCCCCCAGCGGCCCGGTATAGCTCTCATAGATGTGCCAGGAATCCAGCTGCATCGCGGTGATCGTCCGCACCACCAGCGGATCGTTGCCGAACGTCAGCCGCGTCCACTCCTCGGCAATCGCCTCCGGCGTCAGGTCAGGATTCCACGCCAGCCGTCCAAAGCCGTACAGGTTCGCCATCGCCAGCGGATGCGCCAGCCAGTTTGCATCCAGCCCCACATTGGCCACAGCCACCATGCCGCCCAGCGGACGATGAAAAGTCCGGCCCGCAATCAGCTCCTTTACCGGTGTGCCCGCGCCCCGCGCATGCAGGTCAAAATCCAGCACGCCCTTCCACATCGGAACCAGAAAACAGAGATGCCGCTGCTGACCCGTGTACTCCTGCGTCACCTGCACTTCCATTGCTTCGTTGGTGTGCTCCAGCACGCCCAGCAGCGGAGAAACCGGCTCCCGCGCCTGAAAATCAATCGGCCCGTGCTTGATCTGCAGCACCACGTTGTCCTCAAACTTCCCATCCAGCGGATGAAAAATGTCATACGCCGCCCGCGCGCGATCGGCCTTCGGATCGCGCCAGTCAAGATGGTGGTTGTACACAAACGCGCGATACAGCACCACGCCGCCATGCGGCTTCAGCGCCCGCGCCAGCGTATTCGCCGCATCTGCCGGAGTGCGCCCGTAACTCGAAGGCCCCACCTGCCCCTCCGAATCTGCCTTCACCGTAAATCCGGCAAAGTCGGGAATCAGCCTGTAGATTTCCTCCGCCTTCGCCTTCCACCATGCCTGTACCCGCGAATCCAGCGGATCAAAAGTATCGAGCTTCCCCACCGTCTGCGGACTGGCAATATTCACCGAGAGCGCCATGCGCACGCCCCACGGACGAAACGCATCGGCAATACGCGCCAGCTCCTTCAATGACACGCTGCTCAGCGTGTCCGGCGCGGCATTCACGTTGTTCACATTGCAGCCGTTGATGCCCATCGAAGCCAGCAGACGCGCATACTCGCCCGCCCGCGTCAGGTTCCCGCGCACATGGCCGCCATCAAAAAAGATCGAGCGCCCCGCATAACCGCGCTCAATCGAGCCGTCCGGATTGTCCCACTCATCCACCCAGCGAATCGGAGCCGCCGGCGTCTCCCTGTTATCGAGATCAGCAAGGCTCTGCTGCTGCGCCACGCGGCGAAGCAGCGCGAAAGTTCCATATAGAATGCCGCGCTCATCCGCCCCGGCAATCACCACATAGCTGTGGCCGCGATGCCGCAGCGCTTTCAGCCAAAACCCCTCGCCGCCGACATCTACAGGCGGAAGCTCAGGAAACCGCCGCCGCACTTCTGTAACCGTGCCCATGACAAATGCGTCGCCCTTCGGCTCTGCGCCGACTTCACGCCCCAGCATGCCGGAAACGCCCCGCCGCAACTCGCTGGCCGCGCTTTTTGCCAACGGGCCGTTGTCGAGCACGATGACACCCGCAGGCAGCGCAGCATACGACGACGCGCTCTCTACCCGGGCATAGCGCAACCACGCCGCCTCTCCGGTTTCAGCGATTAACCGCAAGGTGAAAACCAGAAACATCGCCAGCACAGACACGCGCAATCGCACCGAAAGCCTCCGCAATTCCCATCAACTAAACCGATTTTTTAGAAGCATACCCGCTCCAGCGGTCAATTGTCTTTTGCTGCAATTTGCTGATGCGCATATTCGGTCGGCGCATATCCAGTCATCGATTTAAAGTCGTGAATCAGGTGCGCCTGGTCAAAATATCCCAGTTCCACGGCAAGCTGCGCCCAATCGATCTGCCTGCCCGAATGCATCTGCTCCAGCAGCTCGTGCAAACGATAGCGCCGGATCACCCACTTCGGGCTCGCTCCCACATACCGGCTGAAAAGCCTTTGCAGCGAGCGCACGCCCATCCCGCTGCGCTCCGCCAGGTCCTCCACCGTCAGCAGGTCGCGTTCGCGCAAAATCTGCGCCACCAATTCTCCCGCCAGTGTGGCCTTCGCATCCGGCTGCGGCAACCGCTGCAACAGAAAATCATTCGCCGCAGCAACCATCGCGTTTTCATCTTCGGTTGCCAGAATCACGCCTTCCAGCGCCTCCGCATCGCGGCCAAAAACCTCTCCCACAGGCACAGACGATTCGGCCAGCGTTGAAACCGGCTTGCCCAGAAATGGATAGAATCCGCCCGGCGTGAACTTGATGCCGAAAGCATGCGACCTGCCCTCCAGCATCCGGGAAAACTTGACTGTCGATATCCCCCACGCCTTCGATTCCGGCCACTCGAAAACAACATGGACATTCGGGTGCGGCAGCGTCTCCACCAGCCGGGGCGGAAGCCCGCGCAAATCCCAATAAACCATCCAATAGTGATCGACCCACGACGTAAGCTCCGCCGGAGCGCTGCGCCGCGCATGGCGAAACGTTCCCTCCGTCGCCGGAGCATGCCGCAGCACGCCGCGCGGCCCGTCCAGCTTCGGGTCAAACAACTCTTCCACCTTCGCGGTGGATTTGGCGGGAGTCTGTCGCATTTTTCCAATCACCGCCCTCTCGCAACGCATACAGTGGTGAGCATGACCGAACGATTTATTGAAAAGTCCATCCACATCGACGCGCCCGCAGAAGTCCTCTGGAGAATTCTCACGGACAACGAATTCATCCCGCAATATATGTTCGGCTGCCGGGCAGAAACGGACTGGAAACCGGAATCGCCCCTGCTCTGGCGCAGCGCCGCCGACGGCAAAGTCTATGTAAAGGGAAAAATCGTCACCTTCAACCCGCCCTACCTGCTCGAATACACCGTAATTGACCCCAACAACCCCGCCATTCCCGACACGCCGGAAAACTACCTGACCATGACCTTCCAGATCAAAGACCGCGGAACCAGCGCCTCCACCCTCGAAATCCGCCAGGGCGACTACTCTACCGTTGCCAACGGCGAACAGCGCTATAACGACACCGTCGGCGGAAACGACCACTTCCTTCAGGCCTTGAAAACGATAGCCGAAGCCCTGGCCGGGACTAGTTAAAACAAACGAAGAGTCTGTTTTCAGGTGCCATCCCAATCTCAAAGTTGTCATCTTGAGCGAAGCGCCAAAGGCGCGGAGTCGAAAGACCTGCCTTTTGCCTCGAATGCCATATATCTTCGGTAGGAATAAACGATCCCAGCAATTGCCTGTCAAGCCCATAACCCATGCAAATAATTGAAAATAAAAGAATTAAATCTGCAGGGAATTATGCGTGAATTTGATACTCTAAAAAATAGAGGGGTGTTTTCCGCATAAAATCAGACCCCGACATAAAGCAACCATAAATCTTTGAAAATAACCGATCTCCGTACAGAATAAATCTCGCGAGTACTTGAAAATAAAGGCCCCCGTACAGAATGAAGGGGGTAGGAACAGACGCGCAAAACACAAAAGGCGAGAGCATAAGCTCTCGCCTTTATATTTGCGTGGATGAATCAAAGCGCCGTGGTGACAGCTTTGACTTCCGTGTAATTATTCAACACTTCGGCGCCCATCTCGCGTCCCCAGCCGGATTGCTTGTACCCGCCGAAAGGCAGCGCCGCGTCGAAGACATTATGACAATTGATCCAGACCGTGCCGGAGCGAATGCGCCTGGCCATCTTGTTTGCCGTCGAAATATCGCGCGTCCAGATACTTGCCGCAAGGCCATACGGCGTGTCATTGGCTTCCTTGGCAATGCGATCCAAATCGGCATCGCTGTAAGGAATGGCGCAAACTACGGGGCCGAAGATTTCCTCGCGGACGACCTTCATCTCAGGATTGGTCCTGGTCAGCACGGTCGGCTGTACGAAATAGCCCTTGTCCGCAGCCTTCCTGCCGCCGGCCGTGGCCGTCGCGCCCTCCTTCAAGCCGGAGTCGATGTAGCCTGTCACCTTCTGGAACTGCTCTTCCGAAACAAGCGGGCCCATCTGCGTCTGCGGGTCCAGGCCATTGCCGACGCGAATCTTCGACGCGATATCCGAAACACCTTCTACGACCTTGTCGAAGATGCTCTCGTGCGCGAAGAGGCGCGAGCCGGCACAGCAGCATTGTCCGTGGTTGAAAAAGATGGCCGAAGCCGTGCCCGGAATCGCTTTCTCCAGGTCAGCATCGGGGAAGATGATCGCCGGCGACTTGCCGCCCAGCTCCAGCGTGACCTTCTTCAGGTTTCCGGCCGCGGCATGCACAATCAGGCGTCCCACCTCGGTCGATCCGGTAAAAGCCACTTTATCAACAAGATCATGCGCCGCCAGCGGAGCGCCCGCGCCTTCACCGTATCCAGTCAGCACGTTGACGACGCCATCAGGGAAGCCTGCTTCATGAATCAGCTCGGCGAGCCGCAAGCCACTGAGCGGCGTCTGCTCGGCAAGCTTCAACACCACTGTGCATCCGGTAGCCAGAGCCGGGCCCAGCTTCCATGCCGCCATCAATAGCGGGAAGTTCCAGGGAATGATCTGACCGACGACGCCGATTGGCTCGCGCAGCGTATAGCTGAGATATTCGCCGGGGAAGGAGATGGGAAACGTATGCCCCATAATCTTGGTTGCCCATCCGGCCATGTAGCGGAAAAGGTCGATAGCCAGCGGCACGTCGGCCACGCGGGCGACGGAGAGCGGCTTGCCGTTGTCCATCGACTCGATCTCGGCAAACTCTTCGAGATGCTGCTCCATCAGGTCTGCCAGCTTCAGCATCAGGCGTCCGCGCTGGGATGGGCTCATCTTCGTCCAGGGGCCATCATCGAAGGCGCGGCGCGCAGCTTTGACGGCCCGGTCCACGTCTTCGGCTTCGGCTTCCGGCACATGTGCCATAACTTCCCCCGTGGCCGGGTTATAGACGGGCAGGGTCTTACCGGAAGCCGCCTGAACAAACTTGCCATCGACGAACATACGGTGTGCCTGAGAGATGAAATCTGATGTTTTGCTATCGAGGCGGGGATCAAGTGCAATCGTTGCCATAGTAAAAGCTCCTTAGCAGCGGCGGCATGATTTTTGGGAGCCTGAAGAGGCCGAATCTGCGCCGCCAACACCATACACCTGCGCCGAGCGATTAGAAAAGGCCGGCAGCCCGGATCATGTTCAACATATAGAACAGAAGAGCTTGCGCGAATCCCCGCACTAGTCGCCGAAGTGCACCCGCAATCCAAAGCGGGCTACGCGGGGGGTGCCCAACGTAGTCAGCGGAGTTTTGCCAACTTCAATCGAGCGGTCAAAGAGATTCTCGGCAGCGGCAAAGACTTCCATGTGTCGGCCAAACTCGTGGGAACCGTAGGCATCGAGACGGAAGTAGCTGTGCAGCAGGAAGCGATTCGCATCATCATCGTACTGCCGCCCGCTAATGCGCCCCTGCAAGCTGACAACACCCAGGCGAGGTTGATGGAATCGGGCCTGTATGGTTGCCATGTTCCGCGCTACCTGCGGAATCCAATTGCCCACGAGCTGCGGCTGCTGCATATAGCTGGTCACCGTGGCATCCGCAAACTGGTAGCCGCCTGTAAGCGATGCCCAGCGAAGGGGGTGCGCTTCATAGTCGATGGAAACACCTCGGCTCTCGATCTGGCCGAGATTTTCGCGCATCAGCAAAGTCGATGTCGACGTGCTACTCAACGTAAGCGCAGTAATCGGGCGATTCACGCGCGTCCAGAAATAGCTGGCGCGCAGCATCGATTGCCAGCGCGGAAGGTTCGCCTGGAATCCGGTCTCCCATCCGGTCGCGCGCTCAGAGCGTAGGTCAGGATTCGGCAGTGTAGTCTGTTGGCCTACTTGCCCGGTGCGGTATAGCTCATTCTCGGTAGGCGCCCGATAGGCGCGGAAACCGGAGGCATGCAGCGCCACGTTGGTGGTGATGCGGCGTGAAACCCCCAGCCGCGGATTGAAGACGGTTTCGCTGAAGGCCGGGTAAGTTTTATTTCCAGCAGAGGCCCACTGGCCCCCGTCGAAGTTGGAAAAATGATCGACGCGCCCGGATGCGCTCAACGTCCACCGGCCCGGTGTTGACAGAGCTTCGCCATAGACGCCGGTTTGCCGCTGCCTCCCTGCCGTATTCTGAAAACCGCCTGCGCCGGTATAGAGAATTTCATTATCCGAAGCGCGCACATCATGAGTATCCGCGCCGACAAGCACAATCGTTCTTGCTCCAAGCGGCTGCCGCCAGTGCGCCGCTGCACCCAGCTCATCGGCGGGATCTTCCGCATAGCGCGTCAGGGTCTCCGACGTGCGCGGAGCATTGACCGAAGAGAAGGTCTGCCGGTAATGCTCCGTGCTGCCGTAAAAACGCAGCGTAAGCTGCGACCAGTCGGTGCCCGCCGAAAATCTCCATAACCGCGTGCCGTTCTTCTGCACCGGAGTGCCGTTGTTGCGTGCTTCATTGAATCCGCTGCCGCGCAAAAAGATTCGGTTGCTGTTGCCGATTGCGCGCTCCAGATCGATCAGGCCGTTTTGCGAATGAACATTGTTCGGCTGATCGATGGGCCCGCGCAGGTCGGGAGCTGTGAGAATGTATCCGCTTGTGCCGACAATACCGCCTGCGAACAGCCCTCCCCACGGCCCCCGCTTCAGTGAAGCGAGCACGCCGTTTTCCGTCGTACTTTCACCCCCATACCCAGTGGTAAGAGCAAAAAGATTGCGCTCCGGCTTCACCGGAAGCACATTGATAACACCGCCAATAGCGCTCGATCCGTACAAATCGGAAGCGCCGCCGCGCACAACCTCGACCGACCGTACGGCAAGCGCCGGGAGTTCCTCCCAGTGAATCCAGCCGCCATATGGATCGTTGAGTGGAACGTCATCGGAAACAACCAAAGTGCGGCTGGCAGCCGTTGAGCCTAGCCCACGAAGCGAAATGCCTTGGGACGTTGGGTTTGCCACCAATGAACTCGATCTACGAAATAATTCGACGCCGGTAACCTGTCGCAAGCGGCCGTCGAGCGTCGGAATAGCCGCCTCCTGCAATTGCTGCGCGTTGACAACACGCGTACTCACCGGGCTATTCAATGTGTCCAACGGCGAGCGATATGCGGTTACTACAACTTCTTCATGCTGCCGACGCAGAGTAATGCGAGCCGCAACATTCGGCGAAATTGTAACGGATACAGTGCCATATCCCGGAGCATTGACATGCGCTGTGATGATTGCGCTCGATGAAGAGCTGAAATCGAAATCGCCGTTCGCGGTGGTGCTGCCCAGCACCGAACCGCCTGGTCCAGTGACCTCTGCGTGGGCAACCGGCCTTCCACTCTCGTCGACTACACTGCCGGAAAAGTGTGAAAGCTGCTGCGCAAGGCAAGAAGGTAAAAGAACAAATGCGGCAAACATCAGCAAAACGAAATAGGCTGCAAGCTTCTTCATCTGCCTTCTATTTTACGGACAGCAGCCGAGCTGTTTGCGCCGTTGTCCGGCAAATCCGCCAACAGCTGCCTCATGGGGCATTGCAAAATCGGATGTAGAAGATCGGGCGCTATCTCTGCCAGAGGAGCCAGTACAAACCGCCGCTCCGCAAGTGCCGGGTGCGGAAGAGTGAGGTCGGATGTATTCACGATCAGCCCATCCGCCAATAGCAGATCGAGATCGAGCGTGCGCGGTCCTTTCGGCGTGCTGCGTTGCCGGTCGCGTCCAAATTCGCGCTCGATTTCAAGCAGCTGTCGCAACAGCAGTTCCGGCTCTAAAGTACTTCGCACCACTGCTACTGCATTCACGAACGAAGGCTGATCGGCAAAACCCACCGGCGCAGTTTCATAGAACGAAGAACGAGCTGTAACTTCTCCCACTTTGCTGAGCCTGTGCAGAGCAGCTTCTATCGTTTCCGCAGGCGACCCGGCAGATGAGCGAAGATTTGAGCCTAAGCCAATATAGGCCGTGTATGCGTCTGCCGATGTCATCATGAAGCCTGCGCTCAAAACAGTTTACGATCATCGAAGAGCTTTTCTCGTATGCGTATTGCCTTCTTTGGCGGAACCTTTGATCCGCCGCATCTCGGACACCTTGCCATTGGACGCGCGGCTGCGGACCGCCTTTCTCTCGACCGCGTTTTGTTCGCACCTGTAGGCAGCCAACCATTGAAGCAGGATGCGTCCACAGCAAGCTTTGCTGATCGCGTGGCGATGGTGAAGCTGGCTATTAGGGAAGATGCGCGTTTTGCGTTCTCAGAAATCGATGCGCCTCGTGCAGACGGCAAAGCGAATTACACAGTCGACACTATTTCGCAATTAAAGAGCGAACTAGGGGCGCAGGATCATCTCTTTTGTCTCGTGGGCGCCGATTCTTTCCAGAGCCTGCCGCATTGGTATCGGGCCGCAGAGCTTCTGTTTGCCTGCGATTTTATCGTCGCTGGAAGGCCGGGATTCAGCCTGGAACAGGCGGAGTACATCCTGTCGCCCCTGGCATGCGCTTTCGCAGAACCTGCACGACGGGCAGGCGTGGATTCTATATATCTGCGCAACCATGCGGGACAAAACACGACACTATATCTCCTGCCCGACCTGCATGAAGATATCTCCGCCACCGCCGTGCGCGCAGCTCTGGCCGGGCCGGCGCCAAATTATGAAGCCCTGCCGATGCCGGTAGCGGAATATATTCGCCGGCATCATCTTTATCGTTGACGGCTGGCATTTACGGCGCAGTCCAAGCTACGATGAAGCGTTACATAGAAAGAGAGCATCCTAGAAAAGAATGGCCTCCACAGAAACCCGCAAAATGGTGTTGGCTGCAGCCGCGGCCTGCGAAGATAAAAAAGGCGAAGACACGCGCGTCCTGGAACTGGACCCTGCCGATTCGGGCTTTACCGACTTCTTCCTCATTACCAGCGCTGCGAATGATCGCCAGGCTGTCGCCATTGGCGACGAGATCGAGCTGCGCCTAAAACGGGAGTTCGGCGCGTATCCGAATTCGGTCGAAGGCCGCAAGCAGGGCGAATGGATACTCATCGATTATGTAGATTTTGTTGTCCATATTTTTGTCGGAGAAAAACGCGCTTTTTACGATCTTGAGCGTCTATGGAAGTCGGCTCGCACGGTGGATATGGCGGAGCTGAAGGCGGCATTAGCAGAGAAAGTGACCGCAATGAGAAAGAAGGAATCCACTAAAAAAAGCGCCGCAAAGAAAACAATGACGAAAAAGGCCGTAAAAGCTGCTCCCGCCAAAAAAGCTGCAGCTAAGAAGACAGCCGGGAAGACCACCAGCAAAACGGGGACAAAAAAGAGCACAGCTCGTAAAAAGTCATCGTGATTCCCTAGAACAAAATAAAAGAGGCGCCCTGGGGCGCCTCTCTTATTTTCCAGTATTCCCTTAGAAGACCAGCTTCAATGCGCCTTGAATCTGGCGTGCACCCGTCGTGGCATCATTCTGTCCAATCTGGCTTTGTGAAACGCCAAAAGTTGGTGAACCGAGTGTCAACGAGGACGCGCTTGGGGAAGCTAAGTTAGGGTGATTGAGCACGTTATAGCTTTCCGCGCGGAATACCAGCTTCACCTGCTCATAGAGAGTTTGGGTCTTCTGGAAAACCACATCCGTATTTACAAAGCTGGGCCCATAGAACTTGTTCCGGTGAATGGAAACATTTTCGTTGAACGGAGCATTTGCAAATGCGGACATCGAGGGGCCGGTGATTTTGCCGTTGGACGTGATCGTTCCCCTTTGAGACGGATATGGGCTGCCGATCAACTCAGGGCGATTGTTGACGCTGGTATGGAGGTTATCGACTGTGCCGCGCAGATCGAAGGGCAAGCCTGACTGCACTTGCTGAATTCCAGATAACTGGATCCCTTCAAAAATGCCGCCCAGAATACCGTGTGAAAGATAATGAGCGCCACGCCCAATTGGCAACGCATAGGTTACGGCTGCAGTGCCGCGATGGCGCACATCGAAGTCCGAGCTGCCATATTCAGGCAGCAGGTTAAAGGAATCGCGCGGCAATCCGCTGTTTCCCGCACCAGGCGCCAGCGCATCGCTGCCGTTATCCAGCGAATGAGCATAGGTGTAGCTGCCTAAAAGTGACAGGCCGCCCTTTTGGTATGTCACTTTCGATTGAAGAGCATTGTAGTTTGCGCTGGAGATCGCGGTCTGAAATAACTCGTGATAGAACGCTGTGTTGTTAACCGCGGGATCGATAAAGTCATTTCCAGTGTAAAGAGAATCTCGCTGTGCCGCAGACTCGCAGGTGTTTACACTGTGGCCATTCCCCTCGCAAGCGGAAATCACGCTTGCTACCAGAGCCGGCTGCGGTGGCGCACCATCAATTTCACGTAGCACGTGTGTACTGTGGCTGCCAACGTAGTTTACTTCCAGGCCTAAGGCGTTACCGAACTGATGTTGCACGCCTATATTCCACGCCTGGTTGCCCGGCATTTTCAGATGAGGATCAATGACGACAGGCTCATTGTAGTCACCATTTGTAATGTTGGCCGATGGCGTCAGGGTGCCGGGGAAAGGCTGGCTCGCTACAACCGGAGTATCCGTGGATGAATATGGATAGCTATTCAACGAAGCCTGGAACGGCGGATTGGATTTTGCATTTCCAAAGAGATTGTCAAAGACACGGTCATGGAAAATGCCGTAACCGCCGCGAATGACTGTTTTACCGTTGCCGACCGGATCATAGGCAAAGCCCAGACGCGGCTCAATCAAGCCCCAATTATCTGCGTATAACTGGCGATGCGTGCCTGGGCCTACGGTTGTGAAGGTGAAATATCCAACAGACGGCAGAGGCGCAGAGGCGTCTCCATAAAAATTCGAGAAATTGCCATCGTTTTCATAAGGGACACCATTGAACTCGTAACGCAATCCGAGAATAGCGGTGAAATTGGGAGATATTTTCCAGGTATCTTGCCCGAAAACCGCCCATTCATGCTGGCGGAAGCGAGTAAGATCATTTCCACGACGAACGCCTTCTGCCGTGAAAAATTGATATTCAGACTCGTTTGCGATCGCGCCTTGAGCGCCCCATACTGCGTCTTCAAAGCCGTTCAGGCTGGCTGAGTCCGGACTGCCGTTCCACGCATAAGCAGGAGCATCATAAGTGCTGAAAACATTCAGGCTGAGCAGATCACGGGAATAGAAGTTGTCGTAATTGGAGTCTTTGACACTGCGGTATTCGCCACCAAACTTCATGGTGTGGGAGCCTTTTATGACCGAATAAGTATCAGCAAACATCAGCGTAGAGCTTAGGCGGGCTTGCCCGTTGCTTTCACCCAGATCAACGCAGCCAAATGTAAAGAAGTACGGAAGCGAGATATCGCGACCATTGCCGAAAGCATCTGTTCCGGTAACGGCATCAATCGAGTCGTGCGAGCAGAAGAAACCAGCCTGGTTCTGGTTATAGCCCGCCTTGAACAGGTTTGTGCTGTTTGGGGAGAGCGTCGATGCGAGTGAGATCACCCCATTATGTGAAGTTCCGATAACAGCAGTCGAGCCATAGCCCGGGATCACTTCATCATGGAACGGATCGGATTCATTCGAGTGTCCATACTGATAACGGACAGTAAGCTGATGACGGCTGGTAAGCGCGTGATCAAAACGGCCAGTGAACGTGTAGGCATTCAAATTATCGGGAGATGGGAAGAAATAGGTCGAACTGATGCCGTCTCCGTTGTCAGACTGCCCTAACGGAATAACATTCAGAACCCGCGTAACGACTGGATCCTGATTAAGTCCGGAATAATTGTCAGGATTTGCAGCGCCGCTGGTGATGTTTACCGGAGTCTGGCTGCCGTCATTGGGGTCGATGTAAGTAAATACGCCCGACTTGTAAGCAGCCGTCGGCACTATCTGGTATTCGGTTCGAGTAGTGCGGAAGCGTTGTGCTTCTCCATTGAGGAAAAAGAAGGTGTGATCCTTCCAGATAGGCCCGCCAACTGACGCGCCAAAATCATTGCGCACATAAGGATCCTGCGGACTATTTTCCTTTTTATTGAAGAAGTCGCGCGCGCCGAGCGCATTGTAGCGGCCAAACTCATAGGCATCGCCATGGAAGCTGTTGCTGCCGCCACGTGTCACCACATCGATAATTGCGCCGGTGTTGCGACCGAATTCTGCATCGAAATTGTTGCTTATGACACGGAATTCCTGTGCTGAATCCGGATTGGCGGATGAAACGCCGCCCTGTCCGCCCGGAACGGAGGTGTCATTGTTATCTGCGCCATCCAGCATGAAGTTGTTGTTGCGGTCGCGCTGGCCGTTCACCGAAAATCCGCCCATATTATTGGAGGCGGTCACTGCGCCCGGAGACAACAGCACAAGCTGGTAGGGATCGCGAAGAATCAATGGCAGATCGTTAATTTTCTTTGAGTCGATAATCGTCGAAAGCTGAAAGCTGTCCGTTTCGACCGGCGTCGTGCTTTCGGCCCCTACATTGACGGTAGTGCTGGCCGCGCCGACAGCAAGACTTATATGCAGGGGCACAGTTTGCGCTACAGTAACAACTACATCGTTGAGCGTTGTCTGTTGAAAACCTGAGGCGGTCACCACGACTGTGTAGTGAGCGGGAGACAATGCGGCAAAGTTAAAAATGCCTGCCGATGTTGTCTCGGTGGTCTGCGATATTCCTGTGGCGTTCGAAGTCGCTGTAACGCTGGCCTTGGATACGATAGCTCCGCTGGGGTCTGCTACAGTCCCAATGATTGAGCCTGTTTGAGCAAATGCGCTCCTCGAGAAAACCAAAACACTGAACACAAACAGGAAAGCGAAAAGCTGTCTGGTATTCAAAAAAGCTTTCATGGCAACATACAGGCAATTTACTAACCAAGTGGTAATAAATTATCCAGAAGCGATAAATAAGTGGTAAACAGAATAAATTCAGCGCCTAATCGTGAAGATTTTCCCGAAAGAGATTTATACGGCGTCTGCTGAGACGCCTATATTCGGACGTTTATACTGAAAACCATATGCGCGCTTTGAATTTCAATATTCAAGTCGGCAATTAACTTATGGATATTGCCCTCTTTTCCATTGCCCCTCGATCCCGGAGTGAGCGCCATGACGAATCCTTGTTGCTCTATCTGGACCGTCTTGCTAACTATGCGGCAGTCCAGAATAAGGTGTTTCGGTCAGAGCCACTGCTTTTTGAGGCGATTGACCGAGCACGAGGGAGGACGCAGCCTTTTCTGGCTATGCTGGATAGCCGGGGAAAGCAATTCACCTCTGAGCAGTTTGCGCAATGGCTAGGCCGGCAGCGCGATCAGGGACAGCAGAGCATCGTTTTCGCCATCGGGCCCGCGGATGGCTGGTCAGAAGAGGCGCGGAAGCGGGCGAACCTGCTGCTTTCGCTTGGGCCAATGACGCTGCCGCATGAGTTGGCGCGCGTGGTGCTCAGCGAACAGATATACCGGGCATTTACAATCCTATCTGGGCACCCGTATCACACGGGCCACTGAGGTTTATGGCGGAATCGCGCAGAGGATTGATCCTCATCCATACCGGTCCGGGCAAGGGTAAGACGACCGCTGCCATGGGAACGGCGTTACGCGCGGTCGGCAATGGGATGAAAGTGCTGATGCTGCAGTTCCTGAAGGGCTCGTGGCATTACGGCGAGCTGGATGCGGTGGAAGCTTTCAACGGCAACTTCGTCATGAAGCAGATGGGCAAAGGCTTCGTGAAAGTCGGAGGCGCGGAAACTGATCCGGAAGACATCCGCATGGTGGAAGCGGCGTGGGAAGAGGCACGGCAGGCGATCCTTTCCGGCGAGTGGGACATGGTAGTACTGGATGAGATCAACTACGCCATCGGCTATGGCATGCTCGACCCGGCTAAAGTGGTCGAGACGCTCCAGCAGCGGCCGGAGATGGTTCACATTATCCTTACCGGGCGCAATGCGCATCCATCACTGGTGGAGATTGCCGATACGGTCACCGAGATGCGCGAAGTAAAGCACGCTTACCAGAAGGGGATTCTGGCGCAACGCGGGATAGAGTATTAGGAAGAGAAAGGATAGGCATGTCCTGGTTTAAGCGGCAGGAAAACAGAATCGAGAGCGCCGGAGAGAAAACGGTACGCACGGAAGGCCTTTGGATCAAGTGCGAAAGTTGCGACCAGGTGATCTGGAAGGCCGATCTCGAAGCGAATCTCCATGTCTGCCCTAAGTGCGGCCACCACTTCCGCATCGGCGCGCGCACCCGCATCGATCTGCTGCTGGAGCCCGGGTACGAACTGGTCGATACGGAACTGAAATCGACTGATCCGCTCCATTTTAGCGACCTTAAATCCTACAAGTCGCGCCTGAAAAAAGCTCAAAAGGATACCGGACTGAACGATGCTATTGTAAACGCGCTCGGCAAGCTGGGCCCGCATGAAGTCGTCCTATCGGTGATGGAATACGCCTTTATCGGCGGCAGCATGGGCGCGGTGGTGGGCGAGACGATTGCCCGCGCCGTCGACCGCGCCTATGAGACGCGCAAGCCGCTCATCATCGTCGCAGCCTCGGGTGGAGCGCGCATGATGGAAGGCATCGTGAGCCTGATGCAGCTGGCGAAAATCTCAGCCGCTCTGGGCCGGCTGGATAATGAGAAGATTCCCTACATTTCGATCATGACCGATCCGACGACAGGTGGCGTTACAGCCAGCTTTGCCATGCTTGGAGACTTGAATATTGCCGAGCCGAAAGCGCTGATCGGTTTTGCCGGACCGCGCGTGATTGAACAGACCATCCGCCAGAAATTGCCGGAAGGATTCCAGCGGTCGGAGTTTCTGCTGGAGCATGGCTTTCTGGATGCAGTGGTCAACCGCAAGGAGATGAAGGATTATCTGATCCGCGCTCTCGACTTCATGAAGGTTTAAGCCCATTACATATATGAAGGGCGAGGGCGATGCCCTCGCCCTCATTGCGTTTAAGTCAGTGCGAATACCGCTGCTCGCCTACAGGCAGGGCAATGGTGAGCTTGTTCTGCTGCGGCGGTAGCGGGCAGGTGGCGTACGGGGTATAAGCGCAGGGTGGGTTTTGCAGGCGGTTGAAATCGAGAGTAATGTGGCCCCGTTTGTCGAGTCCATGGTCAGGGAAGTCCGCATAGAGGAAGCGCGCTGCGCCGGAGGTTGTCGTTCTGCTGGTGGTATCACGCAGGATAAAGAAGAGCTGCTTGTCTCCCGGCTCCTCAATGACCGGCTCTAACTGGATGGTTTTGCCGTCGAGGGTAAATTCGGCGAGTCCGGGAACCGGCAGCTTCAGCGTTGTGCCGATGATCGTGGGAATCGACTCTTCGCGCTGCGGTGTAAAGGGAATCCACTTGGCATCGATACGGTAACGAGGATCGGGCGCATACCAGTGTAATCCGCGAAACTGGACGCGCGTTGACGCCTGCGAATCCTTGATGCGCAGGGCATACCGGTCGCCGCGATGAATGACGAGCATGGTCAGAGTTCCGGCTTGGAGCACGGTTGGCTTTTCACCATCGGTATCGATCTTCTGCGCATGCGCGGATGCTCCGTTTACCTGTAGACCTGAGCCGGGCGATGACAGATAAACATCATTGCCTTTCAGCTCCAGAACTCCAAGATGATCGGCTACTGCCGCATGCAGGTGGATGCGATTGTCTGCAGCGGCGCCGAAGGTGTTGGCTCCGGGCTGCAGCCACTCGAGGCCAACGAGCGTGAGCCAGCCATCGGGAGCCGACAGGTGTTGCGCGCGCTGCTCGCGCCATTGCAGCAGGCTGTCCTTCCAGTGCGAATCAACAGTCGCGGCTGCAGCCAACAGGGTTGCGAAAGAGAATGGCGGAATAGACGATAGAGCGATGAACTTTCATCTCTGAATCCTCAGAAGGTATGAAGCTGGATAGAAAGAAAAGAGCGCAGAATTAACGACAACAGAGACAGAGTGAGCCGAAGGATGGAAAGGATGCGATCACTTTTCATGTAGCGTAGCCTGTTCCTCACGCGAGGTCAATTCAATCCGAAGGACTCCCGCATCTATTTCAGGCATCATATGATGATAAAATCGGTGCAGGAGGCTACTGTGAGAACCACGCTTGCATTGGATGACGAGTTGGTGCACCTTGCCCAGGAATATACCGGGGTAGCGGAAAAGACAGCGCTGGTTCGCGAGGCTCTGAAGGCGCTTATTGAGCGCGAGAGCGCACGCAGGCTGGCAGCATTAGGCGGCAAGGCGCCGACGATGAAGGCGATTCCGCGGCGGAGAACTGCTCAGCAATGATTCTCGCCGATACGTCGATCTGGGTAGATCATTTCCGCTCAGGCGATGAGGAATTGCGTAGACAACTGCTGCAGAATGCCATCGTGATCCATCCTTTCGTGGTCGGAGAACTGGCGCTTGGCTCGCTGCCGGACCGTGCCCAGACGCTCCAACACCTGCAGAGACTACCCTGCTTGAAAGTGGCCCAGTTTGCGGAGGTCATGCAGATGATAGAGAGGCGCGCCTTATATCGCAGAGGTATTGGCTTTATTGACGCGCACCTGATTGCTTCCATATTGATTCATCCGCCTGCAAAGCTTTGGACGCGAGACAAGCGTTTGCGAACGGCAACAGAAGAGCTTGGGATTGATGCCAAGCTTCCATAGATTTGAGAAAGTAATTCAGTGTCCTTAGATTTTCAATTGCACACAACCAGCGGCAATGCCCGCCGGGCCACCATGACGCTGCCGCATGCTGCGGTCGAAACCCCGGTGTTTATGCCGGTCGGGACGGTCGCCTCTGTGAAGGCGGTCCCGCAGCACCTGCTGGAGGAGTTGGGTGCCCGGATCATTCTTGGCAACACATATCACCTCTACTTGCGGCCCGGGCATGAGCTGATCCGCCGCATGGGCGGCCTGCACCGCTTCATGAGCTGGCATCGCGCCATCCTCACCGATTCCGGCGGCTTCCAGGTTTTCAGTCTGAACGAGTTGCGCAAGGTCACCGAAGACGGTGTCGAGTTCCGCTCGCATCTCGATGGCGGCAAGCACTTCTTCTCGCCGGAGCACTCGATGGATGTGCAGATCGCGCTCGGCTCGGATATTGCCATGGCCTTCGACGAATGCACCGAGTATCCGGCAGACTACGCGCGTGCGCGCAAATCGCTCGACCTGACACTGCGCTGGGCGGAGCGCTCGAAAAAACATTTCGATGCGCATAAACATGAGCGCCCGTGGGATCAGGGCACAGAGCTCAGGGCACGGGGATCAGGGATCACGGACGCTTCTTTCCATCCTTCGCCTTTGCCTATTGCGCCGGATGCGACGCCGAATCTCTTCGGCATTGTGCAGGGCGGCATGTATAAGGATTTGCGCCGCGAGTCAGCCGAGCGGCTGGTGGAGATGGATTTTCCCGGTTACGCCATCGGCGGCCTCAGCGTTGGCGAGCCGCGTGAGCTGACCCGCGAGGTCATTGCCTCGACGCTGCCGTATCTGCCGAAGGATAAGCCGCGCTATGTCATGGGCGTCGGCTACCCGGATGAAATTGTGGAATACGCCGAAATGGGTGTGGACATGATGGACTGCGTACTGCCGACGCGGGCCGCCCGGCACGGATTGATCTTTACCTCCGAGGGCCGGTTGAACATTAAAAATCGACGCTTTGCCGAGGACCAGGGGCCGCTCGATCCGGAGTGCGATTGCATGGTCTGCCGGCGCTACAGCCGCGCTTATCTGCGGCACCTGATGGTTTCGCAGGAACCGCTGGCAGCCGTGCTGAATACTCTGCATAATTTAGCCTTTTATCTGGGTACTATGCAGAAGCTTCGGGATCGCTTGGACGCCGCGTCTTCCTCTTCTCTGGAGTGATGTCAATGGCCCGCGGGGTACAGGAAGTTATGCAGCTGCTATCACGATGGAAAAGGTAGTTCCACGGCGAGGTAGTTCCGATCGAGTACGCACTCGGATTGTCCATCCATTTTTCTTTGCCAGCTCGCCGGTTACCCACAGACCGAGCCCGGTGCCGGTTTCGCCTTTGGAAGTTACAAACGGCTCGAATATTTTAGAGAGAAGGGTGGATGGAATTCCCGGACCGGTATCTGCTACTGTCAGGCGCACGCGTTTAGTGTGGGTTGGGCCGGCATTATCCACCGATACCCGTACGCAAAGCTTACCGCCAAAACGCATGGCATCCAGAGAGTTTCCTACCAGGTTCGCCAATACCTGCCGCAACTCTCCCGGATTTCCCTGGATAATGGCCTTTGCTCCCTTGACCTCAACTTCGATGCCTGCGGACACAAGCCGCGACTGATACAGGTTAAGAACAGAATCCACTACGGCCAAAACTTCAAAACTGATGGGACTGGTTGGCTCTTTATAAAACCTGAGGGTATGCTTTGCTATTTCAGAAACCCGGGCAATTTCACCCTGAGCCTGAGAGACATAAAGCCTCAGCTTTTCCATCGAATTCTCGGTCTGCATGAGATAGAGGAGATTGACTACGCCCTCTAGAGGATTATTTATCTCGTGTGCGATGCTGGCGGCGAGCCTGCCGGTAACGGCGAGTTTTTCGGACTTTAACAAGGCTTCATGCGCGCGCGCAGCCTGATATATCTGGTCTCGAATTTGATACTGACGCGACCGGCTCCGCAGCGCTGTTTCAAGAGCGCTGGATAGCGTTTCCGGCCTGGCGGGTCTCTCTACCCGTAATATGTTGCCCAGCGGCAGCCGCAATGCTCGCAGACGCTCGCTCTCTACGGTTACGCGCCCACCGGCGATCAGCAAAATAAAAGGGAAATCGGACCAGGAAGGCTGATTTGCCAGGACATGTTCAAGCTGTGGAATGGCGCCGTTCTGCAGCACCTCTTCGGCTACTATTGCTGCACCCGCGCCGGCGGTGATAGCAGAGCACAGCTCTGAAACCGAACTCACAATGTACGGTACGTTCCCCAATCGCGTGATAAAGCCCGATAGAAGCTCGGCATCTCTTCCGGTGGGCGCAAAGACGATCGTCCGCATCTCGGGGGTCTTTTTCGATACCGAACCCATCTCATTTTCCTTGATGGTCATCCGGTGTAATTTGGATTGCCGGTAAGAACACCATCGAACTCCCTCAATGTCGGCCCTACTCGAACTTCGCCTTCTCGGATAATAAGCTCGCGGATTGTCCGTTCGTGAGGTCCTGTACGCTTCTTAACGACCGAAAGAGCCTGCCGCACTTCGCCGGCGTGCTCGAAATAACGGAAAAGCAGGATGGTATCCGCCAGGTAGCTTACGTCAACAGGCGATTCCGTCACGCCAAAAAAGCCATGCTGCGCCAGCGTAAGAAAGGTGGCGATACCTTGCTGCCCCAGATATGACAGCAGCTCATGAAGTTGCATGGAAAGAAATTGCTCGTGAGGCATTGCGTGGAGGAACCCATTCAGACTATCGATGATGAGCAATTTGAGATTTTCCTCATCGACGAGACGTGAAATGCGCGAGACAAATTCGCCTGGGGACAATTCTGCGGGATCAATCTGCTGAATCTCCAGCATACCACTGGCTATGTGTTGGCTGACATCCATTCCCAGGCCCTTGGCTCGTTCACTCAGCGTGTCAAATGCCTCGTCAAAGGTAAAAATGATCGCCTTTTCTCCGCGCTCTGCCGCACTGTATGCATAACGCAGTGCGATGGTGGACTTTCCGCATCCCGCCGGTCCCATTAACAGGGTGCTCGTGCCTGTATCGACGCCGCCACAAAAAAGCGCATCGAGCTCCTCTATACCGCTCCTTACGGATTCTTTGTGAAAGCCGGGCATATGCTCCGAAGCAATGAGGCGAGGGTAAATCGCCACGCCGCCGGTTTCGATGGAGTAATCATGGAATCCTTCGCGAAAGCGCGAACCGCGCAGCTTGTGAACTTCCATACGCCGTCGTTTGACCCCAAAATCCCGCTCAAGGCTCTGGAGTTTGATAACTCCATGAGCGATGCTCTGAAGCTGGAGGTCATTGGTGCCGCCTTCAGCGGTGCGATCATCGAGCAAAAGGACGGTGCAGTTCAGCCCTGCAAAATGACGTTTCAGCGCCAGAATCTGCCGCCGGTAGCGCAAAGGATCCCGGGCGAGCATGCGAAGCTCGGAAAGCGAATCGAAGACGACCCGCTGCGGATCTATTGTTTCTACCTCTTTGACGATGGCTGTAATCGTATCGGCCAGCTCAACATCTGACGGATGAAATACCGTGTACTGAGCCTCCGGACCTAAATCTTCCTCCGGTGAGACCATCTCATAAATAACTAATGAGTCCGTAGACCAGCCATGGGAAGCCGCGACCTGCTCCAGCTCTCGTTTTGATTCGGAGAGCGTTACGTATATTCCACGCTCCCCATTTGCTGCTCCCTCAAGGAGAAATTGCAGGGCCAGCGTTGTTTTTCCGGTTCCTGGATCTCCTTCGATCAGGTAAAGATGGCCCTTTGGTAAGCCACCCCCCAGAACATCGTCCAGACCTCTGACGCCGGTTCGTATACGACCATCTGTCATTTCGATATCTTTGCGTGGCTGAAACGGAGCTCGGAAAGAGTCCCGCTTTGTTGAAAATTTAGACGAATTCTTTCCACCCATCTCTTTATGCGTCCAATGTGAGTTTCATTCGTATAGAAATATCTGCGCCATCTCGGATAAAAATCCGGGGTGATGGACTGCCAAGATATGATTCAGCTCTTTCATCAGCCGTTGCCCACCGATTCCGGACATGATTCAGCCTTTTGCTCCAAGCACATAGGCAAAAGTAGATTTCTTTGAAATTGAAGATAAGCCGTGGCCGTTGCATGCTTTCCTTATGCTTCTACAGCATGACCCTCTACTGTTTGTGTCGAAGCGGAAGGGGAATGAATCATGACAGAAGAGCGGCTGCAACAGATTTCCGACGAGGTTGAAATTCCGCGACAATGTGTCGAGAACCCGGTTTGGCAAGGTCTACGCAGAAGCACTGAGGAAGATCGGTTTCACAATCATCTCGATCTTGGCAGCCATTTCCTCGGCGGGAATGCGGTTGGGGGTTTCGTACCACTGCCGCGCTGCTCCGTAAATTGCCCAGGCAGCAGTGGTTGCCAGTAGATTTGTATCACTTCCAGGCTTAGCGGCATGATGCCTGGCGCCTTCTCGAAATATGTCCTCTATCACAGGGATAATGGACCCCTCAAGCGGCATCTTGGCCAATTGACTGGGGCATCCTGTAGTTTCAGCAAGATAATCGCAGACTCCGAGCGCAATCTCTCGTAAAGCACTATCGCAATTTGTAAAAGAGAGGCCGCGCCGCGCGGTCAGATCGCGAAAACGGGCGGCAGTCATGGCCTGCAGCAGAGCGTTCTTATCCGGGTAATGGAGATAAAAAGTAGCGCGGTTGAGATTGGCTTCGTCCGCGATCTCCTGGATCGAAATGTCGTCGAACTCCTTGCGACTCAATAACCTCAGTAAAGCCTCCATTAACATCTGGCGACTGCGAAGTATGCGCGGATCCATGTTTTCCGCTGTATAGGATTGGGTTACATCTGCCATTGCACCTTTCAGCATATCCCTTCTACAGCAATAGATGCTTAATCGACACCTGTCGATTTTTTGAATCGACGATTGTTGTTTAAACATCATTTGTCGCATAGGAGATTTTCACCATGCCTACGCTACTACATATCGATTCAAGCCCCCTCTATGGTCAATCGGTTTCGCGCCAGCTCACCGATGCCTTTGTAACTCAGTGGAAGTCCTCACATCCAAATGGAACAGTCATCGACCGTGACCTGAATGCAATTTCAATTTCACCCATTGATGCCGCATGGGTGGGTGCCATGTTTACGCCGGAAGATGCCCGCACTTCACAACAGAAGGAGCTTTTGGCGCTTTCAGATATGTTGATTGCAGAATTGCTGCAGGCCGACGAATACGTGATCGGGGTGCCCATGCACAATTTCAGCGTGCCCTCGGTGTTGAAGCTATGGATCGACCAGATTGTGCGCGCCGGCAAAACCTTTTCTTATGCAGAGGGAACACCGAAGGGTCTGATTACGGGCAAAAAGGCTACATTCCTGGTAGCAACCGGCGGCAGCTACGATCCGCAAACGCAGATGGCCTCGTTTAATTTTGTCGAGCCGTATCTTCGTTCGGTTTTCGGTTTTATCGGCGTGACAGATGTGACATTCCTCACAGCTGGAGGAACCAAGGCGCTTCATTTTGGACAGGACCGAAGCGTCTTTCTTGCGCCTCATCTTGAAGCTGTGCGCAGGCATGCGCAGGCAATCTAAGGGAGACGACACGATGAAGACCGTTTCTGGGATTGCACGTTATCTGTTAGGGCTGATGTTCACGGTATTTGGTCTGAATGGATTTCTTCATTTCATCCATCAGCCTCCGCCGTCGAATCCGCTTGCGTTACAGTTTTTTGTGGCGATCAGCGCTTCGCATTTTGCGGCTTTCTTCTTCGCGGTACAGCTGATCGGCGGGTTGCTTTTGCTCTCTGGCTACTTTGTGCCGCTCGCGCTCATACTGCTTGCGGCGGAACTATACAACATCCTTGCCTTCCACTTCACGCTGTCACCGACTACGATCGCTCCAGGGCTGGTGGCGAGTGTGCTGTGGGTGCTGGTCTTCCTGCAATATCACAAGAGCTTTCACAGCGTTCTGGCCGCAAAACCTGCAGTGCAGGATCGTTCGCTTTGAGGCTGCAGACATAGCGAGTCCCGGGCCGGTGAGTGGATTGGCGATTTCGTACCGGCTCGGATACGCAAACGTGAATTTATTCAGAAGGCGCACTCACCTACAATGAGATGAGTCGCTTTATCGAGGTTCACTGCCTGTTTGCCGCTATTCGAAATCGTGTTATTGCTGCCGCGCCTACGGTTACAGCTATCAGCTTGATGGCCGGCAATACCGGCCTGCTCCTGAAGCGCGGTCTCCACCCGAACCTTGAAACGGCGGTGGGATTTCTGTGGATCGCTTCAGACTATGCGCTTCGGCAAAAGAACCTCCATCCCGTGGCCGCACCCAGAATCAACGCAGCGGGAGTCATTCTTGGAAGCCTGCTGCTTTCAGCGAGCGGCTTTCATTCCGGATATATCGACTGGAACCGGGTGAGGACACCGCTCGGCTACATTCCTGCCGCAGCCGTCATAGGATTCCAGAATGAACTGCGTCGGCTTGGTCAGCGCCTCACAGCATCCCGCTCCAGCGTCGCAAGGTTTTTGGGCGCGGTCTTGCAGCATCCTTATGCGCTCTCGGCGCTGCTGTGCTCTTATGGCGTCGTGGAGCTTATGAAAAGCGCGCTACATGCGCACGACACAGGTCTTGTGGCCATTAGCGCTGCTTATGGGTTAGGCACTCTGTTCCTATCCCTGCTGGACTATGGGCGGACAGGCGGAAAACCTGACTACGCTTCCGAGACGTCAGCCTCAATCCAAAGAATCAAAGCTGACGTGATTTAAGCGAACGCGCTGTGGACGCAGGAGTTTCATCCGTATACTGCATGGTTTTGTCTGGCTTTTTGACGGCATGCCGCTAAGTGGCCGTTTTGGCTGATGTTCATTTCACCATGCAAAGGTACGCATGATGGGGCGCATGAGCGGACCAAGATTATAGGTAGTTCCGATGGTGAACTGCTGGCGCGGAGCTCCCGCAGTCCAGGTCTTGTAGTACGCGGTGTCAAAGACGAGGCGGGAGCTGATGTTGTAGGTAGCTCCAACGACGGAAGCTCCGAGGCGGCTGGTGATGGCAGGCTGCGTTCCGCCGTAGCTTTCGACGACGAAGGCCAGCTTACTGTTCACCGGACGCCATAGCGCAAGACCGAACTGCACGGCTCCATCATTTCCGTTGGCGCTGCCGGCGACCGTGCCTACAGTATTGAAATCGAGATGATACTTGCCCAGGTCTTTGCTGGCGATGAAGAGAAAGGTGTGATCGATATAGCCGGAGCCAAGCTTTTTGGATGGGTCGGCTAGAGGCGCCTTTATGTTGTACATCAGAGCGAAGGCCGGGGTCGCGTGGGTTTGCTCGTGGAAGCGATAACGCGCGCCGAACCATTGATCGCCGACTCCGTTTACAGAAGGATTGCCGGACTGATGAATGAAATTCCCGGAGCCCCAGCGAAGATCGATGCGTGGTGTGAGGCCATAACGCAAGCCGCTGTTGAGTTGATTTTGCGTTGTGCCGTCGCCCATAGGCAGAACGCTCCATCCGTAGTCGGCTTCTAGGGTGCCGCACTGTGTGGTCATAGCTGGAAGATCAAAGTTCGGACGGGTTGGGCTGGCGGCAATGCTGGTGGCTGAAGGACAAAAACCGAAGGCCGGATAAAAATCGTGCGGAGCCGGAGCGATGGAGCCTGATTGTTGCGCTCGGCCGGCAGTTGCCAAAGACAACAAGAGTAGAGCCATGATCCAGTAGCGAGAGTGAAATATCAATTCTCAAAGCTTTCTAAAAAAAGAATTTATGTTTTCAATAAGTACAACAGATAGAGCTCGACTGTATGCGGCAAGAACCGCATGCGTGAATTTTGCTGATCTCGGTGATCGTGCAAATTCAAGATTCGGCTGAATGGCCGTTGAGGAATTTTAATAAAAGATGCATACAGCGCTAACGATTTTCTGTATGAAATCGATAAAAAAATCTTTTCGTCTCGAATTTCTATTGACAATTTTCTTTCGTAAGTAAAAACTTACCGACTATGGGCTCCGCTCTACAGTCCGGTTGCGCTGCTCTCGGCGAGGGAACGCGCTTCGCTATCTTCCAGGCGCTCCGGGAAAAACCGCGAGCAGTGGGTGAGTTGGCGCAGCACTTTCCCGTGAGCCGTCCGGCGGTTTCGCAGCATTTGCGTATTTTGAAACAGGCTGGCCTGGTGCAGGAAAGAAGAGAAGGCACACGGCGAATTTACGCCGTAGACCCGGAAGGCGTAGCGCGTCTGCGCCGGGAACTTGATCTTTTATGGACCGATGCTCTGGCTGCTTTCAAAGAAGCAGCGGAGCGATGGGAGGAACCGCATGTCATCTGAAACGATTCTGGCTCCAGTAGTAAAAACGACAGTCGTAGGCGCCCCACAGGCAAAAGCATTCAGGATATTCACGGAGTTTTTCGGCGGATGGTGGCCGTCTACCCACCACATCGGCAAACAGCCATTCGAGACCGCGATTCTGGAATGTAAGCTGGGAGGCCGCTGGTACGAGCGGGCCACGGATGGCACAGAATGCGAGTGGGGCAAGGTGCTGGTGTGGGAGCCGCCGTCGCGAGTGGTGATGTCGTGGAATATTCAGCCGGATTGGACATCAAACCCTGATCCCGCGCGGGCGAGCGAAGTAGAGGTGCGGTTTATACCTGAGTCGGAAAGCTCGACGAGGGTAGAGCTGGAGCATCGCTGCCTGGAGCGGCATGGCGCCGGGGCGGCACAGATGCGCGATCAGGTGAATGGCGGATGGCCGGCCGTGGTGGAACGTTTTCACGATTATGTTGCCGAGCACGCGGGAGAACCGGCATGAGCACCGTTGATCGTCTATTTGGATGGCTGCTGGGAATTGGCACACTCGGGCATGCGACGGGATGCTGGCTCGTATATAAGAACAAGCCGGAGCTGTTGCTCTGGTCTGAGTGCGCAACGCTGGCAGGGCTGCTACTGGCGGCCATCAACTTACTGCGGGTCGGTCGATCGAGCGACTCCACGCTGGCGTGGGTGAGCTTCTTCGGATGCGTAGCCTGGGCAGTCGTGGCCGTAGCTTTTGGGCGGCTGATTGGAAACATGCTGGATTTTCGACCGCTTCTCAACCTGATTTTTGCTTTGGGATTAGCCGGGTTCAGTTTGCGGGCGGCTGTTTCCGGGTGATTCTCTTTGTTGCACTGTTGCATGCGATCCCACATTTCTTCGAGATGTGGGGCACCCGACATTTGCTTCAATCGTCATTCTGACGACTACAGCATGACTTTCTTTTAGCTCTCTGAGTCGACGATGGACGGGGAAGCTGTACCGGCAACATCGTTGACTTTGACGGGCCGCTCAAGTGGCAAAACGAAGCGTAGTGGATGCTGCCATATTTGTTTCAGCAGATATTTCAGGATTTTGACTCGCTCGCTGTGTCGAACATTGTAGGCGCGCAATGCAGTGATCGATGCGATGGCAAAGCTTACGCTCAGGTTGAGCACAAAGGTCATTCCGATTCCAGCAACGGCATAATAGAACCAGTGATGTCCGAATGAGCTGACGCCATAGCAGGCCGCCTCCCAGTGCTGCCAGCCACATCTGCCAATACTCGCGGCGATTATTGGCAATGTAATGTTCACCGCTGTGGCCAGTGCGTTCAACAGTCTTGCGCGCAAGCAGATTCAAATTCTGACGAATGAGCGGACCGAGCTGTGTATCTTCCAGGCGTCCGGCGACAAGTGTGTTGAGCAGTTGACGCGCAGGACGCGCCATCCGGTGTGAACTCGATGCAAGCGTGGCAGCAAGAAGCTGCATGCGGTCCAGAGCTGCGTCCATACTGGTGAGATCGAAGACAAGAGCCGTGCTGACGCCGGCGTCTTCCATGTGCAATTGCACCTGGATCAGCTCATTGCGGCAGGCGTATACGGCGGTCTGCCAGTTTTCGAGCGCGTGAGGATCGTCTTCATATGTGTTTAGAAATTCTTCTGTGGCGAAGATCAGCTGATAAAACGGTGACTCTTCTACTGTGCGAGTGCTCCCGCGCTGACGAACAGCGGCAGTCACGCCTCTCCCGGCAACGCGCGTGGCCAGCAGATTGAGAGACTGGCGAAGATCCTCGCCCATATGAGGCACGGCATCGAGTCCGGTCTGTGGCCAGAGAATGCGTACGAGCCGTGCAAAAACGACATCATTGAGCTGTACGAAACGCTCCACCGTTCTTCCGGAAGAAAAAATAGCGGTGAATAGCCGCGCCGTATCCGACTCCTCACGCGCTGTCGGCAACAGTCGCTGGAAGAGACGGCGGAAGGTTTCATGCAGCAAGGCTGGGCTGGCGGGTAATCCTGCATCCGCAAAAAGCGGCACCGAATCAAGGCCCGCCAGCAGCTCACACCATGCTGTGTCGAAATGGTGACGCAGTTTCTTGTCGTGCTCAAGAAGACGAATCCAGCGAAGCAGCGACGTGATGAAGGCGCGATCCGCAGGGCGATTCCAGATATAGGCGAAGAGTGCGACGATACGGCGTGTGCGCATGCCCGCGCTGGTCGCATCGCAGAAAGCCTGCGTGCGCTCACGCAAGCCTACATCCTGCGTAGCGAAAATGGAACGCTTTCTCCAGCGCCGACGTCGCCAGAGCCTTCGGACAGATCGCAGAAATGCCATCGGTGACAGGATAGCTGTTCTTTTATTATCTCGCGTTGCAAGAATCGTCCTTTTCGTGAACTCGCCTGTCGGGGCACATGCTGATACTCCCCGACTCCTGCTTATATGCAGAAAAACAAAGAGTCATAGCGGAAAAACGTCTGCTGAAATTGCCCCGTGGGCGTGTACTCTGTGAGCACCAAGTATCAAACTTCAATGAGAAGGTTCCTAGTGCTTTCCTTTTGTCGCTCTGTGTTTGGCTTTTGTGGACGGTTTGGCATGGTTTCGGGCTTTTGCATGATTTGGCTTGCAGCGCACGCGCAGACAACTGCTACCTACGATCCACGCCTGACATTCGCGCCGCTATCGCTGCCTGATCCGGTGAATGCGTATCGTTCGAGCAACGGCGCGCCGGGGCCGGGCTACTGGCAGAATGAAGCGGACTACGAATTGCACGCAACGCTCGACACGGCGGCGAAACAGCTTCGTACCGACGAGATAATCACTTATACCAACAACAGCCCGGACATGCTGCCGAGCCTGTGGGTGCAGTTGGACCAAAATATCTACCGCAAAGATTCGCGCGCGCAAGCGATCTTTGGCGGCATGATGCGGCGTCGCAAGGCACAGGCCACAGGCGAAAGTCCTTCATCTGAAGGCTACATCTTCGATTCGGTTGAAATTGAAAGCGGTAAGCAGACCACCAAAGCTGAATACATCATCAACGACACGCGCATGCAGATTCGGCTGGCGCAGCCCTTAGCCGGGCATGGCGGGCGGCTGAAGATTCACATCCAGTACCACTACCAGATTCCCGGCGAGTGGGGCGGTCGCACGTCATGGGGCATGTCGAAGCAGGGCGAGATTTACGACATGGCGCAGTGGTATCCGCGCATGTGCGTGTACGACGACCTGCGCGGCTGGGATACACTGCCCTATCTGGGCAGCGAATTTTATCTGGAGTATGGCAACTTCGATTACTTCGTTACCGTGCCTGCAAACATGATCGTTGCCGGTTCCGGCGAACTGGTCAATCCGAAAGATGTACTCACGAAAACAGAGCTGGACCGGCTCGAACAGGCACGCAACAGCGATGCCACCGTATACATTCGCAAGCCCAGCGAGGTGACCGATGCGGCCAGCCGTCCGAAACAGAGCGGCACGCTGACATGGCACTTCCACATGGAGCATACGCGCGATGTAGCGTGGAGCGCATCTCCGGTGTTTGTGTGGGATGCGGCGCGCATCAACCTGCCCGATGGCAAAAAGTCGCTGGCGATGAGCGTCTACCCGCCGGAGAGCGTGGGCGCGGATGCGTGGGACAAATCGACAGAATATGTGAAGGATACGGTCGAGCATTTCTCGAAGCAGTGGTATCCGTACCCTTGGCCTGCTGCCATCAACGTGGCCGGCTTCTCGACCGGCATGGAATATCCGGGCATCGTCTTCGACGGCATTCCCGATCACGGCTCGTTTCTTTTCTGGGTCACGGCCCATGAGATCGGCCATGACTGGTTCCCGATGATCGTCGGCTCGAATGAGCGTCGCCATGCCTTTATGGATGAGGGCTTCAACACCTTCATCGACATCGATGAATCGGCCACATACGCCAACGGCAAGTATGGACCGAAGCGCGACTCGGAATACTCAGCCGGCGGCGAACCCCCGGACATGATCTTGAAAGTGCTCGATAATCCCGATGCTGGAACACTGATGATGCAGGCCGATTCCTACGGCTTTGCGCTGGGGCATCCGATCAGCTACTTCAAAGGCGCGTACGGCATGGTTCTGCTGCGCGAGCAGATTCTGGGTCCCGATCGCTTTGACTGGGCCTTCCGCAAATACATCCGCGACTGGGCCTACAAGCACCCTTCACCTTCGGACTTCTTCCGCGAAATGCAAAGCGAAGGCGGCGAAGATCTGAGCTGGTTCTGGAATGGATGGTATCTGAATAACTGGAAGTACGATGTCGCCGTGGACAAGATCGATGGCTCGACGGTGACACTGAGCAACCGCGGCCAGCTTGTGCTGCCGACCACGGTAGAAGCCGTTTTCCAGGACGGCACAAAGACGCGCCTCAAGCTGCCGGTAGAAACGTGGATGTCGAAGGGAACCTATACATGGACCCCGGAGAGCAAATCTCCCATCGCCTCCGTCGTCGTCGATCCCGATCACCAGCTCCCCGATGACGATCGCAGCAATAACGAAAAGAGAGCGCAGCAATAGGAAAGGCTGATTTGAGATGGCATCCGATCAGCCTTTTTTAGAAAAGCTATTCTTATGCCGAAAGCTGAGAATACACTGCACGATCCAGACGACAATGACCGCGATCCCGGCAAAGAGCAGGATCATTTGTGTCGAAGGCGGTGGCGGAGGCAACAGGCGGTCTGCCAGAAAATAGAAGACGAGAGTGAGCGCGATACTCCATGCCAGAAAATTGACCGTCTTTTTCATGAGCGGCTCCTGCCTCGATGGCAGGATACTCCGGAAGCAGAAAAAGCGCTGTGAAAATCAGCAGGAGCCGGATTCGGACGGCTTGCGCTGTCGGCATCCGGCTCTTGCATTTTTCAGAAACGCGGCTCCCCTCCCCCAAGTGAAACCGAGTGTCTGAAACCGTTGCCGAAGTTTACATCGGCAATCCGTTATAAGCGTTTACGTAAGGCCGCAACTGATCGATGACAACTTCCAGCGGGGTGGCTTCGCCTGCCTGCACTTTGAGCCGCGGGTCGCTGACGATCGGCACCAGTACAACCCGGGTATCCACATGCCGCCCGATAAAGTACATATTGAATGCCGGGATGCGGGCGACGAAATCGGCTGTCGTCTGCCGATAGGCGGACAGGCGCTTGACAATATCGGCGTTTCCGAAGCTGGAAGGCTCGTAGCCTCGCTCTTTATGCACTATTGTGACGCCGGTGCGAACAGCGTTACTCACCGTGACCGGATATATCGTCTCGGCGCTCGCCGTCAGAAGTTGATTCGGGTCTTCACCTGCCTGGTAGCTCTTGATCTTATCCAGCCCAATGTTAAAAACTTCCATGGGCTGCCCAAGCTGCGCCTGCTTCACTTCATCCAGAGATTGAAAGCCTAGGCTTTTATAGTTCTGTTCGTTAACCAGCTTCTGCAGCACGCCTATGGCATTGGTGGCGGCTTCCTGCGGCTGTTGTGCCGGAGGTTTCGGCTCGGCTTTGTGCTGCGAACATCCCACAATCAGGAAGACGCAGACTGTAAGTAAAAAGGCTCGCATACTACTGTCCTCCCGTGTATGTGATGTTGTAATAGTCGTTCCAGTGCGAATGGTCCCACCCCGTTCCGCCCACATACTTGTCATAGGTATAGATTTCCTGTACGCCTCCGGTGGGGGGCCAAGGGTTGTTGACGCTCACATAATTTGTGCCGTCAATAGTTACATATCCGGTAGCCACCATCATGTGGCCGCCGCCGCTGTTCCAGTGCCAGGAAAAGGCAAAAGGCTTTTTGGCGCAATAAATCTGGCTTTGAATCTGCGCCCAGGTAAGCGGAGCATCCGATGTGGTGTCAGCCTTGAAGTTGTATTTTTCGTATTCCGGCCAGCCGCCGTTGACGCAGGCTGTCGGCACAGGCGAGTTGCAGCAGCTGCTCAACCCGAAGCGTTTGTTGGCTTCATCGCATTGCTGCACATTCGAGGCTGGATGCAGATAGTTCATAGTCATCTGCCCGCTTGCTGCCCAGCACCACATATTGGTCTGCTGCCCATTCAGAGGAACCGGAACAGATCCAATATTTGCAGGGTTACAGCAACCAGCCAGCAGTCCGGCAAGCAGGAGAGCGCCTGCCGTTTTCATCTCCCTAAACATGCAAACCTCCACGGCAAAACAATGGCTCTTGGGGGCCGCAATCAGGAGAGGGAATGCTCCGCTTCCTTCAACATCGAGCCTGTACATCTCAGTAGTGAGGGAAAGGAAGCGGGCGTTTCGGAGGAGGAAAAATATTTATGAGCTGCATACGTGCTGCATCCCAAGCGCAGTGAAGGACCTGCTCTCAGGAAGTTATGGAATTTTGAAGGGTGCTTCAGCAGGCAAAAAGCAGGTCCTACGCTGCGCCCAGAAAAGACAAAGTAACGCCAGTTACGCAATCGCCTGTTTTTGCCCAGTGTGCCAGCTTTTATAAGCAGCATCGAGAACGCGCTGATTATGCAGAGCATCTTCGCCGGTGGCAAGATACTTACCGCGAGCCTCGACGGCAGCGGAAAAGCTGTCGAGCATGCGACTGTAGGCATCGGCGTTCGAGACACGCTGGTGAGCAGCAATCTTGTCCTGGCGATACAGAACGACATCGACCGGATGATCGACCGTAAGGCCGTTTTCGCAGAGAATTACGCCGGTTTCGCCCGTAACTTCCATGAGCGACCGATACGAGCCGCGCGTAGTGACGGTGACCGCTCCCGTAGCTCCATTGCCGAATGCGAAGCTTACCACCGCATGCGATTCAACCGCGCCCGACTGCGCATCTTTATGAGCCAGCGTGCTGACCTCGATGACATCCGTTCCAAGAACGTAACGCAGTCCATCCAAACAGTGGATAGCTACATCGCCGATCGGACCTCCCAGCGCTACGGTGGGATCATATATCCACGCGCGCGGGCTTTTTTCCGCGTTGTAGCAGAACTGAGAATGAGCCAGCAGCGGCTGGCCGATGCGGCCCTCCTCGATCCACTCGCGCATGAGCTGGATACTGGCGTTATAACGCATATTCTGCGCCACTCCAAAAACTACGCCCGTTGCACGCGTGGCGAAAAGCATCTTTTCCACTTCAGCTGCGTTCATGGCCAGAGGCTTTTCGCAAAGAACATGCTTGCCATGCTGCGCGGCAATCAAAACATGCGGCAGATGCAGCGCGTCTGGCGAAGCAATGAAGACAGCATCGATTTCCGGCGACGCACAGAGCGCTTCAGCCGAATCGAAGACGTGCGGAATCTTGTAATCGCGACCGTTAGCGGCAGCCTTCTCAGAGTCGCGCCGCCAAAGGCCAACCAATTGGGACTCCTTCGCTCCGGCGAAGCCGGGGAGCATGCGTTTGATAGCGTGATGGCCGAAGCCGAGGATTCCATAACGGGTCATTGATCTTCTCCGTTCTTCCAGTAAAACAAAGAACCCCATCCCTCGCGGTTCAAAGGATGGGGTTTTTCATATTCTTTTGATTCTTACTGAGCGCCGTTCTTGAAAATATCTTCGGCGAAGAAATTTTCCACGCGAGCTTCGTCACGCAGCATTTCGAGATATGCATTGCGAAGAAGCTGCGAACGGGCATCGCGCAGCTGCGAGCGGATGCTTTGCTGCACGCGAGGATCGTTCAGCTCGCGCTGTCCAGCGGCCTGTTTGTCCAGCAGCTTGTAGATGGCGTAGCCAACGGGCTTATGCTGCTGATCGTAGACAGGCAGCACGTCCGTGATCTGGCCCGGTTTGATCTTCGCAATTGCAGCGTAAACGTCAGGACTGCCGTGCAGCTGAGATTCGGAAACGAAGCCCATATCCCCGCCATTTGAAGCAGTATCCGGACGCTCAGAGAAGTTCTGCGCCAGCAGACCAAAGTCTTCGCCGCTTTCCAGGCGATTGTGCAAGGTCTCGATCTTCTTCTTTGCCTCGGCGTCGTTGGTGGCTTTGCTGTTCTGCAGGTTGATGTTCTGCTGCTGCGGAGGCAACGGCTGGCCGGTGACCATGATCTGCGCCAGGTGGTACATCGGTTCGATCAGGTTGAACTCGGCTTTGTGCGCGTTGTAGTACGAGCTGATATCGGTATCCGTGATGTTGATCTTCGAGTTGATCTCTTTATTGAGCAGCTTGTCTTCTGTCTTCGAGCGGCGAATCTGATGCTTCAGATCGTCAAGCGTCAGATGCTTGGCCGCGAGGCGCTTGTTGAATTCATCCTGCGTAAAGGGCGCCTTCAGCTCATTGATCTGGTTTTCTACCTCTTCGTCGGTCGCCGTAAGGTTCAGCTTGGCCGCGCGCTCCATGAGAATTTCTTCGTCGATAAGATTGCGGATAATATTGAGCCGCACGATATCGGCCTGCTCTTTCGATGGCGGCTGCTGCTGCGAATCGCCGAGGTTGTTCTCATAAAGCTGCTGCACCTCTGCGCGCATAATCGGCTTGCCGTTCACTGTGGCCACCACATCCGGCCCGTGACTGCGACGGCAGCCGGCAATGCCAATCAGGCACAGCGCAGCGACGCCGACAAAGGCCATCGGCTGCGGAAATTTTAAAGCGTTCAAACGTGAAGCGTGGGTAGCTTTCAATTGAGGTTGCAATCCATCTCTCCTTGGGAGCGCGGCGGTCGCGCTCACCAGTTTCTTCAGAATAATCGTCAGGTCCATTGCTGAAAAGCCGCCGTCTACCTTCCGCCTGAGCTTTTTGCCGGAGTTCCCGGCTGCGAAGCGGGTTCCGGCGGCGGAGTCTCGCCCTCAGCCTTCAGCGCGCGATCGATGGCCAGCCATAGCTGCGATTCAGGCAACGCCCCGGAGAGCCGCTCCCCATTAATAAATAATGTAGGCGTTCCATCCACGCCAAGCGCTTCGCCTTCCTTCATCGAGGCACGGACCACCGAATCGTCCTGCTTCGCAAGGCAAGCATTGAGCTTGCTGTTGTCGAGGCTGCTGCGCTGGCCTTCATCACGCGCCAGCTTGTCCAGCATAGCGGCTGACTTTGCCGCATCGCGGTCTGGTCCGGTGATGTCTTCGCCATGCGTATGTAGGTAGTCGACGTAGTTCCAATATGCGGTGGGGTTCTGCGCTGCCAAACAATTGGCGTCAATCGAAGCTCGCAGCGCCCAGGGATGGATCTCAATCAATGGATAATCTTTGTAAATAATCTTGATCTGATCTTTGTAGCGATTCAGCGTATCGGGAAAGAGCTGCGCGTGCATGCGGGCGCAGTAAGGGCATTCCAGGTCGTCGAAGTTCACGATGGTGACCTTTGCCTGCGCATTGCCGCGGACTGGCCGGCTGTCCGTCGAAATGCTGTCTGCCGGGTTCTTACTCAAATCCCACTTCGAGAGACGCGCCAGCGTGTTGCCGTCCTTGGAGATGAGAAAGTTGAGCGTCTGCCGCTTGGAAGGATCGGTGCTGGAGGAAAAAGTGATCGGCACTGTATCGAATCCGGAGATTTCACTCTTGGCGCGCGCGCCCACCTCCACGTTCCAGTCCTGCGGAACATTGAGTTGAGAACGCACCAGAATCTCGATGCGACGGTCTACTTTAGGATTGAGAGGAGCATCCTGCGCCTTGCATCCGGCCGCTAAAAGCACAAGCAAACAGCCGAAAAGAAAACGGGTTCGAAACAAGAAAACCACCTTTCTCCGGTGGGAGAGGTCTATCTTCTGATTATCTCATTCCCTCATGCGCACTAGAAAATGCGTGCCGCGCGCCGCAGGCTTCCCGCCGAGCCGACCCCGGCCAGGGTAAAACTGTAAAGATACTGCGTATCGTCGCGGACGCTGCCCAGCGAATAGCGGCGCATCTCGAAGCTCAGGCCACAGCAGTCCCAGTTGTAACCGGCTTGAAAAGCATCGTACTGGAACTGGTCCTGCGCAAAGTCGTAGCCCAGCGTGGTTCCTGCGCTGAAGCCTGCCTTCGTCGACTTGCCATAGCTGGCGGAAAAACGCAGCTGGTTGTAATTCGAAGTCGGGTTCGGGGAGGGCGCGGCAGGCAGCGTGGCTGAAGGTGCTTCCGGGGCGTTCAGATGAAAGTCCCCCGCCGATACAGCAATGTCGCCTTTTTTATACTCGGCATAAACATTGCTCGCAGTAATGCGGCCCAGCCGAGGATCATAGTCGAAATCCCATTGGACGTCAGTCGCGGAAGAGCTGCGCATGCGCAGACGCGAAATCACCGGCGAAAAGTTGCGCGGCCCGGTCAGGAAGGCGACACCCGTCAAATCGAGCGTGGTGGCCAGAACATTACGCGTACCTGTGGTAACTGCCCCGCCGAAATCGCGGTTAAAAAAATATTTCTGCGCCAGCTGCCACGAAAGCCAGTCAACCGTGCCCCCACCGCATAGATCATCGGGCCCAAGCGCTTCGTCTCCCTTGCACGGATGCGGATGAAGATGACGCAGGAAGAGCCGCTGCGTCACCGAATAATCCAGCTCGTTTGTATCGCTGGCAATATCCGTATCGTCGAAACGCAGGATGGAATCGAAATTATCGATTCCCGAAACATAGTGATACTGCACATCCGGCTCAATAGTGTGCCGCAGATCGCCGCCCAAAAAGCTCACTAGCCGGGGCGCAGAAAAATCGCGCTCAATCGCAGGCGGCCGCAAGTCGATGTCCGCTTCAAAGTCCTTGCGGTTCACGCTGGCATCGCGCTCGCTGGGCACAACGCCAAGCGCCGCCGGATTCTGGCTCTTGCCGTAAAACGTGTCCCGCACTGCGACTTCCGGACGGAATGTCCATCCTCGCAGGGAAAGCGGCAAGGCCAGGTGGGGATAAAGATCGACGCGAGGCACCATGTGCGCCTTGAACGTCGCCGTGTTCATGTCATTGGCAGGCTCAGACCGCGACAGAGCTGCCACCGACGCCAGGCCGCCCCAGATCATCGGCGTGTTGCCAAGATAATGATCCTCACCCTCCAGCTGCAATGTAGGAAGATGCAGCAAGCGGATTTCAGCGTTTGTCGTGTTGTTCTGGAAGCTTTGATAGCGGTCGAGTCGCAGGCTTTCGGCAAAACCATTCAGCGTATGCTGCCCAAATAGCTGCGACTTCACCTCCGAGTTAATTGCCAGCGCGTAGTTCTCTTCAAAGGCCTGCCGATAGACGTAGGAGCTGAGATATTCAGCATCGACAATCGCGCGGGTATGCGCGTCCCAGTCGCGGCGGCCATCCACCAGGACATCGGTGCCGCCCTGATCGATGTTATCGGGGGCAAGGCCTCGGTCAAAGAGCGAGTGGAAGCGCACATTGAAGAAGTCTTCGCCAAAGCCGCGGTAGCGGAACATTCCCATCGGCGAGAATCCGCGTTTTGAAAAATATTCCGTGCCCAGGGTCAGGTCAGAGTTGCGGCTGAGAGCAAAATAAACTTCTTCGCCCAGAATGAAGCCCTTCGTCGTGCTGTTTCCCACAATCGGCAGCAACAGGCCCGAGCTACGCGTCTCCTCGCCTACCGGATGCGTCGCGTAGGGCAGGTAAAGCAGCGGCACGCTCAGAAGCTGGAATACCGTATTGTGAGCGCTCGCCTTTCCATCGGTAAGATCGATCTCCTTGGAAAGCAGCCGCCAGTCGGGCTTCGGAAGACGGCATGAGGTCATCGTGCCGTCAATCACCTTGTAGCGCCCTGTTCCCAGCTTGAGGACCTCGCGCCCGGTAATGGCAAAGGGATTCGGCGAGGTAAAGACCATGCGGTTGTGCGGCCCGGCGGACACTCCCAGCGTACCCACAACGTCGTAAAAGTGCGCTGTATCCCGGTCGAGATTCATCTCGCCGTGGGTCGCGGTGATGTGCTCATTGTCCGGGCTGCCGTCTACAATCAAATGCCCTTCGGCAATCACGTCGCCCGTATCGCGGTTATACGTCACCTTGTCCGCCTGCACGGCGTAATCGCGGTAGTAAATCAGAACATTGCCGTCGAGCGTAAAAACATTGTTCTGCTCCCGCTGGGTATTGGCATGGATCTCCACCGGAACCCCGGTCGGCGGGGCCGGCAGGACTTTCGCAACCGGAATATCGCCTGATTGCCCTGAATCCTGTCCCGGCTCATCTGGAAGACTACCTGCGGACACGGAAATTTCCGCCTGCGCGGGCGGAGGAAACTGCTTCGTTACTGCCTGCGGCCAAAGCTGCGGATGACACAGGTAGAGCAGCGTGATACATAAAAAGATGCGGGCTCTCATCACGAGGGGCAATCTCAGCATAACAAAGCTCCAGCGCATCTTTGGAGCCGCCTTCCAAGGGAGAAAGCACCGCTGCTCTGGTGTATCAAAACTCGGCCGCTCGCTCTCACCGGAGATCATCCGGGAGGTAAGCCGTACGTGTCTCCGCTGCCTCTGGTCCTCACACAAAGCAGACAGGACGCTCCCGATCCCGCATGGGCAGGGACGCTTCCACAGCAAAACGGGGAACTCCATTGAGCACATCGTCTTCAAACCTGCAATTTGATCCTGCCGCCACCGCTCCCGCTTCATGGCCCCCTTCATTGAAGGACGAAGTCAATGCCCGGCTGGCTGCCCACCGTTCCCGCCGCACGCGCACGCCTGCCGCGCAGTCTTCGCTGCCCGGCTTCGAAAATGAAAACACGGGTCGCCGCCGCGAGTCGCAAAGTGTAGCCGCCCGGGTTGCCGAGCGCTATGCCAAGGCTCCCTCCTACAGCGAGATGCTGGCCGCGCAGGAGGCCGCCGCCCGCGCAGCCGAAGCTGCCGCCGAGGCCGCGGCCCAGGCCCATGCCGCCACCCAGCAGGTCCTGGCGGAACTGGAGTTTGAGGACGCGGCGCCCGCAACCGTTGAATCGCCGAGAATCGAGATCGCAGCCGAAGCGCCGCGCCCAATGATCACTGAAATCGTCGATCCCTTCGAGGAAGCGACCGTCATCCCGGCACAGCCTCTGCCTGCCAAGCTCATCGAGTTTCCCCGTGAGTTGGTGGCCACGCGCAAAGCGCGTCCACGGCTGGCCGAGGGGCCGCTGCGCGAGGATCCCGCAATACCTGACGGCTCACAGCTGCGTATCTTTGAAGTAGAGCCGGAAACCATCTCCAAGGAACCGGTAGGTCAGGCCGTTCTGCCCGAGTGGCATTCGATCCGGCTCGACGCCAAGCCCCGTGAAGAATTCCATGAGCCGGAAAAAGCGGCATCCAGCGCGTATGCCCCAATTTTTGACCTCCCGCTGCAGATCGCTCCGCTCGAGGATCGCCTGATGGCCGGGATCGTCGATGCCTCGCTTACCCTGGCAGCATTCCTGGTCTTCGTCCTGGTCTTTGTCGCCTGCACCGCGCATCCGCCAACGGGAAAAACCGCGCTCGCCGGCGCCGGCATCGCGCTGGTCGGCCTCAGCGTGCTCTATCAATGGCTTTTCTTTACCTATTCGGACGCGACGCCGGGCATGCGCTACGCAAAGATTGCTCTCTGCACCTTTGACGACGAAAACCCCACGCGTAAGGCGATGCGCCACCGCCTGGGCGCGCTGCTGCTCTCCATTGCGCCACTGGGGCTCGGCTTTCTCTGGTCGTTTTTCGACGAAGACCATCTCGGCTGGCACGATCGCATGACCCGTACCTATCAGCGCAGCTATCGATAAGACTGGACATTTCGGCTGATCCCAGCACAGCAGGCGGGAGGAAGGACTTCCCGCCCGCACACAGGGATTACCAGGGCAATGTCTGCCCGAGATGGAAGTACCCGCCGGTAGGGCCGTCGTCGGGCAGCAGGGCCAGCTCGACGCTGGTTTTTGCGCCTTCGGGGATTTCCATGGGGGCGGCATCGGTTCCCATATCGGTTTTCACCCAGCCGGGGTGAGCGGAATTGACCTTGATTTTGGTATCGCGGAGCTCATGGGCAAGGTGGATGGTGAAGGAGTTCAACGCGGCCTTCGATGCGTCGTACCCGAGCGACTTTGCGCCGTAGATGGGCGAATTGGGGTCGGCGTGCAGGGTGAGCGATCCCAGAATACTGGACAGGTTGACGATGCGACCTGCGGGAGCCTTCCTGATGAGCGGCAAAAGAATCTGCGTCAGCTCCACCGTACCGAAGAAGTTCGTATCAAAGACCTCGCGCAGCACAGCTGTGCTGACGCTGCTGGCATTGTTCGGCGCAAAGAACGGCTCAACTGAAATTCCGGCATTGTTGATGAGGATATCGAGGCGGCCGAAGTTCTTGTCAAAATAGTCGTAGGCTTCCTTGTAATCGGCGGCCTTGGTGATGTCGAAACGGATGACGTCGACATCGGCTCCATCGGCGCGGAGCTCTTCCGCAGCCTGCTTGCCCTTCTCGAGATCGCGCGAGCCGATCACAACCTTCACACCTTGTTTTCCAAGCTGACGGGCGGTTTCCTTACCCAGTCCCCGGTTGCCGCCAGTAACAAACGCAACTTTCTTTTCTGTAGCCATGTAGTCTTTCTCCGTGCCTGATCTGATGCCGGGCAAAATGATCGGATGCAACAGCTGGGTGAATCTTTGCTTACAGTACGCGGCTTGGGTATGCGCTTCTATGCCTTTGCTGCCTGCTCGGCGGCGGCGCCAGCTCCGATGATGCCGATGGTATGGTCTTCCGGCAGCACTTCGATGGTGTAGCTCTGCAGCGGGCTCATCTTCACCATTTCGTACAGGTATTGCTTTAAAAGAGTGATATCGAGGCGCTGGATATCGCGTCCGGTGAAGTAAAACTTGCCCGGCCCTTCGAGGTGAATCTGCGTAGCCGTGGCAGCGGCGAGAGCGCGGTGATAACGATCCACGAATTCGAGACAGCGCTTATCCCCTTTTTTGGCCGCGGCAAAAACTTCATCCGGCTCCATATCGAGGAAGCGCAAACGCATGGCACGGTGTCCCATAATGCCTTCGAGATGACCTTTGCCTCCGCAGGGACAATAGTTCTCTTTCGGGTCCAGCGTGACGACAGTATGGCCGCCCTCCCAAGGGCTTTCGGTGTAGGGATAGCGCCCGAAACCGATGCCATTGCCGATCGTCCAGACGCGAATGAGCCGGTCAAGCTGGCCGCGGGTGGCGGCGAGCCCGGCAGCGGCAGCGTCGGCATCATTGAAGACGCTGACTCGTGAATCGATGCCGCGAGCCTTGAGCCCGGCCTGGACCGATTCGGCGATGCGGGTTCCTTTGAGCTGCGGCAGATTGGGCGAATCCTCAACCACGCCATTGCGGATGATGCCGGGCATGGCTACGCCAATTGCGTCAATGGCATCGCCCTCCGGCACCAGGGCGCGAATCTCGTCACAGATGCTTGCCGCCAGCGCGTCGCCTGGAACTTCGATGAGGCCGTTGGACTCATCCATATTTTCGGGGAAACGGCGCACAGAGCCCGCCAATTTGTGGTCATCGATGAGGCTGGACCGGATAGCTTCGGTCATTAAAACGCCTATGGTCTTTGCCATCTCGCCCTCTTTACTCTCCCTTTATGGCTGCTCAAAACCTCGATAGACGGTTGACGCCATTATGAGCAGCAGCTTTGTAGCATTCTGCCAGTGTGGGATAGTTGAACACTGAATCGATAAAGTAGTCCACTGTGCCATTGAGCGCCATGACGGCCTGGCCGATATGCACCAGTTCCGCCGCGCCCTCGCCAATGATGTGTACGCCAAGAATGGCGCGGGTTTCCCGATGAAAGATCAGCTTGAGGCGGCCCGTGGTATCGCCGCGAATCTGCCCGCGGGCAATTTCGCGGTAGTAGGCCACCCCGACCTCGTAAGGCACATCTTCTTCCGTGAGCTGTTCTTCGGTCTTGCCGATAAAAGAAATCTCCGGAATGGTATAGATGCCGTAGGGGTAAAAGCTGGGATTGGACTGCTCGTGATCATCGCCATACGCGCGAGCGACGGCGATGCGCCCCTGCTCCATGGAGACAGAAGCCAGGCTGGGGAAGCCGATGACGTCGCCTACAGCGAAAATATGCGGCACCTTGGTGCGGAAATCCTTATCGACCGGGATGCGGCCGCGCTTGTCGGCTTCGATGCCTGCGGCGGCGAGGTTCAGCTCATCGATGTTGCCCTGGCGCCCGACGGCATAGAGCAAGGCGTCGCCGGAAATGCGCTTCTTGCTTTCAAGATTGGCTACTACCGTACCGTCTGCCAGCTCTTCGACGCTCTCCACCTCTTCGGCGAGGCGCATGGTCACGCGGCTGTCGCGCAGGTGGTAGCTGAGAGCTTCGACAATCTCCTGATCGGCGAACTCAAGCAGCTTGGGACGCTTTTCCACCAGGGTGACCCGCACCCCAAGAGCGGCAAACATGCAGGTATATTCGACACCGATGACTCCGCCACCGACAACGATCAGCGTCTTGGGCAGTTCGGGGAGCTCCAGCACCTGGTCGCTGTTGATGATGGTTTTCCCGTTGATGGGCACCTTATCCGTGCTGGCAGGCTTGGTTCCGACGGCGATGATGATCTTTTCAGCCCGGAAATTGTTGGTTCCGCGCATGCCGTCGATGCGGATAGTATTCGGATCGGCAAAGCTGGCCACCCCGGTCAGCACTTCGACCCCATTGCGGGAGAGCTGCGCTTCGGTCACGTCAATCTCTGTCTTGATGACGTGCTGCACGCGGAAGGCAAGATCGGACATGGTGATCTTTTCCTTCACGCGATAGTTCATGCCGTAGATGGAGCGGTAGGTGTATCCGGAGAGGTGCAGTACCGCTTCGCGCATGGTTTTGCTGGGGATGGTGCCGGTGTTGATACAGACCCCGCCGACGACGCTGCGCATCTCCACGAGCGCAACGCGTTTCCCCTTCTTCACCGCGGAAACTGCAGCGCGTTGTCCGGAAGGGCCAGAGCCGATGACGAGCAAATCGTATGTGTCCATTGAGGAATCCGCGGTTGAATTCTTAAGGCTTTGATGCGCTTACCTTTATCCCGCGCAACTCATTACTGTAACTCCGGCGCATGTATCTTTGTGCAAATGCCGGTGATTTTTGATAAAAATCCCTCGCGATTTGCACTATTTCGGGACTTTTCCCCACCGGAAAGTCGATTTGGATCGCAGTGATTTCTGCGCCTGGAGATTGCTTGAGCCCCTCCCTGCATTCTGTATTATAATCTTTATTTTCAATAACTTACGCGAGTAGGTCCATACAGAATGGGCTATTTTCAATAGGTTACGGGTAAAGGCGCATAGCATCCGGGATTGGTGCCTTTTTCTATATTTTATCAAAGCAAGGCATATCCCAAGTCACGACTATGTTATTTATTTTCTTATATTTGAACAAAGTTATGGGTTGACATCTTTCCTGCTCCGACTCAGGACCGCTGCCGGTGGATTGGCAGTCCAGCCGCTACACTGCAGAAAGGATGCAGCTTTACGCCATTACTGACCGGAAACTATTTTTCAGTCGCGCAGCGCTGCTCGACCAGGCTGCGGCGTGGGCGGCGGGGCATGTGGATTATGTGCAAATCCGGGAAAAGGATTTGGATGGCGATGCGCTTGCCGATCTGGCTGCGGCGGTGGTGCAGGCGGTTCGCAAGGCGGGTGGCCGAACTCGCGTTTTACTGAACGGGCCGGTCGAGCTGGCGCTGGCCGCCGGGTGCGATGGCGCGCACCTGCCTTCGCGCATGCCGGAGGCTGCCATTTCGGCGGCGAAGGCGCGGGTAGATGTGGTGAGCGTCTCCTGCCATACGGTTGCCGAGATCGAGACAGCGCGCAATCTTGGGGCTACTTTGGCGCTTTTTGCGCCTGTTTTTGAGAAAAAAATTGGTGAAAATGTGGTTCCGGGGCAGGGTTTGGGGGCGCTTTCGGCTGCATGTAAAGCTGGCTCTCCGATGCCGGTCCTTGCTCTGGGCGGTGTTACCTCGGAGAATGCCAGGGAATGCGCGCGCGCGGGAGCAGCTGGGGTGGCTGCCATTCGGCTTTTTATGGGTAAGGGGTGGATGGGGCTGTAGGACCTTTCCCCACCCTTCGGCTTCGCCTCAGGATGGGGGATCCGTGTTGGTGATTTTTTTCATTTAGTTTGCGGCGGCGATGGCGGCTACGATTTTGTCGATTGCCACGCGGGTGGTGTCGATTACGGGAGAGTGGTTGTTGCAAAGGATTGAAAATACTAATGTGCGCCCGCTGGCGGCGGTGAGATAACCGCTCAATGTGTGGACTTCGTTCAGGGTGCCGGTTTTGGCGAAGACTTTGCCTTTGAGCGGAGGCTGCATGAAGCGGTTGTCGAGTGTGCCGTCGACGCCGCCGATGGGTAATGACGCGCGGTATACACCTCCCCAGGGCTGGCGCGCAGCATAGGCCAGAAGGGTGGTGGCGGCACGCGGCGTAATCACGTCCTGGGGCGAGAGGCCGGAGCCGTCATAGAAGAAAAAATCCTGTGGCTGCACACCTGCGGAGACGAGAAACTGGCGGACGACTCTGGCGCCCTGTGCAATGGATCCATCTTCGCCCTGGGCTTTTCCCACGAGGCGCAGCAGCATTTCGGCGTGTTGATTCTGGCTGACCTTGTTGACGACGGTCACGATCTGACTGAGCGGCGGCGAGGTGCGCTGGGCAACGACGCGGCTGTTCGGCGGCAGCGTAATGGGGAGCTGCTGACCCGGCGCATAGGGATGCAGGAGGAGCGATTGCCGCGATTCTATTTCGTACTCCTGCGTATCGCCGGATAAGCGATGGCTTACCTGCACTGCCGATGGATTCACTGTAATTCCATGAGCAGCGAGGGATTGGGCGAGGCCGTCGCCTGCGAATTTTGCCGAATCCTGCACGGCGATGGCAAAATTCTGCGGCTTGCTTCCGGCGGGGATGGTTCCGAAGGCACGAAGAAACGTCTGATCGGGCTGGCGATCGAGGCCGAGATGCGACTCGGAGCCGGCGGGCGAGGTGACGACTTCATTTTTCAGGCCAGCGGCATCGTCGGGGAGGCTGGGATTCCAGCTGGCGATGGCGGGATCGCCTGCGGCGGCGCCGGGAGTGAGCGTCAGGTAATGAACATTGTCGTTCACGGTAAGGGCAGAGATGGGCGCACCGTAATCCCACATCAGATCGTCCTGTCCCCAGCCTGCTCCGTAGCGCTCGAAGGCGAAGAGGGTATCGTCGGCAACTACGGTTCCATCGAGCGCGCGAACCCCGCTGGCGGCGACCTGCGCGGCGAGATCATCAAGCGCTTGCAACGGCGGATTGGGGCGTTCGGTGTGGCCGTTGTAGGGATAGGCCCGCCCCGAAAGCGTAGGGTCGCCGCCACCGATGAGGCGCAGCGACCCGCGAAGATGGCCGTCGCTGGAGATGGGGCCGTCGGCCACTACGTAGGTTTTGAAAGTAAAGTCGGGACCGAGAAGCGCGAGCGCGGTTGCGGTGGTGAAGAGCTTGGCATTCGACGCGGGCTGAAATAATTGCGCATCGTTGAGAGCGTAAATGGGTGTCCCATCAAGGCCGACTACCGAGATGCCCCAGTGGGCGCTGGCTACAGTTGGATCATTGAGGATTGCCGCAATGCTGGCGGCCAGAGGCGTCGGCTTTGCAGGATGCTTGTGCGCGGCGCGGTGTGTCTTGCCGAAAGCGATGGTTGCGCAGGATGCGATCAGAAGACAGAAGAAGAGTGAGCGAGCGCGTGCAATCAACATGAGGGTCCTTGCCGCGAAGTGTAGCATTGAGCAGGTATGGGGTTCACGCGTCGAGAAGAATTTCTGTGGCAATTGCGCAGCCGTTCCCTGGCGCTAGGCAGGAGAACGCTGGTAATGGGCGTGCTGAATGTTACCCCGGATTCGTTCTCGAATGATGGTTTGCTCGGAAGCGCGGAGGCTGTCGACTTTGCGCTGCGCCTGCTGGATGACGGCGCGGACATTCTGGATGTGGGCGGCGAATCGACGCGACCGGGGCAGCGGCAGCGCGTTTCCGCCGATGAGGAACAAGCACGCGTGCTGCCGGTGATTGAGGCAGTGCTTAAAGCGCGCCCGAAGACAGTGATTTCGATCGATACATACCAGGCGGCAACGGCGCGAGCCGCGATGGAAGCAGGCGCAGAGATTGTCAACGATGTGAGCGGCTTTCTTTGGGATGACGCGATGGCGGCAGCGTGCGCGCAGTTGCAATGCGGCGTAGTGCTGATGCATACGCGAGGCAAACCGGATGAGTGGAAATCGTTGCCGCGGCTCACTGCGGACGAAGTGTTGCCGCTGGTAAAACGCGAGTTGGGCGAGCGGCTGCAGGCTGCGCTCGATGCCGGGCTTTCGCGGGATCGGATTGTGCTCGATCCGGGCTACGGGTTCGGCAAGCGCCTGGAGGAGAATTATCCGCTGCTGGCGCGGCAGAATGAATTGCGTGCATTGGGACAGCCGCTATTGGCGGGCGTTTCGCGGAAATCATTTCTGGGGCGGGCTCTGCGGCCTCTTTATGGCGGGGTGGATGCTCCGGTGGAGAAGCGGCTCCATGCGACGGTTGCGGCCACGGTAGCCGCGATACTGAACGGGGCAGATATTGTGCGTGTGCATGATGTGCGTCCGGCGGTGGAGGCTACTCGGATTGCGGATGCGGTGTTGGGGTTGGCTTTGTGATGTGGGTGTTTTTGTTGGGCTTATCCCACCCTTCCCCTTCGTTCCCCGGGGTCAGGATGGGCACCCGCGATGAGTTTCGGTTCTCTTGTTTGACTGGAGAAAGGCCGGGCCTGAAGGCCCGTCCATGATTCGGTTTCTATTCACTGGCCTAAAGGCCGGTGCTTCTACCTTTACTTCGATATGCGGTGTGTGCCTTTTAGACGAGCGGTCGGCCTGCGATTCCTTCTAATACTTTCAGCGGCGATACTTCCGGTTTGACTAAAGCGGTTGGGCGGACGAGGAATGTCTGTTCCAGCGCATACTGGCCGGCTAAAACTGCGTGCGGGACTGTATCGGTATAGACCATCCAGCTCGATCCCGGGGGGAAGTTGAAGCTGTATTTGGGGCAATCGGACTGGAAGCGCGGATTTTCCTTGAGGAAGTTGTGGAAGCGCATCATGAAATCGTCATAAGGGGAGCGCTTGATGGATGGGATGGCGGCGCCGAGCCCAATGCCGCGGCCAAGTGACTTGGCGGCGCGGCTGAAAGCATTGTCAGGCTCGGGCGCGATTTCGACGGGCGCGAACTGCTTGACTGTCTTCGCGAAGGGATCGCTGACGACCCAGTCACGAGTGCGCGATGGGTGAATATTGTTGAAGAAGCGGAGAATGCGCGATCCGTAGGTTGGCCGCGTCGGGAAGGCGTCGGTGTGGAGCAGATCGTTGCGGCGACGCTGCGGCAGATCGCGGCCTTCTTCTTCCTGCGGGCGAAAGCTGGCGTAATCGAGCTGCCAGTTGGATTTGTAGGGCGCCAGGAAGTTGGTGAGAAATGCGGTCACGTCCTTTGAATACTGCCGCAAGATGCCTTGCAGGCGCGCTACGGCGGCCGCATCTGCCGTTTTGGCATCGACGCCGCTCAACTTATCGATGTTGGGCTTGTAGGCGATGTTTTTGTGCAGAGAGCTGTCGGTCTGCTGCTGGCCCAGTAGAAACTGCAGATCGCTTTGCGGAATGGCGATGGGTGTTTGCGGAAAGTAAAGGATGTTTCCATCTTCCAGTTGCGCGCACCAGTCGCGCTGCTGCTCGGTGGAGGCGGATTTCAGTTCTTCAGACGAAATCGAGATGACGGCCATAGTAATTTTATTTGCCGCTCAATTTGCGGCGGAACCAGAAACCTAACAAGACGATTAGACTGACGGCGAGTACAGCGATTCCGGCAGGCAGAGCAATGTAGAGGTAGCTATCGGCGATGTTCACGTTGTGATGCCCGGCGCTGTTGTAGATCAGGATGCCGAAGATAGCAAAGAAACAAGTTCCAAAGAAGGTAATAAATCCCAGGGAAAGCGCAAGCAACAGGGTGGCGAAGAGTCCATAGTCGCCAAATGGAATGCCGAATATCCTGCTCTGGTTAGCTGTCATATCGGGTACAGAGGCTCCTCAGCTAGAATACAAGGTTATGGCAGAAGCCGCCCAGATTGGATTGTTGCCTGCGCAGAAAGTAGCGCAGGATGTGCATGTGCTACAGGCACAGAATGGCGTGTGTTACGCGCAATATGGCGATACGCACTTAACGGAGCAGGAACTGGAACGCATTGTGCAAGCCGTGCCGGCGTCCATTGCGGCTGCCTTGAAACAGCGCGCTTACTATTTTGTTCCGCTTACGATCAGTGAAAACGATGAGACGCTGGTGGCCCCGGAATTTACCGTTGACTTCAGCGACCGAGCCATTTGCCATCGCAACGTGCCATTTGGCGGCTCGGAGTGCATTTTTATTTCCACCCGGCTGCTGCAGGATCGCTTTGCGCTGGCATTTGAGTTTTTCATCAATGTAGGACACCACTTTGTGGAGTCTGTTGGCGTTCCCGAGAGCTTCAGCGACCTTGCCTGGTCGCAGACGCAAGCGGATGTGCGCGGCGAAACAAGCCAGGATGCGTGGGAAAATCGGCGGCGCGCGGCGGATCCTTCCCGCTCGGATGAAAAAGCCAAGAATGCCTTCTTTGAAGCGGCTTTCTCGGACGCGATTGCAATTTATCTGCTGGCATTGAGCATTGATTTCGACTACGCCGATCTTAAGGAGCGGGAGTATCCGCTGCTGGCGGCTCCTGCGCTGGCAGAAAGATTGCGGCATATAGCTTCACTGTTTCCTCCGAATGCGGGTTATGAGTTTGAGATTCGCTACCGGCGGCGTGGATAGAACGCGGCATGATTGCGCATCTGCGGGGACGGCTTTTTTCGAAACAACCGGGACAGGCGATTGTCGAAGCCGGGGGCGTGGGCTACGACGTGACTATCAGCATTCCTACGTTTACGGCGCTGCCGGCGGAGGGCGCGGAGGTATCGCTGCATATCCATACGCAGGTGCGCGAGGATTTGCTGGCGCTCTTCGGCTTTCTTGATCTTGCAGAGAAGCGGCTGTTTGAGCGGCTGATTACGGTTTCCGGCGTGGGGCCGAAGCTGGCGGTGACGATTTTGAGCGGGCTGAATCCGGAGCGGACGGTGGCGGCGATTCGCGCACAGGATCACGCGACGCTGACACGGATTCCCGGCGTTGGGAAAAAACTGGCGGAGCGCCTGGTGGTGGAGCTGAAGGATAAGCTCGAGGATATGGCGGCGGCTCCGGCGGCGGCATCGGCCGGCCCTGCGGCGGATGATGTGCTATCGGCGCTGGTGAATCTTGGTTATCAGCGGCCTGCGGCGCAGAAGGCGATTGAAACTGCGGTCGGCAAAAACAAGGCTGCAGGCGAGAGCTTCGATGAACTGTTCCGCGCGGCGCTACAGGTGATTCGGTGATTCCACATCCCGGAGAGATGTAGCTCTACCGAGAAAAGCAAATCCTTCCTTTTGGCCGTCAAGATGACGAGGAATAGCTTTTAGCGCAGGATTGCCTTCAACAGGCCGGGGAAACGGGCGTCGAGGTCTTTGCGGCGCAGGGTGTTGAGCAGGTTTTTTCCTTCCTTGCGCGTTGAGACTACACCGGATTCGCGCAACACACGGAAGTGATGCGAGAGCGAAGACTTGGGCCTGTCTACTTCAAAAACGCCGCAAGGCTGCTCGCCTTCAGCGGCGAGTTGGCGCACAATCCCCAGACGGACTTCATCGCTTAACGCATAGAGTATGGCTGTGAGAGAAAGTTGGCTTCGGGTTGGCTCTTTCGGCAGAAAAACGGGCAAGCGATCCTCCTGGCGTTTGACAAATTGTATTCGGCTCAGTCATAGTTCGATTGTACGATAGTTCGATTTTCTTCGAATTAATCTTGAGAGGAAATTGCAATGAAAGCATGGCAGCTTCAGGCATTTGGCCGCGAGAATCTTGCTCTTAACGATGTTCCCCAACCAGAGCCGGGGGCGGGTGAAGTGCTGGTGCGCATTTCCGCTGTTTCGCTCAACTATCGCGATAAGCTGCTCTATGACGGAGCCTACAATCCACATCTTGCGTTTCCGATGACGCAGGTGGCCGATGCGGTGGGAGAAGTGGCAGCTCTGGGATCGGGAGTGCGTCGCTTCAAAGTTGGCGATCGCGTGGTGACCAACTATTGCACGCGCTGGATGGACGGGAAGCCCACAAGCAAAGAAACTCTCTATTCGCTGGGAAACATTATTCCAGGAGCCCTTGCGGAATATCTTGTGCTGGGCGAAGAAGCGCTGGTATCTGCTCCCGTATACCTGACGAATGAGGAAGCCGCAGCGCTGCCGTGCGCGGGGCTGACAGCGTGGTATTCGCTGGTAGAAAAAGGCGGTCTGAAGGCAGGAGACACGGTTCTGGTGCAAGGCACGGGCGGCGTTTCTATTTTTGGATTGCAAATTGCGGCGGCGCTGGGCGCAAAGGTGATCGTCACTTCATCGAGCGATGAGAAGCTGGAGCGGGCAAAGAAGCTGGGCGCGCAGTACACGATCAATTACAAAAAGAATCCGGAATGGGATAAAGAAGCACTTGCACTGACGAACGGCCAGGGAGTCGATCAGATACTCGAAGTGGTGGGCGGATCGAACCTTGCTCGTTCCTTGAACGCCATCAGCCCTGAAGGCCAGATATCGATCATCGGGATCATCGACGGTTTCAACTCAGACCTGCCGCTCTTTTCTGCGATTCAAAAACATGCTGTGCTGCGCGGCATCTCGGTTGGCCCGCGGAGAGCGCTCGAAGATATGCTGCGCAAGTTCGATGAGCTTCAGCTTCGTCCGGTGATTGATACTGTCTATTCTTTTGCCGATGCGCGCAAAGCTTTCGATCATCTGGAGCGGGGAGCTTTCGGCAAGATTGTGATCCGCGTGAGAGAGTAGCTGCATCTGGTTTTTCTGAGCTCAGAGAGGCGAAGCGGCAGGAATGCAGATCTCTTCGGCAAGCTCAGGGCAGGCTGTTCGCCTTTCGCTCAGGATAACAAGCTTGAGTTGCCGCTCTATTCCTTGATTTGACAAGGCATAGAGCGGCAATTAGGGTATGAGCAAGAGATCAGCAGTGTATTTTTCCTTCCAATTCAACCTCTGTTTTTCACGGCGCGCTGTGCTGACCGCGCTGTGTTGTTGTTGACTCTTCGCCGTTCGGCTGTTCTTTCTTCGACTTCCAAATAATTTGATCCGTGACGGCTCCGTCTTCCGGGCAGGCATTGTTGCCGCTGGAGAAACGGGCGTAAAGATTTTCAGGGTGATTTCATCATGACGAATAGAAGGCAATTCTTACAGGGGTTGAGCGCGCTGACGATTGCGGGGACAGGAGCTTCGGCTTTTGCGCAACATGCTTCGGGCATTCAACTGGGCGCACAGACAAATGCGTGGACGATTGATCCGCGCAATTTTGATTCATTTCTTTCTGTGCTCGATCAGATCAAGCAGATCGGCTACGCCGGGTTTGAGACGGGGTTCTTCAATCTGACGCAGCAATTCGACTCACCCGAGGAGGCGCATCGGCGCATTGCCGCGACAGGGCTGACATTTTTTGGCATTCACATTGCCATTCCTTTCGATAAAGATGATTCGGCTACAAAGCTGCCTTCCGCAGCGCTCTATGAAAAGGTCGCGCATGGTGGAGCGGCGCTGGGCGCGCAGAGGCTCATCTTCAGCGGAGCTCCCGCAGCGAATGAAGATGAATTGAAGAGAAAGATCGAGGGGTTGAATGCGGCAGGAAAATTTGCGCGCAGCGCAGGATTGAAGTTTGCGTATCACAACCACTGGTGGGAGTTTCAGTCGAAGATCGGCGAAATCGATGCGCTGTATTCGCAAACTGATCCGAAGGATGTTTCCTTCCTGCTGGATGCGGGACATGCGTATCGCGGCGGGGCCAATGTGCCGGAATTTTTAAAGCAGCACTCCAAACGCATTGCCGCATTGCACCTGCGCGATTACAAAGACGGCAAACAGGTGCCGCTTGGTGAAGGAACATTTCCGTTGAAAGAAGTGGCTGCGACGCTGGAACAATTGCGCTGGAAGGGTTGGGCGCTGAATGAAGAGGAGCGCGAAAGCGGCGCAAAAGACGGCACGAAGGTGATCGAGCCTGCGTACCAAGCGCTGCATGGAGCGTTTTCCGCATGAACCGCCGCGATTTTCTGTTGGCTTCCGCAACTGCCGCTGTGGGCATGAGCGCACGCTCCTATGCTCGCGTGGCGGGCGCGAATAATCGCCTGGCGCTGGGCGTAATTGGACTGGGACGCCGGGGAACGATTGTGAGCGGCGGTTTTCTGCAGGACAACCGCGTGGACATTGCGGCTGTGAGCGATGTGTATGACGCGCAGACGAATCTCTTTGTTTCGCGCCTGTTGAAGAATGCACCTCCGCCAAAGACGTTTGTTGCGTATCAGGATTTGCTGGCACAGAAGAATATCGATGCCGTACTGATTGCTACACCCGATCATCTACACGTGACGATAGGAAAAGATGCTTTGGATGCGGGCAAGCATGTGTATCTGGAGAAGCCGACGCTGCACCATTGGGAAGAGCGCGGCGTGCTGACGGATGCGGCACAGCGCAACAACGTGGTACTGCAATGCGGCATGCAGCAGCGTAGCGGCGCACATTACTTGCAGGCGAAGCAAGAAATATTTGCTGAACAGAAGCTGGGCAAGGTTCTGTTTGCGCGCGCCGTGTGGCATAACTTTCCGTGGCAGCAGCGCAATATCAAACCGGAACCGAAGCCTGCCGGCTTAGACTGGGGTCGCTTTCTTGGCCCGGCGAAGCATGTGCCCTACGAGACAGCGCGCTACACGGCATGGCGTTACTATCCCGATTACGGCAATGGATTGCTGGCAGATATTCTGACGCATTGGGTGGATGTAGCGCAGTGGATGCTCAACGATGCACAGCCGCAGACGGCAGCGGCACTGGGCGGCATCTATCAGCTTCACGATGGAAGAGAAAACCCTGACACGGTGAGCGCGATCCTTGGATATAACGGCTGGAACCTGAATTTTGAGTCATCGGTGCTTTCGATTCGAGACGACCGGCCCACTGTATTTTTTGAGGGCACGGAAGGCACGCTCGATCTGGCTCGCGAAGGATATATCTTTACGCCGAACAAGGGCGAATCTGTAACAGTAACAGCTACAGAAAGCCTGGAGAGAGCGCATACCAGGAATTTTGTGGATGCAGTTCTTAACAGAAGCGCAGCCAATGCGCCGCTCACTGCCGGCATCGATGCATCGCGCCCCGTGCAGATGGCATTGCGCTCTTACTGGACGCATAAAGTGATTTCACATACGGAGTTTTCCTGAACCAGGAGAAAGACATGCAGATCAATTGGTTTATTCCTACCACCGGCGATGGACGTTATCTCGGCTCCAGTCAGCAATCGCGAGTTACCGATTATGCTTACCTGCGACAGATTGCGCAGGCTACCGACGATCTCGGCTTTCATGCTGTTCTGCTGCCGACCGGCAATTCCTGCGAGGATGCCTGGGTCGTGGCTTCCACACTGATGCCGAGTACCAGGCGCCTGAAATTTCTGGTCGCGGTGCGGCCCGGCATTATGTCGCCTACTGTTGCTGCGCGCATGACGGCGACCTTTGACCGTCTTTCAGGCGGGCGGTTGCTCATCAATGTTGTTACAGGCGGCGATCCGCATGAGGCGGCTGCGGATGGGGTTTTTCTTTCGCATGATGAGCGCTACGAGGTGACGGGCGAATTTCTGAAAATCTGGCGACAGCTTTTGAGCGGCGATACATTTACTTTTCACGGCAAGCACCTGAATGTCGAGAATGCGCGTGTTTACTATCCTGCGGTGCAGCAGCCGCATCCGCCGCTTTATCTTGGCGGCTCATCCGATGCTGCGATGGAAATTGCAGCCGAGCATATTGACTATTACCTGACGTGGGGCGAGACTCCGGCGCTGGTTGCAGAGAAGATTGCGCGCGTGCGCAAGCTGGCTGAAAGCAAAGGCCGAAAAATTCGCTTCGGCATTCGCTTGCACGTGATTGTGCGCGAGACGAACGATGAGGCGTGGCAGGCAGCGAACGATCTGATCAAGCACATCGATGCGGAGACGATAGAACGCGCGCATAAGGGACTGGCGAAATTCGATTCGGAAGGACAGCGACGCATGGCGACGCTGGTGCAAGGCAGCAAGAACAATCTGGAAGTAAGCCCGAATCTATGGGCGGGCATTGGGCTTGTACGCAGTGGCGCGGGCACGGCGCTGGTGGGCGATGCCTCTACAGTGGCGCAGCGCATGCTGGAGTACGCTGATCTGGGAATTGAAAGCTTTATTCTCTCGGGGTATCCACACCTGGAAGAGGCGTATCGCGTCGCTGAACTGCTCTTTCCGTTGTTACCGATTGATCCGCCTGAGACAGAAACGAAGAGCGCGCGCCAGGCAGATGATTTTGTCGGAAACGAATTTCGACCGATCAAGTAACGCAGGTACTTGATGAGCGTGATTTCTACAGCGGCGCATGAGGCGCACGGCACGACAGGCTTTATAGAAAAGCCCGGCGATGCGCGCACACGATGGATTGTGCTTGCGCTGCTGCTGGCGATTACGATCATCAACTTTATCGATCGACAAACGGTTTCTGTGCTCGCGCCGGTGCTACGGCAGATGCTGCATCTCTCGAATGAGCAGTACGGGCGCATTGTTGCGGCATTTCAGTTCGGCATGATGTCGGGTGAGTTTCCGATGGGCTGGCTGATGGATCGCTGGGGCGTGCGCTTTGGGCTTGCGGGCGCGGTGCTGTGGTGGTCTCTGGCAACGGGCGCGCAGTCTGTAACGCGATCCGGATTGCAGCTTGGCATCACCCGCTTCTGGATGGGCACAGGTGAGTGCGGCAACTATTCCGGCGGCATGAAGGCGATTTTTCGCCTGTTTGCGCCGGGGCAGCGTACGCTAGCCATCGGCATCTTCAACAGCGGCAGTATGATCGGCGCAACGATTGCGCCTCCGCTGGTGGTGTACCTGGCGCAGCACTATGGCTTTCGTACCGCCTTTCTGCTGCCGGCTTCCCTGGGCGTTTTATGGGTGCCGCTGTGGATGTTTTTCTATCGCGATGCGCGCATGGAGAAGTCGATACGCGCACAAGCGACGTCTCTGGGCGCCCTGCTGGGACAGTCGTCTGCGTGGGCAGTGATGTTGTGCCGCTTTTTTATCGGGCCAGTGATGCAGTTTTACTGGTACTGGATTCCCAGCTACTTGTATAGCGTGCGACATCTGACGCTGACACAGGTGGGCTTTCTCGGCTGGATTCCGTTTTTTCTTGGAGACACTGGCGGCGTAGCTGGAGGGTGGGCGGCGGGATTTCTGTTGCGTCGGGGATTCAGCGTTTACACGGTACGGCGCATCACCATGTATCTGAGCGCCGCGCTTTGCGTATCCAGCCTGGCGGTGCCTTATCTGGCGAATACGGCAACGGCATTCGTTGCTATCGGCATTGCGGTGATGGCGGACAATTTTCTTTCGGCAAATATGTTTGGCGCGGTTACGGATCTTTTTCCCGACCATGCAGTAGGCCGGGCTACAGGGTTGACGGGCGTTGCCGGCGGGTTGAGCGGGCTGCTTTTTCCGCTGCTTACCGGATACCTGGTGGACCATGTTTCGTATGCGCCGGTTTTTATGATGGTGGCATTTATGCCGCTCATCGGCACTACTCTTCTCTTCATTGTTGGGAAGCAATATCGAAAACAGCAGGCGGTATCGGCATGAAAGCTTCCATGATTGCGTTGAAGGCACGCCAATGGTATTGTTCTGTCATGACTTCACAGCTTTCCAATCGAAAGTTCGCCTACGCCGTCTCAGCGCGTGTGGAAGTCTATTCTCTTCTTTGTTGTTGTTGTTGCCTCTAGCTTCACGGCAGCGACTGCACCCCGCCAGAGAAGAATTCCCGGAAGTCAGATTGTTCCCCTTATTGAGCTGATTCTGAAGGTTCCGTGTTCCCATCTCAAATGCGAGCGAGACTGAGATAAGTCATCTCCGGTCATCGGCAGTTCTGCCGTTTGCGATCTTCATTATTCATTTTTATTTATCGCTCACGGCTCTATGAAGCCAACGAGGAGATTATGCATTCAGCCAAACGCAATTTCTTTTTCATAGCATTCCTTGCTGTTCTTCTTCCTACTGCGGCTATTCACGCTCAGGCAACAGGCAGCATTCGCGGCACCGTTGTGGATACGAGCGGAGCGCTGATTTCAGGCGCGACTGTTACTGCTACGAACAGCGCCACCTCAACAGTACGTTCTGCTTCGACGAATGAAGACGGAATTTACGTCTTCCCCGCTCTTCCGATCGGAGCCTACTCGCTGCAGGTGAGCCGCGATGGATTTGAGACGCAGAAGCGCGACGGTATTCAGCTGCTCACGGGCCAGACACTCGATCTTCGCATCGAGATCGCTGTTGGAAGCGTGACACAATCGGTTGAAGTTACTTCGGCTGCGCCGCTGATCCAGACTGCTTCCTCGAGCGTGCAGACATCTGTGGATCAGAAACAGATACAGGAGCTGCCGCTGAACGGGCGCAATCCGCTGCAGCTGACGGTGCTGACGCCGGGCACAACTTTGACAAGTGTTGGAACGGAATCCGGCCAGCAGGACAATACCGGCCTGAGCGTGAACGGGCTGCGCGCTACACAGAATAATTTTCAACTGGACGGCGCCATTTATACGAACCGCTTTTTCGATTCCGTTCCTATATTGCCGAATCCGGACGCGCTGCAGGAGTTTACAATCCAGTCGTCAAACTACAGCGCCGAATACGGCGGAGCGGGCGCGCTGGTACAGCTCTCTACACGGTCGGGAACCAATGATATTCATGGATCCGCGTATGAGTTCCTGCGCAACACGGTGCTAGATGCGCGCAACTACTTTCAGCAGACAGCGCCGCCTTTCAAGCTCAATCAATTTGGCGGAACGGTGGGCGGTCCCATCATCAAGAATCGCACCTTCTTTTTCTTCGGCGCAGAGGACCTGCAACAACGTTCTTCGCCCAATCCGATCTCCATTACTGTTCCGACTGCAGCGGAGCTTAACGGCGACTTTTCGGCGCTCTTAGGCAAGGGCATTGCAATTTTCAATCCCGCGACAGGACAGCCTTATCCGAATAACATTATTCCGACTCCGATCAATACGCTCTCAGGCAAGCTGGCGCAGAAGTATCTTGTGCCGCTGGCTTCCGATCCTGTAACCGGTGTGTTCAATTCCACTTCCAACTCAAACATTGACAGCACGCAGTATCTGGCCAAGATCGATCAGGTGATCACGCAGAACAACCACCTGAGTGGCCGCTATTTCTACAATCAAGACAATTTTCAGCGGCCGTTCAATGCTCCGCTGGGATTTTATGCAGCGAACTACTTCCGCAATCAATCAGTGATTGTGACGGATACGCAGGTCTTCAGCCCGACTCTTACCGGAACATTTTCCGCAAGCGCAGGCCGCTTTGCGCGCACCCAGATTCCACAGGCTCCCGGCCTGCAGTCATTGCAGGATTTAGGACAGAATGTTCCGCTCGGCAGTCCCGGTGAAACAATCTTTCCAGGTATTCGCGCTAATATCTCCGGCTTCGTGAATATTTTCTCCGGCGGCGCGCTCACGCAGGCAGCTACTTCATTCGACTATAAAGGCGGCCTGATCAAGGTGCTGCATGCGCACACCTTGGACGTAGGCGCAGAGTATGAACGCGACCGCGTGAATATGAACGACTACTCCTACACGCCGGGTGATAATACGTTCAATGGCCAGCGCACGGCAGCGCCTACCGGAGCAGCACTGCCTGCAGGAACGAAAACGAGCGGTTCAGCACTGGCGGATTTTTATCTCGGCCTTGATTCGCAATTTTTTCAGGACAATGGACGCAAGGCATATCTGCGCACCAACCGCCCTTCGATTTACGTCCAGGATGATTGGAAGGTGCTGCGGAACCTGACCGTGAATCTCGGATTGCGCTGGGATCCGTGGCTGCCGCCGATTGATTTAAATGAAACGCTGGTGGGATTCATACCGGGCTTCCAATCGCAGGTTGCGTCGAATGCGCCGCAGGGGCTTGTCTTTAAAGGCGACCAGGGATTGCAGGAATCGGTCTTCCAGAAAAACTGGAAAGACTTTGCTCCTCGCGTTGGTTTTGCCTACAACGTAGACGGAGCAGGAAAGACAGTCATCCGCGCCGGCTACGGGATTTTCTATGGCTTTCCTGAAGGCTTGCTCTATCAGCGCACTGACGCCATGCAGCCTGTAGATTTATACCTGACCTACCCAGCGCCATCGGCAACATGGGACAACATCTATGCCGGTTATCCGGGCGGCAGCCCCTTTCCACGCGGACACGTAAGCCCGTCGGATTTCGCAAATTATCAGTTTCAGCTTCCAGTCTCCGGCGGCGTGCTCGATCCGAAATCGAAGGTGGCATATACGCAAAATTGGAACCTGACGTTTGAGCAACAGTTGCCGGATAATGTTGCGTTCTCACTCGCATACGTGGGCAATCATGGAGAACACATCATTGGCTCACGTCAGTTTAATCCGGCCATTTATGGGCCGGGCGCTACGGTCGGCAACGAAAACTCGCGCCGCCTCTATCCCGGACTTGCAGCAGTGGAGATTGCGCAGTCTTATGAATATGCGATCTACAACTCGTTGCAGGCGAACCTTGTCAAGCGATCCCACAACGGATTGACACTGCTGACAAACATTGTCTGGTCGAAGGCAATCGACAACAGCTCGAGCGCAACCGAAGGCAATACCGGACCGCCCAATCCATTTAACCTGCAGAGCGGACGCGGACCGGCGGATTTTGACCAGGCGATTCGCTACAATCTCTCGATCAACTATGTGACGCCGCACGTGGATGTTACCGGCTTTAAGAGTGCGCTTCTGAACCATTGGCAGCTGAATGGGATTGCGAGCCTGCAAACAGGATCGCCTTTTACCGTGGTCAGCGGTACGGATCGCTCACTTTCCGGAATCGGCAATGACTATGCGGACATTGTTGGCAATCCCTTGCGTCCGGCAGGAGTAAATAAGATCAAGGAGTATTTCAATACTGCTGCCTTTGTTCCCGCGGCAACAGGCACCTTCGGAACTACGAGCCGCAATAGCTTGCGAGGTCCAGGTTATGCCGATGTCGACACGTCCATCTTTAAAGACTTTCTGCAGGGCGAGCGTGTTCACGCACAATTCCGGGCGGAAGCTTTTAATACTTTTAACCGCGTTAATTTCTCAAACCCGGTTGCCAGTGTTTCTTCGGGAACCTATGGACAGATTACGAGCGCCGGTTCGCCGCGCGTCTTTCAGTTCGGATTGAAGTTCCTGTTTTAGGAAGCAACAGAATGCGCCCGTCCATACTTGTGTATGGGCGGGCATTTTTCTTTTTCCAGCAGCGACAGATCCCATCTATATTCGTGAGATGAATGCCGCCTTCGAGAGATTTGCCCGGTTATGTGAACAGCTTGCTGCCACCAGCAAGAGGCTGGAAAAACGCTCGCTGATTGCGGAATATCTGAAATCGCTTGCGCCGGAAGATGCTTCGAAGGCTGCTCTTTATTTATCAGGCCAACCTTTTGCAGAGACGGATCGCCGCACTCTCAACGTTCGCGGATCCGCGCTTTCCAAAGCTGTCGCGCAGCTTTCAGGAGCCGATCGCAACGCCATGTATGCGGCATATCGGCGTAATGGCGATCTGGGCGCTGCTGCCTTTGATCTGCTGGCCGGGCATCACACAGTGCAGGCATCGCTGACGCTGCAGGATGTTACGAGGGCTTTTTCAGAATTAGCCGCAGCGAAAGGCACTGTCGGAAAGCAGAAGCTTGTTCTCGATCTGCTGGGCAAAGCGTCGCCGGCGGAAGCGAAATATCTCATCAAGCTTATGACCGGCGATATGCGCATCGGGGTGAAGCAAAGCCTGGTGGAGGAAGCGATTGCCTTAGCATATGCAGTCGCGCCTGCGGAGGTTCGCCATGCCGTGATGCTCACCGGCAATTTGCCGGACGTGACGAAGATGGCAATGGCCGGCACGCTTTCGGAAGCGCGCATGAAGCTCTTCCACGCGCTCGGCTTTATGCTGGCAAGCCCTGTGGCGACAGTAGAAGAAGCAATGGAGCGCTTTAGCGAAGAAATTGCCGCTGAACATAGCGGTGTTTCCGAGGCGTTGCCCGAGGAAGACCGGAAGACCGGCATCGCTGACGTGACGCCCCAGCAGGCGCTGCGCGAGGCGCAACTTGAGGATAAGTACGACGGCATCCGCGCACAATTGCACTGCGGCGATCCGGATGCGCAGGGACGCGTAGGGTTGTTTTCACGCAACCGGGAAGAGATTGGCGAAAGCTTTCCCGAATTGATTGAGGCCTTTGAGCACGTCACAGCGCCTGCGATTCTCGATGGCGAAATTGTGGCGTGGAATGCAACGGAAATGCGCGCTCTCCCCTTTACGTCGCTGCAACAGCGCATCGGTCGCAAACGCGTAACTCGTGAAATGCGCGAGCAGACGCCGGTTGTGTTTGTGGCTTTTGATCTGCTCTATTTCGATGGCAAATTGCAGTTGGAGCGGCCTCTTCGTGAACGCCGGAAAACGCTGGAAGCATTTGTAGAAAAATTTAAAGAAGCAACCGAAAGAGGCAAGCAGAGAGGACAGGGCGATCTGTTTGCGGATGGCGGCCATCATTTCCCTCGCCTGGTGCTTGCGCCTGCTGTTCGATTGCAGAGCGCGGAGCAGCTGGATCGCGCTTACACTGAAGCGCGCGAGCGAGGAAATGAAGGCGTCATGTTGAAGGCGCTCCACAGCATCTATCAGCCGGGGCGCCGAGGCCTTGCATGGCTGAAGCTGAAACGCGAATTGGCAACGCTCGATGTGGTAGTGACAGGCGCTGAATATGGGCACGGCAGGCGCGCCGGCGTGCTCAGCGATTACACGTTTGCGGTCAAAGATGGCGATTCGCTGAAAAATATCGGCAAGGCTTATTCAGGATTGACGGATGCAGAGATTGATGAACTAACGAAATTTTTCAAGCAGCATACGCTCGAGGATCACGGCGGATTCCGAACCGTAGAACCTTTGATCGTGCTTGAAGTCGCGTTCAACAATATTATGCGTTCGGATCGACACGACAGCGGATTTGCGCTGCGATTCCCGCGCATTCTGCGGATTCGTAATGACAAGCCGATAGAAGAAATCGATACGCTGGAGCGTGCGGAGGAAATCTATAACGCACAGCCCGATAAGCCGCAGGAGACTAATTTGCTTTGACTCGTTCCTTAGCCAGCTTAGCTTGAATTTTCGGAAGCCAGTGACGATAGCGATCGGATTTTTCTTCGCGCAAGGAATCTTCAATGGCCTTACGATAGCCGCCAGTGTAGATGGAATACATGACTGCCAGCGCGCAGCCTACGCCGAAGCCAAAGCCGAAGAAAAATCCGATAATTCCGCCGCCGAAAAAATTCACGCTAGTATTCTCCACCGTCCGGCCCAAAGGCAAGATTTTCAAAGCGCGTGCATTTTGAAATATAAGCGAGATGCACGGAGCCGGTCGGGCCGTTACGCTGCTTGGCGATGATGATTTCGGCCTTGCCTTCGGTTTCCGGATCGGGCTGCCCGTTTTCATCGCGGTTGTAATAGGCTTCGCGATGAATAAATGCGACAACGTCGGCATCCTGCTCGATCGAGCCGGATTCGCGCAAGTCGGAGAGCATCGGTTTCTTGTCGCCGCCGCGCTGCTCAGAAGCACGGCTTAACTGGGAGAGCGCAATCACCGGAACTTCAAGCTCCTTTGCCAGCGCCTTCAGACCACGCGAAATGGCGGATACTTCCTGAGTGCGGTTTTCATACCGCTTGGCGCCGGGCCCCATCGAGCTTGCGGTCATCAGTTGGAGATAGTCGATCACAATCAGGTCAAGACGGCCGGCCATCTGCCGCAAGCGACGCGCTTTCGCTCGCATTTCTGTGAGCGAGATGCCCGGTGTGTCATCGATATACATGGGCGATTCAACCAGTTGTTCCAATGCGTGCGTGAGCTTGCGCTGATCTTCTCCTGTAAAAAACCCTTTCTGAATTTTTTGCGAGTCCACAAGAGACTGCGACGCCAGCATACGACGCAGGAGCGATTCTTTCGACATTTCCAGCGAGAAAATAGCAACAACTTTCCCGCCTTGAACAGCCGCATTTTGGGCGATATTGATAGCCCAGGCCGTTTTTCCCATGGAAGGCCGAGCGGCAACGATAATGAGCTCGGACTTCTGCAGGCCGCTCGTCATCTTATCGAAGTCTGTGAAATGCGTGGCTAGACCGGTGACCTCGCGCTGGCCTTCTTTGAAGAGATTGTCGATGTTGCCGAAAGAGCCTGCGACGATATCGGGAATGCTGGCAAAGCCGCGCGTGATGCCGCGCTCGGTAACTTCAAGCAGTCCGCTCTCGGCGGCATTCAGAACTTCGAGCGCTTCTTCGCCTTGGTCTATGGCGCGCGTAATTGCAGTGGAGCAGATGTTGATAAGCTGTCGCAGGAGAGACTTGTCTTTGACGATGCGGACGTATTCCTCAATCGAAAGGCGGCGGGGCAGGCCCTCGGTCAGCGATGCAAGATAGGCAACGCCGCCGATAGCTTCGACCTCTTTGCGCTTGGCCAGCTCTTCGACGAGAGTGACAATATCGACGGCGCGGCCAGCGTCGATCAGTTCGGCCATGCGGCTGAAAATGCGCCGATGCGAGTCGAGAGCAAAGTCGTCGGCGTTAATTTTTTCCGCAGCTTCGTTATAAGAGTGATTGTCGAGCAGGATTGCGCCGAGGATCGAGCGCTCGGCGTCGATGCTTGCGGGCAAACCGCGCTCAAAGGCGATATCGGGAGTGGTAGCCATGAAGCTTTAGTTTAGGCCAGCTTCGGAGCGGGGGGGAACAGGTGTGAATCCAGTTGAAAACGAGGCTTTTTTGTGCAAGATTTCATCAAAATGCACCGCTTTCCGTGCAGTATTTTCGTCTAAAAGCATGGGAGGCGATATCATCGAAGTATCGCTCCAAGCGCCTTATGAAGCACTTATTGATTCGTTTTCCTCTGTTTCTGCTGGCTGTGTGTGTTCCCGCCGGCCTGTTTGCACAAAATTCCGCCGCCATTACGCCCTCCACCGCCAATGCTGCGCAGTCGGCCGAAATCAAAGAGATGCAAAAGCTCGAAGACCAGTGGAGCAATGCCATTGTCAAGCGTGACCAATATGGGTTGGAGTTGCTGCTCTCGCCTCTCTACGTTGGAATTTCGGCAAACGGCGAGGTAAGCACGCGCAATCAGCAGATTGCCGCGCTTTTCCAGAAGACAACCGACCCACTCACAATGGAGCAACGCGTGATCAGCGCTCGTTTACTGGGAGATGTAGCGGTAGTGAATGGAACTTACATTACGCGGCGTAAAACCGGCACGGAAACAACGGAGGAGCGCGGAATTTTCACGCATGTTTATCAACGCGTGCGCTCCAACTGGCTGTGCATCAATTCGCAGCGGACGCTGGTGGCTGAGGAAACGCCGGGAAAACAGAAAACGGCAGCCAGGAAGAGCAATGCCGAATTGCCGTTCCACGTGCCATTTCTTTACAAGGGCGCGGATTCTACAAAACAACAGCAACAGCCTGCGCAGGCTCCTCCACAACAGTAGACTTTAGCTCCTATTTTTATCGGAAAGTAGCATAGAAAACCCCATCCTGCATTCGCTCAGGATGGGGCTTATTTTCGCAACCGTTTTAGTTTTCGCTGTCCAGATTCACGAGATGGACTTGCAGGATGGCGTCCACGGCGCGCAGTGCTTCGAGCGAAGCATCGCTGATAGGACCATCGACCTGTACAACGGCAAGAGCGTTGCCCTGCGGCACGCGCTGGCTGCGTATCGAGCGGCCCAGGGCGAAGTTGGCGATGTTCAGCTTGTGCTCGCCCAGGATAGTGCCCACGCGACCGATGACGCCGGGAACGTCGCGGTTATGGAAGGTGAGCAGAGTGCCCTGCAGAGGCGCTTCGATATCGATGCCGTCGAGGCTGAGCAAACGAGCCGAGTTGCCATGGAGGACCGTGGCGCTGGCAGAAAAGTCGGAGCCGGGGGTATGCAGCGTAAGTTTCAGCACGCTTCCCGCGCCGCCGGAGGCAGATGCCTCCTTCTTTTCTTCGTGGATACGAATGCCGCGCTCGGCAGCAATGGCTGCGGCATTGATGCGGTTGACGCTTTCAGAATGGCCGAGCACGCCGGCAATGGCGCTGTTGCGGATCAGCTCCGTTTTGCCTTCGGCAATGCGTCCGCTGTAGGAAAGCTGAATACTTTCGATGCCGCTCTCGGGGAACTGCGCGAGGAATGAGCCGAGACGCCCGGCCATTTCGATGAAGGGCGCGACCTCCAGATACTCTTCATGCGAGAGCGAAGGCAGGTTGACGGCATTCTGCACGACGCCAAGCTTGAGATATTCGCGCACCTGCATGGCGATCTGGATGCCGACTGCTTCCTGCGCTTCGGCGGTGGAGCCTGCGATATGCGGCGTGAGAATGACGTTGTCGAGCCCAAAGAAGGGCGAGTTCTTTGGCGGCTCCTGATGAAAGACGTCGAGCGCTGCGCCGCCGACATGGCCGCTCTTCAGCGCTTCGGCCAACGCTTCTTCCACGATCAGCTCGCCACGGGCGCAGTTGATGATGCGCACACCCTTCTTCATGGTAGCCAGGGTCTTTTCGTTGATGATGCCCGAGGTCTGCGGCGTGAGGCCAACGTGGAGCGTGAGGTAATCGGATTCGCGGAAAAGCTCTTCTACAGAGACGAGCTTGATGGCGTTTTCGCGGGCCACGGCGGCGGAGACAAAGGGATCGTGCCCGATCAGCTCCATGCCGAAGCTGCGCGCGCGCCGCGCTACTTCCAGACCGATACGGCCCAGGCCGAGGATGCCGAACTTTTTGCCGCGCAGCTCGGTGCCCTGCAACGATTTCTTTTCCCACTTGCCGGCGTGCATGGTGGAGTTTGCCTTGGGCAGCATGCGTCCGAGGGCAAGCATGAGGCCGATGGTCAATTCGGCAACGGCGACGGCGTTCGCGCCGGGCGTATTCATGACCACGATGCCGCGGCGGGTTGCTGCTTCGGCATCGATGTTGTCCACGCCGACTCCGGCACGGCCAATGACGCGCAGCTTTGGCGCAGCAGCGAGCAGATTGTCATCTACCTGCACGGCGGAACGCACAACGAGGCCATCGGCATCGGCCAAAGCCGCGGGCAGATCGATGATCTGGTCATGCGTGAGAATCTGCCAGTCGGGCTCGGCCTTGAAGACGGCGAGCGTGGCGGGAGAAACTTTTTCGGCGAGAACGATCTTCATCTTGCTCCTGAATGTGTTGCTGTCATCCTGAGCGAAGGATCCGTTTTAACCCGGCCTTTGCCGAATGCTAAAGAGAAGCAGGTCCTTCGCGTTGCTCAGGATGACAAAGTTATTTTTGAGGCTAGCGAGCGCCGACAGCTTCGAGGGTTTCCGAGGAAGCCTTCGTTGTGCGTTCTACGTAAACCTTCTGCGCGGCGGCGAGCGCCTTACCAAACTCGAAGCCGGGCAGCTTGAGAGCAGAGTTGGCAACCTGCTCCAGCGCGCCGATGATGGCAATCGTGTCCATGTAGTCGAAGAAGCCGATGTGCGCGATGCGGAAGATTTGTCCCTTCATCTCGCCCTGTCCGTTGGTGATGACGGCGGCAAATTTGCTCTTCAGCTCCTTTACGATCACGCCGGAGTCGACGCCCTCGGGCGGCAATACAGCGGTGGCGGCGGCGGCGGGAGCATCGGGGCCGAACAGCTTCAACCCAAGCGCCTGGACGGCAGCGCGAGTCATTGCGGCGCAGGTCTCGGCGTTGTCGACCAGCTTTTTACGTCCGGCGGCGACGTCGCCATCGCCCTGGGCTGCGATGTAGTCGAGGGCTGCGCCCATGGCGGCGATCAGAGCCACGGCAGGGGTGTAAGCCGATTCGCCCTTTTGCGCGTTCTTGCGCTCCTTGCGGAGATCGAAGTAGTAGCGCGGGTTCTTTGAAGTTTCCATGGCTTGCCAGGCGCGGTCGCTGACGGCGAGATAGGCCAGGCCCGGGGGGATCATGACGGCTTTCTGCGAGCCGCCGATGATGATGTCTACACCCCAGCCGTCCACGTCGAAGTGGGTGGTGCCGAGACCGGTGATGGCGTCAACCACGAGCAGCGCATCGCTTTTGGCGTCCTTCAGCAGGTTGGCGATGCCCTGAATGTCGTGGCGCACGCCGGTCGAGGACTCGGTGGCCTGCACGAGTACGGCGCGCGTGTCGGGCTTGAGCGCCTTGCGCACTTCGTCGAGGGAGAAGGTAGCGCCGTTGGGGGCCTTGATGAGATCGACGGTGCAGCCGAAGGCCTTAGCCAGAGCTTCCCAGCGCTCGCCGAATTTTCCGGCCGAGAGCACCAGTACGCGATCGCCGGGCGAGGTCAGATTCGATACGGCGGCTTCCATCGCGCCGGTTCCGGAAGAAGCCAGCAGCAGCACATCGTTCTTGGTGCCAACGAAGTCCTTCAGCTGCGAGAGCACACGCTGGTAAAGAGCGCGAAATTCGGGCGTGCGGTGATGGATGTCGGCGGCGGCCATGGCGAACTGCGCTGCAGGGAGCAGGGGCGTCGGGCCGGGCGTAAACAGGCGCGTCTTACGAATCATTGTCTCGGAATCCTCTGTATTTATTGTAGCGAGAGGCCCGAAATCGCGTTTCTTTCTATAATGAAAGGTTTGGGCCACTCTCAGGCCCGGTCAGGACAGGAAAGACGTGAGCGAACAAAATTTAGTGCAGCAGATAGAAAAAGATATCGTAGCGGCCATGAAGGCGCGCGAAGCAGAGCGCGTCTCGACGCTGCGCATGGTGAAGACTGCCTTCAAGAATAAAGAGATTGAGAAGCGGCAGCCCCTTAGCGATGCCGAAGCCCAGCAGGTGCTGACGACGCTGATCAAGCAGCGCAAGGAATCGGTCGAGCAGTTTCTGAAAGGCAATCGCCCGGAGCTTGCGGAAAAAGAGCAGGCTGAGATTGCCTTGATTGAAACCTACATGCCGAAAGCTGCCGGGGCTGAGGAGATCCAAAATCTCGTCGATGAGGCGCTGGCCGGGCAGAGCTTTGGGCCGAGAGATATGGGCGCTGCGATGAAGCTGGTACAGGCGAAAATCCAGGCTTCCGGTCTGCGCGCCGATGGGCGGCAGGTGAGCGAGATTGTGAAGACGAAGCTGGCCCAGTAAGCTTCAGCAAGCCAATCTGTTGATTTTCAGAGGAACCCCCCTGGTCATTCTGTACGGTGATCCTTTGCTTTCAAATACTTACATAAACGATTCCATACGGATATCGTTTATTTTCAGCAATTTGCAACAGAGTAGCTAAATGTAGCCTAAGAGTTATGCCCCTTCTTTTATTTTATCGAATGGGGCATAACTCTCGGCGCTTATATTTATTTTATTTTCTTATACTTAACGCTGGTCAGGGCTTGACAGGATTTTTCTCTTACCGTTGGCTGGCTTCGCCTGCCCGGACGCGCCGGTTGTAGTCTTCGGAGTGCTTGCGGGGGACGCTGAGGCATTTCCAGTCGGTCGATTTCAAATGTTTCGCCAGGAAAACGATCTGGCCGCAATGGTATCCGTAATGGCCTACCTGCCGGTTGATGGCCTGCATGACGGAATGTGCTTCACCGCGGATGGTGATAGTGCGCGACAGGTCGGCGTCGGTTAAGGATTCGAGCGCGGAGAAAAGCCTTCCCCATCCGTCTTCCCATATGCGCATGAGCTCGGCGCGGGTAGCGGGCGGCTCTTCAAATTCGCTGTCGCGTATGCGGTCGGGCTTTTCGCCATCGGTGGTGAGGAAATCGGTCCAGCGGGAGCGCATATTTCCGGCCATATGCTTCACGATGATCGCCAGCGAATTGCTTTCGGGGTCGATTACCTGCTGAAGTTGGTCGTCGCTTACCTGCGACAACGCGGCATCTGCCAGCCGCTTATATTGACGAAAAATTGCGATCGAGTCCGCTACGTAGGAAGTCGTAAATTCTAGGGCCATATTTTTCTGATTCGTCTTTGCGGCGGAGCGAAGCATTTTTTATTGAGCCTGTACCTTTATTGCCTTGTCCTGCGCGAAGGTTACATCCCACTGCTTTCCGTCGACGTTATAGTGCACGGTGCGATTGCCGTAGCTGGAGGAGTCCGACTGTTGGATCATGCCCAGGGCCATGGACGTTTGCAGTTCGTTCATTCCCACCTTCGGCTGATGCTGATCGACGGCCTGCCATACATCGGCAGGCCAATGCTTGTACATCTGGTGCGGATCGTCATAGTAAAAGATGTCGTCGCAGTAATAGGTCGAATCGCTCCCCTGCTCGAAGCCGATCGGCAGTGCGTACTCTTTGGTGTTGCCCGGCATGGTGAAGACGGCGAAAATCTGCTGGTCGCCATGCGGAATATGGCCGGCTAAACCGGCAGGGGCTTTCGCCTTCACAATGTCCTTGATTTGGAGGGGCTGGATGCTGGGCAAAAGACCGGCTTTGTGAAACGTAACGGCATGGCCGGTGTAGGGGAAATAGTCGAACTCGAAACCGGCCTGCATCCAGACGGTCTTGCCGATCAGCACCTTCGCCGACTTCAGGTCGTCGATGTAGAGCTTGCGCGGCTGCACGACGTCATCATCGGTCAGCGGCTTATCCTGCCGTTGCACTTTCTGAACGACAGGCTCATGCCGTTCCCGCCAGAGAAAATAGAACCGGATACCGAAAACTGCGAGCACCAGCAGTGTCGCAATGCCCCACTTTTGCCATAGCTTCATTGCAGTTTCTTCCCCTCGATACTGTCTTGAGCTTGGATGCAGGTTGCGGGAGCATTGCCTATTCGATGCGCAGGGCCTTCATCGGCTGGACCAGGGAGGCACGGAAGGCAGGCACGATACATGCCAATAACGAGACTACAAGCAGCAGCAGGCATACGCCGAAGATCAGCAGAGGATCGCGGACACCGATTTCGATCCAATTCGAGAGCACTCCGCTCAGGCTGAAGCTGGCGATAAGGCCGATAAGAAGGCCGGAGCCTACGCTGATGCCGGCAGAGCCAAGCACGTTCTGCAGGACGTGATGCCGTTGCGCGCCCAATGCCATGCGGATTCCGAACTCATGGGTGCGCTGCGCTACCGAATAGGAGACAACGCTGTAAAGGCCGACCGTGGCCAGCACCAGCGCCAATATGGAGAAGATGCTCGACAGCACGGCAATCAGGTGCTCGCGCGCCCATTCGGCCTGATGCTCGACGCGCTCGGTCATCGAGATAACCGGATACGACACTTGCTGGCCGGGATTGATTGCGGCAATCTGGCGGCGAACAGCTGTTTCATACTTCAGCGGGTCGCCTTGCGTTTTTACCAGAATCTGCACGAAATCGATCATGTAGAGCGAGTACGGCACATAAATTTCAGGCTTCACCGGTTTATCGAGGCCGTCATTACGAGCGTCGGCAACGACGCCGATAATCGGCAGCCAACCATTACTGCCATCTACGGCGAACGTAGCCGGCGGATGATTTTCGAGGCGCGGGATGCGGACGGAGTGCCCGATAGGATCGCCGCCGGAGAAGTAGCGATGCACAAATGCCTGGTTCACGACAGCGAGACGCGCGCCATGCGCTGTTTCCGTTGGATCCCATAGGCGCCCATGCAGCAGGGGAATTTTGAGAATGGAGAAGAATTGCGGGTCGACAAAATTAATGTTTGTGATCTGTGGGCCAAGCGATGGCTGCCCGAGCACTTCAATTGGAAAATCCCATGCACTGTTGGGTGGAGCGATCAAGGCTACGGAGGCAGCGGTTACACCCGGGGTTTCGGCTACCTTGTCGCGCAACTGCTGGAAGTAGGCGGAGCGGGCTTCCCATGTTGTGTAGTTGTTTGGGCGAACGGGAATGCTGAAGTCCGCCACATGTTGCGGATCGAAGCCCATGTCAGTATGCAGCAGATGGCGGAAGCCTTGAATCGCCGAAGCGGAAGCGGTAAGAAGGACCATGGCCATGGCAATTTGCCCGGCGATGAGTATCGAGTGCAGCCGCTTGCCGGCAACGCTGCCCGCGGCTTTCTGCGTAGTGGCCTGCATGACTTCACGAATTTCAGGATTCGCGAGCTGTAAAGCAGGAAACAGGCCAAAAAAAATGCTGGTAAGGATGGCCAATGCAATACTGAAACCAAGTACCGGTACATGCACCGGAATGGCAAGTCCTCGCGGGAAAAGCTGCCAGGGCAGCAGTCTGACGACAAATGGCGTGCTGCGATATGTAGCAATTACGCCGAGGACGGCGCCACTGAATCCCAGGATCAGCGATTCGGTCAGGAGCTGGCGAATGATACGCGCCGCGCTTGCGCCGACGGCGGCTCGTACGGCAAATTCATGCTGCCGTCCGGCTCCGCGCGCCAGCAGCAGAATGGACACGTTTACGCAGCCAATCACCAGCAACAACAGCACGCCCGCAAACAAGACTGTCAGCGCTCCGCCAAGGGGATGGCGGAAACGATCATTCACACTTTCCAGGGCAAGCTGGTATCCATCCAGCCAGAGCGCCGGATGCTCATGCACCATGCGGTCAAAGGCGGGACGCGCCTCGTCGAGCGCCTGCTTTTTTGTTATGCCGGGCGCCAGACGCATAATGGCCATGTAGCTGGAAGGATGAGGGATGGATGTATTCAGCGGCACATACACATCCGCATCCCACCAAGTGAAGCGGCGGGGCATTACCCCAAGGATGGTGTAGTTTCGGTTATCAAGCCGTAGAGACTGGCCCACGACAGCGCGATTGCCGTTAAAACGTCGCAACCAATATTGATATGTAAGCACCACGACGGGCTGCGGCGCCTGTCCTTCCGGGTCATCGGAGGGCAGAAAGGTACGCCCAAGATAGGCGGGGACGCCGAAAAACGGGAAGGCGTTTCCAGAAAGATAGACGACATCGACGTCCTGAGGGATATCGACGGTTGTGTCGGCAAGATATTCCTCGTCCATCTCCACCAGATCAGAAAAGGCATGCATCCTGCGGAAATCCGGAATATAGTTACGCGAAAGATAGGCGACTTCATCGGAACCGGTTTTGGACCGCGCATAAAACTGCACAATACGGTCGGCATGCGGATAGGAAGAGGGATGGATAAGGACGCTGTACACCACGCTGAAAACGGAGACGGTGGCCGCGATGCCGAGCGCCAGGGAAAAGATGGCGGTGAGCGAAAAGCCCGGGTGCTTCCACAACTGCCGGAGAGCAAAGCGAACATCCTGCAGAAAAATCGACACGGCGCCTCAACGTGAAAAACGGATTCTTACTTTTCTATGAACTGTGTGGCTCTTGGGGGCAATTCAGGGATTAAAGGAAAGCAGTTCCTGCAATTACGACAGCAGCGGGATCATCTTGCGTGACTTCCGCCAGTGATCTGAAAAACGAGAAATCCCATGACGCAAAGGACAGCTAAAGCAAATGTCAGCAAAAATCCGCCGATGACAATGTTAGCTGTGCGCTCCTGTTCCGGCTTCGGGTGAGTAATCCCGAATGTATCAATAAAAATACCTGTAAGCCAAGCCAGCAGTTTCATTGCTTTTCAGGATACCGCCGCGGAGGCCAGACGTTCAAAGCGCCCGTCCCGCCACTGCGCCCGACGCCCAGGCCCACTGGAAGTTAAATCCGCCGAGATGGCCGGTCACATCCACGACTTCGCCAATAAAGAAGAGGCCGGGCACGCGCCGGGATTCCATCGTTTTCGCCGAAAGCTCGCCGGTGTCCACTCCGCCGGCAGTGACTTCCGCCTTGTCATAACCTTCGGTTCCAGCTGGAGTGATGCTCCATCGGTGGAGACGGTTCTCGAGCCGCTCAATGGCATGATTTGTCCAGGAGTCGGGTTGAGCCAGCGTTATCCAACGATCGGCCAGGCGCTGCGATAAGACATCACGCAGAAGCGCAGCGGCCCGGGCAGATGTGCGTCCGGAAGAACGGGCCAGCAGCGGAGCGAAAACCTGTTTTTCCGGCGCGAGATCTATTTCGATTGCGGTTGTCGGCTTCCAGTAAGAAGAGATTTGCAAAATTGCAGGGCCGCTGAATCCGCGATGGGTAATGAGCATTTTTTCTCGAAACCGATGCCGCCCGATGGAGGCGATCACGTCGGCGGAAACTCCCGATAAATCACATAACTTTGCGCATTCTTCAGCTGGAAGCGTGAGCGGCACCAATGCAGGCCGCGTCTGCACAATACCGATGCCAAATTGACGGGCAACATCGTAGCCAAAACCGGTTGCGCCCATCTTTGGAATCGAGACGCCACCGGTGGCAACGACCAGGACGGGTGCCTGGAATTCGCCTTTATTTGTATTGAGATGGAAGCTATTTCCGCGTTCGATGCTGTGTGTGCATGTGCCGAGATAAATTTTGACTGCGGCTGCTTCACATTCAGCTAGAAGCATGTCCAGAATTTGACGCGATGCGTGGTCGCAGAAGAGCTGGCCCAGCGTTTTTTCGTGGTAAGCGATGCCGTGCTTGTGAACGAGGGCGAGGAAATCCTGCGGGGTATAGCGGGCGAGCGCTGACTTGGCAAAGTGCGGATTCGCAGAAAGGAAATTTTCCGGGCGGCAATGGATATTCGTGAAATTACAACGGCCGCCACCGGAGATGAGAATCTTTTTGCCGGGGCTTTCAGCAGCTTCCAGGATGGCAACCCGCCTGCCTCGCCTGCCTGCTTCGATAGCGCACATGAGCCCGGCTGCGCCTGCTCCAAGAATGATAGCGTCGTATTCAAACTTCACTTGATTATTTTCTATGAAGCTCCTGTTTTGTGAGCTGCCTAAAAAATTCTTTTGATTCTTTACTCAACGCATCGAGCAATATTTCGTATATATGTTTTGCCGAAGTAGTTATCGATACTTATCTAATTTATGCCGGCTTAACAATGAATGTTATATGCAAAGCTAACTTCTTTATCTTTTTAGATATGATGGTGAGGTATAAGGAACAACCAGAATTTTCGATAAATTAACGCAAAATCCGATCTCTCTTCATAGAATTCTCTTATTTAATGCCATAAAATGGTCGCGCATTGAACACTATTGATCTTCTTTCTGCCTTATAACCTGATAAAAAGCAGTCATTAAAACACCGAATAGAGTGCGTAACACGCAGCCGCATTATTCGTGACAGAATGTCTGTAAAACTTATAACTCCCCTAGATGCACGGGCGCGTATTATGGCGATCCGTGATGGCAAGGTTAAACCCATTTTTGACGGCACTCCGCACGGCGCGCTTTCTCCGTCAGCGTCCCTGCTTGTGGAACAGCATGAGGTGTATCCGACGCACTGGCAGACGGTGATCCTGCCTGAGCAGGTGCTGACGCTGCACCTGTGCCGGTCTACGCTGGAATATAGCGACGACAAATCTCGCTATTCCGTGGTCTATGCAAAAGACAATGTGGTGATCGAGAAACGGGCTTGCGAGCAGCGTCTTCGCTGGAGCTCCACGGCATCAGTGCTCGTTGTGCAGCTTTCGCATTCCGTTCTGGAGCAGGCGGCGGCAGAGGTCATGCCAACAGCAATAGAGAATGCACCGCAGGCGGACTCGATGACGCGGGATTGTCGGTTATCCTCTCTGCTGCTGGCTTTGGAAAAAGAACGGATGCATGGGTATCCTTCCGGGCGAATGTTTGTGGATGGAATTGAACAGGCTCTAGCGGCCATCCTGGTTTGCCGCGATGGAATTCCGCGCCGCAATCCGCAAGTTTATAAAGGAGGCTTGACTCCGTACCGGATGAAACGTGTGACCGACTTCATTCAATCGCGCATTGAAGAAGACATCACGCTGAATGAGCTGGCGCGCGATGTAGGGCTGAGCCCCTCACATTTTTGCAGCTTGTTCCGCAAGACATCAGGGAAGACGCCTCATCAATTCATCCTGCAATGCCGCATTCAACATGCGAAAGCATTGCTTGCGCAACCTGGGCATTCCATTCTGGATGTAGCGCTGGCTTCCGGTTTTCGGACGCATCAACATTTCTCGAGAATTTTTCGCAGGCATGTCGGCATACCGCCGAGCAATTATCGCGCGCAGTTGTGATGGAGTGGGCGCATGAGGAAAGGGAGACCCCAGGGCTAAGGCCGTAGGTCTGAATGCCTTTTTTCACCGGCCTGAAGGCCGGTACTTCTACCCTAATACACTCTCTTGAAGCTTCCTCGTTAACTTCATTGCTGGCATGTGCCGTCACTGCCGTTCTATGCGCAGCTCGTAGGCGACGGCATGAGCGAGCGTGAACTTATCGCCATTGCGCAGCTTGATTGCTATTCCGGGCTGAATTTTCTGGTTATGCATAAAGGTTCCGTTGGAACTGTCGAGATCGATGAGATAGCAAGTGTTTCCGCGCTTGTGAATTTCACAATGGAAGCGCGATACCTGGCGATCGGGGTCGCGGACCAGCACTTCGTTTTTCTTACCGCCATCCATGGCAACAGCTCCAAGGTGAGTAACTTCCTGATTGAGAAGATAACGCTTGCCTTTATCTACCCCATCGAGAGCTATCAACGATGGGATGAGAACTTTGCCGCGACGTCTCCAGAAAACTGCGCACATTGTGATGAGGGCAATTGCTCCACCACCGCCAAGGCCTGCGCGCATAAGTATTCGATTGCGAATGCGAGATTGAATGAGCGCCTGTAAACGGTTGATCTCCGAACCATGGGCACCGAGCCTTTGCGCGTCGTTGAGGCGGTCTCGCGCTTCATAGAGCCTGCCGCGAAGGAGCGCGTTTTGAGCCTCAGCCAGAAGCTCGGATTGGCGGGCGTTATTAGCTTCCTGCTTTATAGCTGATGCCTGCTGCTCTTGCGCCGCCTGCTCTTGTTTCGCATTCGCTGCATCGAGCTGCGATTGCGCCTTGTCGAGTCTTTGCTGCGCAGGCATGTCACCGGGATCGAGCATCAGAATCTGTTTGTTGATACGCAGCGCCTCCTCGGGCGTAGAGGCGCTGAGAGCCTGCACGGTGAGCTGGCGAATCTGTTCCTGCTGGGCTTTCTCCTGCGGCGATTGGCTGGGCATGACGATGGCGGGAGCGGCAACAGGAGCGGCGGCTGATGGCGATGCAGGCGCGGGCGGCGGCACAGGAGCAGGCGGTGGTGGCGGCGTGGGGCCTTTCGGCAGAGTTGCAATCCTTACGTCCTGCAGGGCCAGCGTGGCTTTATCGCTTTGCAGGCGAAAGCCCAGGGGGCCTGCATCTGCATGATAGATGCCTTCGGGGCGGGCATCATAGTAATCGGTTGCCAGTGTGCCGTTGATCCATATAGATATACGGTGCGCGCGAGCAACGACGGTACAGGCGAAGGATTGACCCGGATTGATTCTTGGCGCGCGAGAAGCGTCGAGCTTAACAAGGCTGCCAATAACGGAAGTTTTGTCGTCGTGCTGTCCGTTATCCAGGCTGACGGTATAGCCGGTGCCATATTGATTTGGCGTGCCGCGGAAAAATAGCGCTACGCCGCCGCGGCCTTCCTTGTCCTCTGTTCGCGCGGTGAATTGAAGGACGAAGTCGTCATAGGCTTTTGTGGTTTCCAGCTGGCCCACGCCGTCGGCGCCATGGAGATTGTTCTGTCCGGACCATTGCGCGGCTTTGGGAGGCTTAGGCTTGCCGGAGAAAAAGGGCAGTTTCAGCTTCGATTTCTTCTCCTCAGGGGATGGAGCCTTTGCCTGCCATCCATCGAGATTCATGCCGTTGTAGAGAGGGTCGAGCCCCAGAGGCTTAAGCCAAAGGGAACGAATCTCCAAGCGCGTACCTTTAGGCGCGGTGAAAGAAAAATATCCGACACGGTTTTTTGGATTCGTAACATCGACCGTTGTTTTGCCGTTCATGTTCACGGTCAGATGCGTGCCGTCCGCGACTATCTCATAGGTATTCCAGCCATCTGACATGGTGCCGGAGCTTCCGCCACTGATTCCGGAGATAGAGCCATCATTGAGTGATAGCGTGTAACCGGGTTGCGCGGGCTTGCTTTGCGGGTCGGCACGCAGCAGCAAGGATGCCGGGCCGGTTGCGCGGGCTTCGAATTTCAGATCGAAATCAGAGAAAGAAGCCGTGGTGCGCAGAGAGCTTTGTTGCGCGGGATCGGAGACCAGCGTATTACCGCTGACTTGCCAGCTTCCACTATTCGAGACCCAGCCAAAGCGCGTGCTTCCATCGAAGAGTTGAATCCAGCCCTGCGCCGCTTCTGCCGTGGGCAGAGCGGATATAGGCAATGGCGATGCTGCTATGGCGCAGAAGAGAAAAAGCGCGGCCGCAACGACGAGCGCTCGGCGGCTATGCAGTGATTCCGGCATCTTGCGAGGTCTCAAAGGTGAGTCCTGTGTCTTCAGCGTAATGAATATCAAGTCTTTGCCCTTGTTCGATATCGCCAGCAATCAATGCAGCAGCCAGTGGAGAGAGAACGAGTTGCTGAATTGTTCTGCCCACAGGACGCGCTCCGTATTCAGGGTCATAGGAGACGGCAGCAAGATACTTGAGCGCGGTCTCATCGACATGCAAGTCAACCTCGCGTTCTTCCTGAAGCTTTCTGCGCAGCCGTTCGAGAGAGAGTCCGACGATGCGCTCCAATTCAATATCAGTAAGGGCATCGAAGGGCACGACCTGCGAGATACGGTTGTACAGCTCGGGGCGGAGCGTTGCGCGCACAATATCCAGAATGACGGCGCGACGCTCTTCCGGGCCGTCGCTTGCAGCCATCGCTTCACGCGCTCCGAGATTCGACGTGAAAAGAATGATGGAGTTGGAAAAATCGCAGAACCGCCCCTTGGCATCCGTGAGCCTGCCTTCATCGAGGACGCTTAATAGCAGGTCGAGCACTTCTGGATGCGCCTTCTCTACTTCATCGAAAAGCACGATGGAATATGGGCTGCGCCGGACGCGCTCAGTAAGATAACCGCCTTCGTCGGAGCCGATCAAGCCGGGGCGCGCACCGATCAGACCGCTGACTGATCCTTTCTCTTTGTACTCGCCCATGTCGATACGGATCAGCGCCGTTTCATCATCGAAGAGAGCATCGGCGAGAGCTTTAGCGAGCTCGGTTTTTCCTGTTCCGGTGGGACCGACGAAAAGAAAGGAGTTGGGTTTACGATGCGTTTCAATATCTGCACGCATTCGGCGGACGGCTTCAGAGACGGCAGTGACGGCTTCGGGCTGACCGAAGACGCGCTCGCCGATTCGCTGCTCAAGCTTAACGAGGCGCTCGCGCTCGCTTTCCAGCATGCGATGAATAGGGATGCCAACGCGGTCGGCAATGACTTCGGCGACATGCTCGGCATGGACTTCATCGGGCACGGCGGGCGCGTGGATCGCGGCTTCTTCGAGCTGATGTTCGAGATCGTTGCGCTGCGCCTCAAGATATTGCAGCGATCCATATTTAATTTCTGCAGCACGCGTGATGTCGCCTGACGCCTGCGCCTCGGTGAGGAAGTGATTCTGCTGCTCGATGGCTTGCGCGGTGGCTTGCAGCTTTTCCGAAAGATCTTTTTGCGCTAGCCATCTGTTCTTCATTGACTCGACCTGTTCGGTGAGCTGTGCGACTTCTTCAGATAACGCTGCGTACTGCTTTATTTCCGGTGACAGGCCCTCGAGCTGCATGCGCTTGTCAGCCAGCTGACGTTCCATGCGATCCAAGGCCTGAGGCTTTGATTCCTTTTGCATGCGAATGCGCGCCGAAGCTTCGTCAAGAACGTCGATGGCCTTGTCGGGAAGAAAGCGCGAGGGGAGATAGCGGCGCGACAGTTTTACGGCTGCATACAAGGCTTCATCGGCAAGACGAACGCCGTGGTAGGCCTCGTAGCGAGCGCGGATTCCACGAAGAATAACGAGCATGGCAGCATCGCTCGGCTCTTTTACAGTTACGAGATCGAAGCGTCGCGCAAGCGCGCCGTCCTTCTCGATTTTCTCGCGGTACTCGTCAAAGGTGGTGGCGCCGATGCAGCGCAGCTCGCCGCGGGCGAGCGCCGGTTTCAGGATATTGGCCGCATCCATTCCTCCTTCATTGCCGCCGGCGCCGACGAGCGTGTGCAGCTCATCGAGAAAGAGGATGATTTCGCCTTTGCGCGCGCGGCATTCGTCCACAATGCCCTTGAGCCGCTCTTCAAATTCGCCACGGTATTTCGCACCTGCCACCAGAGCAGTGAGATCGAGCGCGAGCACCTTGCACTGCTTTAGAGATTCGGGAATATCGCCGGCGGCGATGCGCAAGGCGAGCCCTTCTGCGATGGAGGTCTTGCCTGTACCGGGATCGCCTACGCAGACAGGATTGCTTTTGGTTTTGCGCAGCAGCACCTGGATCACTCGGCGAATTTCTTCATCGCGCCCTATGACCGGCATCAGCTCACCATTACGGGCGAGAGCAGTGAGATCGCGCGCGAAGCGCGCCAACAGCTTTCCCGGGCTGTTGACTCCGGAATGCGAAGCTGTGCGTTTGTCTACGCTTAAGAGTTCGCGGGTGGAATCGCTCTGACACTGTGCAGCTATAAGCGCATCGGACGTAATGCCGGCGGTTCGCAGCTCCTTTGCGATCTCATTGCTGTGTGCGACGACAGCTTGTAAGAAATCAATAGGCTCGACGGTTTCTGCGTTACGCGCTTCCATCTGCTCGAACGAGCGCTCGATCAGATCACGAAGGGAGCGAGAAGCAACAGGGCGACGGCCCGGCTCGAGCGTATTCTGCGGCAGCTTGTTTGCTCTGGCTGTGAGCGCGGCCAGCAGAGGCGCTGTGGAGACGCCGGACCGCTGCAGCATGGCTGCGATTGCGGTCTCTTCATCGAGCAATACGAAGAGGAGATGCTCCGGCGCGATGCTACTGTGCTTCCTCTCTTCAGCGAAGAGACGCGCGCGCTCCAGACCGTCTTCCAGCGCTGGAGATAGTTTGTCTAACGGAATCGCCATGGGTGTTTTCTCCGCATCTTGCTACCCCAGTTACTCCAAGCGCCGTCGACGCGGCGGTGGTGAAACAGGGGTTTCAACCGGCTGCGTCTCAGCAACTTTTGAGGGGCTGTTGCGATCGTTCCAAGGCGCGCGTTGAAGTGGCGGCCTGAAAAAAGCGGGTGCGATATCGGACTCCATGCCCTCCTGCGATGCTGCGGGCGGAGCTGAACGCAGCGGCATATTCATCGTGTTCATTGTGGAGCTCGCCGGCTCACTATTCGACGCATAGAAACGATGGCGCACGAATAAGAGCGCAATTTTTATGTTGAAGTGCGCGGGAACAGACAGCCGAAGATCGGTGACGGTGGCGATGTCGGGGGCATCGAAATCGAACTCTATATTTCTCTGCCCATTAAAACGCACCTGCGCGACGCCGTGGATGGGCGCGCGACGCGAGCCACTGCCTTCATTGATATGAATCTCTACCGGCACACGAGTCTCTGCGGAAAATTCGTGATCCTGCTCAGAAGAAAGAATGATGCGGTACTTCTCGCGGCCTTCCAAGCGGATTGCGGCAAAGTGAAAGGTCATCTCATCGCCGAAGCCCTGAAGACGAGCGGGTTTTGCGGCAAGCTTATACAGCGCGCTTCCGCCGCGGTCGAAGACGAAGCTCATCGAATCGAGCGATGGGCTGACGCGGAAGTCAATGTACTTGCCTTCAAGGGCGCGCTCCAAAACCTGAAGGCTGCGCAACGAGCTCTGGATGGAGCGCACCTCGACACTCAGATCGTCTTCGACGCGCCAGCGCCTTGTGATGTGCAACATTTGTTTCTGCTGCTCCAGCAAAGGCACAAACTCGGTTTCGCCAGCATTCTTCAACGCGTCAAAATATTGTTGAACCGGTGGACTGAGATCAAGGCTTACAGCGGCGCCCTGCAGAAACATGCGCAGGCTCCCGAAGAACTGCGCAGGGGGCTGCACCGGATTCAAGCAGTTATATAGGCACGTTTCGATGCTTGGAATCACACGCTTGACGAACTCCAGGGTGTCGCGATCGATAGCGACATCGATACCGCGCTCGCGGGTCAGCTCGATGTACTCCTGCATGGCGCGATGCAGCTCAATGAAGCGATTGGATAGCGCGGAAAGCTGCTGCACGATACGACGCCAGGCGGCGCTGAGCTCGCTGAAAGCTGTCAGGTTCGTGCACGGAGGGATGAAACTTGCATCAAGCTCATAAGCGACACTGCCAGACGAGCGTCGCAGGCGGCTTACCGCCATGGCGTGCTGCACTTCTTCTCCCTGTGGGCGCAGTGAGAGATGATAGGCTCGAACCCGCTCTGTCTGCATTTGCGGATTATGTTGATCAAGCTCGCCATCTACGATGGCATAGTCATGCGGCAAAGCAACGATGTAGATGCGCGATTCGGCCACGCCTTCCAAGTTTGCTTTATCGAACTCCTGCTGCAAGGGATAAGCCGGGGCGATCTCTATCGGAGTACCGGACATTGTCAGGCCTCGGCATTGCGTGACGGTAACATATAGCTTTGTCCCATCTTCTGAGAGCGTCACAATCGGATCGTGCCTGACCGCGCCGAACTCGCTCTCAGGAAGGCGGGGACCTCCACCGATAAGGCCGAAGCCGTCGTATGAGTAGCGAAGCATCCAGAGCAGAGATGCTTCATAGAATCTCTCCTGGCGTAGGAAATGCTCCGGGGTAACGAGCATGCCAAATTCCCAGTTGACAGCGCTATGACGAAGCTCTTCGGGGTTCATGCGGTCGCTCCTTTCCCCAAGTGAAAGTTAAGTCCGATACAACTGTTTTTCGCAGCTATACCCAAGCGCGGCGCCTGGTTCGCATCTTCCACCAGCCATGCAACGGAGTAGTTTTGATATGCGCTCGCACAAAGATTCAGAAGCATCTCGATGAGGCGGGTGCGGTCTTCCGATTGATAGCTTGTGTATGTATCGAGCGATACGGGACCTATCTCGATGGTGATTGCATCGGTATCGAGCTGACGGTCGCCGATGAGGAAGTCGCGGCCAAGACGGCTTGATTGAGAACCAAGCAGCGAGTACTCCCGTGAGTTGAGCATGCGAAACGCGCCGCGATGATGGAATGCGTGAATGGGCAAGCCGAGAAGAAAGAGAAAAGCAAGCCGGATTCCGACTTCGCGCCCTGCCGTGCGTGCCAGCGTTGGAGCAAGCAATGCGAGAGGGTAGAGCATCTCTTCCGGCCATGCAGCGGAATCCAGGCCGAAGAGCGCGAGCCATCGACGGCAGGCCGCATATTTGCCGGGACCTATCTTGAATAGAGGCGCACCTGCGCGCAGCCATTGCGCTGCTTTCTGCAGGGGATCGTCAAAGACCTGGCACAGCTCGCGCGTGCCCATCTCGACTTCGCCTCCGGATTCGCGCATCGGCATGGGCAAGGCATCAAAGAAGCTGAAACCTGAGATCCATAGAGTGATGGACATGGATGGCGTCAGCCTGGTTCCCGGCGGAGGAGACTGGCGCACGATCTGCAGGCTTGCTCGCCCCGGACCTGCCATGCGCAGCATCAATCGCGATTCTGAAATGCCAAGCGCATCAAGGACGTGTATGGCGGAATCGACGGTGTGCGCAAAGCCTGCGGTAGCGTCGGCGAAATTCGGCATGACGGGATACTGCTCCGGTGTTGTAAGCGTCATGCCCATGCCAGCTCCACATCCGCATCCACATCGAGCGGTATGCGCTCACGCAGAAAACCTTGTAAATCGACGATTAGGCGATGCGCCTCTTCTTCAGGAGCGGCAAACCTTTCACGCTCGGCGGTTATCATAATGCGATGGAGACGGCGCAGGCCGCGCTTGCTGCGCGCTAATACCGGCTGCACATCGATGCTGGAAATGCGGCGATCAAATGAGCGGATGGATATCTCGAGATCGGAGCGGGTAAGCAGGCGCTGGCGCGAAAGCAGCACCTCGGAAAAACGTCTCGCTGCGGAATGCAGGCCTTCTCCATCGGAGCCACCGGCAGCCGCGGTGATGTTTTCTACAGAGATACTGCGGGCGGGCGCATGCAGAAAACTTTGCAGACGACCAACACCCATCTGGTTAGCTGTTGATCCTGTGGTCATCCAGAAACGCAGATTGGCATAGGTTTCGTCGCGGCCATTGGGCATTTTGCCGGGCAGCAGCGTCAGGTGCCCTTGATGGAGACGGTAGCGCCCGATTCCTGCATACATGGACGGCTGAAATTCGGGAAGATATGTTTCTCCGCTTTCTCCGGTGATAGAAAGCGGCGCTACCAGAAAGGCCTGATTTCCGGTTTCCCTACTAATGGGAATGGTTGTGCCATGCGTAGCGAATTGAAGGGTCTGGTTAAAACATTCCACGTTCGAGGCGCTTTGCGCGTGCAAATGAATTGCCGAAATAGCTGTGTGCAGCGCTTCCACGCGTGCATCGAGATGAACGCGCAACCATGCGCGATGCTTGAGAAATAAGCTCGGGCGCTCAAAGATGGCGCGCAATGGAGCTTCCAAACCGATGGGAGCCTCACAAAGGAAATGCCGCTCTGCAGGCACTGAGGGCAAAGCAAAGCACTTGCCGCGCCAGAAACCCGCGGGCAGCATGGGAGTTTCAACCCCATCTTTCGCTTCCTTCTCGGCAGATTGCGGCTCGTCCGCATTTATCAACCACTCCAGGCGATGCTGGCCGGCATTCAGATTCCGCGGGCGAAGTATGCCTTGTGCTTCGAATCGGCCTATATTTGAAGCGAGAGACCAGTTTTCATTTTCGAGTTGCGCATTCAGCAAAACTGCTTCCGGAGAGGTCTGAAGGAATATGCCGTGCCGTGAAAGGTAGGAAGAAGCGAGGTTCTCGATTGCGATGTAGATGGCTGGATATGTGCCTAGATCGGCAGGAACGGGACTATACGATGGATCGGCACGAAGCGTTTCAGGAGGAAGCTCGAGACCGCTTAATAGACGCAGCTGAGAGTCCTGATAGACAAAGGCGGCGGCGATACGCGCGGAAGAAACAGTGATGCCGTAGTCCGTTGTGAAGTTTATGCGCCCGCCGCTGTTGGGCTCGCCCGTCAATCCAGTGCCGGCGCTGATGTGTACCGGGTCACCCTGGCAGCTGTAGCGCACAACAAGCTGCGCGGGATGGGCAAAGCGGCGCTCAATACCCAAGCCTTCGAGCAATTCATCGAGCAGCGCCGTTTTCAGTCTGTCGGTATCCGATGAGAGTGTATAAATCTGCGCAGCCAGCGTACGGAAGAGCACAGCGAGCATGGGATCGATCAGCGTCGACTCAACGCCATATTCCCGCAAATAGCGGCGAAAATCATCTCGAAGCTTTAGATCAATCTCTGCGGCGCTTGCATTCATAGCGAATAACCAGAAACGCGTTCGCTGCCGTTTTCGCGCAGCAAACAGGTAATACCCTGTCGCTCGTCCACATTCATTTTTTTTTGCGCCTGATCGACATTCAGTGAATCGACGCGATAGCGAAGAAGGCCAAGATCAACAAGAACCTTATTGATTTCCTGCACGGTTTTTTCAGCGATACGACCTCGAACTTCCGCCGTCAGGCCTTCTTTCGTAATTTCGGGAAAAAGCTCCCGGAAGCCGAATAGTGGATGCCCTGCCCAGGAACCCTGCGGCGTGCGCGCCATAATTTCAAGCAGCATCCAATAGGCTTCCCGTTCATCTGTCTTACGCAAAAGTCCCTGCTCCAACCGGAAAGGAAACGCAATCGATGGATTTGAGAGCTCTGTAACCATCACCTTATTCCCGCTTATAAATTCAGGAGGGCAAGAGTGTGCCCGCAACGCTGAAGGCTGCGGACACGTCTCACTACTCTCTGTTGCCTGGTGATTAGTTGCTCAGAGTGATATCCTTGAAGTTTTGCTGGTTCATTGCCGGTTCAAGCTCAAGGGTGAGCAAATGATTGACGGTCGAAAAGGTGCTGGAATCGACATTTCCATCCGGACTTGTTGTCGGCAGCGGATTGGCTGTTTCAAAGCGGCTGATCCAACCTTTGAATTTATAGCTGCAAAGCGCGTCCTGCTTAGCGTCATCTTTCCAATATTCAATTTTCATGTCAACAATCTTGTCGCGGGTAACTACGTTCGCAAGATTGAAGAGTTGCTGCAAGGTTGCATAAGGGAGATTGGTGTCGTCGTGGAAGTCGACATATACCTTGATTGCGGTAGAAAGCGTGCCCATTTCCGGCATGCCTGCGCGGTCCTTCAATGTGGCGAAGCGAACGGCGCTGGCCAGTGCATCGAATTTATTTCCGTTGATGGTAACTGTACTGCGCAATGGATTTGCCATACTGATATTCCTCTCATTTCCTTCTGCTGGGGTAGTATTTGCTCTAGCTGCTGGCTGACGGCGCATCCGCCTTTGAAGAATGCCAAGAATGCGATCGATCCACATATCTAAAACATCCACAACTTGCGGCGCGCATTACCGGACTGCTGACGCTGGTTTTGCTCCATCGGAAGCAAATTCCGGAGTATCGATCTTGAGACGGAAACTCTCTCCGGGGCCCGTGGGCATAATTTCGAGTTTGATGTCGCATATGCCCTGCATACGTTTGTTTGCATCGCGATCGATATCCAGCTTGTAGTCGAGAAGTGTGCCTGCCTCTACCTGTTCCTGCAACATGCGGGCAATCGGCTTCTCGATGGCCTCATCCATAAATTCGCGCGTGAGAACTTGTCCGGCTACCTGCAGCAGATAGTGACGGCAGCACCGCTCGATGTAACGGATGATGCGATAGGAAGTGAAGAACTTGTATACCCCATAAGGATCGTCAGCCAGCGTTCTGCAACCGAAGAAGCAGAGCTTGTTATCGGCATCGCGGATAACCGGAATCAGCTGGCGTTCCATGCTGATGTGTTCCATTTCGCTGATGAGCGGCTCGATCCTGGCCTTTTCCGGTCCGCTGACCTGCCCAAAGCGGGAGCCGATGGGGCCTTGCGCCATGCCGGCGCTGTCATCGGTGCGCGCGACAGCTCCGGCAAATGCGAGCGAAGCAGGACCATAGAGATCATCGCCATTTTCGGCTGACTTCTCAAACCAGTGCTTGGCGCGCAGCTGAAGATAACCCATCATGACCACATCAGCGGCAGCGCGATCTTCAGGCCGCTTGAGGAATTCGTACTTGCCGCCGGGCCGGAAATTCCGCTCTACGTTTTGGAAAGATTTTTCGTCATCGATATCGGTAATGAGCAAGATGCCCCACTGGTTGGCAATGCTTTCCAGCCGTTCGCGCACTCTCTGGTTGATCCAACCGGGAACGACGAGGTTGCAGATATCGTCGCGGAAGTTGAAGTTGTCATTGCGCTTCTTGCAGAAGTTTTCAATCGCAGCTACGGTCATGCTGTAAGCGTCCTGCATCTGGCTGGGGTCAGCATTCCAGATGAATAGCTCGATGGGTTTACGCTGTTTGCCGTCGTAGACCTTTGTGTTCTCGAAGAAGGTTTGCAACTGGCGATAGCTGCGCTCGATAGGTCGCAATTGCTGGAAAACCTGATCGAGCAACTCGTCGCGAATGAGCTCGGCTGCGTCAATTTGCGCTTGCAGTTTCGTTAAGGTTTCCTCAAAGCTGTCCGCCTCGTTGAAGAGGGCGGCAACGTCGGAGAGTTGGGCAAGAAACTCGCGAGCGCTCTGCGGCGTAAAGATGGAAGTAATGGAACGATTTTCATCAATCAGGCCGGGATGCAGATCGGCGAAGATTTCGAGCAATACATCGCGCGCAGGAGTATTTCCTAGAATCTCGCTGGTAGATTTTGTAAGCGTCTCCATTACTTTTCTCCTTCCACCACTTTGTCGAGCTCGTCACGCAACTGCGCGAGGGCTGAGATGATCTGTTTGCGCTGCTCGGGGTTATTCCATGCACGGCGAACAGCCGGCAGCTTCCAGCGGTCTTTCAGGCGATATAACAGATCGATATTGTTTTTGAGATCTGCGAGATCGTTGCGCAGATAAGTGACGGATCCGTCTTCGGCGCGCACTTCCTGGCGCCCCATGATGTTGTTCGGCTCAAAGTCCTTGATGCTGCGGAAACGCAGGTCGGCCTGAAACTCGGTTTCCTGCTGGCCTGCTGTCCCCTTGAACTTCAGCTGCGGCTTGAATTGTTCGAAAGCATGCTGCAGGGATTCCACCATCTCAGGCTCTTCATTTTCCGAGCGGGCCTCGCGCTTGACCTGCTCCAGCGTCATGGGCATTGTGACTGCGCAAGTACTGGTGGGCACTTTGCGAACTGCGGGCCGGACGCCTTGACGTTTTACTTCGATGATGGGCATAGGACTTCCCTCCGTTAACTCAACCGCGTTTTATTTGGATCAAAGCCTGTAACAGGGCGCACAATTGTATGCTCTCCGGGGCTGCGGACTGCTGCGCGTGCGCCACGCGCCACAGTTTCAAAACCGGGAGGCGGCTGCTTGTAAGCGACCGGCTGATTGCCTTTGCGCGTCAGAGGCTCGGCGCCGGGCCAGTATTCCGGCCGGATAGGACGAGCTGCGCGATGGTCGTATCGCTCGGGCCATATCAACCGAGGAGGGCCAAACCATAAGAGCGCCAGCAATATCGCAAGTGATGCGAATACCAGAAAAGGGCGAAAAAAGATCATTGCCGAGCTGTGATCCAACCGGGCGTTCGATAGGAACGCTCGCTGCTCGGCGTTGGTTGCCTCTTCTTCAAACGTTGGCGTGACTAGTGGCGGCGCCACCCATAACGCTTCGCGATTCTCTACCAGCGCAGTGCCATCTGCGAGAGTAAGCCGCGCGCGGAAATGCACCACGCGCCCGGCAAGCAGAGTGCGGGAAGCCATGCTTTCCGGAGCCTGCAGCGTTACCGTCAAGCTTGTGTCCTGCGGAAGCTGCCCTAATTGAAATGCTTTGCGCAGGGTATCCACATCGAAGGTAATCAGTGGAGGACGGGTGCCGAGCCGCGCCATGGCGACTTCATCAATCGAGTGCCGGTCGCCCAACCCAATTGGCAAAACATCGACACCGGATTGTTGCACAGCGGCCACAGCTTCGTTGAGCCCTTCAGCGCCGGTCAATAATCCGGAATCATCACCCATCTGCGGATGCACATCGTTTGTGCCGTCGGTAAGCAGGATAAGGCGCGGTTGCTCGCTGCCAGCGCTCCGCTCATGCTCCAGGGTTTGCACAGCTGCGCGCACTGCCGAGTACAGAGCAGTATTGTTATGCGGCACTGGCCTGGGCAGAGCATCGAGCTCGGCGTGCGCTTCAGCACGCGTGCTGACAAAACGCGCTGCTGTAATGGCCTTCTCTACATCCCGACTGGCAAAGGGTACGATTGCAACGCGGTCCTGCCCTTCAGCAAAGCCCTTCAGATATTCCGAAGCAGCACTCTTTGCTGCATCGAAACGTGCCTGGCCATCGAGATCCGCGGTCAACATGCTGCCGCTGATATCGAAGAGCAGGAGAACGGTTTGCGGGCGCCTTGAAACAGCTTGCGTCGAGGATGAAGCATAGAAGGGCTTCACCGGCTGGCCATCAATCTGTACTTCGATATGAGAAGCCAGCTGATTGGCCGGAGGAAGCTGTACGCCCACCGGCTTTCCATCTTCGCCGGAAAAACCGAAGTTCAGGCGGAAGCAGGGCTCTGCGCTTGTCGGCTCGCATTCAATCAATGTGGGCTTACTCAGGAAATCAAGCGACGCGGTCTGCGCATAGACGGATGTCTGCCGCCATCCTGCAATAGCGAGCAACACCGCGAGAATGCGAAGAGTGTATTTCATCCGCGCGCATGTCCTGTTTTCTGTTTGGCAATAAACATGAGCGTCGTGCGACCAATCACGATCAATGTCTGATCGCGCAATTCATATGGCGCAGTAATAGATTTGTTTTGCGCTTTCAGCACATACCGGCGCAGGCCGGCTTCCGACATGACATCAGGATGCCGAATCACATAAAAGCGCCCGTCACGTCCATAAATTCGAGCGTGCCGGGATGCGACAGAGCTATCCGGCAAGTAGATATCGACCTCGCGACCATATGTCGATTTAGAGAAGTCCGCACTCTGGCTGCCAAGAACGTAGCTATCGCCGTCCTGAATTGCCCACTCTTTTTTGCCTAGCTTGTTGGATGCTCGCGCATCGCCGCTGTTGACGAAGCGCAACACGGCATCGCGCAAAAGGATGGGAGCGAAGGCAATACCAAAGCTGATGCCCATGCCTGTAAACACAAAAGCAACGGCCTGCGAGATGCCCGGCAACCATTCGCTGAGAGTGGCAAAGACCAGTCCGCCAAGAAAACCGCCGCACATGCCGCCGACCATGCCATGCGCAAGCCGCGCGCGATTCACTGAAAGCCAGCGCGCCCCGAGCCCCGCGCCGATGAGAGCGCCGCTTATCATCCAGCCGAGCACCGTGCCCAGCGGAAGCGCTCCCGGGAGAGCCTCTCGCAGCGGCATATGAACCGCGCCTGAAAACATGCCCGCGATCAAGCCAATCAAAGCCCCCATTGCAACCCAGCGCGCCTTTACGCGATTGCCGGACCATTTTTCATCAAATGCAACCGTAAAGCCACCAATGAAAGCTCCAAGTAACGCGGCAGCCAGAACAGCGGAGGACCAGGTAGGAAAACCCGCAGGCATTAAGAGAACAAGAAGGGCTTGTGTGGCCCACGCAAGTAGTCCTGCGGTGCCACCAGCGAGAGACATGAAATAGAGCGTCTGGTAGATATTCATGCGGAAGCTGGGACTCCGTGCAAAGCTAGCGGCTAAGTATTCGCAGGCACTTTCCGTGGACTACATTGCATTCTCTTGGAAATTGTCGTCAATTGGCTTTCGGCTGATGTGTCCATTCCTACGCTTTTTTATCCAAATTATCTGGAATGTTTCGTGCGCGAGATTTTTGCGACAATTCGCCAGAGTCAGCCGCTCCTAAGTCTTCGCGGGCTTTGTATACTGAGGACGTTTCTAAGTCCTTCCTGAGAAATCTTCCGGAGAGTGTTTGTGTTTCACCGGGTTCTGGTCGCTGGTATTGGCGCACTTGGCTCTGAGCTTGTGAAGAACCTTGGACTGCTGGGATGCAAGTCTGTTTTTATCGCAGATGCGGACATCATCGAAGAAAAGAACATGCATCGTTCGTTATTGATGCGTGACGGAATTCCCGGTGTAAGTAAAGCGGCGCATGCTATTGAGCGATTGAATAATTGGTTTCCTCACACAGAATGGGACGGAGCATCAGTTGAAATTGCAGATGTGGAGACGAAACAGTTTCTACACGCCGATGTGATTTTCAGTTGCGTGGATACAGATCTGGCACGGGCGGAGATCGCCGTTCTGGCAGCACGGTATAAGCTTCCGGTTTGCGATGGCGGCCTGGGAGGCACGAGCACACAGGTTGGCCGCATCTCCTGGTTTCCAGCGGATCAGGCAACAGCATGCTTTGGCTGTCTGCTCAATAGCAAGCGACGCGCAGAGATTCTCAGCGTATGGGAGTCGAATATTCATTCGTGTTGGGCCAACGGTATGCCGGAACAGCCAACATGGACGAGCACGCCAACCATGACATCGATGGTTGCGGCCTTGCAAATAGAAACTGCTGCCTCTGCGCAGAAACATTCTTTTTCCATGCAGATCGACCTCGATCGTGAACCCACGATGGAAAACATTCAGCATCGCAGAAGCGCGGATTGTCCGTTTCACGACGAAGTGGAAGGTATAGCTTTTCCTATCTGCACGCTCGCCGAATGCCGGAATTGCGGGCAACAGTTTTCTCCGTACAAGCGAATTGCATGGCTCAGACGTTGGGGATCGTGTCCAGTTTGCGGAGGTCGGGATATTGCTGTCCGCACCAGCACGATAGAAGAGCTGACGGGGAGCGCGCTATGACTCTTCTGCGGACTCGTATTCTGTTGGCGGCATTCGGCATCTTTGCAGCGGCAGCACAACTGATTGCCACTCGATGGGGATTGATTGGAGATTTAGTCGGTGGATTTTGCTGCGGACTGATTGTTCTTGCAGGCAAAAACATACTTGCATCCGAATCTGAGATCACTTATTTTCCTCCGTTGCTAGCGACACTTGCCAGCTTGGCCGGTCTCGGCATTGGGATGGCAGGATCCGAGATATCGTATCCGAATGCGGCATGGCTGGCGCCTTTGCTGGCGGCTCTTCCTTTTGGCTTGATGGTTGTAAAAGACCAATTGCGAGGCGCACGATGCCAGCTGTGCCATGGAAATTTGCGCGGATTGCTTTCCTTTCCATGCCCGCGTTGTCATCTGACCTGCTGTGAAAACTGCTGGCAGTTCGAGCGCGGCAGGTGCCGGCTTTGCGATAGCAACCAGGTACCGTTGTTTCCGCTCGATTCCGAATGGTGGCAGGAACGATTCGGTTCTCAAGCGCGGGGCGGGCGCTGCGCTCTTTGTCTGCACGCAGAAGACTGGCAGATATCGCACTGGGCTTGCGCCAATTGTGGAAATGGCCAGTGCCGCACCTGCTGGGATGACAACAACGGCCAATGCAGCCGGTGCGGATGGGTTATTCCGGATTTGCCGCACGAGATCAGCGAATATGTCATGGCAGGATCGCATCGCGAACGATCCACCCGTTAAATCGCATAGCAAGGAGATTCGTAATGCCGAAATATCAGATGATCTTCGATACAGTTCGCGCAGAGCAGAAATTCAATGTCGATATCGATGAACAGGAGACGCTTGATGCGACGCTCGACGAGATTCTTTTTGAACTGAGAGAACGTGGCGATTATCTGAAAGGCGAAGGACAACCACAGGTGGTGTGGAATGGCCATTCACTGGATTTCTCTATCCCGCTTCCGGAACAGGGAGTTCGCGCGAATGACATTCTCCGCGTATCGACAATTGTTCTGAACGGTTGAGGCGGCCCGATGAATTTGCGTGACCGCCGTATGGAAGAAGAATGGCAGCTTTTGGAAGCTTTGACTTCGGCCAATCCGCGCATACTTGCACAGATCACTCGATCTTCCGGAGAGTTTCGCGTTGTTTTGAAGGAATCACCTGCATGGATATCAGAAGGAAGCGAGCTGAGAGTTGAAATAGAGCACACGGTCCGCTACGTGTATCCACGTTATTATCCGGCTCTGCCGATCGATGGTTATTTTGTTCGTCCTATAGCTCATGTCAATGTCGATCCTGTCACGGGATTTGTGTGTCTATGGGAGAGATATCAAGCATCGCAAACCATTGTGGATGCCGTTCTGATTACGCGGGCCATCATGGCATGCAGAATTGCGAATCACGATCCTGCGCATTGCATGCAGTCTGTGGAGTGTGCGCCGCTTCCCGATGCGCAGCCATTCATCGTGCCTGAGCAATGCCGCCCTGTGCTGCTGTGCAGAAAGCGCAGGCAGAGACTTTCCACTGGCCAAATGCCCCAAGAGGAAAATCGTGCGCTTTCTTATATTGAGTGATATTCATGCAAACCTTGAAGCCTTGAACGCTGTTTTGTGGGATGCTGCAGCGCAACATTACCAAGCAGTTCTTTGTCTTGGCGATATTGTGGGTTATGGCCCAAATCCAAACGAAGTAACGGCATGGGTTCGTGAGCATGCGGATGTGGTTATACGCGGCAATCACGATAAGGCGTGCTCGGGCGCCGAATCTTTTGATTCATTCAATGCGATTGCGCAATGCTCTTCGTTGTGGACGCGGAATGAACTGCTGGCCGAACATGCAGAGTGGCTGTTGCATCTGGAGCGAGGGCCTGCATTGGTTGAAGATTTTAATCTTGTGCACGGCGCGCCTGACGATGAGGATCGCTATATGTTTCATATCTATGAAGCAGAGCGGGGATTTGCCTGCGCGTATGAAGCGCTCACCTTCTTTGGCCACACGCATATGCAGGGAGGATTTGTGAGTGAGCCGTATGGCCGACATTTTGAAGTATCTCGCCTGCACGCATTTCCCAATCAAATTGTTGTTCTTCCCGACCACAGCTATCTACTGAATCCGGGAGCAGTGGGACAGCCTCGCGATGGCGATGTACGCGCCGCATATTGCATCTACGACTCATCGCAAAAACTGGTAGAATTCCGCCGCGTTGCATATGACATTCGTACCGTGCAGGAAAAGATTCTTGCAAACGGGCTACCGGAGGAACTGGCCTTCCGGCTGGCGTCGGGAGATTAAAATCGATCAGCGACGGCTGGAATCGAGAAATGCATTCATGGCATCGGCCACTTCGCTGTATCCGGTGCGATCGGTGCATCCTGTTAGATTTTCAGCCGGTTTTCCATCAAGACTGACATAGAGAAAACGGCAGACATCTCCTACACCAACTTTAACCAGGCGCACCTGCGACAACGGATATTGTTTTGTGCTCACAGGAACAGACAGAAGCGTCTTGCTTACATTCAATGTGCCCGCATCCGCAGAAATAACGATGTGAGTGTTCACCATCGAAGAAAGCCCCGCAATGAGAAATGGAAGCCCGGCAATAAGAGGGATAATCCAGAGCAGGAAATGGAAGGGGCGCGCCATATTTGTCCGTATGTAATACAGCGCACCGTAGCCCACCAGCAAAAACAGCAGGCCCACAGCTACGAACGTAACGCCGAATCCCTTGTATGAGGGGTCGATAACAACAAGCTCGCGCGCTGTTTGCGAAGCGACATAGATATCAGTCATATGAGGCATCAATTCCGTTACCTAGCTTCCATTGAAGTGCAGGCTGCGATGCAACCCGTTTGCAACCGATCTGTTCAAGGATTCCAACAAGCGGCTCCGACGACACAATCAGAATGCCACCATCTTCAGGGCTTTCGCGAATGTAAAGTGTAACTCCGCTCATCGCGTCTATTGTCATAGCTTGCATGGGTTCAGCAAGCGCAGCCTTTTCTATAAGAGGGACATACCAGGGAAAGATACGAAAAACACGATCCTGAATAAACCCCAGAAACAATTCGCGCAGGTTGCGCAACAGTGTAGCGCTCTCCGTACGGCTCACAAGCTGCAGTCCGCATCCGGTCCCCACCATTGTCGTCATCGCATCAAGGCGCGCATTTGCATCTGCTGTCACGCGAAATACAGAGTGCAACAGTGGCGGCATCTCTGTATCCGCATCAATTTCTTCCACATCTTCCATCTTCCATGTACGCGGCGCCGAGCGATGTGGCCATACGCCCAGGCCTGTCTCTGGAATCCATTTGCGGGCATTGTTGCTAAATAGACGAACGGCGCTTTCGTCGCGCGCCCGGCCAATCTGGAGAAAGCCTTCGTGGTTGCACCCAAGCCTAGCCGTGAAATAAACCACCAACTCATGAAGAAAGTTTCGTACCGCATCGTAAGAGTCGGGGCGCAATCCGATCGGCGCAGAAATAAAATAGCATTCGTGCCCGCCGCTCTTGCCCTCGAATCGTAATTCGTTCAGGGGGAAATAGACGCGCATATCCTGCATTATTTTTGTTTGTTCAGGCTGTTCTACCGGCAATCTTATCCCTCCCAGTAGCGATATCCCTTATCGCGCATCTCCGCCACAATCGTCGTAATCAAAGGAGTCAGGTTATCTTTGCAGGCTAAAATGATGCCCTGATCCTCGGGACTTTCATTGATGTAGACATCAAAAACCTCAAACCAGCGGCGGACCTGCTGGTCCGTATGAGCAAAAAAGTCCTGAGAAGCAAGCTTGGGAAGCACAAAAAGTATGCCTTCGTATTCCAGATCTCTGGGAATGTTAGCGCCAAATATTTCTTTCGTCTGATCACGAAAGGGCGCGCCTAGAGTTTTACCTTTCTGTTGCAAGTTATCGGCATCGAGCGTGGAAAATACCTGCTTCATGGCAGGATGATTTTTAATGAAGCCGGGAATTCGATGCGGCCTCTTCGGATCGAAATCTTCAAGAAGCAGTTTTAACCCTGCATCGTTGCGAAGAAATTTTGGGATCATCATCCGCATGTTGGCCGCAGCAGGAATGGTCGTCAGCTTTTCTTCGGTATTCTGCTTGATGAAAAAGGCTGTAAACCCGCCGTGTCCCAGATAGCGCTCGCGAAGCGCAGAAGCATTTCTGCTCAGGAACCACCATGCTTGCGGGTGCGTGTAGTCATAGGGACGGAATTCCTTTTTCTTGGTAGCCAGTAATTCCACTTCCTGGTCCGATGCTGGAATCGGCTGCTTGCCCCGGGGAAACCAGCATCGCCCAAGCATGGGAGATTCCGTCATCATTCCATCCATAAACATCTTGCGCAGCCGTTCATCTTCATCGACAACCTGCATCTGCATGAAATGCTCTGCCTGCAGACCGCTGGCCTCAGATAAATGCGCCGACAGCCGGGCGAAAAACTCCAGGAGCCACTCCTGCTGCCCTCCAGGTATGGACCCCAGGCTCACGGGAATCCAGAAAAGAGAACAGCTGCGCATCGATTCAGCCCATCGCCATGGAAGCAATGCCTTCGAGTTGATCGCTTGCATCTCTCTGTTTTTCAGCATGCCGAATATTTCTCTACATAAACTGATTGATGGCCCAGGTAACTCCGGCCTGGACTTTCCCGGGAACAGCCTGGAAGATGCCGCCGAGAACTTTAACCCCGGCCCCCCCGGCATGCACGGTCGCAGCGCAGGCCTTGTTTGCGCCGGCAGCTACCTTGCAGGAGAGGGCAGCTACACGCATGCTGAGTCCATTGATTTTGTTCTTGGTGGCAAGGACTTCGTTCTTAAAACCGCCGCAATCAAATTTATCGATGAAGAAGGTATTGTGGGAACCGTGAAACCCATAGTTGAGAACATTGGAGTCCAATTTTAAAAGCGATCCCGAAAGGATGAGGCCTGATGTGTAGTCTATTTTGAGCGCTCTTTGATACTGCCCCTTATTTGTTGTGACGGTGAACCAGTTATTCTTCTCCTGATTCAGATTAGAAGGGTGCGTATCGACATGATTATCGACCTGCTGTGTCACTGCAACATCAATCTCGGTGCGGATGGTGGGACCGACGGTGGTGTGAGTATTCGAGCCCGAAATATACATCTTGTGATCGCTGCCGAAAGTCCGACTGTGATTGCCGATATATTGCACCGTGGATTCGCTGGTCACCTGAACATTTGAATTTCCAGTGACCACTTTCACATAGTTAGAGCTAAGCAGCTTTGAGTAATCTCCAGTGACTTGATTGGTAGAAGTGCCGGTGATCTGCTTTTTGTAGTCGGATTGAACGATTTTTGTATAGCTGCCCATGATGCTGTTCCCGGCGTTGCCATTGATGGTCTTTGTGTAGTCGGCATGAACAATCTTGATATAGTCGCTGAAAATTGTGTTTGTAGAAATTCCCGTAATGGTTTTTGTGTAGTTGGAGAGCACGTTCTTTGCGTAATTTCCGGTCACGCTGATCGTCGAATTCTCCATGACTGTTCGGGTGTAGTTCCCCATAACCGTCATCGTGCGATTCATATCCACCAAATAAATTTCGTTCATGCCGATGGTTACATCCTGATTCATGTCCACCTTCATCAAACGATTCTGATCGACATGCAGCTGCTGATTTCCATGGACTACTGAAACATCAGAACCGGGATACAGTAATGCAGCTGGAGTGTTTATGGACATCAATGTGAGGCTGGCAACCGAACTCACCTGCTTATCGGTGATCGGGTCCGATACTCGGCGCGGCGTCTTTACACTACCATCAAATACTGCCATCTTTTCTCCTCCCACAAATTGACTTATTCGCCCACTTCGCGCGACCAATATTTGGCATGAAAGTGAATGCGACCATTAGGCGCGTTGAAAATCAGATCCCCATTGTCTACATTCATCACAATCGCCGGACGCCCAGTCTCTTCGGTCTTTTCGTACATGACCAGCTTTGTATGGACAGGCGTTGCGATGCCGATGGATTCTTCTCCCTGCTTATCGATAAGCGAGATGCGATGTCCGCTCTTTGTGACGATTCTCTTGACATCGTTGTTATGTGTTTCTCCGCCCCAGAAATCTTCGTTGGGAATCGAGTCTGACATATTCCATGCGGAGCCGAGAATGACAGGGCGTTCAGGATCGCCTTCTTCAAAGGCAACGAGCACCTCGTCACCGACCTCGGGGCGGAAGAACAGGCCGCGGTCCGCGCCTGCATAGGGAGTAAGATGTCGAATCCACGTTGTCTGCCCCTGCTCTTGCCAGTAATACTGCACCTGCACTTGTCCCTGGCGCTGCGGATCATCGATATTCACCACACGCGCCGAGTGAACGCCGGAGATGCTGGGCCGCGCTGGATGCGGATGCGATCGATACTTGGTCCAGGGAGAGCATGCGAACTGGTTGGTGTAGCCCTCCGGACTCCACTGATGCGCTACGCGTACGATGTTGTACTTACCCTCTCCATCGAGAACACCGGAAACCTGCACGCTTTGTCCGGGAGCAAGCTCTTCGCAACGACTTACGCCTCCGCATTGCAGACGGCTTCCAATGGACCATTCTGCTTCATGCTGAAGCGATGTCTGGTAGTCGCTGATGGATTTAGCACGATTGCGCCATGACTTATAACCGGATTTCAAAATCGACTTAGATTGCTGTTTTACCGCATTGGCGAAATTAGAGGCAGCTCCGCTCAACGAAGGGTCCTGCGAGATTTGCTGAAACGTCTGACTTTGCGAGACAGAGAAATCGTAATGGCAGCCATCCATAAAAGGTGCGCCGATCGATCCCCCAACAAAAAACTCCACCAGCCCACTGTCCTGATCGCTGCGCCATTGCAGTTCCGGGCCGCTTTCAGAAAATCCGTCATCGATAATGATGCCGTCATCGGTTGCTACCAGATAAACACCGAAGTCGTCGCAAAGCCGCCACAGAAAATGCCAGTCTGTTTCTGCCCACTGCACCAGGTCAAGCGCAGATGTAGCTCCACCACCGGATTTAGCCGATATGGGAATACCGCTATCTCTTGCCATCTGTTGAGCTGCCGCAGATATCGAAACCGGACCATAATATTTGTAACGCGGAGCAAGATCGGACTTATAACTCTGACTTACAGACTGAATGATGCATTGATAGCTTCCCGCCGTCTGATATATCAGCTTGACATCCAGGACAAAGCCGGCAAATACCTTGACACCCGTTGCCGTAGACTGCAAGGAGATCGGCTGACCAATCCATCGCTCGATCTCTGGACGGCTGCCGGCGAACTGCGATAGCTCGATAACACAATGAGAGTGTTGATTGAGAGCCTTTAGTACCTCAACTCTGTTGACCGTGCCTTTACGACTGCCGAAGCTAGCCTGCAGATCTTCACCATTGACTAAAATTTTCAACGCAATAGCTGACACAGACTCTCCTTATTACCGCGTATAACTGAAGCTGGTAAGTGTTACCGAACCTTTAAAACCAAATTTGCCATTGTCCGCATTTTCTGATGGGTTAGCCCAATCACTTATCTGTTTCCACTTATGTCCATCGTGAATGAAAGTGATATTGTGTCCGGGCACCATCTCAAAGAGGACCTGATACTTTGGGCCGCCGGGCAATGTGATTTTGTTGCCATAGACCGTTCTCTTGCCATTGCTGACTGTAAATAACTGGAGGCCGGTATGATCCAGAGAGAAGAGCAGGTAATTTCCCGGGTCATGATAGTTTGCGACCCACTCTACCCTTGGTTTTTCAAAAAGGAAGCCGCGCCCAAGAGTAAAACCAAAGATGAATTTGCCGCGAGCAGGCTGGACGTTATATAAGCCGATTCCATCAGAGTGATGGGCGAGCGTGTGGCCTTTTGTATCTGCAATCCAATCTGCCGCGTCCCATCCGGTGACTACAGGCGCATCGGTTGGCACAGGAAGCGGAGTGAGCTTTAAATCTATTTCTGTGGAGCCGTCCGATTTCACATCGGCGGATTCGGCGCGATCGACATAGCCATCCGCACGCGCTATGAAGTGATATCTTCCTTCAGGCAAATCAAAATGCGTGCCAGATATGGAAACCAGCTCGCCCTTAGCGTTGTAGACGGTAACCGAACTGCTTGCAGGATCAAGATCGAGAATGACAGGAGCTTTACCTCGATCCAGCTTGAGATTGGCTACATACGGATTGCTTTGTCCTGAACTGAGATTGATGTCCTGATCGGACGTAATGCCGTTTCGTTGCGCTTCAAGATGATGCTGCCCCAGGGAAACCGAGGAGAGCATGAGTGTTCCGTCCGTATCCGTAGTTCCAGTTGCTTTGCCATCCAAAAATATGTTCGCACCGGGTAATGTCCGGACCTTTACTGACATCAACGTCGGAATCTGTTTGACATGAAGCGTAACGGTAGCGGTTTTATCTTTCTCGATGAGAACAGTCTGCGGATCAAGAGCCTCCGAAGATGGAGCGGAAGCCTGCAGCGTGTACTTCCCGGGAGGCAGTTGCGCAATATCCAGCCTGCCATTTGCGCTCACGCCTTGCCGAACAACGGACGTGCCATGCAGCAGGTTAATGTTGACACCATCGACGTTGGTCATAACGGTCAGAGAGCCAACGCGACGCGCATTTTCAAAAGCAATCAGCAGCAGGCGTCCGTTTCCGCTTTCCACTTTGCCGGTTAAGAGATGGGGCTGCTTTCCGGCTACGATCGTATGCAGTCCTGCAGGCAGATCAATGTCTGCGCCATTGCTGTCTGCCATGCCCTGCGCCTTGCCATCGATGGTAATGGGCATAGCGGTGGTCGTATAGACTCGCGCCTGCTGCATTGCCACACTTACCAGCAACGCATTTTCGTATGTTCCCGTATGCGAAGAGACTACCGTTGCCGGTCCTTCATCTTTTACGTCTACATGAAAGGTCGCATCATAGCCGTCTTTTCCATTCCATCGCAGAACATTTGAACCAGAAGGAAGCTCACCCGAAAATATGCCCGTTGTGAGCGGTGTCGCCGGAGCGCCATTCATGCTGAGAGCACCGTCGCCAACCACTTGCAACTGCTGGTTTACTGGAGCCAGTGCAAAGCTGACCTGCGCTACATGATCTGTTGCTCCGTCGACGATCTGAGTTTGTGGCGCATAACCAGTCATCCTGGCCTCAATAGAGGTCTTCCCGGAAGGCAACTTCACATGGAGATCAGGAGATGCAACACCAACCTCTTGTCCATCGTGCAGAATGTGTGCGCCTGAGGGAACTGCGTGAATCAGATACTCAGCCAATACCGGCGCGGCCGCAACAGGCGCTGCGGTTTTATGCGCGCCTGAAAAACCATGCCGAAAAAGCACGATTCCCATCAAGAGAAGAAGCGCCGCTCCACCAATCGCAGCGTAAATCCATTTTTTTCTATCAGGATTTTCGTGAGCTGTTGTTGCCGCACCTATCGGCTTCCTGCCGTTTCCATTGGCTGATGGAATTGGCGGTTCTTCCGCAGTAGTAGCGGCGATGGTATGCAGTCGAGCGTGGAGCATACGCGATTCTTTTTGGAACTCTTCATCGTCGCCATAGCGATTTGCGATCTGCTCGACTGAAGCTATTTGTTCATTGAGCAAGGGCACAGTCGCCAGAGTGTCTGCTTCGAGCCGTTTCCGTCGAATCACTTCAAGATCGCGAGTACGCTGCTCGTTGCGACTGGCGCCGATCTCGCGCAGAACCAGACGCAGCCGCGGGTTGCGAGGATATTCCAGACACGCCTGCTCTAAAAGTGTGACTGCACCGCTGAGATCATTACCGGAACGAAGCTGGCGTACTTGCGCAAGAACCTCATCGACCTTTTGATATTCCGTCTGATCATCAAGGAAGCGCAATAAGCCGGCAGCGGCATGATTTCCGGGATCAAGGCTCAATATTTCCTTCAGATAAATTCGCGCCTGCGGGGGATCGCTCTGGCAGGCACGCGCCGCACGCAGCAAGCCATCCACTAACTCCGGTTTGGCACGCTTTACTTTGGAGCCGATTTCGTAAGCGCTGCGCAGTTTTTCCAGCCCGCGTGCAATTTCTCCTTCATCCAGGCAGCGGCGTCCTTGGTGAATCAGCTTGTCGGTCTGCTCGGCAAGTTCCTGCTGCTGCCGGATATACGCGCGCATCTCCGCAAATTCTTCATCTTCAGGAAACTCTTCTACAGCAGGCGAAAGCAATCGCAGAGCTTCGTCGAAGTCCCCGGCATCGATTGCCTGGTTGATATCCGATATCCATTGATTTTTTCGCGTCACGCGCTCGCTCAGTTGGCGGCGCAGACGCACATTTTCTATCTCAAAATTTAAGCCGGGAAAGTTGGGATAGATCGTTTGCAGCGTTTCCCACTGCACCAGAGCTTCGCCGTAAAGTTCTCGGGATTCCAAGTCACGCGCGCGGCCCACGATGCCATTTACAAGGTCGCGCTTCTCTCGCGTGCCCTGCAGTAAGCGACCAAATTCAGGCACTTCCGGATTTTCGTTGACCACTTCTTCCAGCATGCGCACGCGCTGGTCAAGATCGGCTTCACTCTCGGCTGCTTCTTCTACCTGGACAAGACGCATGGAGATAGCACGACGCCAGCGCTGCTCGGTATCGAATTTCAACGCTTTGAACAGCGTGTGTTGAGGAAATTTTTCAAGGAATTTATCGCAGAGCTTCGACGCCGCAGCAAAATCACTGCGCTCCAGCGCCTGCTTTGCTTCAGAGTAGCTCGCAGCTATAGCCTCGTGCTCGGCATGCAAGCGGTTATACAGGCTTTGATATGCGGCAAGCTGTCCAGGCTCTTTCTGGTCAGGAGCTTGACGCTCCAGGTTAAGCACCTCACGCATCTTGCTCAATGCTGAAGTAAGATCATTGCGCTTTTCAGCTTCCAACGCAGCGGCATAGGCTTCGCGCTTATGATCGCGAAGGCGCTGCACTTCCGACTCACGACGTTCCACCTGTGACAGAAAATGCAGGGCGCGCTCTTCTCCCGGCTTCATTTCCAAAATGCGCTGTACCGCCTGGCGCGCATGCGAGAAGGAGAGTTTTTCCAGATGCTGCTGGCCTACGCGCAACCAGTCAACAATGTCTGCTTCGGCACGACGCGCTTCAATATCGTGCTGCAACACCAAAGCATCCTCATTGCGCGGCTCCAGTTGCAGAGCCTCATGAATGCGCTGCAATGCCAACCGGTATTCACCGTCTTGCACGCGTGCGCGCGCGCTTTCGATGAGTCTTCCAATCGTCCTTTTTTTGGCAGACGACTTCACATCGGCGGCAAGAGTCTCGAGCTCCTGCGTGATATAGCCTTCTGATTCGAGCTCGCTGATAAGCTCTTGTGCGAACTCAAGATTGCCTTGCTGGAAAGCTTCGGCGGCCTTCTCAAGCCGCGGCGCAAACTTTGCAGGATCAAAGACGGCAAGCGCTTCATCGTAATGCGCACGGCGCAGATATTCACCGAATTCCTTTGCGCTGGAGAAGCGATGTGCCGGGTCCTTTGCCATCGCTTTGCAAAGTACCTGGCTGAGCGATCCGCTGACTTTCGGATTGATGGAAGAAGCCGGAGGAGGATTTATCGTGCGGATAGCTTCCATCACAGCTTCTTCTGACGCGGCAAGAAACGGCTGCTTCCGGGTAAGCGTTTCGTAGCAGACTACGGCCAGAGAGAAGACGTCCGAAGCACGCGTGAGCGGCTTGAGTGCAAGCTGCTCCGGAGACATATAGAGCAGGGTGCCCTTCCGGCTTACGGTGCGGCTCACGTCCAACCGATGCGCGACACCAAAGTCGATGATCTTTACCGAATCGTCTTCGAGAACGAAGAGATTGCTGGGTTTGATATCGCGATGCAGCAGACCTGCGTCATGCGCTGCATGCAGGCCGCGGCACGCCTGCGTAATGATGTCGACACAGCGATCTACGGAAAGGGGCTGCGCCGATGATCGAATGATGGAAGCAAGCGTAGCTCCCCGCAGCAGCGGCATGACCAGATAAGGTTGCCGCATTCCGTCTTCTTCCAGAACGCCTACATCCCGAATCTCAACGATATTCGGATGCGCTAAAGCTGATTGCTTATGGCATTCGTCATAGAAAAGCTTGAGAGCGGTCGCATCGTTCGCGTCTAGCAATAATTTGAGCGCGACATCCGTGTTCAGAACCGTATCGAAGGCGCACCAAACGGCTCCCATCCCGCCTTCGCCAAGCTTCTCCTTCAACTCGTAACGGCTTTTGCTCTTCTTCGCCATGGACTGAACTATCGGAGTGCTTGCCAATGACGAGGCGTACTTTTCCCGTGCACCGGATGCAGTTTATCGTGTAGAAACAGATCTCTTCTGACAGAGGACTTCGTTTCAACACATCACACCGCACAAACGTAGGCTCACAAAGATGCCCCGTTCTGCTAAGGAAAGAATAGCTTTCGCTTTTCCAATGCTTTTGCCTAAAATTTCGCTTTGTTGTCCAAAATTATGGCTCGAGATGATGAAGATATCGCCTATCTGCCGATCACCTTCACGATGGACTGATCCGTGCCGGTCCACGCGGAAGCACCTTCGTGCTTTAACTGATGTGAAGTATCGTCCCACGTCAGTTTTGTGAGTGAGCCTCCGGTCTTTTCGTATGCATAGGTTGAGCCGTCATCCTGGAAGAGAGTAAAGCTTCCATTCGCGCCCGGATATACCCGAACCGAAGTAATCGCTTGCGGTTGCTGTGCGCTCTGCACCTCTGCGCCGAGCGGAACAATACTTCCTGCCCGTACAAATAGGGGAAGCGTATCGATGGGAGCATCCACAACAATTGTTTGGCCGCCGTGCACCCGCTCGTTCGTCCAGTAGTTGTACCAATCAGATCCTGCCGGCAAATATACAGAACGATGTGTTGCGCCTTGTTCGCTTACCGGCGCAACCAGAAAGGCCGGGCCGTACATATATTCATCCGGAATATCGATAGCTTTCGGATCGTTGGGGAAATCCATAAAGAGAGCTCTCATATAAGGAGCGCCGGTTTGATAGCTTTGATATGCGACTGAGTATGTATAGGGAAGAAGCTGATAGCGCAGCTTTAGATATTTGGCGAGAATCGGCTCAGCCTGTTTGCCGTATGACCACACTTCGTTGTGCATTCGTTCGCCATGCGCTCGCATGATGGGCTGAAATGATCCCCACTCGAACCACCGCACAAAGAGCTCGGGATAATCTTCGTAATTTCCAATGACGTCGCGCACATCAGATCCATCGATCAGCGGTTTATGCGCCGCATGATAATCGGGTGGAACCGCGGGCGAGAAGAAGCCTGCGATGTCCGTATCCCAATAGGGGAACCCGCTTGCAGTGAAGTTCAATCCTGCGGGGATCGACCGCTTCAGCATGTCCCATGTAGAAACGATATCGCTGGACCAGAAGACTGTGCCGTTGCGCTGCGCGCCCAGATAAGCGGCGCGTGCCAGGATCATGACGCGGCGGCTGTCTCCAAATTCACGCCGAAATCCCTCATACACCGATGCTGTATGGAAGAGTGGATAGATGTTGTAGAAGCGAGTGCCTGAGCCGATCGAAAATACATCTTTAGCTGGGTCGATATCAGGCTCCGTTTCATCGAGCCAAAGATAGTCGAACCCATACGGCTTCACGTACCGGTCGCGAATTTTCTCCCAGAACCACTTTGCAGCTTCGGAATTCGTGGTATCGATATTCGGACCGATGGCATCTTTAAAATTGCCCGGGTCGGGCTTCCCGTCGGGTCCATGAATCAGCCAGCCTTTGCTTACCAGCATGTCGTAGAACTGAGTTCCCGGCGCAAAATGAGGCCACACACTCAACAGAGTTCTTACATCCATGGAGTGGAGTTCGCGATTCATCGCTGCCGGATCGGGCCAGCGTTTCGGATCGAGATCAAGCTCGCCCTGCCGCGTCATGTTGAGGAAGTCCACGACAACTACGTCGAGCGGCAGCTTCTTCTCGCGATACGTCTTCGCGACATTCAGAATCTGTTCCTGAGTTGGATAGATTGCTTTGCTTTGGATGTAGCCATAAACTGCCCTCGGCAGCATGTGGGTTACGCCGGTTAAAGATCGGTATCCCTCATAAATCTCGTCGCTGGTTTTTCCGGCGATGACGAAATAGGACACGCGGTTGCCGACCTCTGACGACCATACGTTCTGGCCATTGAATCCGAGATCCACAGTTGTCCTGGATGGGTTGTCCCATACCAGGCCGTATCCTCGGCTGGAGATCATGAAGGGCACGCATACATCCTGGCCTCCAATGGCCGAATATTCATGCCAGCAGTGAATTTCGTGATCCCGCAGATCCATCCAGCCTTTTTGCTGCTGCCCAAGGCCGTAGTAGTGCTCGTCGGCGGGTGAATCGAACATCGCGGCTACACGGTAGCCTTTTTGGGTGGCTGCATCCGCATCTGTTTTCGCTACCTCCGGGCTTTCAGGAGCCATTGTCCATGTGCGCATGTGCAACAACGGCTTGCCGGAGCCAGTTGTGATCAGAAGAGCATCGTTGTGCGGTGCATGTGGATTGGGACGCCCTCCAAAGTATTGCTCGCGCAACTCGCGATTCACCGCGTCCAGCGGCATCTGCTGAGGTCGCTGATTTGCCGGCGGGTCGGCTGCGGCAATGTGTACGACCATTTGATCCGATTGAAATACTTCGCCGCCTTTCGCGTCTTGCCGGCTGGTCCACCCCTGCGCAGATGGCTTAGCGATAAATCCATATCCGGGCGCTGCCGTCGCGGCAGCCTTATCGATGCTGATGGTGACCCGAAGAATATTGGGAGCATACGGGACAAGAGAGATCACGCGTCCATCGCGCTCTAATACCAGAGGCTGATTCTGGGCCAGTGCTGCTCCACTGAATAACAGTGCTTGCAGCACTAGCAAGACCCATGCAAACCGCAGTTCTATCCGCGCTCTCTCCCGAGCAATCCATGACAGCTTCATTTCTCTCACATTCCTGATACGCTCTTCTTCAGAGAGCAGATTGGTCGATGTTGAGTTTACGAGCAGCTGCCTTGCTTTCAAAGCAGCCACTCAACTACAGAGGATTTCGTCATTGTTATCAGAAACTGGCACGCAGATGAAGCTGTAGGTATCGTGCCGGAAACTGATTAGTGGAATGGCCAAACAATGATGGGTTCGATAAATCCGAATTCATCCCCCAAAGGTTGGCGCGATTGAAAAGGTTAGTAACTTCTCCTTTGGCTTCGATCTGCATTTTCTCTCCGAAGAACCATGGGGTGTGGAAGAGCTTTTCAAAGGTGAAATCTACGTTGTTGTAGCCTGGTCCGTCGTAAGTGTTTCTCCCTAAGTTTCCTTCCATGCCCGGGGCCGGTGTTGGGAATGCAGACGCGGGAAAGAGCCCGTTGAGGAAAGCCTTGCGTGGCTGCCCGGCAAGATGGTTGCCGAACGAAGGCGCATTCGGCACGTCGAAGTTTGATCCGTCTGCGTTGTAATCGCCGCCGGTGTTGCCCACAACGTTCCCAGCTGCATCGAAGACCGGATTGAATGAAGCAGTCGTGTAAACGGTGAAGGGCTGGCCGGTTTGTATCAGCCAGACTCCACCGAACTGCCATCCGCCGAAAAGCGCTCTCTTCCACATTGCATTGTAGGAGTTGGGCACAGTCCAGGTTCCGTCTGCGGAGAACTGCTGGCGAATGTCGAAGTCAGCGCGACCACGCTGCGCCGCATAATCGCCATTCGTAAAAATCGGGCCGCTTGCCTGCCCGCCGTTGGAATTGGCGGTGACAGCTCCGCCATCCAGCGAACCCGCGTTGCTGAGGATATCCATTGCCTTACCCCAGGTATAGATACCTCGGAAGGCGATGCCATGAGTAAACCGACGTGCCATCATGGCAGACCCAAAACTTCCAAAAGAGTTGGCATCCGAGGTTGCGTACTGTATCTGATTAAAGTTTGGATTGAGGCGGGTCAGCGTTCCCTTGTTAATGACTAAGTCGCCAGCAAAACGGTTCAGGTCCTGGTTGTAAATGGGCAGATGCCGTGCTGCCGTACCCGAATAATTCAGCTCGAAGATCATGTTGTGCGGGAGCTCCTGCTGTATGCTGAGGGTCCAGCTTTCTACGTTGGTGAGTTTGTAATTTGGCGAATAGGCGCCGAGATTTGCTCTCTGGCCGACGACACCGCCTGCAGAGTTCAGCACTACATTGCTGGTATCCACAATAGGACAAGCCTCGGTAAATCCTGACGGCGGGCTACATAATTGAAAGACCGGTGGAGTTCCCTGGCGCACGTCGAGCGATGGCGTGTAATAGTTCGGCAGGTTTCCAGCCGTGATATCGGTGATGTGCAGGTAAGGCGGTTGGTCGGAAAATAGACCGAATCCGCCGCGCATTGCGGTCTTGCCATTGCCGAATACATCCCAGGAAAAGCCAACACGCGGTCCAAGTCCCCAGATATTGTGATCGAGAACATGGGTAGAGGGAGACAGTCCTGTAATTCCATTGGCTATCTGCTCGTTGTATGTAGCGCCTGTTCCCAGAGTGAAGTTGGTGAGCTGCGGGGTATAGATGGAGAAGAAATTCGACATCATGTCATAACGGACGCCGGCATTGAAGGTCAGCCTGGGCACAACTTTCCAGCTGTCCTGCACAAAGATGCCTGTGTACAGTCCGCGATAACGACGCTCATACGGCGCCTGCAGGTGCGTATTGAGGTTTACCGGGGTCGCGGATTCGGTCAGCGCTTTGTCTTGAACGAAATCGAGCAGGTTGTTGAAATTGTAAGTAGGCCGTCCGAAAGCTCCGCTTTGCTCATCGTTTTCGCGGATATTGAACTGCTCAAACCCGAATTTCAAAGTGTGGGTTTTGATGGTCGCGGTCATCAGGTCGCGCCAGCCCAGTGTTTGCTGGGTGAAATTTCCCGGCCCCCAGTTTGAAAAGCCTTGCAGCCCTGTTACGTTGACATACGGTATCGCCATCGACGGCGCGGCAAGGTTGGAGCCGTATGGGCGGATAATATTTGCGCCTGCTTCGTTAAGAAGCTTTGCCGAGAACGTATGGGTCCAGTCAACGTTCATAAAATCTGAACTGTTTTTCAGGTCATTATTTAATGCGGGACGGGGCGTAGCGCCGACGGAGGTGTCGTATGTGCGAATTGCGGTCACATAAACACGATCATTCTGGTGAAGATAGTAATCGCCGCGAACACTCCATTGATATCCATTCTTCGGAATCGAATAGCTGATATTGGCGGTGCCCACAGCGCCCATGCCGGTAGGAATGTTCGCCGGCGGAGAAAAATAGCCGGATGATTCAATATCGCCTACAGTCAAGATATTGCTTGTGGGAAAGTTCAGAGGCGGAGCCGTTGTAAGAACCTGGGTCGCAATATTATTCGGCAAATTGGCCTTTGCCCAGTTGTCGAAATCCTGTGTCTCAACCGTGTACTGACCGGCGCTGGTTGTGCTGGAGCGAAGCACATCGATTGCGCCAAAGATAAAGAACTTGTTCTTGATAATGGGGCCGCCAAAGGTAGCGCCTATTTCATTACGAGTGAACTGTGGAACAGTAGATTCAAATTCGGTTCGCGCCGACAAAGAGTCGTTGAGGAAGTAATAGTCAATACTGCCGTGGAAGTCATTCGTGCCCGATTTCGTAAAGATATCGACGGTAGCTCCACCATTCCGCCCCTTTTGCGCATCGAAATCGTTCGTGCGGATGTCCATCGATTCGACAATAAAGGGATTAGGCGAAATCGAGGTACCGCCTCCGCGAGACGGCGTATTCGTGTATGCGCCATCAATCTGATATCCATTTTGTTCCTGGCGCAGTCCGGCCGCATTTACGTTGATGGCGTACTCGTTGGTGTAATTGTCTCCGGAAGTCACGGCATTGCCCGTCATGCCGGGGGTCAATGCTGCCAGTCCATACACGTTTTGTCCCGGCAACGGAGTGTTCTGCACAGTAGTGGAACCGACCACGGATGAAGTTGTAGGAGTGACCAGATCGAGCGACACTGCGGCGGCGGTCACCGTGACATTTGTGGTTGCAGAGCCCACAGTCAGCGCGGGCGTTAAAGTGCGAGTTTCACCGGGCTGAAGAACCAGATTTTTCTGATCCCAGCCGGTGAAGCCGTTGGCCTCAATGTGAACTGTATAGGTGGATGCCGCGATGCTGTCGAAACGAAAATATCCGGAATCGTTGGTGGTTGCGGTTTTGCTGATGCCAAGGCGGGTGTCGCTGATAGTGACAGTAGCGCCTGCGATTGCGGCTCCGCTTTGATCCTGCACTGTACCGACAATACCGCTCGAGAATTGAGCGAGCGCTGAAAGGCCGCTAACGAAGAAGAGCAGCCCTACAAAAAACTTTGCCAGACATCTCATCTGTGTCTCCTGAATACGTCTCTTACTCTCATCCTTCTTTAGAAAACGATTACTTAAATCTGCGGTTCTGTTCTTTTGGATTGCGTAGCGAGCATTCTATTTTGTTTCAAACCGTCGCCCGCCACTATATACCAAAATCGATTTTCTTAACACATTTCTGTGGTCAAGCTATTGTTTGCCGAGGAAAGAAGCCGCCCTCTAGTGCGGTAAGTTTCTCAGGGACGCTTCGCATTCATCCGGTTTACACTTTTCCCTATGTTTCGTAGAAGCCGGATCGCGCTTTTGGCCGCATGGATATCTCTTTCCGTTCCCGGGCAGGAGAGCAAGCCATCCGTTGCCATGATCGAATCCTTGATTCGCGCACAGCAATACAGCCGGGCGCTCGATGCTACGCGATCCGCATTGCATGACAGCCCAAGGGATTTTCGGCTTTGGACATTAGAGGGAATCGTCCTCTCCATGGAAGGAAATAAGCAAAGCGCATTGGCTGCTTTTGATAAGGCACTCGCTTTGTCGCCGAAATACGCTGCGGCGTTAAAAGGCAAAGTTGAAATTCTTTATGAACTGCAGGACAAGCGAGCTATTCCGGCCTTGAAAGAGATTTTGAGCGCCGATCCCGGAGACGCAACTGCACACGAAATGCTGGCTTTACTGGAAACGAAGCAAGGGAATTGCGAGACCGCAAACGAACATTTTTTAGCAAGCGCCGATGCGATACAAAATCATTCGGGGTCGCTCGAATCTTACGGCTATTGCCTCATGCAGGCCAGGCAGCCGGAAAAAGCAATTCCTGTATTCGAACGGCTTATGGCGCTGCATCCGGAAAGCACAGATACAAAATACGATCTGGCGATAGCACAGGTAGAGGCTCAACGTTACACCGACGCTCTTAAAATCCTTGAGCCCCTGCTCGCATCAACTTCGCAGGATGCCGACATTTTGAGCTTGGCCTCGGAAGCTTATGAGGGAGCAGGCAATACGCCGAAGGCAGTCGAGCTTCTTCGGCAGGCAATCGTAGTGAGCCCATCCACCGCAAGCTACTATGTCTCCTTCGCCACGCTCTGCCTCGACCATGAGTCATTCCAGGTTGGAATCGATATGCTGGACGCAGGCTTGAAGCACATTTCAGATGATCCTTCGCTCTATATCGCACGCGGCCTGCTGTATGCACAGCTTTCCAAATTCGATCAGGCTGAGGCCGACTTCAAGCAAGCGGAAAAATTAGATTCCACACAAAGCTTGAGTGCATATGGAATCGATCTGACCGAAATAGCAAAGAATAATGTGGATCAAGCTCTGCAGCAGACGCGTTCACAATTGAAAGCGCATCCTGAAAGCCCGCAACTGCACTTCATGCTGGCTAAGTTACTTTCAGAACGAAGCTCGGCGACAGACAATGCTGTCTCCAATGAGGCCATCGCGGCAGCCAAAGCAGCGCTGAAACTGAAGCCGGACATGGTGGGAGCCAGAGATTTACTCGCCGATATTTACATACGTTCCGGGCAATACAATCTGGCAATCGAACAGAGCCGCGCTTCTTTAAAGTATTCTCCTGCGGATCAAAGCGCGATCTACCACCTGATTATCGCGCTTCGGCATTCCGGACCCGATGGTCAACGCGAGATGCAGCAATGGGTGAAGCAGCTCACCGATCTGAAGCAAGCTTCACGACAGAAAGAGACAGAGCAGAAGCATTTCAGACTGGTGGAAGTAGCGCCGCCCGCAGCGAAATAACTGCTGATCATTCTCGATGAACGGCTAACGGTATACACTCCCCACATGCAAATTTCGCGCCTGCGATTTTCATGTGTTCTTTGGCTCTGGAGCCTATTGATTGGGCCGGCATTTTCGCAATCGCGTTCGGCTGAGTATTCACAATTGCAGAGACGGCTGGCGCGTGGATGGAACACCTGGGATACACACAGCGTTATGACGCAGGTGTTGCTTCCTGAAGGGCTTGCTATTCAAATTGGAATCAAGCATCAGACTACCGAAGGCTCTGACAGCTTTCTTTCCGCCGCATTGATCGGTCGCCAGGGAAAAGAAGACGAGCGCGTTATTCCAGGCCCGCACTCTTATAACGGAAGCTATACCGATTTGAGATTGCAGTGGCGCGGTCACGAAATCCGCATTCAAAGCGCGCACGATAAAGAGGACCTCGTAATGCTGATCACACCTCTTTCTTCACCTGAACACACTCATTTGCCCGCCGAAGTGGTCATCACTCTGGCAATGCTCTGGAATCAGCCGGGAGAAGTCCTAAAACATGAAGACCATTTGGAAGCACTGCTTTTAAGCCGAAATATTCCCGTCTACATGTCGGGAAAAGATACTCGTGATGTAAGCGTGCCTGTATCTGGAAACTATTTTTCTGCTGATTTGACGCAGCCTTTAGCTATAAGTACCGGCAGATCGCGAACCGTCGCTAATGTACAAACGCTATTGGAGCGAGAGGAACGCGCCTACGAAAAGTCTGTTGCCGTATTCGGAGATCGCGCCTCGGTAGCGGACGCCATCCAGACCGTAATTGGATGGGACACGATTTACGAACCGCATGGCCATCGCGTCATCTCACCTGTCAGTCGAATCTGGAGTGTTGGATGGGGAGGCTATGTACTCTTCGACTGGGATACGTTTTTCGCTGCCACGTTAGCAGCAGTTGGCGACCGTGATCTGGCTTATGCGAATGCCATTGAAATCTGCCGCGAGGCAACGGCTCAGGGATTCGTGCCGAATTACGCGCGCGGCGGCGGGTGGAAAAGCGAAGACCGTTCGGAGCCTCCGGTCGGAGCCATCACCCTATTGGGTTTATATAACAAGTTTCATGATCGCTGGCTCTTGGCGGATACATTCCCGGCGCTTCTTACGTGGAATCGTTGGTGGTCAGAGCACCGCGATCGTCAAGGCTATCTCGTATGGGGTTCTGATGGCGAAAACCAGCCTGAAAATCTCGACGATAACAGCCGCGGTACCCGTGAGGGCGCTATTCTTGAATCAGGACTCGACAATAGCCCGATGTATGATGACGCAGCCTACGATGAGAAAACGCATCAGCTTGAATTTGCCGACGTCGGCCTGATGGGGATGTATATCGCTGACAGCGACGCGTTGGCGCAAATCGCAGATATTTTGGGGAAAACTGCCGAAAGCAAGGAGTTGCGTGATCGTGCCGCGAAATATCGCGCTTCTTTGGGCACCTTGTGGGATAACAATACCGGCATCTTTCTCAATAAGGATTTGCGTACGGGCAAATTCAGCCATCGACTCTCGCCGACAAACTTCTATCCACTTCTGGCAAAAGCGGCGACGACTGAGCAGGCTTTGCGCATGGTAAACGAACATCTGCTCAATCCGCAGGAGTTCTGGGGACAATGGGTAATTCCATCTATCGCAAGAAATGATCCCGCTTTCCACGACCAGAACTATTGGCGCGGACGCATCTGGGGACCGATGAATTATCTGGTTTATCTGGGGCTGCGAAATTACCCACAGCCAAAAATCGATCAGGCCAGGCATGAGCTTTCGCAAAAATCGCTTGATCTGTTCCTACAGGATTGGCGTGCCAATGGCCACGTTCACGAGAACTACAATGGAGCCACCGGCAACGGCGATGATGTAAGCAACAGTGATCGTTTCTATCATTGGGGCGCGTTATTAGGCCTCATGGATCTGAACGAGTCCATGCAGCATTAAACTTTATTTCTTACCGTCGTCATGCAGCGCAAACGCATCGGCTTCGCGGTTCATTTCGCCTGGCGTTACAGAGCGCGGATACAAAAGCACCCTATATCTGAAGGTCACAGTTTGCCCCTTTTCCACGCTGTAATTCAACGCAGGCTGGTTTGGGTCAAAGATTTTTCTTCCTAATGGATTGGCCGCAAATAATCCGTATCCACGCGCATGCCAGTAGGTCGGATATCCCGGGTTTTCGGGATGATCGATGATAGCAATGGTGACCATCTTGTTGTCTTTGGAGCCTGTCAGTGTGCACCAGCGTCCACGTGTTCCCCAAGCCTGATCGCCGCGCTTTCCTTCGCTGGTCAAATAAACACCGCTTGCGCCGGAAGAACCTGCATTCGCGACTTTGGTGACATTTCCGTTCGCGTCAGTGAATTCACCACCCTTTTCAGTTGGCGATTCCAGCCAGCTCTCTACACGAATACCGAGCAACCCCTCTTTGTCATCATGGAAAACAACATGATCAAGCGCCTTCAATGTCGTGATCTGGTCAATGGCGCGCGCGTCTCCGCGCATTGAAAATATGTACCGGGTGGTGTCATCGAAAAGCTTCTCACCCGTACCGCTGATCCACAGTGACTCTACGACAAGCTCTCCACGATCCAGGCCGCTTTTGGCGGAAATAATTTTTTCCTGATAAATCGAGCCCATCTTGTTGCGGTTCTCTGGCTTGATCGCATCGGAGTTATTCCAAAAGTCGAAGCCATTGACGTTTCCATAGTTGAACCACATGCCTGCGTGGTGAGGATGATCGACGCGCTCACCAGCATGAGGAGCAAGCGGGTAACCGCGCGTTACTTCTATTCCGCCGGGAGCGATAAGCGGAAAAAGCACCGGCTTCTTGAGTGAGGCAGGCCATACATATGCAGTAAACGGCTGGCCATCGATGGTGATATCGACGCGCCGTTGTGCTTCGTTCGGTATTACCCGCACTCCCTTCTTTGCTTGTTGAGCGTGTACAGATTTCGCATTTCCGGTGAACGTCATCAGCAGGCCTAAAATAATCGCGGCCTTCTTAGCCCGCATAGGGTTTGCCTCCAACCATCACCTGCTCGGTACGGTCATCGAAGGTGACCTTTTCTCCGGTCTGAATGGCCGCAACATTCATGCAGAGAGCCACAGAATGGCTATAGCCCGCATCGATACTCGCGTTTGGCGTCTTCCGTGACCGGACACACTCCATCCAATTCCGCATATTTGCCGAAGTCATGGGGTCGGCATGCGTGTCTGCTGATGTCTCCACCTTGGTTGAATTGTCACCTAGCGAGAAACTCTCCAGCAAATTTGCCTTCATGCCCATCTCAGCCGCAGCTTTTGCCTGCAAGCCTCCTTCAGGAGTCACGCGCTGCGTATCCATGTCGAGCGTTCCACCTACGGAATAGTAGAGCTCCTTTACGCCTCCGGCTGAATTTGTCTGACGCGACGTATAGAGAACCTGGAAGCCCTTGGAGGGATCATCGAGCGGACCGTAATCGAAGACTGCGGTCATGGTGTCCCAATTCTTGCGTCCATCCTTCCACGCATAAATACCGCCGTTCGCCACCACACTGCGTGGGTGCGGATACCCGCTGAACCAGTGCACTGTATCGATCTGATGGACTAGCCATTGATCGGGAATGCCGGAAGAATATGGCCAGAAGAGGCGAAACTCCAGATATTTCCGCGCATCGAATGGCTCGTAAGGACGATTCATCAAATAGCGCTTCCAGTCCGTATCTTCTTCCTTCAACAGAGGCACAACGTCAGGCCGCCGCCAGCGTCCGGGCTGATTGACGTTCCACGTCATTTCCACCATCACAATGTCACCAAATTTGCCGGACTTGATATATTCGGCTGCCTTTTGATAACTAGGCGTACTGCGGCGCTGTGTGCCTACCTGCACAATCTTGTTTGTTTCTCGCACCGCATTGCGAAATGCCTTCGCATCTGCCATGGTGTGCGCCGTTGGTTTTTCGACATACGCATCGCGCCCTGCCTTTACTGCTTCTACTCCGTGAAGCGCGTGTTGAAAATCCGCAGTTGCAATCAATACGGCATCTATATCCTTGCGAGCATATAGCTCATCATTGTTGCGCGCTTGAGCGATGGAATTGCAGCCACATACTTTCTGGATATATGCGGCGCCCTCTTCTCTTCGCCTGTTCCAGATATCGGAAACAGCGATGAACTCGAAGTTCATTTCTTTTGCATGCTGCTGAAACGCAGGAATCAAGGCCTGTTTCATGCGGTCGCCGCAACCTACTACACCGACACCAACTCGATCGTTCGCCCCAATAACTCGCGCGTAGCTTTTTGCGCTCCATGAGAGTGCCGTTCCTGCCAGGGCGGCACTGCTGATTTTCAGAAAGTCTCTGCGATTGCTGTCCTCGAATGTCACTTGCCACCTCTGTTTGCTATTGTTGGTGAACAGGTATCGATGGTGCTCAGCTGAATGCTGCGCATATCGGCGTCACGCGAAATTATATCCTCAAAGTGGTCTGACCACTAGCGAGATCGAACCGGGCCTCGATCTCTTTGCGGCATACGTGACGAACCGGCGCTTCGCAGTTTCAGGCAGCCTTTCTAAGGCTTAACTTAGACCCACAACAACGGCTGGCGAATTGGATAGTTACGGATGATCTCTCTATCCGTCGGATCGGGATTCAGCCTCTTCCACAATGCGATGTATTCCTCTCGGCGACAGGCGATACCGGAAAAAAGCAGTCCCGGCGACCTCACAGGAAGAGCATCGAAGTGTTCCACATCTTTCTTATAGGGCCATTTGGACTTGTCTTTGAGATAGGGATAGAGAAATTCCGCTGCCTTACAAAGGCCGCGCCCATCTGGAAGGGCATAAGTAGTCAAATCGATTCCAGAGCCTTTCATTGACTGTGCCAGTCCAGCCATAACATCAAAGTTGAAAATGGAGTAGCTGTAAGGTTTTGTTCGCGCCAGCTCCTTTGGGAAAGAGCCATCTGTTGCGAGCTGATTTGTCAATAATGTATCCGTAAACCAGGCGTGGACCTCGCTTCGTGTTTCTTCGTCTCCAGCCAGCCGGGCAAATTCGGAAGCTTGCAGAGCCCAGCAGGTTGCGTGATTATTCATGGCGGCACGCTCCTGCTTGCCCTTCTCGCTCGTCTTCATCCAGTGGAGATACTCGCGAAACCATTCTTTTACACCTTGCATTTCTTTTGAAGAAAGCGCCTGTGCATCAAGAAAGCTTGCGGCTCGCGCGACTTCCACAAGATGAAGCGTATCGATGATGCCATAGCTCCGTCCGGTCGAAACGCCGTGAACTCCTTGAGAAAATTCCAGGTTTGGGTTCATGCGTGTAGCTGCCGAAACAAACCATGCGCGCAAATAATCACCTGCTCTTTTGGCGTAGTGGGAATTTTTTGTTAGAAGCCACGCAGCCGTCAAAGCAGGCATCCTCATCGAGAGATCAATCATGACTCGGCGATGTTCGTTAAAGTTTTGTGGATTGCTTTGACCGTCTCTGTTGATATAAGGGCCATTCGGGTTCTTAGGGTCGGGCCAAAAATAATCTGCCTGTGAGTAGAAGTCATGGATGCCGCCCGGACTGTCAGCAGCATGAAATGCTGTAATCGTCAGAGGTTCCATTGGAAGATATTTCCGGGCGGCATCCAGTATTCTTTGCCGATCTGTCTCAGCCACTAGCTTGTAGGCCGATGGATCTTCAGCAGCCCACATCTTTTGAGTTGCTGCTGCTGCCATTGCACCCAGCGCAGCGCAAAATGCTCTACGAGAAACAGTCATCACCACTCCGCAATGCAGGTCTGTTCCGCTAAAGCGATGCGGAAAACGGATACCTGAAGTCTAATCTCACAGATCGATGAAGAATGGTCCTGCGATGAAGAATCGAGCTGTTGTTCCGCATATAGTCTCGCCTTCAGGGACAGCCATTTACGTTGATGCAACCGCTGGCAACATCCTGATCAAACTGGAAGGGAATATGCCAAGTTTGACTTCAGGTGGTATACGTATTCCCGACGGACAAATTTAATAATATGGGCCTCGAAAAAGGAGGCTTTCGGAAAATATTTCGCGGCAGCAAATCAGGGATTGAAATGAAAAAGAGAATTGGTTGTATGCTTCGGCTCTCGCTCGTGATCAGTGTCATAAGTGCTACGTGGATGATGGCGCAACAGCCTCCTGCTGGAAATACAGCTCCTCCACATAGGCCCCAGGGGCCGTGTGATATCTATGCCGCGGCCGGTGCTCCATGCGTCGCCGCGCATAGCACAACACGCGCATTGTACGCGGACTATAACGGCCCGCTCTATCAGGTTCTACGTCAATCGGACGGTAAGACCTTAGACATTGGTGTTGTTGAAGCTACTGCCTCGCCAGTTCCAGATCCCGGCGGATATGCCGACGCTGCTGCGCAGGATAGGTTCTGTGCCGAAACTTATTGTTGGATCAGCATCATCTATGACCAATCTCCCAGGCACAACGATTTGACTCAAGCACCACGGGGCGGCTTCAGTGGACCGGCATTAGGAGGATTCAACAACCTCCCGATCGCCGATATGGCGCCGGTTACGATCATGGGGCACAAGGTCTATGGCGTATTCATCGAACCGGGCATGGGGCTTCGTCATAACGATGCGAAAGGTACTGCCGTGGACGACCAGGGAGAAGGACAATACTGGGTCGTTAATGGAAAACATTTCAACTCCGGCTGCTGTTTTGACTACGGCAATGCCGAGATCGACAGCCGCGACGATGACAATGGCACCATGGAAACTCTCTATTTCGGCAATGCCTCACCATGGTACAGCGGAAGTGGCCAGGGCCCATGGATTATGACCGATCAGGAAAACAATCTCGTTGGTTGCGTCAATAAGGATGGCTCCAAAGGCTGCCCAAATTTGCCCAGCATTCCCTGGCGCTTTGTAACCGCAATCGGCAAAGGAGAACCTCATCATTGGGTATCGATGGGCGGTAACGCGCAAAAGGGTGCGCTGTCGATCATGTTCGATGGATCGCGTGTGAATCCAACGTATGACCCGATGCGCAAGCAGGGAGCTATTCTGCTGGGCAACGGTGGCGATAATAGCGACGGCTCGCAAGGCACGTTCTATGAAGGAGCGATGACGGCCGGGGGCACATTCCCATCGAATGCTACCGATCAGCTTGTCCAGGCAAATGTGGTGGCTGCGAGATACGATGTAGCTCCACTTGCCATATCGCCTGAGGGGATGGCATCAGCGTCTGCAGGCGTACAGACCTTTACACCCGCGTCTTCGCGAAACTTCACAATAACGTTCACGAACACGACTGGAGCACCTGCAGCCGATGTTTCATTGAGTATTGCGGTACCAGGGCGGCAGTGGGCATCTGTTGTAGAAGGGACAACCGAAACATCAAAGACGTTCGCTCAGGTCGCGCCGGCGGCGAGCGTGAGCGCGACATTCAAAGTTACTTCAAGCTCCACCCCGTCCAACAGCGATCTCATTGGCAAAGCATCGTGGACGAATTCGATCAGCGGCAGAAAACAAGTTGAGAGTACGGTTCAAAAAGTGCGCAATGCGATACCCGTCAAGATCAATGAATTTCGAGTCGCATCCGGTCCTCCTGATAATCCGACCAATTCATTTATCGAGCTCTACAACGCAGGCTCTCACAGCGTCGATATCTCCAATTGGACGCTGACCGCGCACCCTTCCCATGAGCCGGTCTTCTCAGAGATAAAAATTCCAGCCGGAACAAAGCTCGCGGCTCATGGTTTCTATCTGCTCGGCCTCTCTAACTCAGGCCTGGCAGTGCCCGCACGAGCAGGCGACAATGTCATCCATGTAAGAAGCACAGAGGGGATGTCAGTCGGAGACACAATCGATATAGGCACCGGTTCGAGCGTGGAAACACGCAAAATTTCAGCTCTTGGGACCGCCGCCGGCAACCCTACAACATTGTGGCAATCTCTTCCCGAAGAACCTGTGATCACGATTCCTCCCGGCTCGACCAATGTGCCCGTGGAGAGTGTATCCGGATTTGTTGTTGGCCAGAAGATTGCGCTTGGTTACGGCACTACCTATCCAGTCGTAGCAAATACTGTAGAAAAATACGAGATAGCCACGGTGACTGCGGTTGGCAAGCCAGGCACACAAGCTTATCTGGCAGCAGATGCGCCTGCCGGAGCTACCAATATCAAGGTGACCGCGCTTTCCGACATTTCTATCGGCGACAAGATTCGATTGGATATCGACAGCAAGGGACATGGAATTGAAACCGTAACTGTAACGCATATCGGCACCGCCGCAAGCCAGACGAATCTCTCGGCGCCTGCGAGCGCCGGCGATACCCACATCCATGTGCGCCGGGCTGAAGGCTTTGCTGTAGGAGACAAGATCACGGTGGGCACTCCGGCAAGCCGGGAAAGCGTGACGGTTACTGCGTTGGGCACTCAAAAACCGGACGGTACCGAAATTGACTTCACACCTGCCCTTGCCAAATCTCATGTGCTAAACGAGTGGGTCGTCTTTCCCGGCACAGGCTTGGATCTGTCCGCTCCTCTGAGATTCGATCATGCAGCCAACCTCCCGTTCAGCGATCGCGGAACAGGAATCAGCTTTCAGCCTGCGAGTGCCTTTGCCCATTCCAGCAACGAGCCTGTCCAGGCGCTTGGCACCGGCATAACACTCGACAAACCCTTGACCAGCGATCATGCGATTCACGAAGCTGTACGCGATGCCGCCGTCAAAACTGCTGGATATCAGGATACGCCAACGCCAAACCAATGGTTTGGAGGCCCGGAATTCATTGCCAGGTTCTCGCAATTCGGCCGTATCCTCAACGTTGAAGAAGGCAGCATGGCGCTCCGCGACGCCTCGGGAGTCATTGCTGACAGCCTTAACTACGGCGGACTTGTCGATCCATGGTTGGCTGAAGGGAATCAAGCTGCCTCCGGAGCGCGACTAAGCGGCTGCTACGCGCCGGCACCCGGCTCCGTGTTTAATCCCTGGTCAACCGTTGTGGCTCCGGTTGCCGTCAATACAAGCACAGGCCGTTCCCCCGACGGCGCCGATACGGACAGCAATTGCACAGACTTCCGGACACAGGCCGTTGCCACTTTGTCCGCGCCTTCAGCTGCTGGAGCAACCAACATCAAAGTTGCCAGCACAGAAGGATTCCGCCCTGGTCAGAGAGTCCATATTGATGAGGGTGCAAATCTGGAAACCGCTGTCATCGCTACCGTAGGCACAGCAGGGGCCACAACTGCACGCACTTCCATTCGTGCGGGAGCCACCGTTCTTCCTGTCACTAGCGTGACCGGTTTTAGCAGAGGCCAAACCATCACGATTGATGATGGAGCAAACTCCGAAACGGCCGTTATCTCCTCAATCAGAACCCACGGCAATACCATCATCACCGTTGCCGCGCCACTCACGCATGGGCATGCAGCTAACACACAGATTTCCGGCAGCGGCATCAGCCTCACCGCTCCGTTATCCCAGGCACATGCCGATGGAGCACTGGTATTTGATAGCACTCCAACTCCAGGTGCGCCCAATCAATATCGAAGAGGAGACCACTAAAGCCGGGAAGCTGAGTCGGTAAATTTACGCTTCATCGCCAATGCACGTTTCCTCAAAATGCACTTTGTCCTGTTAACGTCAGTCGATGGAGCTTTGACATATATCGGGCCGATTTTTAAGGTTTCACCGAAGGTCGCCGCATTCCAGCCGAGCGGAGGTACTCGACAACCTCAGCAGGTTTGTTGGTCTGTATGCCATCGGCACCCATGTCAAGAGCCTGTTGCCAGGTAGCCGGATTGTCAGCTTCGCCCAGTCGATCCACATAAATCTTTGCTCCTGCCTTCTTGGCACAGACAATCACTTCCGGCTTGAAGTCGCCTGCGTCATACGCGATGACCTGCGGGTGAAGCTGTGCGACAAGCGATTCGCATGCGCCGGCATTCTCCGCCTCCGGCATGATGCGCAGAGCCGGCTGCATTTTTTCCACGTCCTGAAGAAAGGAAGGATTGCCGTAGATGACGACATGATCCTCCATGTGATGCCGATAGATTGTGTCGATGAGCAGTTTCGGGTCGGCTTGCTTGGTATCCACATAGATGCCGATCTTTCCATGCGCGAGCTCGAGAGCCTCGTCAAACGTGGGAACCTTTGTGCCGGCAAATGCCGTCGAGAACTTACTCCCTGCATCGAGCGCGCGTATCTGCGCGAAGGTAAGCTGGCTCACTTTGCCTGTGCCGTTGGTAGTGCGATCCACGCTGCCATCATGCATCAGCACGAGTTTGCCGTCAGAAGTCGTACGGACATCGCACTCGAAAAAGTCTGCTCCGGCATCGATGGCTGCTTGGAAGGCGGGCAGCGTGTTCTCCGGATGCTGGAGATGTTCGCCACGATGCGCGATCACGACAATCTTCCGCACCGCAACTGTTTGTTTCGCAGGCCCGGCCTGCGCAGCGGAGAAAGCCGCTGCGAGGCTGAGTCCGAGAACTGAGATAATTTGTACTTTGAACAACTGGTTCTCCTTGCGATACAGCCGAAATTTAGAAGCGTATACGTCCACTCACCTGCAGCGTGCGGGCGTCCTGCGCCTTGGTGATCTGGCCGAAGTTGCCGCTGGTAATGGATGTGCCGAGGCCATTGAACTGCGGATGATTGAAGGCGTTATATGCATCGGCGCGGAAGGTAAACGTAAATTTTTCTCTGACCGGAACATCGCGCATCAAGCCGATGTTCCAGACGTTCTGCCCAGGGCCGAAGAGAGAGGCGCGCGCACCGTTGCCCAAGATGTTATTCGGAGTGATAGCAAAAGCATCCGTGTTGAACCAGTGCTCGATGGTACGTTTGCCGCGGCTGATCTCCGGATTGCCTACGCGCGTCACATACTGCGCGTTGCTGAAGATGCCGAGGGTATTGGACTGGCTCACATGGTAGGGATAGCCGACCTGGAAGGCAGCGATGGTGCTTACACGCCAGTGGCCTAGGGCCTGGCTAAGAACCGGCGTTGAGCGCAGAAATCGTCCGCTCGCGCCGATCGGCAGGTTCCACACTGCGGTAAGAGAGAAGCGCTGCGGGATATCGGTCATCGCAGTACCCCATTGCGCATGCAGATCATAGGCATTCTGAATGCCGACACCGTTGCCGCGCGCCGATGGATCAACGTCATTCATTTGCTTCGCATAGGTATAGGCCGCCAATACTGAGAGGCCGTTCTTCCAGCGATGCGTCAGCTGCGCGAGCAATGCGTTGTAATTCGAAGCCCCACCATTCACGTAGTAAGTCACGTTCAGGAACTGCGGATAGGGGCGAAGGCTCTGCGCTGCCGAATTGCCATAGCAGCAGCCCGGGCTTGGAGCGATCTGGTTGCGGGGCAACTGAATCGGCATATGCACGCCGTGGTTGCCTTGGTAGTCGATCTCGCCCAGCCAGCCGCCGCCGAGGTCTTGCTGAATACCCAATTGCCATTGCTGAATGTAAGCGAGGCGTCCATCGCGCTGAAGCTCAACCACATTCGACGAAGGATCGGAAAGGCTGGTCGGTATCGAAGGCTCGCCATTGGCGTCGACCTGCGGTGAGTAAGGAGGCACGCCGTCATCAAGCTGATATGGCGCCGTGATGCCATCCGGGCTTTGGAAAGTGGTGTTCACGGTTGTCTTTGAAGTGGTGGCTGTCATCGCGAAGCCAATGCCCGGCAGTTCATAAATGCCATAGCCGCCGCGCACAACCGTGTTCTTCAGTGCGTGATAGCTGAAACCAATACGTGGCAGGAATCCGAGATACGTGTGACCGATGAGCGCATGTGGCGCGCCGTTATATCCGGCGAACTCGATCGCGCCCTGTGCGCCTGTATTCGTATCTATGAGATTGGGGTTGAAGGTGTACATCTGGTCGCGCGTCTCCGTGAACGGTCCATCGAACTCCCAGCGCAGGCCCAGATTTATCGTCAGCTTCTCCAGCACACGATAATCGTCCTGCACGTAGAGCGAACCGTACTTTGAGGTTTCGCGAAACCAGGTGTTGTTCGTGTCGATCGTAGTGGAGTCCGGCAAACCTAGCTCGAGATCAGCGATGCCGGTCACCGGCTGTCCTGAAATCGACGTGAATTGACCGGAGAAGTCGTATTCGCCCGAGAGCACGCCGGGGTCGTACTCGCTGAAATGATAGTTCATGAACTCGCCGCCAATTGAGAGCGAGTGTCGACCAATCTGGAGAACCATGGCGTCATTCAGGATGTAGTGACCATCCAGTGTGTATTGATAAGAGCCGGGGCCAAGATCGTAAAGGCCGTTAACGCTGAGATTCGGGAACCCGTTCAGGGTAACCCCTTTTAGCCCGATCGATGAGGAATCGACCGGATATACATCCGAGAAATTCACTTCAGAGACATAACCGAAGCGGGCTTCATTCGAGACGCGGGGGCCGAAGATGTGGCTCCACGAAGTCTCATAGTGGTCATCCTTCCAGCCGTTCGCTGCGGAGGTATTGGCAGCATTCGGAATATAAGACACCGCGCCGGTCGTAGGGCCATCGCGGGAGAACTTCGCCCAGATGTGATCGTAGTCGGTGGCGTTGAAATCGATCCTGTCGGCGTTATAGAGATAGGTGTTGTGGCTGGGCGGATTGACGCAATAGTTGTAAGTCAAGTAGCTGCAGTTTGGCTGCGGGTAATAGGCGAGAAGATTTTTGCCTACCGAATCCATGCGATCAGCCGGGATGATGTTTCCTGCAAAAGGCGTGCCGGTGATGACGCCGTTGACTACCTTGAGAGTCCTTGGGTCATAGATGGTTGGCGTGGGCTGCCCCTGCGGGTCGGGACCCGAGAAGTCGCCATTCCGCTCTGCGGCTGTGGGAACATTCGTGTTCAGCGTGTTCGCGCTGTTGTTAATGGTATCTTCCCAGTCAGTGAAGAAGAAGAGGTGATGCTTTAGGCCATTGAAGAGCCAGGGAATGCGCACCGGGCCGCCAAGCGAGCCGCCAAAGTAGTTATAGACATTCACAGGCCGGCCCGTGTTTGGAGCATCAAAGTACTGCAAGGCATTCATGCTCTGGTCATTGTGATACTCGAACAGGCTGCCATGGAAGTTCTGCGTACCCGACTTGGTAGTAGTCAGAATGGCGCCCCCGCCGGATTGTCCATACTGCGCCGAGAACGGCGAAGTCAGCACCTGCAGTTCTTCGGTCGAATCAGGTGTGGGAACAAGGCCGTACGTACCGTCGACACCCATGTTGCTGGGCAGCCCATCAATAATGATCGGGTTGGTATCCGGGCGTCCACCGCCGAGCGAAATATTGTTCGGGTTCGAGTAATCAGAACTGGAGCCTGCTGCACCGGGCACCTGCGCAGCTAGCAGGAACTCCTGAGACGATCCGTTCGATCCGACCATGGCCTGCGGCACATTGATCAGATCGTCGGATCCGAACTGCGTGCTGATCTGCGGATTCGCATCATTGAGCGCCGTTCCCTCGGCGCTCACGTTGACAACCTGCGACGCCATGCCGATCGACAGCATGGCATCGACCCGGGCTTCCTGGTTCAGCACCAGCTGAATCGCCGAGGTTTTGTACTCCTGGTAACCGTCCTTCTTGACCCGCACCACATAAGCACCCGGCTTCAGGAAGGAGACACGATAGCTCCCGCGCTGGTTGGTGCTGGTCTTGTATTCAACCGAGGTAGTCGTCTCTATAACGGTTACATCGGCGCCGCTGACAACGGCATGGCTTTCATCTGTAACAAGACCGCTGACCGATGCATAGAAGGTTTGTGCCAACGAAGCCCCCGGCAACAGCACCGTGAAAATCAATAAACAGGCAAGCAGGAGTCTTCGCAACTCCGAAGAAACAGAACCTCTCGTTAGACCCACAGGTTCCCGGCGACCGTGCAGAGCGACAGAGCGACATTGGCTGAGCATGAAAATGCAACCCCCTAAAGGCAAATCAATCCAGAGTGCCGTAAGAAACGGCCTCGAACGCGCGCATGAAGCTCGATACCGCACGCCGACAAAACGAGTTGTACCATCGCAATGTGAATATTGAACAAATATGGCTTATGTTTGTTAAAAAAGAACACAGCTTATCTTTTACTCAAGCTCGCCGGTTGAGCATTTAGGTATGCTTGAAACGCACCTGTTAAGAGTGTTCAGTGGCTGGCAGAAATGAAAGAGGTTAAGAGAGTGGAAAGTTCACGGCTGGATGCGGTGCTGCAATTGTTAAAAGAGAACACTTCGGCTTCCATCAGCGACATCGCCGAACAGTTTGGCGTCTCACATATGACCATTCGGCGCGATCTGCAGAAGCTGGCCGAGCAAGGTCGCGTAATCCGCACTCCCGGCGGCGCGCGCATCGAACGCTGGCGCGGCATGGAGCGCACTTTTCTTGAGCGGCTCGAAAAGATGTCGCCCGCCAAGAGCAGCATCGGCAAGGCCGCTGCGTCGCTGATTCAGGATGGCCAGTCCGTGGTTCTCGACTCCGGCACCACCACACTTTATGTAGCTCGAGAGCTGCGGGAACGTCGCAATGTGATTGTGGTCACCTTTTCCATGGCGGTCCTCGAAGAACTGGCGTCGGCGGAAGAGATTCGTCTGGAGCTGACGGGCGGTGTTTATCGCGCCAGCAGCCACGATCTCGTCGGGCATGGTGTCGCCGAGAGCCTCAAATCCATCTATGCCGATCACGTTCTCTTTGGAGCGGCGGCTGTCTCCTTCACGCGCGGCATTATGGTGCACGATCCGGATGCGCAACGCGAGATGCTGCAAGCGGGCAAGCAAAAAATCCTGCTGGTTGACAGCAGCAAAATCGGCAAAGAGGCTACCTATCGCCTCTGCGGCATCGAGGACTGCGATCTCATCATTACCGACGATCAGCTCTCCGATGCAGATTTTGCCCGCCTGAGCCGCCTGACGAAGGTCCAGATCGCGCGCTGAATCCGTCTGCGCCGACCGGAACGATATCCGGCATTCACACTCCTGTGAGCAGCATTCGCTAGCCTTCATTAAGAGGGAAATTCCGGCTCGACCGGGATTCGCCACATGAAGCAGCGATGAAGCACATCACGGATGTAAATGAATTTTGCGCTCAGCTCGCCTCCCTGCACAGCGCCGGCTTCTTTGAAGCCGTAGACCCCATATGGATAGCACGCTCGCCTGGGCGCCTCGATTTCTTTGGCGGCAATGTCGATTACACGGGCGGGCTGGTTCTCCAGCTTCCGCTCCGCGAGAGCGTGCACGCCGCTGCTCAGATATCGACTGAGCCGGTCATCCGTATACTGAACCCTTCCGCCGAAAGAAGCGGCTGGGCGGGTGAAATCCTGTTTCCTGCCGCAGACCTCGGAAGCCTTGAGGCCATTCAAAAGGCCTGCTCCGATCCGCATAATACCCGCTGGGGACGTTACGTTCTGGGCGCCTTCCATTATCTCTACGTGCATCACGAGGCCTTTCACCGTGGTGGCGCGCGCATGGTTCTCGACTCTGATCTCATACCGAACCGAGGCCTGGCGTCCTCCGCCGCGCTCGAGATTGCAGTGCTGAAGGCTGCATCGGCAGCAGTAAATATTCCCCTGGAAGGCGTTGCCCTTGCCGAAGCCGGTCAGTGGGTCGAGAACGTGGTGGCCGGCTCGGCCTGCGGCATCATGGATCAGGCTGCGTGCGTCCTCGGTAAGGAGAACTGCCTGCTGCCGTTGCTCTGCCAACCCTGTCTGCCGGACTCGCCGCTTTCCCTCCCCGCAGGGGCGCGCATCTGGGGCATCGATTCTCTCGCCTCGCGTGCAACTGCGAGCGCCGCATATGAGGCCGCGCGAGCCGCAGCTTTCATGGGTTACCGCATGATTTGCCACTGGGAGGGCGTCCTGTTTAAGCGGGATCCGTCGGCCTCGATTCCACGCTGGACTGATTCCCGTTGGCACGGCTACCTTTCAAACCTGCGACCTTCCGAGCTGTGCTCCCGCTTCGATGCGCAACTGCCCAACCTCATGCCGGGTAGCGACTATCTGGCGCTCTATGGCGAACATGTCGATCCTTTCACGACCATCGAGCCGACGCGGTTGTATCCGGTGCGCGCCGCCGTACGCTATGCCAGCGAAGAGCATGAGCGCGTCGAGACGGCCTGCAATTTGCTGCGCGGAAGCAATGCGAGCACTTTTGAAGACGGCCTGGCTCGACTAGGCAAGCTCATGTATCAATCCCATGCCGCATATGGTGAGTGCGGGCTTGGATCTCCGGCATGCGATGCCCTCATCGAGCTGGCACGAAAGCACGGCCTTTACGGCGCAAAGATGACAGGCGGCGGTGGTGGCGGTGTCGTCGCTCTGCTCGGCACCACCGATCAGGAGGATGCAGTGGCAGCGGTGGTGGACGAGTATGCGCAGATATGCGGAGGCGAGCCCGCCGTCTTCACCGGCAGCTCGAATGGCGCGGATATGTCCCGTGTCATCGCCTGGGAGCCAAGCCTTCTACTTACCGCGACCTCAGCTTGAACGGGTCGAGATATTTTACTTCCATTGGTGAATTTAGAACATATTTGTGTTAATTATGAACACATTTGGAATTGTTGCGCGTGGACGTATTCAGTTTCCACATTTGACCACTGCATTTTTGTCCGAGGGAGAAAGACATTTGGTTGAGAGATGGCAACAATGGAGCAAAGGGCGCTACCGCGTCACCACTGACCCGAGTAGTCTCGACCTCGATGCGGTACACGGTTTTTTGCGCACGACCACCTGGGCCGCGGAGCTTTCGCGCGAAGCCCTCGCCCGGGCGATCAGCCATTCTCTTTGTTTTTCTCTTCTGGAAGATCAGCAGCAAATCGGCTTCTCCCGCGTCATTACCGATTACGAAACCTATGCCTATCTCTGTGATGTGTACGTCATCGAGAACCGCCGCGGTCAGGGCCTGGGTCGCTGGATGGTGCGCTGCATCCTTGATCACTGCATGATCGGCAAACTCAAGCGCATCGCGCTGCTCACCCACGGCGCAGAAGCCTTCTACCGGGACCTTGGCTTCACGGCTGCTAAACATGGCACCATTTACCTGGAGCGCTCCTTATAGCTTTGTGTTTGGACATTGGTTTCGTTTGCAACATTCAATCGCAATTAGTTGATCGGTTTCTCACTGCTGATTTCATTTTCTGATATCCGAGATATCAGGAAGGGTTTCAGAAAGCCTTGTCTCATCAACTCTTTAGGTGAAATTACCGAAACTGCATAGGGGCGCGTGCAACTGTCTAATTACATGATTAGGCCCGTCAGTAAAATATTATTTTTTGAAGAAGAAGATGGCCGCACAGAACGGATACAGCGGGAACCATTGTTGTCCTATGTTACTTTAGATATACTTGTTGTTACCTGAACTTGAGTTCCAACAGTATGAGTTGGCGCATCAGGGCGAAACGAATCGTATTGTTGGCAGCTGATAACACTATTAAATTCTGCGATAATTTGCATCTCATTCAAAAATGAGATTTTCGTCAGCAAAAACTCTGTGCAGCCCAGACTTTAAAAGTCGACCGCAATAAATTCTGATACATATCTTTTGCTTACAGGGAGAGTAGTACTTGAAGAAGGCTCTGATAACTGGCATTACTGGACAGGACGGCGCCTATCTGGCCGAATTTCTTTTAAACAAAGGGTATGAAGTGCATGGCATCAAGCGCCGCACGTCCCTGTTCAACACCAACCGCATCGAGCATCTTTACCAAGATCCTCATGAAGAGAACCGTCGTTTATTTCTTCACTACGGAGATCTGACCGACTCGTCAAGCCTGATCCACGTGGTTGAGAAGACTCAGCCGGATGAGATCTATAACCTTGCTGCACAGAGTCACGTGCAGGTTTCCTTTGAAGAGCCCGAATATACTGCCAACGCCGACGCTATTGGCACTCTGCGTCTGCTTGAGGCCATTCGTATTCTTGGGCTGGTTGAAAAGACACGTTTCTATCAGGCGTCCACTTCAGAACTGTACGGCCTGGTACGCGAGATTCCTCAGACAGAGAACACACCCTTCTATCCGCGCTCTCCTTATGGCGTGGCAAAGCTGTATGCCTACTGGATTACGGTGAACTATCGCGAATCCTACGGTATGTATGCCTGCAACGGAATTCTCTTTAATCATGAGTCGCCGCTGCGCGGTGAAACCTTTGTCACCCGCAAAATCACCAGAGCGCTGGCACGCATTAAAGTAGGCCTGCAATCACGCCTCTATCTCGGCAATCTCGATGCCAAGCGCGACTGGGGTCATGCCCGCGATTACGTCGAGATGCAGTGGCTTATGTTGCAGCAGAAAGAAGCCCGCGACTACGTTATCGCTACTGGTGAGCAGGTCAGCGTTCGCGATTTTGTAGAGCTCGCTGCCGGGCATCTCGACATTCGTTTGACATGGAAGGGCTCCGGGGTCGACGAGAAAGGCTATGACCAGCATGGCAATCTGATCGTTTCCGTAGATCCACGCTATTTCCGCCCCGCAGAAGTAGAGACACTGCTCGGCAATCCGGAAAAGGCTCGCCTCGAATTGGGATGGCAGCCGAAAACTACATTTAAGCAGCTGGTGGAAGAGATGATCCTCGAAGATCTTAAGTCGGCCGAACGCGATGCGCTGGTGAAGGGCCACGGGTATAAGGTCTTCAACTTCCACGAATAGTGAGAAAGCTATGGATAAGGACAGCAGGATTTATATCGCGGGACACCGCGGACTTGTAGGCTCGGCAATAGAACGCTCTCTCAAAAGAAGCGGCTACAGCAACCTGCTTACCCGCACCCGCGCGCAGCTCGATCTCACCAATGCAGCGGCAGTCAATGAATTCTTCATCGAAAATTCGCCGGAATATGTTTTTCTTGCAGCAGCCAAGGTGGGCGGTATTTTGGCCAATAATACTTACCCGGCGGATTTTATTCATGAGAATCTGCTGATCCAAAACAACATCATCGAATCAAGCAGGCAGGCGGGAGTCAAGCGCCTGCTCTTCTTGGGATCGAGCTGCATCTATCCCAAGCTATGCCCGCAGCCAATCAAGGAAGAATACCTGCTTACCGGCGCACTTGAGCCTACGAATCGTCCATATGCCATTGCCAAGATTGCCGGCATCGAGATGTGCTGGGCCTATAATCGCCAGTACGGCACGCATTATCTTGCGGCCATGCCCACAAACCTGTATGGGCCTCATGACAACTACGATCTCAAGAACTCTCATGTGCTGCCCGCATTGATCCGCAAGGTTGTGGAAGCAAAGGCGGCGCAGCAAGATCATATCGAAGTATGGGGCAGCGGCACACCACGTCGAGAGTTTCTGTATAGCGAAGACATGGCCGATGCCTGCGTCTTTCTGATGAACCTTGACGAGGAACGCTTCAATTCTCTGCTTGTTAAAGACTTGCCGCCGCTCATCAACATTGGTTCGAATGAAGATCTTACGATTCGGGAATTAGCGGAGACCGTCTGCCGCGTGCTCGAATTCGATGGCAATCTGGTTTTCGACGCCAGCAAGCCGGATGGAACCCCGCGCAAACTCATGGATTCGAGCCGGATCAATGCTCTTGGCTGGAAAGCCACGACCTCTCTCGAAGATGGAATCCGTCTTGCCTATAACGCCGTAAAAGATGAGCTGATCGGGCAGGTTACGTCTTCTGTCAGTTAGATTTCATTCCAGGATTAAATAGCTCTATCTGCACGGAACCTACGAAACCTCATTGCCCGGAAACAATAAAGGGAGGCGCATCTGGCGCCTCCCTTTTATGCTCTCATTATGCTCTCAGGCATACTCGCTAACGGCATTAACTCCGTCTGCAAAGCTATGCCGACGGAAATGGGGGCGTTATTGAACACACCCCCCAAGTAATGAGTCTTGAATCAGCTTTTAGAACGCGTACTTAAGCGATAGCTGGAAATTACGGGCTCCGCTGAACGAGGTAATCGAACCTCGACCCGATGCGGTTGTCGAGGCTGTAGGCAGGCCCCAGAGAGGATGGTTCAGCACATGGAACATATCTGCGCGGAACTGAAGGAATTGCGTGCCATCCGAAACGTGCCATCCGAGCGGGAAGTTCTTCGATAGGGAGATGTTTTCATCGGTGTTATGGGGCCCAATCAGATTATTGCGCGTTTCATTCCCCAGCAAATACTCCGCGGGATTCGAGAAGCAGGAGATGTCGTACCACTCATTGATCGAGGGATGAGGCAGTCTGCCGTTGCAGGTCTGGTTTGCGCGTTCGGTGTTGTAGCTGCCGATTTGCGCGTTATTGGTAGCGGCAACGTAGTACGGCAGACCGCTAAGGAACGAAAAGTTTCCCGCAAGATTCCAGCCACCGGCAATCTCAGGCAGAACCAATCCGTGATTCAGCCAACGACGCCCCGCGCCCCAGGGCAGTGGATAGACGCCGCTAATCTTCAGTGTGTGCTTGCGGCTGTAATCGGCCAGGCCATACTCGGCCTGAATATTACGCCCGTTCTGCGGCGTCATCTCCTCCGAAGTCATCACATCGAGCGCTTTCGCAAACTGATAATTCGCGTTTAAATAAGCGCCTGAATGAAACCGCCCGGTCAGTTGCAACTGCAAGCCGTTGAAGTTTCCGTAGCCGATGTTGGCCGCCTCCAAAACATCACCGATGTAAGTGTAAGGCCGACGGGCTGCAAGTGAGGTGGGGTTGGAAGGATCGGCGAGATTGGCCTGGTTGGGGTTATGGCGCATCTCGGTGTGATCCGACTTGTTTCCCAGGTAGGAGATCTGTGCAATCAGGCCAGTGCTCAACGCCCGCTGAATGGAGAGGTTCCACTCCTGGGTATATGGAGTCGGCATCGAGAGCGCAGTGGTATATGGAGCCTGTGCGTTCGAAGTAGGGTTAGTGGAGAAGGCATCGGTAGCCTGAACGAGTTGCGTGTTAGTGAACGTGTTGCTCTGCAGGAAAAAGTTGGGCGCATTCAGGATAAGAAACTGGAAGTTGTTATAGAGAGGGAGGGCGTAGTAAATGCCGTATCCTCCACGGATCGTCATTTCAGGCTTGGGCGCATAGGCAAAGCCCACGCGAGGAGCTGCGTTCAGGTAGTTCTGATGAAAGCTGCCGTCATGCGTAGTGTTAGTAGACACATCGTAAACATGAGAATGTCCATACCGGTCTGAAGGAGCTTCAAAGAAGTCATAGCGCATGCCCAGGTTAAGAGTCAGCCTGTTCGTTGCGCGCCAGGTGTCTTCCGCGTAAGGCATAAAGTTGAACTGCCGGAAGTAGGCGACTGAAGATCCCGTAGCCCCTTTGGCATTTTCAGCATATCCGAGGAGGAGGTCTGCGATGTCGATGCCGCCGCTCGGCTTGGAAGCATGATTGTTAGTAAAGATGCCGTTGAATGTGAAATCGCCGTTGGCATAGCTGGTGAACGGCCCGTTGAACTGAATGCGCTCAAGAGAAAACCCAAGCGCGAGACTATGCCGGCCGCGAATCCAGTTAACCTCATCGGAATACTGGTACAGGTTCTGATTAGCGCCTTGCGGAGCGGACTCCAGCCCCCAACTGCTGTAAGAGTTGAAGTTCATCACCGGCGGAGCCCATTGCGTCTGAGGCGGAGCCAGAACTCCAATCCCTGCCTCCTGCGCGTAGTTCTCGCGCCCTATTCCAGTCAATGTATATAGCGTACTGGCATAGTTGTAGGCGATACGGGCGGTATTTACCAGTGTGGGTGAGAAAGTATGCGTCTCTTCAATATAGGCATTCTTCGCATATCGTGTGTGGAGACTGTTATTCACACCCAGCAACTGCCACGTCGGCGAATAGTCATAAGGATTCGTATAGCTGAAAGCTCCATATATGCTGTCTTTCTCGCCGATTTGATAATCGACGCGCCCGTGATATAGGTCATATGTCGTGCTCGCACTTTTCACTACGTAGTAGTTGTCGCCCGTGTACGGAGTGCCACCCGGCAACGGCAGGGGCATGAACTGGAGCATGTATTTGGCAAATGACGAAATCCTGTCGGCAGGAATTGTGTCATTCGGAAACTCTTGAATCGTCTTTGTCGTGGCGTTATAGGTCAGCGGATCGTAGATTTTGGCGACGCCGGAGAAATTGCCGCTCCGCTCGGCGGCAGTGGGAAGATTGGCTTTTTCAACAGCCTGGCTGAAATTGCGAAGCGCCGAGTAATCGAAAAAGAAGAAAAGGCGGTTGCGTAGAATTGGGCCGCCAATGTTGCCGCCGTATTGGTTATAACGCAGCTCAGTCTTGACTGGATTCAGCTTTGTAGAGGCGTTCAGAGCATCATTGCGCAGATAGTCATAGAGGCGGCCGTGAAATTGATTGGTTCCGCTCTTTGTGATTACGTTGACAACATTGGGCTCATCGAAACGAGAGGAAGCACCATTGAGGGCGGTCACCACTTGTCCGGTTGCCTCGATGCTGGGCTGAATATTGGCAGTTTTAGTCAGGAGGTTGAAATTGGTCACGCCATCCTCCAGATAGGAGGCCATGCCCCAGGCATTGCCGCCTAAGGTAAGCATGTTCACCCCGGCGTTGTAGTAGTTCACATCGGAACGGCTCGCCCCGGATCCGGTGTAGGGGTCCACGCCGGCCTGAACAGATAGGTTGGCAAAGACATTGCGGCCATCGGAAGGGAGAGCCTCAAGTTCCGCTGCATTCATCGTGGAACCTATCTCGTGGCTCTCGGTATCCAGTCCAACCGAATCAGCCCTTACATGAACCACTTCATTGGACTGGCCCACGGGAAGGGATGGGTCCCATTGTGCAATATGATCGGCTGTTACTGATACTGTCGTCTGCTGCGTCGTGAATCCGGAGTTAGTAACTTCGACGATATAACTACCGACGGGGAGCTGCTCGAAGTGATATTCGCCGGTGGCATCCGTTGGCATGCTGCGACTGAGGCCTGTATCAATCGAAGTGACATGCACCATGGCGCCGACAATTCGGTTGCTCTTCGCATCGGTGACAATACCTTTGATACTTCCGGAAATGTACTGCGCCCATGCAGGAGTAGCAAACGTGATAGCCAGAAGAACTGTGAAAGCAACGCCGGCCATTGGACTCTGCTTCCATTGGAGAAATTGGCGTTTCAAGGTATTGCATAAAAACATGAAGGCTCTCCCGGTAAAGATGAAGATTCGTTTCGGTTAAATAGCTAATCGTTGTGGGAATCGACGGTCTTGAATATGGTCATTAAGTGCCAATTCGCTTTCCTCGTTTCAGCCAAACAAGTCATGATCGCCATTCATGGCGAGCCGGATATAACGCCGGGGTCACCTTGAGCATGGCTACGGCTGGATGCGACCCGGGCTTAACTCACAGGGGAAGAAACCTACGACAGTTCACACTGCTCTCCTGAATTCCAACGCCAGTTTTAGGCAATGAGCAGCAGGTGTTAAGTGTCACAACGTTACTTGTAACGTCAACCGGGCTGGAAACAGCGTTCACGGTTTCCTGCAAGCTGATGATTTATAAGTGAATACGAAAATTCATGTAAAGCTCCTTTCATACTCCGTTTTTGGAGGACAGATGAGATAACAGGCTTAGGAAAAACAACCTGGAGGTGCCGAGAGCCGGGAATATCTGAAGAAGAGAGAGAACCCGGCATTTCCAAATATTTTCAAATGACTCCCCAGAAGCAGCTGACGAAGAAGAACTAGGGACCATGACTGGCACGAATAAAAGGCGAGGGCAGGAACAGAGGATTAGTAGATACGCTTCAGCAGAATGCTGGGTGGAGAAGATTCAGAATCCAGATTGGTTGTCTTGAGCACAATCTCAAAGGAACGCACGGAACCGTTGCGTGTCGCTTCGCGAATAAACGGAGATATATTGCCATGCAAAACGAACTCTGCCGCCGCTTCGGTCCCTGCCATCGTTAATCCCTCAATCAGCAGAACCCATCCACTATGATCCAGATTTGGGACTAAAGCGACTATGGCATAGGTTATATACGGAGCAGAAGTGCTGTTGTTAACATAGACCTTTTGTTCGCCCGGCAACGGGTTTCTGTTTATGATTTCCGATTCGTAGGTGTCGCGGGAAGCATGATAGTTAATTTGAAAATTCATGCTGGGCTCAAAGAGCGTCACCCACGGATCGCCATAACTAGACCCTAGCAGCACTAGATTGGATTGCTTCAGATCGCTGAGTTGCAATGTTCTTGCATTCCGTAGCCGAACCGACTTCCCGCTTGCTTCGGGAAGCAGAACCATTGCAGCAGCTGCAGCGGAATCTGCGACACTCGTAAGCCGCTCCCGGCTCAGCCGATGCAACGTTCGCTGCTCAGGCGTCTCTTCTTTATCGAACTGCGCAAAATAACTGCCATCCATATAATTGTGCAGATTTGCGTACCGGCTGGAGACGTCTTGAAGCACTCCTAAGCCATTATCTGTGGTAACAATAAATGCGCCTGTTTTTCCGGAAAAAATCTGTGACCAGAGATCATGCGCCGGAGAGTAAGAAATCTCTTTGTGGAACGCATGCGCTACCAACAGTCCCGCACCAGTGCCGGCCAGGAGCAGCACTGCCGCCAGCAGAGTTGCAACCTTCCGCGAAATGGAAATGCCGGAAGCCTGTGCCTTCTCTACTACGGCATCGATATGCTCTTGCTCTGCTGGAATATTCAGAGACCTTGTAGGCTTCCTCAGAGAATTTTCTGCTTCAACAAGCTCCAACTGGCTTGGCTGAGAATTTACCCCGGCCGGCAAATTTTCTTCAAATATTGCCGTGTATGCGCCGCGTGGCACACTGATGCGTACCAGCTCATTTCGCCCTTCTTGCTGAAAATACTGTTCGAGACGGCTGCGAAGCCGATGCGCATAGCTGCGAACGATATTGTCTTCGCCCGTGCTGTAACCGGGACGCCGCCGGAACACATGCTCGCCGATGGCCTGCTCCGTGAGTTCCTCAGCAGTCTCGTTCAACGTATGTTCACATATAAAAAGCAGGAATTGCGCCAACAAGGCAGACTTGCGAAAATGATTGCTTTCAGAAACCTTGACAGCAAGCTGCCATCGCGGGTCATTCATGTAAGAAGATTTCGCCTGAGTGAACCCAGTCTGATGTTTGGCTACAAGCGAAGGCATGACTGTGAGTATGCTTGAGCATACATTTTCATTATGAACAGACTATAAATGCGTCTTTGGCGAGGCATCCACGCACGAGGCGCACCGTATCGATTTGCAGCAACACGACGACTGTGCGGATAAATAATGCAGGTGGTGGCCAGAGACGGGATCGAACCGCCGACGCCGGCCTTTTCAGGGCCGCGCTCTACCACTGAGCTATCTGGCCTTGGGAGATACATCCAAGGATTTGCGTGACTGCCTTGGCAGCCGCGCATTTGAGGATGTCTGCGAGGAAGGAAGGCCGTGCCGGATAGGCACTTTAGGGCAACAACCTGACGTCAAACAACCTCGCTTAGTATAACAAAATTTATTGCCCCTTACGAAAACACAAAAATCGCGGCTCTCTCTCTTACCCGCTACCACGTTAGACGAACCGTTTGCCTCTGATATCTCTCACCTGCGGGAAAAACCACGTGCAGCGTACGCATCCCTTTCGCATCGGAACCATTACCCACACTCGCTCCTTCGGCATGAATTGGAGAGCGCACTCCGTTCTCGCGCAACGGAAGATCGTACACACTGCCACCCTGCGCTTCCAGTTCGAGGGAAAGCTCATGGGCCGACGCGCTCTGCCGCAAGACCTTCAATTGCGTCGTAAAAGACCCGGGCAACGGCAACGAATGCGGAATAGCAATTTCAACTGCGGGAAGAGGCAGCCGCAGTTCTCCAGGCCGT
>DASZUU010000012.1:0-24506 GCA_035547425.1 Alloacidobacterium sp. | reverse complement strand
AACGAAAAAATAATAGCCCTGCCCGGGTCATACAAGCCCGGGATGAAGGGCGCTCTGGGGTGCCACGAGTTTTTAACGAGAGCAGCGTGCGCTCTCCAAAGTGCGATCAGGTGAAGCAGTAAGACGCGCTGAAAAATCTCTAGTGAACGCTGCCGATACTAGCACATTTGAAGTGCGTTGGGACCTTACTTTCGATAGAAAATGCGCATCTATTTTTTAGTTGCACCAAGGGTTGTGAAAAAGCGGGTCATCGCCGCGTATTTTGCGGTTGGAACCGTGATGATGTATACTCAGAAATTGCTGCACTGAGTCTTTTTCTGCTCGGATGACGGCACTCATATTTCATTGAAACTTTTTAGGAGCGCACTTCCATGCCGAAGCGCACATTTCAACCGAATCGCCGTCGCCGCGCGAAGACCCACGGGTTTCGCAGCCGCATGAAGACCAAGAGCGGAGCTGCAGTTCTTTCGCGCCGCCGCGCCAAGGGCCGCAAGCGCGTCTCTGTGAGCGCCGGATACCGCGACTAAGTCTTCCACGCCTTTTCTTTTCGCGTTAGCGAAACCAGACGACACCGATGCATGAATCAGTTTCTCCCTCGACGCCGCGCCCATCGCGCGGCGCTCGTCTGAGTAAGCACGCCGATTATCAACGCGTGTACCAGGAGAGCCGGAAATATTTTTCCGCATCGATGACGTATTTCTTCAGCCCGCGTCTTGAAGATTCCGCCATTGTTTGCGGCCCGCGTGTGGGTCTTACAGCAGGCCGCGTGCTGGGCAAGGCGGTTGAGCGCAACCGCATCAAGCGGCGCATGCGCGAAGCCGTGCGCAAGAACCTGCCGCATCTCCAGTCAAATGTGGATGTGGTTCTGCATCCGCGCAAGAGCATTCTGGAAATGGACTTTTCCCGCCTGAATGTGGAAGTGGGCCGCGTCTTTCAAGCGGTCGAGACGGCGCTGAGAAAGGCGGAGGCGGAGGCGGAGGCATGAACCGCGAAGGCCGCTTCCGCGTATCCCTTACAGAAGCGGTGCATTCGTTTTACAAATACGTGCTGTCGCCGCTGCTGCACGCCGGAGCAGGCTTCAGCGGCGGGGCCTGCCGTTTTCAACCCACATGCTCAGAATACGCCGCGATTGCGCTGCATGAGCATGGCCTGGTGCGCGGCGGCTGGATGTCCTTACGGCGCTTTTTGCGCTGCCGTCCGGGAAGCTCGGGCGGCTTCGATCCGGTTCCGGCAAAGCGCTCTTTTATGCAGAGTTCGCATGCGCCAGTTACCATGAAAGAAGCGCATACCTCACACGAAACGAGATCATAGGAAGCACTCTTGGCAGAAATAAAAAATCCCAATCAGCAGGGCGGCGGTGGCGACTCGAAGAGCATGCTCGTCTTGACCGCGATTTTTCTGGTGATGTTCCTCGGCCTTCAATTCCTGAAGCCCAAGAAGCCGGCAACCCCCGCTCCGCAGACGAAGCAGCAACAGGCGGCAACGCCTACGCCGGCGCCCACTTCGGCGCAGGCTCAGGCGCCTGCAGCTCCGGTGACGCAGGCCGCCGCGAACACGACGCAGGCAGCCGCCGAATCGACCACGGTGGTGGAGAACGAGCTGTATCGCATTACTTTCTCCAATCGCGGCGCCCAGGTTACGTCGTGGATTCTGAAAAAGTACAAGGATGACGAAGGCAAGCCGCTGGACCTGGTGAACCAGGCCGCTTCTGCAAAGTTCGGCTATCCGCTCTCGCTTTATACCTATGACGAGGGACTGCGCAGCCGCCTGCAGCAGGCGATGTTCGTGCCCTCGGCAACGGGCAATATCGCCGCGCCGGGAACGCTCAGCTTTGAGTATGCAGCGGGTGACCTGACGGTGAAGAAGACCTTCAAGTTCGATTCGAGCTATCTGATCCACGCCGAGGTCTCCGTCACGCAGAATGGCGCGCCTGTAGCCGCGCTGCTCTCCTGGCCCGCAGGTTTTGGCGACCAGACCACGCTGCCGCAATACGCCACCGGCACGACGCTGGATACGGCGCAGGATGGCAAATCCGACCAGATTGCATTGAAAAAAGTCGTAGGCGGCGAGACGCTGCATGGTCCCTTCAACTGGGCGGGCATCAGCGACCTCTACTTTACGGCGATTTTCCTTCCCGATTCGCCCAAAGACCTTTCCCTGGTAAGCCTGCACAACACGCTGCCGATTCCGCAGAACCACAAGAAGCCCGATCCGAACCATGTGGAGCAGGCTCCGGTGCTGGGCGCGGCCATGGGCGCGGCGCAGCCTTACAGCGTGCAGCTATTCGCCGGTCCCAAGGCGCTGGAAGTGCTGGCGGCGATTCCGACCAACGGCGGACCAAGCCTCGAGAAGACGGTCAGCTTCGGCATGTGGAGCATCATCTCGAAGCCGCTCTTCGTGATCCTGAAGTTCCTGCACGACCACATCACGGGCGAGTGGGGATGGGCGATTCTGATTCTCACCCTCATCCTGAACCTGGCCATGCTGCCGACGCGTTTCCAGATGATGAAGTCGTCGCTGAAAATGCAGCGCATTCAGCCGCAGATGGACGCGATCAAAGCCAGGTATGCGAAGTTCAAGGCTACCGACCCGCGCCGTCAGGAGATGAACAAGGAAATCTTCGACCTGCAGAAGCGCGAAGGCGTGAACATGTTCGGCGGCTGCCTGCCGATGCTGATTCAGTGGCCGCTGCTGTTTGCCTTCTATCGCATGCTCGGCAATGTGATCGAGCTGCGGCAGGCGCACTGGCTCTGGCTGCCGGACCTTTCGGCTCCCGACCCGCTGCACATTCTGCCCATCTTCTTTATCGTGTCGATGTTCCTGGTGCAGTGGCTGACGCCGTCTCCGGGTGTTGACCCGGCGCAGCAGCGCATGATGGCTTTCACCATGCCGGCCGTCTTCGGCTTTATGACCTGGAATATCGGCTCGGGACTGGCGCTCTACTGGGCAGGCAGCAACGTGCTTGGCATTGTGCAGCAGATGGCCATGAACCGTACTAAAATGGGTCGCGAAGTCCGCGAGATTGCCGCACGGCGTGCGGCCAAACGTGCGGGTAAGACTCCGGCACTACGGAAATAACCATTTCCACTGGCGAGACAAAGGGTGTCCGAAGTTTCGGACACCTTTCTTTTGCCACGATATATGGCTGCAATGAGATACTATCTCGATGCCAATTGACGACTATTCTGTTGCCGCTCAGAAGATTGCCGCATTCCTGAAAACGCTGACCACCCTCGGCGGGCTTCGCCTGAAGTACCGCATCACTGCGGGCGCGGGCGCAGCCGATCCCGATGGCCTCGAAGCGCGGGAAATCTACGTGGAACTGGCGGGCCCCGATGCGGGATTGCTGACGCAGCGCGGCGGAGAGTTGCTGCGGTCACTGGAGCATGTGGCGGCGAAGATCATCCGTCTGGAGGCAGAGGAGCACGATAAGGTTTCATTTGATGCTCATAACTTCAAGGCTCTGCGCGCCCGTGAACTGAAGCTGGCAGCGGAGACGGCTGCAGAGAAGGTTCGGCGTACCGGCCAGCCCTACAGCTTTGCGCCCATGAGCTCGCGGGAGCGCCGTATGCTGCACCTGGCCTTCCGCGGCTACGAAGACCTGGAGACCTCATCCAGCGGCGAGGGATTGCGGCGGTTCGTGATTGCCTATCCCAAAGGATATGAGCAGAACAAAGCGCGTCCGCGCCGATAGCCGTGCACTCTGAAGTCAACGAAACCATCGTAGCCATCTCCACCCCGCCCGGGCGTGGCGGCATCGGCATTGTGCGGCTTTCCGGTTCCCGTGCGAAGGAAATCTCGTCGCCCCTGCTGAAACTGCGCGGAGAGTTGGAGCACGCTCGGGCACGGTTTGCCGAGATCATCGATCCCGGGACGCAGACGAAGCTCGATGAAGCCGTCGTCACGTACTTCGCCGCTCCCCATTCCTATACCGGTGAAGACATCGTAGAGATTGCAGCCCACGGCTCGCCGGTGATTCTCGACCTGCTGGTGCGGCAATCCCTTGCAGGCGGGGCGCGGCTGGCGAACCCCGGAGAGTTTACCGAGCGCGCCTTTCTTTCCGGACGCATGGATTTGACACAAGCCGAAGCCGTGCGCGACCTGATTGAAGCGCAGACGCTCTATCAGGCGCGGGTTGCGGCAGAACAGCTTGGTGGATCGCTCTCGCGGCGTATTCAGCCGATCAAACAGCAATTGGTGGAATTGATTGCCGTGCTCGAAGCAGGCATCGACTTTGCCGAAGACGATGTCGATGTGACGCCGGATGCCCAGATACTCGCTCGTATCGATGCGATGGAGCAGCCTCTCTCAGAGCTGGCGCGGTCGTTCGAGCAGGGGCGCATTGTGCATTCCGGCCTGGCGCTGGCGATTGTGGGCCGCCCGAATGTCGGTAAGTCATCGCTCTTCAACCGGCTGGTGGAGCGCGAGCGCGCCATCGTAACGCCGATTGCCGGAACAACGCGCGATCTGGTGACGGAGCGCGTGGCGATTGGCGGCATTCCCATTGAGCTGGTAGACACAGCGGGCTTGCGCGAATCTGCCGATGTGGTTGAGTCGATCGGCATACAAAAATCCAGAGAAGCTTTAGCCGATGCCGATCTGGTCTTGGTGGTTCTGGACAGCACAGCTGCCGTTAATGACGAGGATGCCGCCCTCATCGGCTCTGTCGCTGACCGGAGAGCAATTGTGGTTTGCAATAAAGCCGATCTTGCCCCGGGTGCGACCGGCCTCGACACCAGGATGCCGATTGTTCAGACCTCGGCTGTGACGGGCGAAGGGATCGACGAGCTGCGATCTGCCATCCTCGCTCTGGTTCGCGGAGCCGGAAGCGGGAACGAAAGCGGCATGCTGACCAGTCTGCGTCACCAGCAGGCCGTCAGCGCAGCTCTGAACGGTCTTGCAGCCGCGCGGCAGGCCGTCAGCGCGAAGATTCCACACGAGATGCTGCTTCTGGACCTTTATGCGGCTTTGCGCCAGCTGGACGCGCTGACGGGCGAAACCACGCCGGATGACGTGTTAAACCTCATTTTCTCCACCTTCTGCATCGGAAAGTAGCCTTTCGACGTAAAGTCCTCGGCGAATCTAAGGCATCCGATAAAATAGATAAGCTGTGATTTTTAGCAAGCCGCAGTATCGAAACGAGGACTTTTTCGCATGGCAACTGCAACATTGGAACGCGCCGCCGACTACAAAGTAGCCGACCTGTCACTGGCTGACTGGGGACGCAAAGAGATTTCTATCGCCGAGCATGAGATGCCCGGCCTCATGTCGATCCGGCGTAAATATGCCGCGGAAAAGCCCCTTGCCGGTGTCCGCATTACCGGTTCGCTACACATGACCATCCAGACCGCGGTGCTGATCGAGACGTTGGTCGACCTGGGTGCCAGCGTGCGCTGGGCAAGCTGCAACATCTTCTCTACCCAAGACCACGCCGCTGCCGCTATCGCCGCCGCTGGTGTTCCGGTCTTCGCCTGGAAGGGCGAGACGCTGGAAGAGTACTGGGACTGCACCTATCAGGCTCTCTCGCACCCCGACAATAAGGGACCGCAGCTTGTGGTCGATGACGGTGGCGACGTGACGCTGCTCATCCACAAGGGCTATGAACTGGAAGAGGGAGACAACTGGGTCAACACGCCTTCGTCCAACCATGAAGAGCAGGTCATCAAGGACCTGCTGAAGCGCGTGCATGCCGAAGACCCGCAGCACTGGCACAACGTGGTCAAGGAGTGGCGCGGCGTCTCCGAAGAGACGACGACCGGCGTGCATCGCCTCTACAAGATGAAGGAAGGCGGCAAGCTACTGGTTCCGGCCATTAACGTCAATGATTCGGTGACCAAGTCGAAGTTCGACAACCTCTACGGCTGCCGTGAATCGCTGGCCGACGGCATCAAGCGTGCTACCGATGTGATGGTTGCGGGCAAGGTTGCGGTCGTCTGCGGATACGGCGACGTTGGCAAGGGCTCGGCGCACTCGCTGCGCGGCATGGGCGCTCGCGTCATCGTCACCGAGATCGACCCGATCAATGCGCTGCAGGCGGCGATGGAAGGCTTCGAAGTCACCACGATCGAAGACACGCTGGGACGCGGCGATATCTATGTGACCTGCACCGGCAACCTGGACATCATTACGCTGGAGCACATGAAGGCGATGAAGGACCAGGCCATCGTCTGCAACATCGGCCACTTCGACAACGAGATCCAGATGGATCGCCTGAACGCGGAAGCGGGCGTGAAGAAGACCAATATCAAGCCGCAGGTTGATCAGTACACCTTCCCGAACGGAAACAGCATTTTCGTTCTGGCGGAAGGCCGCCTGGTGAACCTGGGCTGCGCCACCGGTCACCCGAGTTTTGTGATGAGCAACAGCTTTGCCAACCAGACGCTGGCGCAGATCGACCTATGGAAGAACAAGGATGTCTACAAGGTGGATGTCTATACGCTGCCGAAGAAGCTCGATGAGGAAGTGGCGCGGCTGCATCTTGAAAAGATCGGCGTAAAGCTGACGACGCTTTCACCCAAGCAGGCCGAATATCTGGGCGTGCCGCAGGAAGGCCCCTACAAGCCCGATCACTACCGGTACTAGGGACTACCTGCGTTAGCTGGCTATATCTCTATAGCCGTCATTCTGAGAAGCAAAGCGACGAAGAACCCCAGCGATATAGACTCGCTGGGGTTCTTTGCATGGCTCAAAGGAACAGTCGTTTAGGACAAGAGGCTCTCTACAATTCCGGGAGCGCTTTTCAGAGCCGCATCCAATTGACCCGCGTCTTTGCCGCCGGCTTCGGCCATGTCGGGGCGTCCGCCGCCGGAGCCGCCTACCAGCTTGGCAATCTGCCCGACGACTTTGCCCGCCTGCACTTTGCCGGTGAGGTCTTTGGTGACGCCGACAATCAGCGCGACCTTGCCCTCTTCCTGCGCCGAGCCGAGAACGACGACGCCGGAGCCGAGCTTGTTGCGCAGGTTATCAACCAGCGTGCGGAGCTGGCCGCGATCGAGCGCATCGACGCGCTGCGCGAGCACCTTCACCCCTTTTACTTCGACCGCCTGGCCGGCTGCGTCGGAAACAGCCGAAGCAGCCGACTTCATGCGAATCTGCTCCAGCTCGCGGCGAAGCTTCTTCAGCTCTTCATCCTGAGCAGAGAGCTTGTGCCTGAGCGCGTCGGCTGGCGACAGCTCTGCATTGGAAGAAAGCTGCGAGGCAAGCTGCGCGACCTGGAAGTCGCGGCGGAATTCGCTCAGAGCGCCAAGCCCGGTCACAGCTTCCACACGGCGCACGCCCGAGGACACGCTGCCCTCGCCGAGCAGCTTGACGACGCCAATCTCGCCCGTAGCGCCGGTGTGCGTGCCGCCGCAAAGCTCGGTGGAGAAGTCGCCGATCCTGACCACGCGCACTTTCTCTCCGTACTTTTCGCCGAAGAGCGCCATCGCGTGGTACTCGTTGATGGCGACATCGATGGGCACGTCTTCGATTGTCTCGACGCGGATGTTGTTGAGGACTTCCTTGTTGATGAGGTCTTCGATGTCCTGCAGCTCTTCATCGGCAATGGCGGCGAAGTGCGAGAAGTCGAAGCGCAGGCGGTTGGGCTCAACCAGCGACCCGGCCTGCTTGACGTGCGTGCCCAGCACCTCGCGCAGCGCGGCGTGCAGCAGGTGCGTGCCGGTGTGGTTGCGGCGCGTGGCGTCGCGGAACTCGCTGTCCACGACGGTATCGACTTTATCGCCGATCTTCAGCGGCTGACGCAGGATGGCCTTGTGCGCGAAGACGCCCTGCACCGGCTTGGTGCATCCGCTCACGTCGGCGACGACGGAATTGTGATCGTCGGAGTAGAGCCAGCCGTGATCGCCGATCTGGCCGCCGGAGTCGGCGTAAAAGCTGGTGTGATCGAGCACGACCTCGACGGCATCGCCGGGGTTCGCGGCCTGCACGCCCTGACCGTCTTTCACGATGGCGAGGACTTCTGCTCCGGTCGATGTGAGCTGGCGGTAGCCTTCAAAGTTTGTCTTTGCCAACTCGCGGAAGACTGGGTTAGCGGATTGCTTCGCGCCGCCCTTCCATGATGCGCGTGCGCGGGCTTGCTCTTCGGCGCGGGCGCGCTCGAATCCTTCAAGGTCGAAGTGAATGCCCGCGTCCCGCGCAGCATCCATCATGAAATCGAGTGGGAGGCCGTAGGTTTCGTAAATTGAAAATGCCTCCACGCCCGGAACAGACCAATATCGGCGCTGCAGCCTCGCCACGAGATCGTGGATGACCGAATCGTTTCCGCCAGGCATCAAAAGCTCCTCGAGCAGTTCCCACGCGCGATTCAAACACGTTTGGCCATTGCTGAGTTGCACTGTCCGAGCAAGATGCTGCCCCTTACTGAGTTTCAGGATTGTCGGCACGACCGTATCAGCAGCTTTGCTCGTTGCAAGGTCTAGCTCCTGATCAGTTAAGTCACGACCGCGCTCACGATTGAATCCTGCAAATTCTTCTCTAAAGCCCTTGTGATACAAGAGCACATTGTACTTAGATGAACCAACTTCCAGAGCTCGGGCGAACTGGCGCTCTTCTGCCTCAACAACCTTCGCAACACGATCTGCACTCTCCTTTAATTCCGGATAAGCGTCCTGCATCTCATCGCGAACGGCATACACCATATCGCGCATGAATGGATTCTCCTGCCCAAGCAAACGTCCATGGCGGATGCCGCGGCGCAGAATCTTGCGCAGCACATAGCCGCGTCCTTCATTTGCGGGGAGCACGCCATCGGAGATGAGGAAGGTCGCCGCTCGTGCATGATCGGCGATGATGCGCAGCGAAGCATTACTCGTCAAATCAGAGATAGTGACTGAGCCACGGACTTGCTGGCCGGTTGTCAGCTCCGCCGCCCGCTCAATCAGTGGCACAAACAAATCTGTTTGAAAGTTCGAAATCTTCCCCTGCAACACAGCCGCAGTGCGCTCCAGCCCCATGCCGGTGTCGATGGAAGGCTTGGGCAGCAGGTTCAGCTCGCCTTGTTGGTTGCGGTCGAACTGCATGAACACAAGATTCCAGATTTCGACGTAGCGCGAGTCGTCCTGACCGAAGGGCTTGTCCTCTCCGGTTTCGGAAGCCCCGATGCCCATGTCATAGAAAATCTCGGAGCAGGGGCCGCAGGGGCCGGTGTCGCCCATCTGCCAGAAGTTGTCCTTGCTGCCGTATTCGTGGATGCGGTCGGCGGGCACGCCCTGCTCGAGCCACAGATTGTAGGCTTCCTCGTCGCGGGGCACGCCGTTCTCGCCCTTGAAGATGGTCACGTAGAGGCGGTCCTTGGGGATGCCGAACCATTCGGGCGAGGTGACCAGCTCCCAGGCATAGGCGATGGCTTCTTTCTTGAAGTAGTTGCCAAAGCTGAAGTTGCCGAGCATCTCGAAGAAGGTGTGGTGGCGGCGGGTGAAGCCTACGTTTTCGAGATCGTTGTGCTTGCCGCCGGCGCGCACGCATTTCTGCGAGGTGGTGGCGCGGTTGTAATCGCGGTGTTCGAGGCCGAGAAAGACGTCTTTGAACTGGTTCATGCCCGCGTTGGTGAAGAGCAGCGTGGGGTCGTTGGCAGGCACAAGCGAGGACGAGTGCACGCGGCGGTGCCCCTTCGTCTCGAAGAACTTCAGGAACATCTCACGTATTTCAGAGCCTTTGAGGGATTGCATATTTTCAAGTTTACCAACCTGGTGCTGACGACAATCCCGTCAGAAAAGAATCCACCGCCAGGAAAGGCCGCGGAAACCAACTTATGATTCCGGAATGTTTTCTTCGTCGATGGAGTCGAGGGCGGAGAGTGCTTCTTCATCCACATCCCAGTTTTTCAGGATTTTGAAGATCACGCCGCTGGAGAAGCCCGCACGGACGAGCTGCCGCATCACCCGCGCCGCTTCCTTTTCATTGGCAGGCTTGCGCACGCGCTTGCGCGCCAGGTGCCGGCGAGCCAGCTCCTCTTCATCCACGTTTTCGTAAGCTATGTCGAGAGCGTGCGCAATCACGTTGGCGTGCACGCCCTTCTGGATCAAATCCTGCTGGACGCGCCGTTTTCCGAAGCTGTTGTTTTCCTGCCGCAGCCGGGTATAGTCGGCTGCAAAGCTGGTGTCGTTGAGGTAGCGCTGCTCTTTGAGCCGCTTGACGACGGCCTCAACCTTCGTTTCGCCTGCATCACCCTCTTCGACGCGGGAGCGCATCAGCCGTTTTAATTCGGCAACGGTGCGCATGCGTCGGCCCAGCGCGCCAACGGCGTATTCGTATAGCGCTGCTTCGTCGAGCGGCTGTTTCGGTTTTTTGGCGCGGCCAAAGCTCATGTGGATTTTAGTTCCCGTCTACAAAAGAAGAGCGCTTTTGAGAATACGGCAATTCGATCATAAGGGCTCCGCCGTAAGGCTCGAGATTGTGCGCGGAGATTTCGCCTCCGTGGCCGCGAACGATAGCGTAACAAATGCTGAGGTCTGTGTCCGGACTGTTCTTTGTCCACCTGGTATGGAAATATGGATCGAATGCCTGCCCGGGATTGGCGAATCCGGGACCATTATCGGAGACGAGAATTTTTATGCCTTCCGCCTGCTGGGTGACATCCATGCGGATTGTACGTTCGCCGCTCTTCTTATCCTCCTCCAGCTTTGCCAGGGAGTGCTGCAGCAATTGCAGAAACATCTGCTGCAGCTGGCTTCGATTGCCCTGAATGGGGCGCAGGTCGTCCGGCATGTGCAATATCAATTTCGCCTGGCGGCGATCGAATTCGGGCCGCTGCAATCGCTGGAGATCGCGCAAAATTTCTGCTATGGAAACAGGCTCATGCCCAGCGGATGAAGGCCGCCAGAAGCGCAACGTGCTCTCGAGCACCTGGCGCATGCGCTGGGCTGCATTGCGAATTTGCGTCACCATCTCGCGCGACGGGTGTGATTCGAGCGCATCTTCCATGAGCTGCGAATAGCCAAGCACAACGGTAAGAGGATTGTTCAGCTCATGGGCAACGCCTGCGGCCAGCTGCCCCAGCCCGGCCAGCCGTTCCGAGCGGGCCACGCGCTGCATCAGCGCGTCATGCTCGCGTATAGCGGTAAGCCGCGCCGCCAGCAGCTGCAGCGGCAGAAGATCGTCGGCCTGCAGGGAATCTTCCGGACGCTTTAAACCGCTCAGGAAGAAGGCGCCGTCGATCTGGCCGCCGCGTGTGACCAAGGGAAGCGCGTGCGTGTGGTCATACTGTAATTGCTCCAGCGGATCGTTGGGGAGAAAGAGCGGGCGTAAATCCACAAGCATGGGATTGCCCATTTCCACTGCGATGTTTGTGTTTTGCGAGAAGGTTTTCATGTGCTCGCTTCTCATCCGCTTGCCCAGCGCTTCCCAAGCCGCCACCAGGTCGGGCTGCATGCCGGCATGGGCTGCAATGTGATATTCGTCCTCCACATTTTTGAGATAGAGCACAACCTGGCTGAAGCGGCTCGCTTCGGCAATCACCTCGCAGGCGTGCTGGTAGGCCGCGTCCGTATGAACGCCCGACAGCAGGGAAAGATCGATTTCGGAATAGCGCTCCATCTCGACGCGCGCGCGATGATCGCGCTCTTTCGCCGCCTGGTTCTGCGCCAGCTCTTCCTCGAGAACGATAAGAACCATGCCGATGGCCGTCATCACTTTAATGAGGTTGGTAGCGCGAGCCACCAGTATCATCGGAGGGCTGTAGCCGGGAAGAATAAAATCGAGAACCACCGGCGAGGTCCAGAGCAAGAGTCCCGCAGACGTAAAGATGACGCCGGGACTGAAGCGGCGATACGCAACAATGAAGAGCAGGGCCGTAATGAAATTGCATCCGCTTTTGGCCAGGTACATCACGAAGAAGTATTCGCCGTTATACGTGAGCCATAAGCAGACACCTCCCACAGCCACCGAGAATAAAGTGGTAAACCAGATAGGAATTAAATGATCCCGGATGCTCCATAGCACAGCGCTATAAACGGTGATGACGGCGAGGATGATAGCTGCAACATGGAGGGGCCCTTTTTCGGCAGGCTGCAACGATACCAGCGCCGTATACAGGAGCAGCGGCACGGCAAATGCATACACATACAGAATGCGCGGCCAGTGCTTCAGCCTGAGTGGCGACATGGAGCCGAGAAACATGAGGGCGCCGAGCACCAGGCCGGAATTTTCGACAGCCAATCCAATCCCCGGCTGATGAACATGGGCTATTTCAAGCGCCAGATTCAGAACCACCATGCCCCAGCCCACAAGCCAGAGCATGTTGCGAATCGTCCGCGCCCGCAAGTAGAGCAGAGCAAAGACAACCAGCAGCATGCTTAACAGCACGAGCGCCGGAATGCGGTAAAACTCGTTCATTTTCGGGAAATCGAAGTCAGTGTACGCTTTGCGCAGTCAATTTGTATCTGCGTTTTGTTAAATTGTCCATTTTGGTCCGCCGCCGCGTCTATCCTGATAAGAGGGGGAAAGTCCGGTGTTTATCTTGACCCACAATTTACGGCGCTTGCTTGCCTGCATTGCCCTGACTATCGGTATCGGCATCATGCCGCTCCACGCGCAGGTTTCCTATACGGCCATGCCGCTCGATCAGGGATTTGGCCAACTCGATACTTCGGCGCCTTCTGTCCCTGCGCAGCAGATCATCGATAGCTTTACCGCCAAGGAGTCAGAGTTCCGCACTGCGATGGCGAACTACACCTACGAGCGCAGCGTAAAAGTGGAGACGATTGACGATGACGGCAAGGTAGACGGCCAGTATTATCAGGTGACCGACATTACCTTCGATCCCTCCGGCAGGCGGTATGAAAAAGTAGTGTTCGCGCCTGAGAATTCACTGCAGCGCATTTCCATGAGCCCGGCTGACTTCCAGGACATCGAGCAGCGCCTCCCCTTCGTGCTCACCAAGGAAGATGTGGGCCAGTACAACCTGACCTATGTGGGCAAGCAGAAGGTCGATGAAGTGGATACCTTCGTTTTCGACGTGAAGCCCAAGGTCATCGAAAAGAACAAGCGCTACTTTCAAGGCCGCATCTGGGTCGATCAGAAAGACCTGCAGATCGTGGTCACCAACGGCAAGAACGTGCCGGACGATACGCGCAAAGGGCATGAAGATTTGTCGCCGCCTTTCACCACGTATCGCCAGCAGATTGACGGGCGCTACTGGTTCCCGGTCTATACCCGCGGTGAGGGCGTGCTGCATTTTTCCGGCGGCAATGGCTACCTGAGCCAGGACGTGCATATCCGCGAAACGCTGAAGTACGCCAATTACAAACGCTTCGGTACATCGGTCAAGATTACGTTCGACGGGCAGGAGATCGGCAAGGACGGCGATAGCCAACAGCAGCCTCAGCAGCCCGCAAAACCGCAGTAGAAGAAGAAATTCTTCAGAAATTTATAAAGGGATTGAGGAAGCGGCGCTGACCTCTACCAACCGCGTTGTCATCCTGACGACCGACGGGAGGAAGGACCTGCTTTTTGATTGCAGCAGTGTGGCTGTTCGAGAATCAGCAGGTTCTTCGCCTTTGGCTCAGGATGACAATTTCCGGAGCGTCATCATGACAATTCAGAAATTTATAAAGGTTGAATTGGTGGCGAGTTCGCTCGAGGCCGGTCGAGTCTCAGAGAGAATTTAGTATATCTTCGCGGTCAATACTCTGGAGACGCATATTTGAGGGTTTTCACTATCAAAATAAAAAGTCTCTACCGTTTCTTTTACCCTGTTGGCATTTTTCACACTTCCACAGCCGCCGGTTTTATCGTACTTTCTACCTGAGTCTTCATTTATGGTCAGCTTTACCGTACGCATGCGTTTTGCCGAAGAACACCGCCAGCAGATATCCGAAATCCTGGAGAAGCTGGCCATCGCCTCCCGTAAAGAACCGGGGTGTGCTTCTTATGTGCCTCACTGGGTCGAGGATGACCCCTCCACGGTCCTCATTTACGAGCAATACCAGGATGGAGAATCGCTCGAGGCGCACCGGGCTACGCCCCACTTCAAGGAGTATGCCGTGGGAGGGCTTTACCAGCTGATGCGCGAGCGTACTGTCGAAAATCTGGTTGCCGTCGTCTAAACCTCTTGAGTTCTCATGTTCGCCACCTATGCACAACGCTCCGTGCCCCTGAACGCATCGCAGACAACAGAATGATCAGAGCTCGCCGTCCAGTTCAGGGAAAATGGCTTTTAAGCCCAAAAACTGCCCATCTGGCCATTCTTTTTGACTCGCGCTTTCAAAGCGGACTACCATCCAGTACGCACATGCGCAGATACTTCCGCGTCCGGCCCCGGCTTTCTGTCATAAACAGCGGGCACATTCTGCTGCTCTGTTTCGTGCTTTGTGGATTTGCCGGCCCGGTCTTTGCCGCTCTGCCGCATCACCCCAATCACGAAGTCCACAAAGAGATTGAAGCGCTGGAGATGCAGTGGCGACAGGCCCAGCTCAGTAATGACGTAGCCGTGATGGATCGCCTTCTGGCCGACGACTACGTCGGTATCAGCGCCAGCGGCATCATCGAAAACAAGACGGAGGCCCTGGCCCTCCGCCGCGCCGGAACCCTGCACATCACAAATCTCGACCTGAACGATCTGAAAGTCCGCATTTATGGCGACACCGCAGTGGTGACCTCGCGCGCCGACCTGGCGGGAACCAGCGGTTCCAGCGATATAGGCGGCACATATCGCTATACGCGCGTCTACAACAAGCGCTACGGCCAGTGGAAGATCGTCAGTTTTGAAGCCAGCCGCATTCGCGACGACAAGCACTAGCCTCTATTTCCCCGCTGCAGGTCGAGTTATCAGTGGCCCGTCGAGCCGCCGCCTCCCGGACGGAAGTTGCGCGTAAAGAAGACGACCGGTATGCCGAGCAGCGCAATCCATCCCAGCAGATAAAAGCAATCGCGGAAGCCGAGCAGACTCGCCTGTTGCTGCAGCATCTGGTAGACCTGTCCGTTCGCATGGTTTGTAGCATCCGCAGGGGAGAATCCGAGGCGCTCAAAGTTGCGCATCAGCGAGTCACGCGTGGAATCGACCAGCGGCAGACCGTGTGCCAATGTATCGGCTAAACGCGATTGGTGCAGATCCGTGCGCCGCTCATGAAATGTCGTGACAAATGCAACTCCAAAACTGCCGCCCCAATTGCGCGCCAGGTTGGTAAAGCTGGATGCCTTGTTGTTCTTTTGCGGCGGCAGATACGAATACGCCATCACGCTGACCGGCACAAAGAGAAATGCGTACCCGAAGCCCTGAACCGCGCGCGCGAAGGCGTAATGGAAATAATCCGTCTGCGGCGTGAAGCTGCCGTAATACCACATGGAAACGGCAACGACGGCGTAGCTGAAGATGATGAGATGCTTCGGGTTCACTTTGCCGGATTGCACCAGACGCGCGACAAATGGCGCAAGAAAGGTGATGACCAGCGCCCCGGGCCCCAGCACCAGTCCCGCATCGGTAGCCGTGTATCCGTAAAGCTCCTGCAGTATCTCCGGAATCATGGTCGTGCTGCCGAAAAGCACAAAGCCGAAGAGAAAATAGAAAATCGTAGCGGAGGCGAAGTTGCGCTCTTTGAGCAGCGTAATTTCCACCACCGGGTCGGTGTGGTTCCACTCCCAGTAAATGGCGAAGCTCAGCGTCACAACCGCGGCGATCAGCAGCGACACAATCGTTTTGCTGCCGAACCAGTCATCGATCTGTCCACGGTCGAGCACCACTTCCAGGCAGCCGAAACCGATTGCGATCAAACCGATGCCAAGCCCGTCGATCTTCAGTTTGCCGCTGGCGCGCAGCTTCGCAATCTCTTCCTTGAACTGCGGCGGATCGTGCACCAGCCTGCTGCTCAGAATGAGCGAGAGAATACCGATCGGAACATTGATGAAGAAGACCCAGCGCCAGGAGAAGCTGTCGGTAATCCATCCCCCAAGCGGAGGCCCAATTGCCGGAGCCGTGACAATAGCCATGCTGTAAAGCGCGAAGGCCGCCGCGCGCTTGTTTGCCGGGAAGGTATCGACCAGAATCGCCTGCTCCACCGGAGCCAGCCCGCCGCCGCCGATTCCCTGCATTACGCGAAAGAGCAGCAGCATTCCCAGCGTGGGCGCGATGCCGCATAGAAACGACGTGATGGTAAACAGCCCCACGCACATCATGTAATAGCGTTTGCGCCCGAAGACACGCGAGAGCCACGCGCTCAACGGCAGCACCACGGCATTGGCCACCAGGTATGAAGTCAGCACCCAGGTAGCTTCATCGAAGCTCGACCCCAGACCGCCGGCAATGTGCGGCAGCGAGACATTGGCAATCGACGTATCCAGCAGTTCCATGAAGGTAGCCAGCGTAACCGTAATGGCCACAGCCCATGGATTGATGGCGCGTCGCGGGGCGACACTTGCTTGAACCTGCGGATGGACGAGAGTCGCTGTGCTCATGGGATATGCTGAACACAGATTCGCAAAGAAACCGATCGGTCGCAAAAATATGCTAATATTTTTCTGTGAGCGTTCTTTTACGGAAGGGCGAGCAAACCCGTCAGAAGATCATTCGCAAAGCTGCGCCCGTCTTCAATCAGCGCGGCTACTCGGGCACCAGCCTGTCGGAGCTGATGGAGGAAACCGGCCTCGAGAAGGGCGGCATTTACCGGCACTTTGAAAGCAAAGAAGAGCTGGCCGTTGCCGCTTTCGATTACGCATGGCAGGAGATCAAGCGCGTTCGGCTCGGCGCGCTCGATGCGATCCCAAGCCCGCTCGGCAAGCTGCACCGTATGGTCGATATGTTCGCCTCGAAGCCGTCCGTGGTTCCCGGCGGCTGCGCCTTGATGAACACCGCCATCGATGCCGACGATGGCAATCCAACGCTGCGCGCCCATGCGCGGAAAGCTATGCGCGAATGGCTCGGATACCTGGAAACGGCAGTGCGGCTCGGAATCGAGCAGGGCGAAATTCTTCCAGAGACGATGCCTTCAGAGATTGCCTCTCTCATTATCTCGACGCTGGAAGGAAGCCTGATGATCTCCCGCCTCATCGGAAACGAAACACCGCTCTGTTTCGCGCGCCGGCATCTGCATTCCATGCTCGACGACATTGCTGCTTAACCGAGATTCCTGATGCTTCCCCGCGGTTACGACATCTATTTGCATAAGAGATGCGCACACATTCCAACATGGAAATGCTAGACCACCCCATCTGGCATGCGTTGAGCACGACGCATGCGCGCTTTGCCCAGGGCAACGAGCTGGCCAAACGCTATCCCGCAGATATCAGTCCCCTGGCGGCCATACGGGAACAGAGCCCACAGGCTTATAGCGCGCTGGCAGAATTGCTCGATAAGGAAGAGGTTGCTGTCTTTTTTCTCGATGCGCAGCCGCAACTTCCCGAAGGTTGGCGCTTGACGGCGAATTTTGAAATGCACCAGATGATGTGCGTTGACCCTTCTGCGTTATTGCCTTGTGCTGAGCACATAGAGGCTCTCTCCACTGATGACGTGCCTGAGATGAAAAAGCTGGCAGAGGCAACCGAGCCGGGCCCTTTTCGTGACCGCACCATCGAGTTTGGAGGCTATCGCGGAATCCGTGATGGCGCGCAACTCGCGGCGATGGCCGGTCAGCGCATCAGCATGTCCGGATACACCGAAGTCAGCGCGGTCTGCACCTATCTGCAATATCGCGGACGAGGCTATGCGCCTGCCCTTGTCTCTGCTGTCTCGCGCGGCATTTTTGAGCGCGGCGAAACGCCTATCCTCGGAGTACGCATCGACAACGCGGCTGCCATCCGCGCGTATCAAAAAGTGGGCTTCGCCGTACGCCGGAATCTGCGCGTGGTTGTGCTCAAACGTCCGCTCTGACGGCCAGGCAAACTTATCTGCCGTGCGATCGACCGCCATGCGGATGTTCCGGGTGTTGCTCATGCGGAGCTTCCTGTCGTGGAGCCGGGCGATTCTCCTGATGTTGTGGTTGGGGACGTGATTCCTGTCGCGGCGCCGGAGCTGCATGATTCTCCGGTCGCTGCTGCGGCTGCGGACGCTGTGGTTGTGGTCGCTGCTCTCTGGCGGGCGCCGGGTGCTGCTGTACTTCAGGACGCTGGGCCGGAGCCGCGTGATTCTCCGGACGCTGTTGCGGTTGCGGATGCTGCACCGTGGGCTGAGGCCGCTGTTGCGGCTGCGGGTGCGCTTCCTGTCGCGGCGTCGGAGCTGCGTGGTTCTCCGGACGCTGTACAGGCTGAGGATGTTGCTCAGGCCGCTGCTGTACCGCAGGAGCAGGATGTTGCTGCGGCTGCGCGCCGGGGCGGTTCAATTGCGGAGCCGGCTGTTGTTGCGGACGAGCACCGCCGGCGGGCATCGCATGCATTTCCTGCCTCTGCTGGTTTGCCTGCTGCCGCTGCACGAAGCCGGGATTCGCCGCGCCCCGTACCGGAGGTTGCGGCGCGGGCGCATGGAATGGCGTTGCCAGCGGACGATTCAACGCCGCATTTTGTGGTCGCCCGCGGTTCACGTTAAAGAACTGGGCGCGATTCTGGCCCGCCTGATGTGCATGCTGTGTTTGCGCGGTAAGCGGAGGCAGGTGACGCTCGCGTGATGCCTGCAGCTCTGCATACGTAGGCCGCGCCTGGATGCCGCCCCGGCCGCCGTTATAGCTGATTCGATTGTTGTTGTAGTTGTTGATCGTCACGTTGTGCACATACACATTGCGCACGACCGTCGTGTTTACGTTGGTAATGGAGCGGTTGTAATAGAAATTATTGCGGTTCCAGTAGCCGCCGTAGTAGCCGCTGCCTAAGTAGCCATGCCCGTAGTTGATGCCGCCATAGTAGCCGACATGCGGGCCCCAGTAGCCGTGATTCCACATGTAACGGTTGTTGTGCCATCCCCAATAACCGGGCGTCCACAGAGCGCCTATATAGGGCGCAATCACCCACACGCCGGGAATCCAGTAGTATCCCGTCTGCTGATAACCCCAGTAGCCGGGAGTCCAGATGTAATTCGGCCCTGGGCATTCGGGCTGATCATATTCAGGAAGAGGCGGCGGAGGCTGCGGCGCATACACCTGCTGCTGCACAGCGGCTTCATCGTAATAACCGCTCTGGTCGGGGCTGACTTCGCTTTGCGCGACAGTATTGTCTGCAGGGTAGGATTCCTGATCGATAGGAGGTGGAGGCACATTGTCGCTGGAGCTCGTCGCCGTTGACGATGAAGACGGCGGCGAGCTCGATGCCGATGCAGGCGCGGGCGCAGCGGCAGAGCCGCTGTCATTCGCAGGCGCCATGTTTGCGCTTGCCGGATCGTAATTCGGGTCCTGGTTCTGCTGGTCCTGCTGTGCCTGTGTTTGTGCTGTCTGGCTTGTGTTGTCCGCCTGCTTATTGCATCCAATACCAACAGCCACCACGAATGCTGTCGCGAGGGTTGTACCGAATAAATCCAGCTTACGCATTGAAATCGTTCTCCAAAGCTCTTGGATGCACTTTTGGATAAAAAGTCGTGGGCGGCGTGGAAAATAAATGACGCCGCGGGAGGCTCCATTTTGACCAAAATTCCTGTTTTTATACCAGTTTCCTTCCGTTAATTTCCCGTTTCCTGCGTTGCTCCTGCCGGAGGGGCAACCTATAATGAAATCGGCGCTGGCGTGCCGCTGTGAATTTGTCTATGCCCCTTTCCTACCCCTCCGGAGGACGCACGCTTTTTCTGTGCCTGGCACTCTGCGCCTTTTTCCATCCCGCTTTACCGATCATGGCAGCGCAGCATCCGCCGCTCTCTCCCTTCGATAAAGCGCAACGACTACGCGAGGCCCTCGAAGGCCGGCCCGAGCAGCAGCGCACCCGCCGCGAGTATGATCGCGTCCTCAATGCTTATCGGAGTGTGTATCACAGCGATCCCGCTTCCCCCAAAGCAGATGCCAGCATCTCTGCCGTGGCAGATTTACTGGCGGAGGAAGGGCGCATCTTTCAGGATGAGAAGTCGCTGCACGATGCCATCGGCCAGTATGAATTTCTGCGCAAGCAGTATCCGGCCAGCCGCTATCGTTACAGCGCTCTTCTGACAGAAGGCGAAATTTATCGCCATGATCTCGATGACAGGCCGCAGGCCAAGACTACTTTCCAGCAATTTCTTAAGCTCTATCCGCAGAATCCGCTTGCCGATCAGGCACGCCAGGAGCTGAAGAACATCCATACAGAAGAGGTGGCGGAAAAACGCGGCAAAAAGCCGCTGCACAAAACGCCGCCTCCGGCAGTGGAAGCGCAGGCGCCTGCCCGTAACAGCAAGCCAATACCATCAGCCGGCGCCCCGGCCCCGGCAACAGCATCGGCGTCCGCGAAACCATCCGCGCAGCCCTCGTCTACCATCACCGAAACCGAGATTCCTCCCGCAAGCGAGGCTGCCTCTTCCGACTCAAAACTCAGCGAAGCCGCGCTGAATGCTCCACCTCCGCCGCGCCGGGGCAAGCTGCCTTTGGTCACCGGCCTGCGCCACTGGTCGACGCCGATCTATACCCGCGTAGCCATTGATCTGCAGGACGAAGTGCAATACGAAGCATCACGTGTTCCCAACCCCGACCGCATTTTCTTCGATCTGCACGGCGCGAAGTTGTCGCCCGAACTTGTCGGAAAGGCCGTAGAAGTCACCGATGACGGCTTTCTCAAGCGCATCCGCATGGCGCAATTTTCAAACGACGTCACGCGCGTCGTGCTCGACGTCAGCGATGTCAGCGAGTATTCCGCATTTCTGTTGCCGAACCCGTGGCGGCTCATCATCGACATTCACGGGAAAAAGCCGGGCACGATGCCCGCTCCATCGCTCGTGGCAAGGCAAACATTGCCCGTGGCCGCACCTGCGCCACCCGCCACGCAGAAGCCGGAGCCTTCGCACACATCAACCGTCACCAAGCCTGCTCCTGCTGCTGCGCAAGCGCAGCCGGTAGGCTTTGGCTCTTCGATCAAGGACATTGCCTCGCTCGATCGTCAACCGAACCGCGTGAGAGCGACCCGGCATCCGACCACGAAGCCCGTTGTTCAGTCCGTTGCCGGAACCTCGCCCGAGCAGCAGCCAAATGAGCTGGAAGCGCTGAATCATCCGCCGCCCGCGCCGGAAACGCCTCCCGTGCCAGTCACGAAAAAGACAGCCCGCAAGAGCGCCGCCGTTGCGCCGGATGTCGTTGAGCCCGCGGTGCATGAAGCCACGCCCACGGCCACCGGCGAGCGCTCCATGGTGCGGGCACTCGGATTGAAGATAGGCCGCATCGTTGTCGATGCCGGACACGGTGGCCATGATTCGGGCACGCTGGGCCCCGGCGGTATTGAGGAAAAAGATGTGGTGCTCGACGTGGCTCTGCGCCTGGGCAAGCTGCTCAAGCAGCGTCTCGGCGCGGACGTCATCTACACGCGCGATGACGACACCTTCATCCCGCTGGAGACGCGCACCGCCATTGCCAACAAGGCGCAGGCCGATCTCTTCATTTCCGTCCATGCCAATTCCAGCTCCGATTCCTCCGCGCGCGGTGTCGAAACCTACTACCTGAACTTCACCACGTCAGCCGATGCGCTCGAAGTGGCCGCGCGCGAAAACGCAGTCTCCGACCAGTCGATCCATCAGCTCTCCGATTTGGTGAAGAAGATTACGCTGCAGGACAAGATCAGCGAATCCCGCGAGTTCGCATCGGATGTGCAGCAGAGCCTCTACTCAGGCCTCGAAGACGGCAACCCCGGCCTTAAGGATCGCGGCGTCAAGAAAGCGCCGTTCGTCGTGCTGATCGGCGCAAACATGCCGTCGATCCTGGCGGAAATTTCCTTCCTCACCAATCCCGACGACGCGCATGAGCTGCGCGACCCGGCCTACCGCGAACGCATCGCCGAGTCGCTCTATCACGGGGTTTCCCGCTACGTCAGCAGCCTGAGCGGCGTGCGCATTGCGCAAACCGGCGGACGCGCCTCAGGCAATTAGCTTTCATTGCCCCAGCATCAATAAATCTTTTCTCAAGCGATCGGGATCTCCGCCGGGAAGCTGCCGCTCCACCTCGGCATGCGTGCTTATCCAGATCGGAACAGCCTGCGCCAGCAATTTTTTACCCTCCGGGGTAAGCGATAAAAGACGGCTGCGCCTATCTTTTGGGTTCGCTGTCACTTTCACCAACCCCCGGCGCTCCAGAGGCTTTAGCGCCGCAGTTAAGGTCGTGCGATCGAGAGCCAGCAAAGAGGCCACAGCGTGCATGGGCGGCGGTTCAGGGCGATTCAGCGACATCATCAACGAGAATTGCCCATTCGTCAGGCCCAGGTGGCGGAAAGCATCGTCGAAACGCCTTCCCAACGCCCGGGCCGCCCGTTGCACATGCAGGCAAAGACAGCAGTCGCGGACCAGGAGCGTGGTTTGAAAGGGGATGTCCGAAGACTTTGACATAGCTCAATAATGTTGATATCAACGTATACCGTCAAGTAATCCATGGAGGAATTGCATGCAAAATCATCCGGTCGTATCTCGGGAGGAATGGATCGCTGCGCGCAAGGAGCTGCTGGCCGCGGAAAAAGAGGCTACCCACCTGCGCGACAAAATTAATGCGCAGCGATTGGCGCTGCCCTGGGTCAAGGTCGAGAAGGAATACACCTTCGACACCCCGGCAGGAAAGAAAAGCCTGTCCGACCTCTTCGACGGGCGCACCCAGTTGATCGTCTACCACTTCATGCTGGGGCCGGACTGGGATGCAGGTTGTCCCGGATGCTCCTTTCTTTGCGATCATGTCGACGGAGCGCTGCCTCATCTCAACAATCATGATGTGATGCTGACGGCAGTATCGCGAGCGCCTCTTCCCAAGATCGAGGCTTACAAGAAGCGCATGGGCTGGCATTTTCCCTGGGTGTCGTCCTTCGGCAGCGACTTCAACTTCGACTACCAGGTGTCATTCCGTAAAGAAGATCTGGAAAAGGGCACAGCCATGTACAACTTCACCGTGGGGCCTCCGCAGGAGAATGCAGCCGATACGGAGCTGCCGGGCATGAGCTCGTTTTACAAGGATGGACAGGGGTCGGTTTTTCACACGTATTCGAGCTACGGGCGCGGACCGGAGGAACTCATCGGCACGCTGATGATTCTCGACCGGGCGCCAAAGGGCCGCAATGAAACCACGACGATGGATTTTGTCCGCCGTCATGACGAGTACGAAGCAGCGCCCAGGCCGCATGCCTGTTGCGCCGAATCCACACACTCTTGAAGCAATTGAGGACCGACAAATGAAGATTAATACCTATCTCAATTATGGCGGCAATTGTGCCGAAGCCTTCCAATTCTACGAGAAGCATCTGGGCGCAAAGATTACCTTTATGATGACTTACGACCAGATGCCGGAGCCGAAGCAGGTTCCTCCCGGTGCGGAGAAAGCCGTGCTGCACGCCAGTCTCTCCCTCGGCGAAACTTCCTTGATGGCCAGCGATATTATGGGCGGCCACTTCCAGCCGATGCGCAGCGTCTATCTGGCGCTCAAGGTCGACAGCATTGCAGAGGCCGAACGCATCTACAATCTGCTGGCAGATGGCGGCGATATTTTCATGCCCATGCAGGAAACCTTCTTCGCGCATCGCTTCGGTCAGCTCCGCGACAAGTTCGGCACTTCGTGGATGGTCATCCACGAGAAAACTCCTGAAGCCTGAGCTCGAGCCCTGACAGCTGCCGGATGATTCAAACTCCGGCGTCTGTCAGGGCGCTGCTGTGAATGGGCAAGTGACCTCTTAGAAACTCCGGGTATAGCTGGCAATGACTGTGTAATCGGCAAAGGCAGCGTCACCGTGCGTATGGTTTGCATAGTCGGTCACGCTGGTTTTGCGATTGCGCTCCATAGCCCATGGCCCGCTTACGTTGAACATATTGCGTCCGCGCGCATAGATAAGGCCGGGCTCAATCGAAATGACGTATCCGGGACGGCGAAAGCCGTTGCTGCTGCCAAAGGCGTCGCGCACAGGAACTCCCTCCATGCGGCCTCCGATGCTGAATGCCAGTCCGCGAATCTTCGGAGCGCCGTGAGAGAAGCCTCCACGCCAGAGATATTGATCGGTCGCGGAAACCACGTTTTCACCCGGCTGGCTGCGATAGGTCAGCACTCCGGTTGTATCCTGTGGGCTGAAGAGCCATGACCCGGTGAAATAGCCAATCGTGTGAAAGTAGAACTGACGATAGGCATCTGTGCCGATAGCAAATCCCCAGGTGCCATCGCCGGGCTGGATCGATTCATCGAAGGGCCGCACCTGTTTCTGGCCGTTAGCCAGGATGGTCGTTCCTTTCGCATCGTTGATGCCGGTGGGTAATTTGAGCTGCATGGAAAACGCAATGTTTCCGTTGCTCTCTGTCGGCGGACGCCATACCCATGCCTGCGCGCCGACGAGCATATCGCCGATCCCGCCGGATCGGTACACATTCACGTTGCCCTGCTGGTGGCGAGTCGCCGTCATTCCCGGAATATCGGCGATGATGCTCCAGCGCGGCGTCAGCTGATAGCTCAGATTCAGATCATAAAGATCGACGTGGTTCTGCACCTGGTTGTGCATGGCCGCGCGCTGCGCCTGGTAGACCGTGCCGATGT